>DEBC01000038.1:26753-52966 GCA_002348365.1 Alphaproteobacteria bacterium UBA2966 | reverse complement strand
ATGAACGTCTGCACAAACTTCTCGAAGGGAAAGAAGGAACAGATCAGCTTGTTCGGATTTTCGTTCCGAACTGTCCTGAGCTTCGCAGCAACGAGATCCAATGCCTCATCCCAGGTCGCTTCGCGCCAACCGGGATCGGTGTCACGTCCCTTCTCGGGATTCGTCCGGATCAGGGGAGTCTTTACGCGGTGCGGGTCGTACAGTTAGGCCACGCCCGATAAGCCCCGGGCGCAAAGATGTCCAAGAGTCGTGGGGTCGTCGACATCACCCATGATCTTGACCGGTTTCCCGTCCTTGACCTGGACGGTGATACCGCAGGCGTTGAAGCACTGCTGGCAGTGGCTCTTGATCCAGCGTTCCGCGGGCTCGGGTCTCGGGGGAGAGCTGTTACTCATGCGCATTCACCTTCGACGAGAGAAACTTCGCTCAGGCGCCTATGAACACGAAGTCACCGGCCTGGATTCTCACCCCATGTTATGGCCGGTAAGTTGGGTGCCTTGGCAAGATTGGCAGGTTGTACCGATCTCCATCAAGGCCCTTCACTCTAGCCAGGTACGCGGACCGCGTGGAAATGGGTCGGAAACGCTGAAATCCGTCCAGGGTTCTCGCAAACTGATTTCGGCCATTCATCAGGTGATGCCGAGATGCCGACGCCGGCAGGTGAACTTTCTTGAGATGCCGGGTCTCAGGCTTTCTCAATTCGTCCATCGGGATGGCGCGCGAAGCGATCGGCCTCACGGGCGTGTGCTGGGCCGTCGCTGGGCCAGGGCCACCCACCAAATCCAGTCGCACGATAGTCGGCAAAAGCCGCGCGAAGTTCCTCCTCGTCGTTCATGACGAAGGGGCCGTAGTGTGCGACGGGTTCGCCGATGGGCTGCCCCTGCAACAATAGAAATTCACTCTCTTCGCTTCCGTTGCGGATTTGCACCGAATTTTCAGGCGCCAGGGTCAGTGCGTGGCCCGACGTGTGTTCCTCGCCTTCGAATTCGGAGGTGTCGCCCGCGAAGTAATAGAGACGACGATTGCATCCGGTGCTGGCAGTGGGAAGTGTCCACTTCGCATCAGGCTCCATCTTGATTGTCCAGATCGAGACATCGTGTGAAGGATCGGCGGCCCAGGAATCGGGCGGTGGGGACAATGGCTGGTTTGCGGGATCACCTGCCCCGGGTAACGCGCCGCAATAGGTGACGACCGTGGTCTCACGACCATCGGGATCCGCCGTTGTCAGCCGCGGAATCTGGTGATCCCAGAACATGGAGAAGTAGGGATCCACCATTTTGCTGCGGGCAGGGAGGTTGAGCCAGATCTGGAACAGTTCGGTCGGATTGTCGGCATCATTGCGGAGAAGGGGAAACATCTCGGAATGGACGATTCCGCGTCCCGCCGTCATCCATTGTAGGTCGCCGTCCCCGAACCGCGCCGATGCGCCAAGGGAGTCCGAATGATCGATGAAACCGCTGCGGGCGACGGTCACGGTTTCGAACCCGCGATGAGGATGCTGCGGAAATCCGGGTACCCGGTCACTGTGATACATACTCCAGCCATCCTTGCCGCTGAAATCCTGACCGATTGCACGTCCGTCCAGGGACGCCACCGGCTCCATGTTCTCGTTTCCGGGTGGGTAGGCGTCCTGGTGGTGGACGCAGAACAGAAACGGGTCGAGTGTCGGCCAGGGGGGTGGCCCCAGCGGTGCAACATCGATCAGAATATTCTTGCTCGCCGTCATTCGTTTCTCGTTTACGGAGGATGCTCCGATAATTTAGGCCGCTGCCTTCTGTCGGCAATAGCAGGAGGCGTGGACCTGTACTTCTGCACGCGCGAGAGCCTGGTCCAGCTGCTGCTTGATATGGACCGATTCAACCGTTTCGCCACGCCGGGTCAGGCATTCGTGCAACCCGTGCAGGCTCCAAAGATTCCCGGGATGTTGACAGGCCCGGCTTAGCGTTTGATCGAGGCCGAGGTCTTCCCGGTAAACCGCCTCCGCTTCCTCAATGCGTTCCTGTTCCAAAAGCAAGGCACCGAGAGCATGGCGCGTCGGCTGCATCCAGCCCCAGGGTTCGTCGTAGGGCAGGGCATCGTCCAGCTCGACCGACTTGCGAAGGTGTGCGAACGCGGCGTCGTAGTTGCCGCGGCGGTACTCCAGCTCTCCATTGAGCATCTCTTCCGCGATCTCGAGTAGGTCCTCCACGGTGTTGTTGTGCACCCGGCGGCTATCCGGAACCTTCTTCTTCGCTTCCAGGAAAGCCTTTTTCTCGCGCTCAGCCTCTTCGACGTGGCCCATGGCAGAGTGCGCAACCGATTTCGCATAAAGCATCATTGCTGTCGTGGAGCAGTAGAGTTCCTGATTTTCGGGCGGATCCTGGTCGACAATCTCCTGCCACTTCCCGAAGCGGATCAGAACGTGCTGCTTCATCGACAGGTATCCTTCGATGAAGTCCGCCATCGGCGGCGACGGGACGAGCAGAAGGTCTTCCGGTGTCGTATCGATCAGTTCCTGTGCGGCCTCGATGGCCGGTGTGAACTGACCCAGAAACATGGCACCGTAGATCGCGAAATGGTGGTTGTGGGTGCGATACATCGAGTAGACATTCAGCGCGCCTGCATGTTCCAGATACTTTCGGTCCGCGACGATGGCCTCCTGGTTGTAGACGACGACATCGCGATAGTTGCCGCACAACACGTCAATGTGTGTGGGCATGTGGGTCAAGTGACCGCCATCCGGCATGATGGACCGAAGCTGGTCGCCTGCCCGCAGTGCCAGTTCGGGGAATGGCGACATCTCCATCAAATGGACGTACAGGTGCAGGAGGCCGGGGTGATCCCAGCTGGCGGGTAGCTCGCGGAAAGCGCTTTCCAGAACTTCGCGGGCCTCTACGGTCCTGGCATCCTCTGCCACTTCGCCGGTCTGAAGATCCCACATCTTCCACGGGGTCTCGTTCATGATTGCCTCGACAAAGACCGAGCGGATCTCCAGGTCATCAGGATGGTCCGCCAAGACCGCGCGCATAGCGATTGTGAAATCTTTGTCCCATGGCGACAGATCGTCGATCGGTTCGCGTTGGGGGTAGCGGGCCGGAAGTGCGTTGATCAGTGCCTGTTCTACAGGTGTGGTGCCGTCGACGTACTCAAGCGCCAGTTGGGTCGCGTCATAGGCGCCGGCGAGTGCCTTCGCTCGTCCGTCGGGATCGTAGAGATGCCAGGGCAGGTTGTAGTTGGGTCCGATAGCGTAGGCGACACCCCAGTGGGCCATCGCGCAGCCCGGATCTGCCTCGATCGCCTTGCGGAAACATTCGACGGCCTCACCATGGTTGTACGCGAACACCCAGTTCAGTCCTCGATCAAACCAGAGCTGGGCTTCCTCCGAACTCGTCGTGATGGCCCGTCCATAAGTTCCCAGATCGAAATAGTCCACGATGACCTCCCTGTCTCGCGTTTTCTCTGCGCAGGAAACTATCACATGCTTCGTTCACTTCGCAGGGCTTGCTGGACAACCGACGTTATTGGAATGCCCCGTCGCACATAGTTGGAATTCATGACACGAACGCACCGTTCGTCACCCTCAAGGATTTGATCTTCTGCCGTTTTTCGACTATGTGGATGACAACGATCACTGGGGCGTGATCGGTCCGCATCATTTCAGCGTTCCCCAAAACTGACGCGTGGCGTCTGTAGTCGACGTTTCGACTCGAAGCTGGCCCGAGAGCGCATGCGGTTAGGATTGAGGAGAAGGTCATGCTGATCGGTGTGCCCAAAGAGGTACATAGGGAGGAACGCCGGGTCGCGGCCACTCCCGACAGTGCAGAGCGTCTGCAGAAGCTCGGATATTCCGTCGCCGTGGAAACGGGTGCCGGTGCTGCGGCGCAATTCACGGATGAAGCCTATCGCGAGGCCGGTGCCGAGATCGTGGAAGAGGCCCGCGATCTGTGGCAAAAGGCGGACATCGTTCTCAAGGTACGCGGTCCGGAACCTCACCCGGCGCTCGGCCTTCATGAGTCCGAGATGCTCAAGGACAACGGGCACCTGATCAGTTTTATCTGGCCTGCCCAGAATGAAGACCTCATGGGCCGTCTGCGGGCACGGAACGGCACAATTCTCGCGATGGACACCATTCCGCGCATCTCTCGAGCGCAGAAATGCGATGCACTCAGTTCCATGGCGAATATTGCCGGATACCGTGCCGTGGTCGAGGCGACCAACCGGTTCGGGCGTTTCTTCGGTGGCCAGACAACAGCCGCCGGGAACGTGCCGCCGGCCAAGATCATGGTCATCGGCGCCGGCGTGTCGGGATTGTCGGCAATCGGCGCCGGCGCTCGGATGGGTGCCATCGTCCGCGCCTTCGATACCCGCCCGGAGGTTCGGCAACAGGTCGAGAGCCTGGGGGCCGAATTCCTGGAGCTTGCATTCGAGGAGGACGGCTCCGGTGAGGGTGGCTACGCCAAGGTCATGAGCGAGGAATTCATCAAGGCGGAAATGGATCTATTCGCCCACCAGGCCATGGAAGTCGATGTCATCATCACCACGGCGCTGATCCCCGGGAAGCCGGCGCCTCGCCTGATCACGGCGGGTATGGTCGAGAGCATGCAGGATGGTTCGGTAATCGTGGACCTGGCGGCGGAGCAGGGCGGCAATTGTGAACTCACGGTTCCGGGTGACGTGGCGGTGCGGCACGGCGTGTCCATCATCGGATACACGGACCTGCCCAGCCGTATGGCGACCCAGTCGAGCCAGCTATATGCGAACAATCTCTGGTATCTTCTCGACGATCTGACGCCTGAAAAGGATGGTCAGATCTTCGTAAACATGGAAGACGACCTCATCCGCGGCGCGACGGTGATCCGGAACGGCGACGTGACGTGGCCTCCGCCCGCGCCCGCGGTTACCCCCATTCCGGCGCCCCCACCCGCGACAGAGGAACCCGGTGAAGATCCTCCCGAAAAGGGTCTGCATGACGGTATCAAGTCCGTTATCACCATGCTGATTGGGGGGGCGATCCTTTACGGCATCGGCCTTTATGCGCCGACATCATTCATGGTGCACTTCACGATTTTCGTCCTGTCGTGCTTCGTGGGCTGGCAGGTTATCTGGAACGTGACGCCGGCATTGCACACGCCTCTGATGAGTGTGACCAACGCCATCAGCGGGATCGTGATTGTCGGGCCCTTATTGATGGTCTCGAATTCCTCGACGGTGATTACGGTCCTTGCGACGGCGGCAATTGTCATTGCCACCATCAACATCGCGGGGGGCTTCGTGGTCACCCAGCGCATGCTGCAGATGTTCCGGAAGAGTTGAGCGTGAAACGATGACAAGCGGACTTCTGGCAGTCTCGTATATCGGCGCGAGCATCCTGTTCATCCTGAGCCTCGGTGGCCTCAGCCACCAGGAAACTGCTCGGCGCGGCAACGTCTACGGGATCATCGGTATGGCGATCGCGATCGTCGCGACCGCGATGACCGGGAACGTGACAAATTATGCGGTGCTGATACCCGCTGTCACAGTTGGAGGCATCCTGGGCGTGACCATCGCGCTCCGGGTCGAAATGACACAAATGCCCCAGCTCGTGGCCATGCTGAACAGCATGGTCGGGCTCGCGGCTGTGCTGGTCGCGATTGCCAGCCACCTCAATCCTTCCTTCGAGCTGACACGCGCCGAACTCATCATTCTCGATGTGGAAATCTATCTGAGTGTATTGATCGGAATCGTTACGTTCACAGGCTCAGTCGTCGCCTTCGCAAAATTGCAGGCGCTCATTTCCGGGCGACCCTTGCTTTTGCCCGGCCGCAACTGGCTCAATCTTCTGGTTGCAGTCGCATTGTTGTGGCTGGCGTACGAATTCCTTCTCGCTGGGAACGGCGCGGTGCCGGGTCCATCGCTCCTCGGTCCGATCAGCCAGAATCCGGCACTGCTGCCGCTGGGTTCGTTTGGGTTGCTGCTGATACTGGTCGTGATTGTGCTGGGCGGCCTGTTGGGCATTCACTTCGTCCTTGCGATCGGCGGAGCGGACATGCCTGTGGTCGTCTCGGTCCTCAACAGCTATTCGGGCTGGGCAGCGGCTGCCACCGGCTTCATGCTGGGCAACGATCTGCTCATTGTCACGGGCGCGTTGGTGGGATCGAGCGGCGCAATTCTGAGCTACATCATGTGCCGGGCAATGAACCGGAACTTCGTCAGCGTCATCCTGGGCGGATTCGGGACCGAAGGAGGCACCATCACTGCCGGAATCGATGGTGAGGCCGTAGCGACCACGCACGAGGAGACCGCGGACCTGCTCGCCAACGCCAAGAACGTGATCATCGTACCGGGTTATGGCATGGCGGTAGCCCAGGCTCAAAACGCCGTCAGCGACGTTGTGGAAAAGCTTCGTGCCGGCGGCACAAACGTCCGATTCGGGATTCATCCCGTGGCGGGCCGCCTTCCCGGGCACATGAATGTGCTGCTCGCGGATGCCAAGGTGCCCTACGATATCGTTCTGGAGATGGACGACATCAACGAAGATTTTCCCGAGACCGATGCCGTGCTGGTGATCGGTGCCAACGATATCGTCAACCCCGGTGCCGCCGAGGATCCGAACAGTCCGATCGCAGGCATGCCCATCCTCGAGGTGTGGAACGCACGGACCGTTGTCGTGCTCAAGCGAAGCATGGCAACCGGCTATGCAGGCGTGGAGAACCCCCTGTTCTTCAAGGAAAACTCCCGCATGTTGTTCGGCGATGCCAAGGAGAGCGTGCAAACCGTCCTCAGTCACCTGACGAATTGATCCGGATATGAGACGTTTCGAAAACCGGGTTGTTCTGATCTCCGCCGGTGGTGGTGGTATTGGCCGCGGCATCGCGCTGCGCCTCGCCGCCGAGGGTGGAACTGTCGCCATCTGGGACCGCGATCCTACAATGCTCCACGAGGCGAGCGACGAAGCGGCTTCGAGAGGTTTCAGCCTGGCGACTCTTGAAATCGATATGACTGACAGCGAGGCCATTCCCGTGGCGGTCGAGAAACTTGTCGCGGAGCACGGACGCATCGACGTTCTCGTAAATAACGTCGGCGGTTCACTCCATACTCCGTTCAAGTTCCTGGAGCAGTCCGATGAGGATTGGTCGCGTGTGTTGGACGCGAATATTAATACTGCCGTGCGTCTGACGCGGGCCGTGGTGCCCCATATGATCAGTGCGGGCTATGGGCGCATCGTCAATACGGGTTCCAAGGCCGGGCGCTACGGTAGTTTGTTCGCCGGGGCGAATTATGTCGCGGCCAAAGGAGCTGTGCAGGCCTTCACCCTTCAGATCGCGCAGGAGTTCGGGCCCCACGGAATCACCTGCAACGCGGTTTGTCCCGGCGCCATTCTGACGCCTCGCCTCGAGGGATTGCTTGCCGAGCGTCAGACTCCCGAAGAGCGGGAGCGGGTGGTTCAGTCGATCCCCATGCGCCGGCATGGTCAGATCGAGGATGTGGCCGCGGCGATTGCCTATCTGGCCTCCGAAGAGGCAAGCTTCGTGACCGGCGTTTCGCTCGACGTGAACGGTGGCCAGAGTATGGCGCTGTAAGCGACAAAATTGACAGAAGGAACCACACCCATTCGCATCTCCGCCCTCGATCAATCGATTGCCGTTGTCGGCCGCCCCCAACCTGAGTCCATTCGCGATACGGTCGTGCTGGCACAGTTGTGCGAGGAATTGGGCTATGCCCGATTCTGGGTGTCCGAGCATCACAGTCACCCCACGATCCTCGGTACGGCACCCGAAATCCTGATCGCGGCAATCGCTGCAAAGACCGATCGCATTCGAATCGGAAGCGCGGGCGTGATGTTGCCGCATTACTCGCCTTTCAAGGTCGCCGAGCAGTTTCGGGTGCTCGATGCGCTGGCGCCGGGCCGAATCGATCTCGGGCTGGGTCGGGCGCCAGGGTCCGATGGCCGCACCGCCTTCGCCCTCAATCCCATGGCGCACGAGCGTGCCGAACATTTTCCAGCGGACGTGCGCGATCTCATGGCCTGGGTTTACGGTGAGCCGTTGCGCGAAAACCACCCCTTCGGCATGGTCAAGGCGTATCCACAGGCGGACACGGAGCCGGAAGTGTGGATTCTGGGTAGCTCCGACTACGGGGCACAACTGGCGGCCCATTTTGGACTGCCCTATTGTTTCGCCTGGTTCTTCACGGATGGCCGTGGCGGTAAACGAGCGATCGACCTCTATTTTGAGAATTACCAGCCCAGCGAGCGATTCCCGGAGCCGCTCGCGGGACTTTGCGTCTGGTGCCTTGCGGCGGACTCAGAGGACGCTGCACAGCATCACTTCACGTCGCGAGCGGTCTGGCAGCTTTCCCGCGACCGGGGCATCTTCACGCCCATCGATTCGCCCGAGGCAGCGGCGGCGCAACCGCTCGGTCCGCATGAAGAAGCCCGGCTCCAGCAATTGCGGGATGAGGCCTTCGTGGGCACTCCCGACAAAGTGGCGGCCAAAGTGCATGCTCTGGCAGATGAGATCGGTGTCCAGGAGATGGCTATTGTCACCTGGACCCACGATGAGGAAGTACGGCGCACCAGTTACCGTCTTCTGGCGGACGCTCTTCAACTGACGCCTGCAGTAGCAGCGCAGTAGAACGAGTCAGCTTTGTTCGCCGGGCGCGAGCGCGCGGCGAATTTCCGGATAGCGCACCATGACGATCGCGAGGGCGATCATTCCTTCGATAGCGACGATGGTGACAGCGGCCGAGGCGTTCCACCAATCGGCCAGCAATCCAAGTTGCAGGTAGCCGAGCGGTCCGACTCCGATGCAGAAAACGAGGACGCCCATCAATCGTCCTCGGAGATGGGGCGGGGCGAACGCGAAAACGATCGCGCTCTGCATCGACCCGAAGCCGGCGGCTCCCAAACCGGCAATGGGCATTGCGATCGAAGATAGCAACACCGTGCCCGACAAGCCGAACAGCAGGATCATGGTCATGGCAAGCACCGAGCCATAGAGATAAATCCGGAGAAACCACTGAGGTCTCGCGAAGACGGCGGCAAACATCGCGCCCACGAAAGCACCGGCCCCTTCTGCACCGGTCAGCAGACCGACCTCCACAGGCCCCAGGGCCAGAACGTCCTTGCCGATGACCGGGACCATGGAAAGGAAGGGGAAACCACAGATGTTGTGGATCACGGTGACCCATAGGACGCCGACAAGCATCCGGCTCTCGCGGGCCAAGCGCACCCCCTCGATCAGGTTACGGATGATCGATGTCCCGGCGGACGGTGGAGACGATTCGCCTGCGGGAACCGTGAGCAGCAGTCCAATGGCAAGCACGTAGAGTGCAGCGCTGAGCACGAATGCACCGTCCAGACCCATTGTAACAAGGACAACGCCACCCATGATGGGTCCGAGCAGGCGTGTGATGTGGTTGGTCGACGAATCGAGGGACATGGCGGCGCCGACACGCTCCACGCCTGCCACCTCCCCGAGCATAATTCGGCGCACGGGCATATCCGCCGCTTGCAGGCATCCACTAAAAATGACGCCGATCGTGAGATGCCAGATCTCGATCTCTCCAACGTAGACCAGCCAGGCCAACACCAGGGAGACCGGAATCATCGTGGCCAACATGACGAGCAACAGAAGGCGGGAGCCTACTTTGTCGGCCAACAGGGCCACCCAGAACCCCACCACCGACATGGGCACAGTGCGGACCAGCAACAGAAACGACACGACAAGAGGCGACCCCGTCAGATCGAAGGCGAAGACACCGATTGCCAAGACCTCGAGCCAACGAATGACATTGACGATGGCGCCCGTCATCCACAGGGCGACGAATGTGCGATCACCCATCAAGGCCAGTGGCATGGCCCTGCCTGTGGTCACTGCGCCGCCGGATGGACTTTCGGATTCGTTCAACGTCATTCACATTTGAGTGGATAGGGTAAGAACGCTATCAAGCGTTGTATCCGTTCGCCGTACCAATAGTCGACACAGGGAAGGAAAGTCGAATGCCCAAGACCAGCGAGCGTGTTGTCGATACCCTGATCGAATCGGGTGTGACGCACGCCTTTACCCTGCCCGGGTTGGGAATCACCTGGTCTTTGCCGGCATTCAACGCCCGGAGAGACAAGATCGACGTGGTGCTGACCCGAAGTGAGTGGATCGCTTCGGTGATGGCTCAGGCAACCGGGCGCCTCACTGGCCGTCCTGCGGCACTGATGGGGCAGGGCCCATGGATCACGACTATCGGCGGAGTCGGAATCCTCGAGGCGCATTTCTGCGGCTCCCCCATGCTGATTCTGACCGAGACATCCGATTACGATGGCTACGGCCAGATGGGTGTTTACCAGACCATGACGGGCGATTACGGCGGCGCAGACGCCATGGCCTCGCTGAAGCCCATTACGAAGTATTGCACCTACGCAACGTCGCCGGCGGAAGCGGTCTACGGCACCCAGATGGCCATCAAGCATGCGACGCTACCGCGCCAGGGCCCCGCCGCCGTTATCATGAAGACTCCGATCATCCGTGAGGAGATCGATGACTCGGCCCGCCCCGCGCTCTACCCCTCCGAGGGTTATCAACGTTATACGCCTGCTCGCCCCGATAGGGACGCCGTCATCGCGCTGGCCGAACTGATCGACGGTGCGGCCAGCCCGGTGATCGTAGCAGGCAACGGCGTGATGACTGCGAATGCGGGTGTCGCGCTGCAGGCCCTCGCCGAGAGCTCTGGAATTGCCGTTGCCAGCAGCTACAACGCAAAGGGAATCGTCGCGGAGACCTCGGAAATTGCCGTCGGCATGCTCGGCACCTGGGGTGCGCCAACCGCCAATCGGGCCGTAGCCTCAGCCGACCTCGTCATCATGATCGGCGCCAGCATGGGGCCAGATTACACCCGGTTTCGAGACCCCGAACTGATCCGGCCTGGTGAGCAGACACTCGTGCAGGTCGACGTCGATCCCCGCAACGCCGGATGGGTCTATCCCGTCGACACTGCAATCACCGGGGATGCTGCGGACGTTGTCGCCATGCTGGACGAGATCGGACTGTCCACGAAATCCCGCGAGACACGTGTGGCCGCGATTGCCGAACTCAAGGCGCGCACAGGATATGACGAGTTTCCGCGTCCCGCCGCTCAGCAGGGCACCGTGCACCATGCCGATCTGGTGGCAAGCGTTCAGGCTTTTCTGGGCAGGGACGATTTCCTCACTTTGGACGCGGGCGCCAATCGCATCTGGAGCACCTTCGGCCTGCGGATGCCTTATCCGCAGCAGCTTCTGGTTCCGGGCGGCACTGGCATCATGGGTTGGGGGCCACCGGCGGCGCTCGCAGCAAAGCTTGTCGACCCGAGCAAGCGTGTGACCTGCCTGGCGGGGGACGGCGGCTTCATGATGACTTTGCAGGTCGTCACGACCTGTGTTCAGCAGAATGCCGACGTGGTCTTTCTTGTTGGAAACAACGCCGGGCTGGGCATGGTCCGGGACAATCTCGCGGAGAATCGCATTGCGGTCGACTTCGAGGATGTCGATTTCGCCAAGATGGTCGAGGGACTGGGCGGCAAGGGCCTCACGGTGCATCATGCGGACGAAATCGGCGATGCATTGAACGAGGCGCACAGGTTGGGTGGTCCGGTAGTGATCGATGCAAAGGTTGATCCTGACGCCAGTCACCACGAGGCGGTCGACAACGCACCGTTGTAGGTAAACAGGAGTGCGAATTTATGGGAGATGAATTCGAAGCCCGCTACGGAAACACCATGCGTCGAGTGCAGAGCACCCACACTGTGGCGGAAACACTCGAGCGGGTTGAACAGGCGATTCGCAGTCGCGGCCTCAAGCTTGATTCGGACTGGTTCGTGCTGTCGGCCTGTAATACGGCTGCTGCGGACGGGAAGGGGCGGAAGCCTTCTCGGGCCTTGGCCGGGCGTTCTTCTATGCGGGGACGCGGGCCGTGATGTTGACGAACTGGCCCGTTGAGACAACCAGTGCGCGCTTGCTGACGACGGACCTCTTCCGGCGTCAAGCAGAAGATCCGAGCCTCAGTCGAGGCCGGGCCATGCAATCCGCGATGATGAGTTTGATTGATGGACCCGGATACATCGATCCGGGCTCCGGCAAAGTCGAGTTCTCCTACGCGCATCCGATCTTCTGGGCACCATTCTCCCTGGTGGGGGATGGCGGCGGCGCGGTCCCTGCGTCTTAGCGTCTTACGACTGACGGGGAACAACGAACATGGCGACTTCCGGCCAATCCACGCACGAAGCCGAGGCAGATACCCGTAACGACTCGATCAAGATTTACGTCAATGGTCGGATCGTCCCGAAAGCCGAGGCGACTGTCTCCGTTTACGACAGCGGTTTCATGCTGGGCGACGGCGTGTGGGAAGGGCTGCGTCTCTACAACGGCCGCTTCGCATTTCTCGAAGAGCATCTCGACCGTCTCCACGGCGCTGCCAAGGCCCTCGATCTCGACATCGGATTGACCCAGGAAGAGCTGACCACGGCCCTCTACGACACCGTGCGGGCCAACGAGATGCACGAAAACGTGCACGCGCGGCTGATGGTGACACGGGGTCCCAAGCGCAAGCCGTTCCAGGATCCGCGCCTGAGTGAAGAGGGGCCCACCATCGTCATCATTGCCGAGTTCAGTGCGCCGGTGACAGCAATCCTGGAGAAAGGGCTCAGCCTGCATACTGTTCCCATCGTGCGGGGCTTGCCGGTCACTCAGGATCCCAAGCTCAATTCGCATTCCAAGTTGAACTGTATTCTCGCGGGGATCCACGCCATCAAGGCAGGCGCTGATGAGGCCCTGATGCTCGACCCTCACGGCTTCGTCAACACGACGAATTCCACCAACTTCTTCATCGTTCGGCAGGGAGAAGTGTGGACCTCGACCGGGGACTACTGCCTCAACGGCATCACCCGCAAAAAGGTGATCGAAATCTGCCGGGCCGAGCACATTCCGGTATTCGAGCGAAATTACTCTCTCGTGGATACCTACTCTGCTGATGAGGCCTTCGTCACCGGGACGTTCGGTGCTCAGACGCCGGTGGCGGTGATCGACGGGCGAACCATCGGAGACGGCACACCCGGACCAATGTTCCGGCGCATCCGTAAGCTTTACAAGGAGCTGGTCGCTCGCGACTGCGGGGAGGCAGTGTAGAGCAGCACAGACCCGTCATTCTCCCGCTTCGGCAAGGAGAGAGGTGTTGCCTCCTGCTGCCGTGGTATCGACGCAAAGATGCCGTTCCACGATATAGCGGTGAGGTGCCACAACCTCGGTGATGAGTGGAATGATCTCGCCGTTACGCGTGGCAAGTGACATTCGAATAGCCCGCAAGGACATCTCGTCGGCCGGCATCAACACCTTCCCGGTCAACATCAGCGCCCAGGTCGAAGCGTTGACGAGTGACGAGCATGAGTGACCGAGGTGCTGACCCCAGTGCGAGGGCACAATTTTTCGCTGATCAATGCGTCGATCGTTTCAGCGTCGGGCACGCGCAGGAGGGCTTCGGAAAGGCACATCAAGGCGATGCTTTCGGTCGTGTTGAGGCCGTATTCGGAGAGAAAGCTCTCCATAATGTTGGGGTTGGAGGATGTGCGGACCGTCCGCACCAGTTGCGCAGCCAGATCGGTAATTCGCCCCCTGTCTTTCACCGAGAGACCGGTTTCGGATATCAGCCGACGAACGATTGGTCCTTCGTCGGCAAGAAAGGCGGATCGAATTGCCTTACGCAGGCCCTGAATGTGCGCATCATCCGGCATGCGAGAAATAATACACGTCCCCTGTTGATTCCTGTCAGTTCAGAACCAAAGAGCGCGACGAACTCCGTCGCCGCCAGTCTATGGGCGCAAGGCTGTTGCTAGTGGATATCCCGCGCGACCGGTGCCCCGCTGGAACCGACAAGGAAATCCAGATCACACCCTTCATCGGCCTGCAGGACGTGGTTGACGTACATGTTGACGTAACCACGGGGAAAATGTGGTGGGGGTGGCGTCCAACCGGCCTGCCGCCGTTCGAGCTCATCGTCGGGCACGTCAAGGTGAAGTCGGCCGCCAGCTACATCCAGTTCAATCTGGTCGCCGTCCTGGACCAGGGCGAGAGGGCCACCCGCAGCAGCTTCCGGCGCCGTGTGTAATACGACTGTGCCGTATGCCGTGCCGCTCATTCGGGCATCGGAAATGCGGACCATATCTGTCACACCCTTCTGCAGGAGTTTGGCGGGCAGGGCCATGTTGCCCACCTCGGCCATCCCGGGATAGCCCTTGGGTCCGCAATTCTTCAGGACCATGACGCAGCTCTCATCGATGTCCAGATCAGGATCGTCGATGCGCGCGTTGTAATCCTCGATGGTCTCAAAAACCACGGCCCGCCCACGATGCTGCATCAGCTCGGGAGAGGCCGCCGATGGTTTGAGGACGGCACCCTGGGGCGCGAGATTGCCGCGCAGAACGACGATGCCTCCTTGATCCTTGAAAGGATCTCCGAAGGCGTGGATGACACTACGATCAAAGCATTCGGCGTCGTGCACATTGTCCCAAATGGTGCGGCCGTTCACGGTGAGCGCGTCTTTGTGCAGCAGTCCGTTCTCGCCCATTTCGCGCAGCACCACAGGCAGGCCGCCGGCGTAATAGAAATCCTCCATCAGGAACTCACCGGAAGGCATGAGGTTGACCAGACACGGCACGTCCTTTCCGAGGGTGTGCCAGTCGTCGAGAGAGAGATCGATTCCCAGGCGTCCCGCCACCGCCAGCAGGTGAATCACTGCGTTGGTGGAACCGCCGATGGCGCCGTTGGTGCGCACGGCATTATTGAAAGCCTCGCGGGTCATGATTTGGGACATACGTACGTCTTTGTTAACGAGGTCGACGATACGTCGGCCGACCATTTGGGCCAGGACCTTGCGTCGCGAATCCGCGGCAGGAATGGCAGCATTGGTGTGGAGCCCGATGCCCAGGGATTCAACCATGCTGGCCATCGTGGAAGCGGTGCCCATTGTCATGCAGTGTCCCGGCGAGCGAGCATTGCAGGCCTCGGCGCCCATGAACTCCTCCAGGGTCATCTCACCGGCCTTGACCATGGCGTCGAACTTCCAGACATGGGTCCCGGAACCGATACGCTCGCCCCGGTAGACACCGTTCAGCATGGGTCCGCCGGATAGTGCGATTGTTGGCAGATCGCAACTCGCGGCACCCATCAACAAAGCCGGCGTGGTCTTGTCGCAGCCGACCAGCAGTACCACGCCGTCGATCGGGTAGCCTCGGATCGACTCTTCGACGTCCATGCTGACGAGATTGCGGAACAACATGGTCGTCGGCCGCATCAGAGTCTCTCCCGTCGAGGTGACCGGAAACTCGACGGGAAATCCACCCGCTTCGAGCACGCCGTGCTTGACGCGTTCCGCGATATCCCTGAAATGGGCGTTACACGGCGTGAGCTCGGACCAGGTATTGCAGATACCGATCACCGGCCTTCCATCGAAGTGGTCGTCGGGAATGCCCTGGTTTTTCATCCAGCTTCGGTAGGCAAAACCGTCCTTGTCTGCCTTGCCGAACCATTCGGTGCTGCGCCGTTTCGTCTTGCGATCGGTCATGGGAACGTGGTGCCTCTGTTCAGTCGCTGAGATAGTCCTCGATGTAGTATCGCACGATCGCATCGAGTCCTTCGTCTTTCGGGAATCCCAAGGCATCAGCGCGCGCGCTGTCGAGGGACTGTGGCCAGGTTTCAAAGATACTCGTAATGAAGGGGTCCGGATCCACCGTGATATTTCCGAGCGCGAGACTGCCTGCAGTCCGATGTAGTGCATCGATCATGTCCTGCGCTGTCACTCTGTGTCCGGGCAATCCGAGAGAGCGGTCGTCCCCAAGTTCCGCACCGTCGACCTCGTGAAGTTGAATCAAGCCGTCGACGATGGCGCGATAACCCAGCACGACCATGACGGTTTCCGGCGGGACGGGCAGTACGAAGTCCACGCCGGCCAGCGGCTCCCGAAATACTCCGCTGGCGAACCCGGAAGCCGCGGCATTGGGCTTGCCCGGCCGGATGATGGCCGTTGGTAGACGTGCGGAGCGACCGTCGAGGAAGCCTTTGCGGGTGTAGTCGTTGATCAGCAGTTCGAGAATCGCCTTGGTGATGCCGTAAGTCGTCTGAGGCGTCTGCCGTGTGGCATCGCCCACGGTGTCAGGCATTGCGCTGCCACCGAATACGGCGATGGAGCTCGCGAAGACGAGACGTGGCAGACTGTTGCGGGCGCGCAGGGCCTCAAGCACGTTGATTCCGCCGCGATGGTTGACGCGCATGGCAAGATCGAAGTCCTGTTCACCACCACCGCTGACGACCGATGCGAGATGGAATACCGAGATATCGTCCCGGTCTATCAGCGCGTCGACGGTATCGCGTTCGGAGATATCGCCGATTACGATTCGAATCGGAAAGGGTGCTTCTGGAACCGCCGCAGATGGCTCCTGCGAATCGAAGAGTGTGATCTCGCCGATCGGTCGGCGTTCTCCGCTGGGCACGGTGAGCTCTGCCAGCTCGACGAGTCGCTTGGCCAGCCGGATGCCGAGAAATCCAGTGCCGCCGGTGATTACAACTCTCATTCGCGCGCCTTCGCTTGTTCGGGCGTCGACAGCTAAACGCCGTCGGTCGATTCACTTCAACGAACTCTCGAAATGTTTCGACAGACGCGCAAATACCGACGCGTCACTTCAATAGCACAATTGGATGCGTGGGCCGGACAAGGAAGCCGAGTCCTTAGTTCTCTTCAGGCCGCTGCGTCATCAGTTCGGCGATGATGCCCCTGACGTTTCAACCGGCGAGGCGGCGACTCATTCCCGGGCGCATGCGGGGATCGTAGTGAGCGCGTACGATGATCTCGTCATGCCACATGAGGACGGGGCTACCATAGAGCATGTCGTTGAAAACACTGGGCCTGATGAGATTTATATCAGCAAGAAGCCCAAGCGCCTGAGTCAGTTCCTCGACGATGCAGCTTGAGACGATCTTGTAATCCTGGTCGGTCCCGATACCGACGCGGGCCTGCTTGTCGAGGCCTTTGGGTGGCGCTCAGCGTTCATCGTTCCCGGCGCGATTGCCCTGCTGACCGGCCTTGCCTACGTCGCCATGGTCAGGGGAGAGCAAGTGGATGCGGCTCGCGTCTCTCGGCCATCCAACTCAGGATCTACCGGTTCGCCTTTCTTCTTGAAGGCTCGCCTCATTCTGGCGGTGGCCTCTCTGTTTGGAGGGCTGATTTTCAATGTCACCACGGTGGCGCTGCCAAAGGTTTTTGACGAACGATTGACCGGTATGGCTGACACCACGATGGGTGTCGGCTCGCTCGCGTCGCTCGTATTTGCCGTTGCGGCCTTTGCGCAAATCGTTGTGGGGTTTCTGATCGACCGCTTTCCAATCAAGCGGGTGTTTCTGATTGTTGTCGGCGGGCAAATCCCCCTCATGCTGTTGGCTGCAACGGCCCAGGATTTCTCCATGATGGCCGTGGCGGTGATCATGATGGCGTTGGTATTGGGAGAGATCCCGATTCACGATGCCCTGATCGCAAGATTCACTACGGATGCCTGGAGGTCCCGTGTGTACGCCGTCAAGTACGTCATTACACTTGGCGTAAGTGCTCTGGCTGTGCCTCTGATATCATTGACCCACAAGTCAGAAGTTGGCTTTACGAACTTGTTCATCCTCATGGCCGGATTCGTGGTGATCATTCTGGCGGCTGCCGTCCTTCTTTCCATGAGGCAGGTCACCGGCGGAGGTGCAGAGGTGCTCGCGACAGGACCAGCCACCTCGGGTCACTGATCCGTTCAAATGAAATTGACCGGATCGACGATTGACTGGACCCTGTGACACCCTAGTCTGGTCACATGAGCAGTCTGGATAACACTGGATCCCGCGGTAGCCGGGTCGGGGTGCGCGTCGCTCTCGTTGCGATCCTGGTGGCCGGGTTCATCGCGTTCTTCCTGTTCGGTCTCGACGACTATGTGACGATCGAGACCTTGCGAGAACATCGTGCCGCCCTCCAGGCGCTGGTCGATGAGTATGCTTTTCTGGCACCCGCCACGTTCATGGTGCTGTACGCAGCGGCTATCGCATTTTCGCTACCAGGCGGACTGGTAATGACCATCACCGGCGGCTTTCTGTTCGGTAATGTCATTGGAACGACTTACATCGTCATCGCGGCAACCGTCGGTGCGACCACCATTTTCCTCATTGCACGGACAGCCCTGGGTGAGCCACTTCGGGCGAGAGCCGGCCCCTGGCTTGGGCGGCTTGAGGCAGGATTCCAGCGCAATGCATTCAGCTATCTACTTGTTCTTCGTCTGATTCCCCTTTTCCCGTTTTTTGTCGTGAATCTGGTCCCGGCCTTTCTCGGAGTTCGTCTGGTAACTTATTTCGTGGCCACGTTCATCGGCATCACCCCGGCGACGTTCGTGTTTGCTACCGTGGGTGCCGGGCTCGACAGCCTTTTCGATTCGGGCGAGGAGTTCACCGCCGCGGGCATCCTTACACCGGAAATCATTCTGGCACTCGTCGGTCTCGCGGCCCTGGCACTGCTGCCTGTGGCCTACAAGAGGTTCAAATCCGGGCAGGCCTGATCGGCGCGGCTCCGGCCGTTGCCAAGGATGAGCCTTGTCGAGAGCCGGTTTTCGCACCTATATATGTGGTGTTACGCGTACAGCGTTAAGAAACCGGGAAAGCGCCGTGTTGCGTATTGCTTTGTTGAGCGCCGTCCTGGCGGCATTTCTTTCCGCACCTGCGGACGCGCAAAAGTAAAAGGGCGGCGAAATCAAAGACAACGAGATCAGTCTGACCTCGTTCAGTGTCCCCATTGTCCGCCGCGGCCGGATCAAGGGCTATGAATTCGCCAAGATCACCATGAAGTTGGCAGATCTCAAGCACGGCCCAACGATTTGCGACAAGCGGTTCCACCTGGCGGATGAGTTCCTGCTGGTTCTTCATGACCACCCGATCGAACAGAAGAAGAAGAAAGAGCAGCGCACCGAGGCGGAGGGGCGGCTGAGAAAGGTTGTCGACACGATCCTGGGTCCCGGTATCGTATCGGAGATGAAGATTGCCTGGTCACGGCGAACCAGCGGCACGCGGAGTATCTTCGGCGTTTATACGGATATTCTCTGCAAGACCGGCGCCAAGGGCTGATCAGTCACGTCGTGGCGAGTGGTGGTGCACTCCAGTCCACGGAATCCATGGATGCGGTGAAGGTCTGTGGGTCCACATTGCCGCCTGATGCCACTACCACGACACAGCGATCCTGACAGGATATCCGGCCTGAAAGAACAGCTGCCAGGGCCACAGCGCCACCAGGTTCCACGACAATTTTGAAGTGTGTGAACGCCGCCGCCATGGCGGTCTGCGCATCTCCATCACTCACTACAAGACAATCTTCGAGGCGGCTTCGGTTCAGCGCGAAGGTCGCCTCACCAGGTGACTCGGCAAGCAATGCATCACAAATGGATTGGCGGCCCGGTGGGTTCGATTCGCGACGGCCCGACAGGAGTGAGCGGCGCGTATCATCAAACTCTTCAGGTTCCACACCGAACAGAGGGATGCCAGTCTCTCGCGAATCCAGGCCCAGACCCATGCCGGCGATCAGACCGCCGCCGCCCACGGGGCCGACAACAGCGTCCGGCCGAAGTCCGCGTTCTGCCAGTTGTTCGACGATTTCCAGCCCCACCGTGCCCTGACCGGCAATGATGTCGGGGTCATCGAAGGGCTTTATTAGTGCGGCGCCCGTTCGGTCGGCGATGTCACGTCCGATCTTCTCGCGGTCCTCGTTGTTGCGATTGTAAGTCACGACGTTGGCGCCATAGGCTCGGGTGTTCGTGAGTTTGATGTTCGGTGCGTCTGCCGGCATGACGATGGTCGCCGGAACGCCCTGCAGTTGCGAGGCGTGTGCCACACCCTGTGCATGGTTACCCGACGAGAATGCGACGACGCTCGCCGCCCTTTCTGTGTCCGTGAGGCGGCTGATCTTGTTGTACGCGCCCCGAAACTTGAAGGATCCCGTCCTTTGCACGACTTCTGCTTTCACCAGGAGTCTGCCGCCCAGTTGTCGGTTTAGAAGTGGTGATTCGAGCATTGGCGTGTAATAGGCGTGATCGGCTATGCGCTGTGCCGCGGATTCTACGTCCGCGACGGTCGGCAAGATCAACTCGTCGCTTTGCATTATGGGGTCGTCCTAAAGACCGGCGATAAACTTGTCGACCGCAGTCTTGGCCTCCGATTCGTCGAGCCATGGGACATGTCCGCGGTTGGGGACTGTTACCTGAATCAGGTCGGGCTTGGCCTCCGCCATCTTTTCAAAAGTTTGCTGAGACAGCACGTCTGACAGGGCCCCGCGAATTGCAAGGGTAGGGATATGCTTCAAGCCGCCAAAGAGCGGCCACAATTCGGGTACCGGTTCGCTGTCCAAGAATGTAGTGGCGAGAGCGGGATCGAAGTCGAGCCGAATCGCACCTGTATCGTCCTGCCTAAAACTTCTGCGTGCCAGGTCCAGCCATTGGTTCTCGGTGAAATCTGGCGCCGCGGACAGTGAGATTTGTTTCACCATGTCCGCGGCTTCATCCCAAGAGCTTGGGTGCAGGTCCATCGCCAGATATTTTCGGATGTTGTCCAGACCCGATGGGTCGATCTCTGGCCCGATATCGTTCACGACGACACCTGCGAGGATCCCGGGCCGTTGAGCCGCCAGGGACATGGCCAGCAACCCGCCCAAAGACGTGCCGATCACAATAGCGGATGAAACGTTTGCGGCTGCGGCCAAGTGAAGGATGTCGTTAGCGTAAACCTCGGGCAGGCAGTTCCGGGGGTTGGGGTCGAAGGCGGCCTCTCCTCGGCCGCGGTAGTCCAAGACAACAACGCACCGTTCGGAAGCATGCCGAGATGCGAAAGCATGAATGTCAGCGGCGTTTCTCGTCAATCCAGGTAGGCAAAGGATCGGGGTGCTCGACCATATGACATCGCCATACACACGATAGTGCAGACGTAACCCGTCTTGGGCCGAAAGGTACCGAGACGTGAATTTGACTTCAGCGGTCTCCATTACGCCGCGCCGACAATGGCAGGTAGCCCATCAAGCGTGGTGATCTCGGCGTGAGGGGGTTCCGGGATTCGTTCGCGTGCCTGACCAAATCGATTGATCCACACGACCCGGTAGCCGAAGGCAGAGGCGGCTGCGGCATCCCACGCATTGGACGACTGAAACGACATTTGATCAGCCGGAAGACCCAGGTGTTCGACACCCATCTGGTAGACCGAGGGATGTGGCTTGAACACGCCGACGTCCTCGACCGTAAGAATGGCGTCGAGCACATCACCGATACCGGCGTTGGCGACTGCAGCGTCCAGCATCTTAGGAGAGCCGTTGGAGAGGATTGCCGTCTTGAAGCCGGATGACTTGAGGGTCGTGAGGACATTCTTCACTTCCGGATACGCGTCCAGCGAAAGGTACAGGTCCATCAGCCATTCACGTAGCGCGTTGTCACTGAGGCCGAGGCTTTCCATTGCATAGTCGAGCGCATCACCGGTGACCTGCCAGAAATCTGTGTGCCGCCCCATGAGCCCGCGCAGCCACGTATACTGAAGTTGTTTCAGCCGCCACATCTCAGCCAGCGGTTGCCAACGATCGCCAAGTTCCTCCTGGCAGTGGGCAGCAGCGGCATTCACGTCAAAAAGGGTTCCGTATGCGTCGAACACGCAGGCGCCTATGTCATTGAAGCTTTCAGCGGACATAACCATTCCTTCTGCTCATTGGACCCTACCTGCCAGTATTGGAGATACTATGGGTTGAGGGGCGGCGAGCCCAGACCTGCTCACTCGGGCTCTCGGGATTTCGAGCCCCGGTTCAGGTCCTTGGCAAGTTGCAGCTCGATCTTGAGATCTGTGAGGCGTTGTCGGTAAACCTGAAGTCCTTCCAATACCCGCTGGACATAGTTACGGGTCTCAGAAAACGGAATCAATTCGATCCAATCGACAACGTCGACGTTCGGGTCCCGGGGATCGCCATAGGTGCGAATCCAGGCTCGCACACGCGGAGTGCCAGCGTTGTACGCCGCCAACGCCAGGACATACGATCCGTCATATTTGCTTATAAGGCCGGACAGGTAAGCCGAACCAAGCCGGGCATTGTAGTGCGCGTCTTGGTTGAGACGTTGCTTGCTGTAGCGCAACTTCTCTTTACGGGCGACCAGACGGGCCGTACGGGGCATCAACTGCATGAGGCCGCGGGCGCCGGCATGGCTGATCGCAGAGGGATCAAACTGGCTTTCCTGTCGCACAAGAGCGAGCAACAAGGCTGTCTCTACCTTTGCGATCTCGCGAAACTCGATGATCGGATAGCTGCGTCGTGGCAGGAGAACGCCGGCGCGATTGCTTTCCTTGGCGGCAGCGACTGCGAGATCGAGCCGCCCGACGCTTTGCGCGAGAACGGATACCAGTTCGTGTTCGCCCGGCGATTGGGCCAAACGCGCCAGGCGGATGATAAAGGGTCGCAGGTGTTTAGATTGGCCGAGCTCAGCCAGTACCCGGACCACCCGAACCAGTTCACGCTGCCGAAACTGAGCCGCCTCGTGCGCTGTCGGTCGCAGGGTGTCCTGGAGGCTGAGTGTCGTGGGAGAGGTGAGTTCGAGCGTCGCAAGCTGACCGTAGTATGCGGCGGGATGTCTCCGCGCTTCGCTGTACCAGGCCTGCGCGGTCGCCTCAAAACCCATGGCGCTGGCAGCGCGGCCCGCCCAATAGGCCGCACGTGCCACGCTGATTGGATACCGCACATCCTGGTAGACCCAGTAGAAATGGTAAAATGCGACCTCAGCATCGTTCAGGAATCGGAGCGCGATCCAACCAGCCAGCCATTCCGCGTCTGCCCGCTTCGCCCTGTCGTCCTGACCGTGATTGCGGGCGATCTCATAGGCGCGGGACACGTCACCCTTGGCCAAGGCCTTCCGCGCGAGGATATGCCGTTCAGGCCACCAGGCCGAGGGTCTTCCAAGAACTGCGAGGGCCGGGACAAGGAGCTCCGTTGCCCGGTCATCGAACCCTTTCTTGCGGCGCCAGCGAACTCGTTCATATACCAAGCCCGGATGATTTCGCAGGTGCATGGGGACCTGACGGATCGCCCAGTCAACGTTGCCTGCAGATTCGATCAACGCCAGCCGGGCAAATCCCAGTGCCTTGTGGTCGGAAGAAACGCGGTGGAGCATGCGTCGAGCACCGCTTCGCTGTCGATCCCAGAGCAACCGATCCAGGCGCGCGGCATGGTCCTCGATGGTCAGCTTTTTGTGGTGGCGGCGGTATACAGAACGTTCCTGGCGAGATGGAAACTTCCCGTTGATCCAGGCATCGCGAATCAGCTTCGTTGCTTCTTCATTTTGACCCAGCGCAAGGTAGGCCTCGGCCAATCGAATCTTGCCCTGTCCGGTGGTTGGTGGATTCTCCCTGAACCAATTCAGCGCCACGAGATCATCCGCTTCCCTCGATAGCGCAAATTCAGCGTTTCGGCGCAGTGAATTATGGCGTGGCCAGTTTGGATGCGCCGTGATGAATTCGCGGATCTCTTCGAAAGACGCGGCGGGCGAGGGCTGGATGAGGTAGAGCCAGCGAATGACCTTGTCCGCGAGCCTGCTCTGGGCGCGGGAAGCGTTCTTCAATGCGGTGCGCCATTGCTTTCGATCGACCGCCTTGAATGCGGCGACGTACCGTGTCTTGTCCTCAGCGGACAAAGTCGCTTCCGGGAGGAACTCGCCTGGAACCCCGAAACCTTCCACCACGGCCGTGGCATCCCGGCAGGCAAGAATGGCCATCACTGCCATTACCGTCAGGCGAATTCGCAACGGATCAGTCCCGTCGAGCCAAGAAACGTGCCCTCAATGACGCAAGCCGAGCATGAAAACCGACTCCAGATTCTAACGCCGGGTTTCGCCCCTCGACAAGCTCGACCGTTCAGTTGCTTGCTGGGGGCGCCAAACACCGGTATTTTCCCGATTCTTCAGGAGCGCGAAGGAGAACATTATGTTCCAGGGATCGTTTGTCGCGCTGATCACGCCATTTCGAAATGGCGAGGTTGACGAACAGGCATTTCAGTCTCTCGTTGAATGGCACATTCAAGAGGGCACGCATGGCTTGGTGCCGTGCGGGACGACTGGTGAATCACCGACACTGAGTCATGAAGAGCACAAACGTGTCGTCGAGATTTGTATCGAAACCGCGGCGGGACGCGTTCCCGTCATAGCGGGAGCCGGCTCAAATTCCACCCGAGAGGCTATCGAATTAACCGAACACGCAAAAGAGGCTGGCGCGGACGCCACGTTGCACGTGACGCCGTACTACAACAAGCCGACTCAGGAGGGCCTGTTCCACCACTACAAGGTCATCGCGGATGCGGTCGACCTGCCGTTGTTCATTTACAACATCCCGGGTCGTTCGGTCATCAATATGTCCAATGACACGATGACCCGGCTCGCCGAACTTCCCCAGGTCGTGGGTGTGAAGGATGCCACTGCGGACATAACGCGTGTCAGCAGCCAACGCCTGCTCATGGGCTCCGACTTCATCCAATTGTCTGGCGAAGACGCAACAGCACTGGCATTGATGGCGCACGGTGGACACGGTTGCATTTCGGTGACCGCGAACGTCGCTCCCCGCGCGTGTGCGGAATTCCAGTCTGCATGTCTGGCGGGTGATTTTGGGACTGCGCTCGAATATCAGGATCGTTTGATGCCGCTTCACACGGCGTTGTTCCTCGAAACCAGTCCGGCGCCAGTGAAGTATGGCGCCAGCCTCCTGGATTTGTGCTCAGACGAGTTGCGTCTTCCGCTTGTCGAAGTATCCGACAAGACGAAAGAGTCCGTGAAAACCGCCATGAGGGCGGCCGGATTGCTCAACTGACGGGATGGCACGTTCGGCGGGCGGAGGAGGGCGGACGGTTGCCGTCAACAGAAAGGCCCGCCGCAACTACTTCATTGATGAGACCTTCGAAGCCGGGATCGTTCTGCAGGGTTCCGAAGTGAAGAGCATGCGGGCTGGACGCGGAAGCATCAACGAGGCTTACGCGACGGAGCGCAAGGGCGAGATTTACCTGATCAACGCCCACATCCCCGAATACGCGCCGGCCAATCGTCAGAATCACGAGCCGCGCAGGCCCCGAAAACTGCTGCTGCACAAACGCGAGATCAAACGCCTGTTCGGCGCCATCCAACGGGAAGGGATGACGCTCGTTCCGTTGTCGCTCTATTTCAACGAAAAGGGGCGGGCCAAGGTCGAACTGGGGCTAGCGCATGGCAAGCGCAAGTACGACAAGCGAGCAGCTGAACGCGACAGAGACTGGAGCCGTCAGAAAGCGCGGATCATGCGGGACAGGGGCTGATACCCGCTGAGCTTCAAGGGGCTCGGGCCGGATTCAATTTTTGAAGTAGCTTTTCACGGCTCCGAACACGTCATGAAACATTTGCTCCGTCAGACGTCCGGTGTTCACGTTGTAACGGGAGCAGTGGTAGCTGTCGACGAGTGTCGGTGCCTCAGGCAGCTCATGAAATTGAGCGTGCTTGAACGGGTGTGAGCGCCTGCGGATATCCAACGCGTCGAGAATGGCGTTGTGAGCCACCGTTCCCAAAGCAAGAATAACTCGCAGTTTTTGCATATTCGCCAGTTCCGATTTCAGGAACTGCTGGCAATTGCGTATCTCCGCGCCGACCGGCCGATTTTGCGGGGGAACACAGCGCACAGCATTTGTGATACGGCAATTGATCAGCTGTAACGTGTCGCTGCCATCTTCCGTATAGGTTCCGGTGGCCCAGCCAAACTCCTGCAATGTGGGATAAAGGAGGGTGCCTGCCGCATCGCCGGTGAACGGGCGTGCCGTGCGGTTGGCGCCGCGGAGTCCTGGCGCCAGCCCAACGACTAGAAATTCCGCATCGGCGGCTCCAAATGACCCGACGGGTGAATTGTGCCACGAGGGTTCGTGGGCCCGATTTTCATTTCGGAATGTCACGAGGCGGGGGCAGAAAAGGCAGTCTCGATCCGGTTCGAGAAGAGCTGTCATCGCAGGATTTTGGTCCGTTCGAAGGGCTGTTCAGGACCATGTGGAGTGACCGACCGGGACAACCCGAATCGGCCTAACGGCCCCAGATCAAAGAGACCTAGTTCATAGCACGTGACAGGACTACAAACACGTGGCCGTGTGACCGATGTGCCTGGCGTTCATGATATGAGACGACGACTTCGGCCACTTACCCTTCGACGG
>DEBC01000038.1:0-26386 GCA_002348365.1 Alphaproteobacteria bacterium UBA2966 | reverse complement strand
ATCGGGACTGTGAAACTGGGCGGGCTCGTGCGATGGCCGAGATTCCCGTTCAACCAGTACCTGGAGTTCTCGCAAGTCGATAAAGTGGTCTGCCTGGCGCCGAAGCTCGTCAGCCACCATTGGCGGCGTTGACTCTACGGTGCTAACAACCGTCACTCGAGCGCCTTTGCGCTGTACTGCTTCGACCAGCCTTCTGAAATCCCCGTCTCCCGAAAACAGAACGATGTGATCCAGGTGGGGTGCCATTTCCATGACATCGACCGCGAGTTCGATATCCATGTTGCCTTTGATCTTTCGCCGTCCCGAGGCGTCGGTAAACTCTTTCGTCGGCTTGGTGACCAATGTGAAGCCGTTGTAGTCCAGCCAGTCCACAAGTGGGCGGATAGGCGAATACTCCTGGTCTTCGATGAGAGCGGTATAATATATCGCCCGAACAACCCGAGCCTGTGTCGCGAAATGGTCTCTCAGGCGTTTGTAATCAATATCGAAACCAAGCGTGCGAGCGGCGGAATACATATTGGCCCCATCAATGAACAACGCAATACGTTCGTTCGGGTAAAATGTCATTTGCAAGAGTTCCTCTGAATATCGCTTTCTCGAAAATTGAGTGAGTCCATTTTCAATTGGTCACCACATTTTTCGCAGGAACACGTGGCTTCGATTTCGACCGCTAAGGTGGCCGAAATGGCACCCGATTCCATGCATTAAAATCCAATTGGATCAAAAAATCATTTAGCATTCATTGGCGATTTGGCAAGTGGATACCGCTTCAATGCACGACAAATTGATCTTGATTGGGCTCGGTGCCAACCTGCCCGGTATCGACGGCACGACGCCCATTGAAACCCTTGAGGCCTGTCTTTTGGAGTTGGAACTCAGAGGTGTTCGTGTCATGCGGCGATCAAGATGGTATCGGAGCGCCCCCGTCCCTGTGTCTGACCAGCCCTGGTTTTTCAATGGTGTTGCCGCTGTCGACTTCCAGGACGTTCCGTCGGAGCTACTGCGCGTCCTGCAATCCGTGGAGACAAAATTCGGGCGAATTCGTCGAGTGCGCAACGAGGCACGAACAATCGATCTGGATATTCTGGTCTTCGGTGATCTCGTCCTGGCCGGTCACAACCAATCCAGTGGTAAAAGTGAGCTAAATCTGCCGCATCCGGAACTACATCGGCGCATATTTGTGCTTTTTCCGATGAGGGATGTTGCTCCGGACTGGCGGCATCCTGTCCGCGGTCAAAGTTTGGATGAATTGATCGCAGAACTGCCCGCGAATCAATCAATTGAACCGGTTGAACTATAACTAGTCTAAGTTTGTGCATTGTTAATGACTGCCATTCGCTTGCTTTGGCGACTCTTTGCGAATATGTATTAACTGAATTCTTAAGTTTATTGGAGATGAGCAATGGCTCGCGTCACCGTTGAGGATTGTGTCGACAAGGTCCCGAACCGGTTTGATCTGGTGTTACTTGCAGGGCAACGATCGCGCCAGATTTCTGCAGGTGAGGAACTGACGCTTGACCGGGACAATGACAAGAATCCCGTCGTGGCGTTGCGTGAAATTGCTGACACGACCATCGAGAATGAAGAACTCCGCGAGTCTCTCATTCGAAGCATGCAGCGTCACGTCGAGCACGATGAGCCCGAAGAAGATGATATGGCGCTACTTATGGCGGGCCAGGAGTGGTCATCGGCAAATGGTTCCAGCGCGGAACCGAGTGGGGCAGCCGCCGGCGAAGCGGTGTCCGCTGAGCCCGATGCGGCGGAGGCAGGTGAAGGCGATGCCACCGGCGACACGGAAGAGGCGTGACCGAGAGTTACAACTGAGGTATGCCGACGATCTGATTACTCTCAGTCGGCAGCGCGCACCAGTTCTCAATAGATCGACGCGCTCGGGACGGCGGTATCCTCCGCCGGCCCACTTATGATGGAACAGGTGGAACTCGTCGAACGTGTCCGGGCCTATGCCCCGCACGCGAGCGAGGACCTGTTGAACCGCGCCTATGACTTTTCGGTCGCTGCACACGGATCGCAAACGCGCGAGTCCGGAGATCCCTATTACATGCATCCCGTCGAAGTGGCGGGAATTCTGACCGACATGAAGCTGGATGCCGACACCATTGCAACGGCACTGCTGCACGACACGGTAGAGGACACGCTCGCGACTCTGGAGCAGATCGAGACTCAGTTCGGTACCGACATCGCTCGTCTTGTCGACGGTGTTACAAAACTCTCTCTCATCGAGATGCCGCAAACCGATGAGAACCGGCAGGCTGAGAATTTCCGAAAGCTGGTGTTGGCAATGTCCAACGACATCAGGGTGTTGCTGGTCAAATTGGCTGACCGGCTCCACAACATGCGGACGCTGGGATTTGTAAAAAGTGAGGACAAACGGCGGCGCGTTGCTCTCGAAACGATGGAGATTTATGCCCCCCTTGCCGAGCGAATCGGCATGCATCACATGAAGGATGAACTTGAGGATCTGTCGTTCTCGATATTGCGCCCGGAAGCGAGGGAATCTGTGCTTTCGCGACTGGAATTCCTTCGTGAGCAAGGCAGCGATCTCGTGCCACGCATAACCGAGCAGCTACAGGAAACACTTGATCCGGTTGCGATCAGGGCCACCGTTGTCGGGCGAGAAAAGCGCCCCTACTCCATCTGGCGCAAGATGGAGCAGGACGATGTCACCTTTGAGCAACTCTCAGACATCATGGCGTTTCGAATTATGGTCGAGAAAACGGAAGATTGTTATCGGGTGCTGGGCGCCGTGCATGCGCGATACCCCATGGTGCCCGGTCGCTTCAAGGATTACATCTCAACGCCAAAGCGAAACAACTACAGATCGTTGCACACCACTGTGATCGGTCCCGAACAGAACCGTGTGGAGATACAAATCCGCACCCAGGAGATGCATCAGATCGCCGAATATGGCGTGGCTGCTCATTGGCAGTACAAGCAGCACACAGAAAACGTAGATGGCAACCAGTATCGATGGCTGCGCGAGCTTCTCGAAATTCTTGAGAACGCGTCCAACCCTCAAGAGTTTCTCGAGCACACCAAACTTGAGATGTTTTCGGACCAGGTGTTTTGTTTCACGCCGAAGGGAGAACTGATCGCAATGCCACGGGGCGCGACACCTGTGGATTTCGCCTATGCGGTGCATACAGATGTTGGCGATACCTGTGTGGGAGCGCGCATAAACGGTCGGTTGGCACCGCTCCGTTCGCAACTCCGAAATGGGGATCAGGTTGAGATCCTGAGGTCCGCAGAACCCTCGCCGTCGCCCATCTGGGAAAACTTTGTGATCACAGGCAAGGCCAGGTCCGCTGTCAGGAGATTCGTGCGAAAGCAGCAACGTTCTCAATACGTTGAGCTTGGCCGCGCGATCATGAAGAAATCCCTTCGAGAGAACAATCGCCGCATCACCAACGAAACCATGCGGCGAGCCCTGAAATCGTTAGGTCGGAAAACCCTTGAAGATCTGTACATTTCAGTGGGCAGTGGCGACATAGACAAGTCCACTGTTATCAACGCGATTTACCCGGACCCGACTGTTCGAGAGCGAGCAGGGAAGATCCTGTCGCGTATGAGGCCGCGGATTGGTTCGGCTAGGGATCGCAAGGAGACGGTACCCATACGCGGCCTGATGCCGGGAGTTGCGGTTCACATGGCTGGCTGCTGTCATCCACTTCCCGGAGAGAGGATTATCGGAATTGTCACCGCGGGCAAGGGCGTGACAATCCACACGATTGATTGCGAAACTTTGGAGCAATTCAATGCGACGCCAGAGCGCTGGCTCGACGTGTCCTGGGACGCTAGTGCAGATTCCGATCAGTTTCATGTCGGCCGGATTGAAACCGTTTTGTCAAACACACCCGGAAGCCTATCGCGACTGACAACCGTCATCGCCAATAATCATGCGAACATCTCGAATTTGAAAATCACTGATCGTTCGAGTGACTTCTATGAATTCCTGATTGATATCGAGGTCAAGGACCTCTCGCATCTGACTGGAATAATTGCCGCGTTGCGCGCCGAACCTGCGATTAACACCGTCGAAAGAGTCCGCGGATGACGATCGGAACGATTTACGAGCCCGGGGGGATGAAGGCCGGCTCGAGGCCTGACTTAGAGTTATTCACGTAATGTTTCGCCGCCGCAATAGTATGTCGCTCATCCAGCGGATGAGAGAGCTGATCTGGCCACGAATGGGTTGGCTCCGGGTCGGTGCCTACCTCCGCCATCGTGTGGTGCGGCTTCCTGGCTCTCCGTATTCGATCGCCGCAGGATTAGCCTGTGGAGCAGCCATTTCCTTTACACCCTTCATCGGACTTCATTTTGTCTTGGCGGCGTTGATGGCCTGGCTGATTGGCGGAAACGTCATCGCCTCGGCAATCGGCACTGCAATCGGTAACCCGTGGACGTTTCCTTTTATCTGGTGGGGGACACTTCGAATCGGGGAATTCATCATGGGTTCATCGCGACTGGTAGATGTCCCCGAGAATCTGAGTCTTCACTACATTTTTGATCATCCTTTCGTCGTCCTGCTGCCGATGACCATCGGAGGTATCCTCGTTGCCTTTGCAATGTGGATAGTCGTCTACTTCACATCGCGATATTTCGTGGAGCGATATCAACGGCTGCGTGCCGAACGTCTGAATCGCCGACGTGAGGCCGCCTCGGTTGTTGCTGGACCCGGGGGCGGAGAAGGACTCGTGCCGTGACCGAGTTTCTACGCCTTGGCGTAAATGTCGATCACGTGGCGACCGTACGGAATGCCAGAGGTATCGCGCACCCGGACCCTGTCCGGGCGGCCCACATTGCTGCCCGGGCCGGGGCTGACGGTATCACCGCACACCTTCGTGAAGATCGACGGCACATTCGTGACGACGATATCGCGTGTCTCAGTGACGAGCTCGATATCCCTCTGAATTTCGAAATGGCGGCAACAGAAGAGATGGTAGATGTCGCTGTGAAGTATCGACCCCACGCCGCCTGCATCGTCCCAGAGAAACGGGAAGAACTGACCACCGAGGGAGGCCTCGATGTCATCGGTGCCAGCGACAGGCTCGGTGTAATGGTACCGAGGCTTCTGGATGCCGGTTGCCGAGTTTCACTGTTTATCGATCCCGATGCGAGACAGCTTGATGCGGCGGTGTCTGTGGGAGCCCCTGTCGTCGAACTGCACACCGGCACTTACTGCGACTTGGAAGGAGTCGAACGCGAGGCCGAACTGCAGCGCTTGAGAGATGGAGCAATTTATGCACGGCAAATCGGTCTTGAGTGTCATGCCGGACATGGGCTCAATTTCGAGACTGTAAGCGCGATAGCCGCAATCCCTGAGATTGTTGAATTGAACATCGGTCACTTTTTGGTGGGTGAAGCTATCTTTCTCGGACTGGAGGGTGCCATTCACCGTATGCGTGACCTCATGAACGAAGCGAGAGCCTCAACGTGAACTATCAGGCGGTATGAGGATGGTCATTGGTATGGGAAGTGATCTCATCGACATCCGGCGAATCGAAAAAGTGCTGGAGCGATTTGGTGACCGATTTGTCGAACGCATATTCACAGAACACGAGCGGAAGAAATCAGAAGGGCACGTCAATCGAGCGGCTTTGTACGCGCGCCGCTTTGCCGCAAAGGAGGCGTGCGCGAAGGCGCTGGGCACGGGATTTAGACAGGGGGTCTTCTGGCGCGATCTCGGTGTTACCAGTTTGCCCTCGGGCAAACCGCTTATGGAACTTACCGGTGGTGCACTTTCGCGGCTGAACGAATTGATACCGGACGGGATGCAGCCCCATATCGAACTCACGATTACGGACGAACCCCCTCTCGCTCAGGCAATCGTACTGATATCAGCGCGCCCACTGGATGTGCAGTAATGAAGAATTGTGAGGAAAGTATCGTGTTTATGGGTGCGTCGCCGACGCGAGTTTTGTCGCATCGTGCCGCCTGCTCTTGTGTGAGCTGTTCTGCATGAGCGCAGAGAAATCAAAAGGCGGTATCGGCGAGACTGTCAGGACGATTGTTTATGCCGTGCTGATTGCCGGGGTCATCAGGACTCTTGCATTTGAGCCATTTAACATTCCATCAGAGTCCATGCTGCCAACCCTGTTGGTCGGAGACTACCTGTTTGTGTCCAAGTACTCTTACGGGTACAGCCGACATTCTTTGCCCTGGAGCCCAAGTCTGTTCTCGGGCCGCGTGATGGAAGATGTTCCCAAGCGCGGTGACATCGCAGTGTTCAAACTTCCCCGTGATAATTCAACGGACTACATCAAGCGCATTATCGGATTGCCTGGCGACCGTATTCAGATGAAGCAAGGAGAACTGTTCCTGAACGGGGAACTTGTCACTCGAAAGCGGATCAATGATTTTGCCTACCAGGATGGATTCGGAAATGTATATTTCGTTCCGCAGTATCGTGAGACACTTCCGAATGGCGCCAGCTACCTGACTTTGGATCTGCTGCAAAACAGCGATCATGACGATACTCGGGAATATCTGGTACCTCCTGGCCACTACTTCGCCATGGGCGACAATCGCGACAACTCTCTCGATAGCCGTGTCGACTCGGCAGTTGGCTTGGTCCCCGCGGAAAATCTCGTGGGGCGCGCGGAGATATTGTTCTTCTCTACAAACGGCAGTGCGCGCTTCTGGGAGTTTTGGAACTGGCCGTTCGCGGTGAGATATGGTCGTTTGTTTGATGGCCTTCGCACCTGAATCGACATGTCGTCCAGCCACGAAGACCTCTACCGCAAGCTTAGATATGAATTTGATCGCAGCGAACTTCTCGATGAGGCACTGACCCACCCCAGTGCCGTCAAGGGTGGTCGACGTGCGGCCACGTCGGGCGGAGATTACGAACGTCTCGAGTTCCTGGGTGACCGGGTGCTTGGACTGGTTGTTGCGCATGACTTACTTGCTCGCTTCGAGGACGCGGATGCTGGTCAACTTGCCAGGCGATACAATGCACTGGTCCGTCGTGAAACTCTGGCAGATGTTGCCCGGGAAATTGATCTGGGCCGTCATCTCGTTCTGGCTCGGAGCGAACGAGGTGCGGGAGGCGCCAATAAGCCGGCAATCCTGGCGAACGCATGCGAAGCGTTGATCGGTGCGTTGTTTATGGACGGTGGATTGGAGCCGGCCGCACGTTTCATTCATCACTATTGGGATGCCAAAGCGGACGCTCTGGTTCGGGCGCCCAAAGACTCCAAGACTGAATTACAAGAATGGGCCCATTCCGTCGGCAAGGAGCCGCCGAACTATGTTCTTGTAGATCAAGAGGGCGCAGCTCATAACCCGGTCTTCACTATGAGGGCGGAGGTTGACGGTTACGCGCCCGCCGAAGGCAGTGGCACATCCAAGCGGGTCGCGGAACAGGCTGCAGCTGCCGCTTTCCTCGCCCAAGTCAGCGGCAGCAGGTCGGCGAACGAAGGTTGAGCCTAAGATTATGGCAGAAAACACAACCACATCATCTGACAACCGTTGTGGAGTTGTGGCATTGGTCGGCGCGCCAAATGCGGGCAAATCAACTTTGTTGAATGCGCTCGTCGGAGGAAAGGTATCGATCGTTACACCGAAGGTTCAGACAACGCGATCGCGAGTTACCGGTGTCTCGGTGATCGGCAATACCCAGTGCATATTCGTCGATACACCCGGCATATTTGCCCCTGGCCGACGCCTTGAAAAAGCGATGGTCGATGCCGCATGGAGCGGTGCCCACGACGCAGACACAACGGTCCTGCTGGTGGATTCGCGTCGGCGCATCGAGAGTGTAGATGATAACACTGTTCGTATCATTGCGGGACTTTCAGAGTCCGGGACGAAACCAATATTGGCTCTCAACAAGGTTGACGCCGTTGCGAAGAACAAGCTTCTCGCCCTGAGCGAAATGCTGAACAGTGATGGAACGTTCCAAGAGACATTTATGATTTCGGCACTTACGGGAGATGGTGTGACAGATTTGTCCAGGTTCATTGCGCAATCGCTGCCTGTGGGGCATTGGCTGTACCCAGAGGACCAAATGGCAGACATGCCGATGCGATTGCTCGCCGCAGAGACAACTCGCGAGAAACTGTTCATGCAACTTCACCAGGAGCTGCCGTACCACCTGACCGTTGAGACCGAAAACTGGGAAGAGCGTTCCGACGGCAGTGTGAGAATTGATCAGGTGGTTTACGTTTCCCGCAGCACCCACAAGGGAATTGTGCTGGGTAAGGGTGGCCAGTTGATTAAGTCGGTAGGCTCAGCCTCCCGACGGGAACTCGAAGAGGCTCTCGAACGCCGAGTTCACCTGTTTGTGTACGTGAAGGTTCGCGAAGGCTGGCTTGATGAACCTGAACGTTATCGGGAGATGGGATTGGAGTATCCCCGTTAGGTTTCGGCCCAGAAATTCTGGATTCGTCCGATGAACTGGACCGACAACGGCATTGTTCTCTCCGTGCGCAGACATGGAGAGTCTTCGGCCATCGTTCAACTCCTGACCAAGAGTCATGGCCGACACGCGGGTCTCGTACGCGGCGGAACCGGCCGGAAATTGCGAGGTGTGCTTCAGCCCGGCAATGAGGTTGTCGGATCGTGGAAGGCCCGCCTATCCGAACATCTGGGGACATATACGATTGAACTACTTCGATCTCGCGGGGCGGCCTTACTGACGGATCCGGAGCGCTTGGCGGGACTCAGCGCCGCATGCGCTGTGGCTGAGCTGGTCCTGCCGGAACGTGAACCACACCCAGGCACCTATGAAGGCATGCTGGCGTTGCTGGACGGGATTGTGGGCGGCGATGCGTGGCCCCAGATGTATGTTCGTTGGGAGGCGGGGCTACTTGCTGAACTAGGGTTCGGACTCGACCTTGATTCTTGCGCGGTGACTGGATCGCTGCACGGCCTCGCTTTCGTCTCACCGCGAAGCGGGAGAGCCGTTAGCGAAGAAGGAGCCGGCACCTATCGGGATCGGTTGCTGAAGCTACCCGCATTTCTTGTCGCAAATGGACACGGGATTGGTGACCCGGTGCCCGGTCACCCCGGCCAAATGTATCGTGCCATCAGCGATGGACTTGCCCTCACCGGATATTTCCTGGAGCAGCATGTGCTGCTGGATCGTGATCGAGCGCTGCCTCCAGCCCGCACACGACTGGTAGAACGATTCACTCGCAGAACCACAACATCTAGTGCTATATGAGCATCATGACTATTGTTTCGCCTCCAGACGAAGTACGTGAAACTGCGCTAACCGAAGCGTTGAGCGAGCGCTACCTCGCGTACGCACTCTCCACCATCACGGCACGATCACTCCCCGATGTCCGTGATGGTCTGAAGCCCGTTCATCGTCGCCTTCTTTATGCCATGCAGCAGCTGCGACTGAATCCGGATCAGGGCTTCAAAAAGTGTGCCCGAGTCGTGGGAGATGTGATCGGCAAATTTCACCCCCACGGCGATCAGGCGGTTTACGATGCGCTTGTACGTCTCGCCCAGTCGTTCGCGGCTCGCTATCCGCTGGTTGATGGACAGGGCAATTTCGGAAACATCGACGGGGACAATGCGGCGGCAATGCGATACACCGAAGCCAGGCTCACTGAGGTGGCGGAGGCATTGCTGGATGGTATCGCTGAGGACACCGTCGACTTCCGGGAGACTTATGATGGTGAGGAGAGCGAGCCGATCGTCTTGCCTGCAGCATTCCCGAATCTTCTGGCGAATGGGGCGACGGGAATTGCTGTCGGTATGGCGACCAGCATACCGCCACACAATGCGGGAGAGCTTTGTGATGCACTGCTGCATCTGATCAAGTTCCCAAAGGCTCGCACTGCAAAACTTGTAGAGTTCGTCCCCGGACCAGATTTCCCCACGGGTGGAGTGCTTGTTGAGCCCGCCGAGAACGTAATCGAGGCGTACGCAACAGGGCGTGGCAGCTTTCGTTTGCGTGCACGATGGGAAATTGAAAAGCAGGGGCGTGGCCAGTATCAGATCGTGGTCACTGAAGTCCCCTACCAGGTCCAGAAGGCGCGGCTGGTTGAAAAGATCGCCGAGCTGGTCGAGAGCCGCAAACTGACAATGCTGGCAGACGTGCGGGATGAGTCCGCTGATGAAGTGCGGATCGTACTGGAGCCGAAGAATCGGTCAGTTGATGCAGCGATGCTGATGGAAACGCTCTTCCGTCTCACGGATTTAGAGGTCCGCATTGCCCTCAATTTGAACGTGCTCGACCGGCACAATACACCGCGGGTCATGGGGTTGCGCGATGCTTTGAGCGCGTTCCTTGAGCATCGTCTGGATGTACTTGTTCGCCAGACGAAGTTCCGACTCGAAAAGGCGGAACGGCGGCTGGAGGTTCTCGATGGATATCTCATCGCATTCCTCAATCTTGACGAAGTAATCCGAATCATACGTGAAGAAGATGAGCCGAAACGTACGCTCATGGACGCATTCGAATTATCGGATGTACAAGCGGAAGCAGTCCTAAACCTGCGTCTCCGTGCGCTGAGGCGGCTAGAGGAGGAGGGTATCCGCCAAGAGCACGCTGACCTGAAAGAGCAACGCAAGGTATTGAAGGCATTGCTCAAGGATAAGAAGAAGCGTTGGCAGGCTATCGCGGCAGAAATTCGTTCAACGCGGGATAATTTCGGCAAGAAGACTGCGCTGGGCCGCCGCCGTACCGAGTTGGGCTCACCCCCCTCCGCTGAAATCGTCCCGTTTGAAGCTATGGTCGAGAAGGAAGATATCACCGTGATCTGCTCAGAGAAGGGCTGGATCCGAGCCGTAAAGGGGCACGTAGAGGCCAACGTTGATACTCGGTACAAAGAGGGTGATCGAGGCCGCTTTTGGATTCACGCCGAAACAACTGACAGGCTGGTTTTGTTTGGCACGAATGGTAGGTTTTACACCATAACCTGCGACAAGATCCCGATAGGCCGGGGGAATGGCGATCCGGTTCGCCTGATGGTAGAGCTGGGAACAGAGGATGATGTTGTCGATCTGTTCGTTCATGTCCCGAACCGAACGCTTCTCGTTGGAGCCAGCGACGGCCGAGGATTTCTCGTAAAGGAGGATCTGGTCTTGGCCCAGACGCGGTCAGGCAAACAGGTGTTGAACGTGCCCCGTGGCGTAGAAGCGCACGTCTGCACGACCGTTCCGGAAGGCGCTGATTCGGTCGCCGTGGTCGGAGAGAATCGCAAGTTGATCGTATTTCCTTTATCTGAACTGTCGACGATGGCGCGGGGGCGTGGCGTCTTACTTCAGCGCTATAAGGACGGCGGACTGTCAGATGCAGTTGTATTCAGGCTTGCTGATGGTTTGTCTTGGCGATCGGGAGACAGAACTCGCACCGAGGGTGATCTGACTGCATGGACTGGAAAGCGCGCACAGGCAGGCCGTATCGCACCAAAGGGTTTCCCACGATCAAATCGGTTCGCGTAGTCCCACTAGTTCCGTAAACTCTTGTTGGGTCGTCTGGATCAGCGGTGAAGCCCAGGTATGAAGTCTGTCTATCAGGCGTTCTTGACCGCAGCAGAACGGTTCCCTGACAACTCGTTCCTGTACGTGCCACGCTCGACTGAGCGAGATTACTTAACTGAGGGGCTAGAGCAATCCTATGGCGAAGTGGCCATTGAGGTGGAGCTCTTGCGCCGCCGGTATGAGGATGCCGGATACGGCAAGGGGCACCGCGTCGCGATACTCCTTGGAAATCGCCCCGAATTCCTTCTTCATTACATGGCACTCAACGCGATTGGTGCATCCATCGTTCCGGTAAATCCCGACTATCGGCACGCTGAGTTGTCATATCTGCTGGACCATTCGGAAACTTCATTGGTCATTTGTTCGGCCGATCGAGCAGCGGATATGGATGCGGCAATAGAGCAGTGTGCGCAAACACCCGATGTTATCGACGGAATCAGGGTGCCGGAAACGATACCCGTGCCGGGCGCCCGACCAGATCAGGGCCCAATCGATCTGAACACAGAGTGCGCTCTGCTCTTCACATCGAGGACAACGGAGCGACCAAAGGGCTGCATCCTCACCCAACGATTATTTTTTGACTGCCGGCCAGTGGTACCTCGATCTGGCGGGGCTGATGACATTTATGGAAGGCAAGGAACGCGTGCTAAATCCCTTGCCCTTGTTCCACATGAATGCGCTTGCGATCATCCTTACAGGAACGATCCTGTCTGGAAATTGTTTAATTGCACCAGACCGGTTTCAGGCACGTACCTGGTGGCGAGATGTGACGGATACCGAGGCAACCGTCATCCATTACCTCGGGGTGGTGCCAGCGATCTTGCTCAACCAACCCCGAAACCCCCGTGAGAATGCCCATTCTGTTCGTTTTGGCGTTGGCGCCGGCGTCGACCCGTCTCACCACGAGGCTTTTGAATCACGCTTCGGCTATGCGTTGCTTGAAGTTTGGGGAATGACCGAAACAGGTCGCATATTCTGTGATTGCGTCGAGCCACGGCAAGTCGGCACTCGGGCTTTTGGCCGCCCGAGGGACGGGTTTCAGGCACAGGTCGTGGACGACGCGGGCAACGAAGTTGAACCCAATACGGAGGGAGAATTGCTGGTTCGCTTTGACGGCGCTGATCCCAGAAAGGGCTTCTTTTCAGGTTATCTCAAGAATCAGACTGAGACGGACCAGGCATGGCGCGGCGGCTGGTTTCACACCGGAGATATCGTAACCCAGGACCCTGACGGCATGCTTCATTTCGTCGATCAAATGAAGAATATTGTCCGGCGCTCAGGTGAAAACATATCCGCAACTGAGGTCGAAGCTGTACTGCAGGAGCATGATCAGGTCGCTCAAGTCCGATTTGCATTTTCGACGAGTTGTTAGGCTATGTTCCGTGACCCATCCGGACAATCGGACGGTCGCCTTGATCAGGACGACTGATTTGCTCTAACCGAACGTGGTCCGCAGGAATCGACGATATCAACCATACTTAAATGGTAACAGTCGAGCGCTCCAGAAGCTCTGATCAGAGATTCTCGACCAGCCGATCGAGTCCTTTCTCGACCGCAAGAAACTCTCGTAGACCCGTTTCGTAACGGGATCCGAATTTCCAATTTCTGCCACGACTTCTCCGGACAGGCGGCCAATTTCATTCAGCACGCTGTTTGGAAATCTGCGTAACTGTACGTCGTGCTCGTTGACCAACGTCTTCAACGCTGCAGCGTTGTTCGTATTGAATTCCGCAAGCGTTAGGTTGTTTTCTGCCAAGCACGCAGATTCGATGAGCCGTCTCTCGCTTTCGGTTAATCCATCCCAGAGGCGTTTATTGATGCCGACAGCAATCGCGGTACCTGGCTCATGAAAGCCGGGGTAGTAATAATTCTGGACCACTCTATAGAACCCGAATGCTAGATCATTCCATGGTCCCACCCACTCAGTGCCATCAAGCGCGCCGGACTGCAATGCCGGAAAGATTTCTCCTCCGGCCAGGGCGACTGCGGCGGCACCCATTTGGCGCAATACCTCTCCTCCGATACCCGGCATGCGAAACCTGAGCCCCCTGAAATCGGCCGGACCATTGATTTCACGGGTGTACCATCCACCCATCTGCATGCCGGTGTTGCCCGCCAGCAGAGGCTTGATATTGAATTCGGCGCTCAACTCGTCCCACAGGGATTGACCCCCGTTGAAATAAATCCATGCATCCATTTCTGTGGCGGTAATCCCAAAGGGGATTGCGGCAAAGAAATTGAAGGCCTTCGATTTGCTCTGCCAGTAGTACTCAAAGGCATGGTAGATATCGACTTCGCCAGACGAAACGGCGTTGAATGCTTCGAAAGGCGGAACCAGTTCTCCGGCGGCAAAAATATTCACACGGATCTTGCCGCCGCTTGCTTGCGAAATTCTCTTCGCCAGCCGGTCTGCCGAAGTTCCCAACCCGGGATACATTTTGGGCCAGGTGGTCACCATCCTAAGTTCCTTGAGCCCTTTAGAAATCGCGGGACTTGGGAGAGACGTAGCGGCGACCGCGGTGGACGTTGCGGCTGCTCCCTTCAGCAAATCGCGGCGTTTCATTTTCAAGAACGCTCCGGCAAGAGAATCACGGATCAGAATTAAGACGTGTCGGCCTCGGTAGATGCGGGCCAACCGCTACGAAATCGTAGTATGGCAATCACCAGAAGGACCAAACAACCGCCGACATACCATGGGGGTCCGTGAGAACAGAACTCACTGAGCGAGCAACACCCAACCTTCCGGCTTAAGCGCCTCTATCGGCGTGAAACGTGTCTTGTAGGCCATTTTTTCGCTCTCCGCGATCCAGTAGCCCAGATAGACGTAGTCCAGATGCAATTCAGTGGCTCGTTGGATGTGCCAAAGTATTATGGCCGAGCCGAGGCTAAGGTTCTGCAGATCAGGCCGAAAGAAGCTATACACCATTGACAGGCCGTCCGTGAGCACATCGGTCAGGCACGCGCCGCAAAGCCGACCGTCGGGTTCCCGAAACTCGATCAGAGACGTAATGACCGGTGTGTCCTCCACCATCGCGCGATATTCATCGAAATCCATATCCATCATGCCGCCGCCAGCATGGCGCCATGACAAGTACTGGCGGAACAACTGGAATTGCTCTGCCGTCGCGGTTGGAGACTGTTCACTGACCTCCAAATAAGCTGCCTTCGAGGAGATGCGACGCATCCACTTTTTGGGTTGAAAACCCTCGGTGCGCACACGGACTGGAACACACGCCGTGCATCCGTCGCAAAGGGGTCGATAAACTATTCCCTGACTCCGACGGAATCCGGCGACAGCCAGCGCATCATGAAGCTGTTCGGCATCTTCGCCCCACAATTCTGTGAACACCTTTCGTTCGAGTTTCCCAGGCAAATAGGGGCAAGGCATCCGTGGCGTTGCGAAGAATTTCTTCTCGTTGGGGTCGGCTATCAGATTCATCGTTGAGAACGCTGCTTCATCCTGTCAGACCAAACGCCTTCTGTGCATCTGCTAGGCCATTACAATTGTGCCCCAGCAGTCCTGGACTAGCTACCCCTCTATGGGCGGCTCGCCGCAGCAGGATCATCATGGGAACTCACGTTGATGACTATCGTCCCACACAAGAAATCGTGCAAAGTGCGATGTTTGCTGTTGAACAGCGCGACCAAAAGAATCAGCCAACTTGTCAAGCTGACGGTGACGTAGAACAACATCGTTTGAATCAACGCAAGTCCGTAGCCGGGTTTGTCACCATTCAGTCTTCGAACCTCAATTCCCAGCAATCTCATCCCCAGCGTTGCCGGGCGTTCTCCGCCAATTAGCAGGGTGTGATACAAAACTGGTACCAGCGCGATCACACCAACCACGAACGGTTTCAACAGGCCCAGTGACAGCACAACTGGCACGAATGTGATTACGGCGATTGACGCGGCAAGAACCGCAATCGCGATGACATCCACGAGGTATGCAATGACCCTCTTGAAGGGAATTCCAACCAAAAATCGCGGGTCGCTGTATGCCTGCGACACGCCATTTTCCTGACTCGCGCGAGGGGTCGAGCTAGAGGTTGGTAACTGCGCTGAACTCACGCCGAAACTCCGTTAATTCGTGGATGCAGCCGCCCCATATTGTCAAATGCGGCCTCGAGACAGAGAAAATAATCCGGAAAGGATCTTATCTGTCCTTTCTGAGCTCCGGCGGCAGCACAGGAACCTCACGCTTGAGCGCAATGCTGATGCGTCTGTTCTGTGGCTGATACGGATCTTCATGCGTCAGCGGATCGGTATCGGCCTTGCCAACGACCTGAACGAATTTGTCAGGGTCGATTCCTGCGTCGGACAGGGTGCGACGACTTGCGTTCGCCCGATCCGTAGAAAGCTCCCAGTTCGTCTTGCCGGATGCACTCCGGAATGGACTGGAGTCCGTATGGCCTGATAGAGCGATGATATTGGGCAAGGGGCCGATGATTGAGGCGATCTCCGAAATCAGCTTTTGCATGCGTTGTTGCATATTGGCGCTTCCACTGCTGAACATGGAACTGCCTTCCTGATCCACAATCAGGCCAATAATAAAAAACATGGAATCTCAACTACCTACTTTGGGCACAGAAATTGAACTCTGTGGAGTCTCGCTCCGTTCACTCCTAACTGGCCCAGATATTATCCAATATTGAAGCCAGTATTCATGAGAAATCGGTCAAATTATGGCCGCGTCAAGAGAGCACTCCACATACCAGGGACATTTCGCACGGAACAGGTGTTCAATGGAATTGGATTTTGAAATGCCTGTTCCAAGTTCCAATGTGGCGGGAGGTGATGAAGAAGCGCAGTTCTGCGCGACATCAGTGCCGACTTATCATAGTCGAATAAGGCTCTTGCAAATCTTAACCGCCTTCTTTGATGATGCTGTTTCCCTGGATGTTCACCTTCGCGCCTACTTTTCGGCTCTGAGGGAAACTGGCAAAGGGCTCTCTCTTCAGCATTTCAATCTTCGCAACACAGTTTTGGCAGCGAGCGTGAAATGCAGTCCCTGGCCGGCCAAACCCTTCGGATATCGCCCTGCATTCGTTGCATGTCAGACAAGGAATGTTTCTCGGTCTGGGCGAGTAGAGTCTCTATGCGTCGAATCCGATATGGCGATGCCCAATCCCTGGCAATGAAATGGGGATAGGAGTCGTCAATAGTTCTTTGATTGGCTGTGGCGAGAGTTCCATCATTTGGATTGAACGCATGAGGCAACTCTTCAAAAGGGATATATCCACTCCAATCGTAATTCCCCTCCCAGCCAGGCACGGGCATGGTTCCCCGGACCGTGTTCGTCGGGCCGCGGACGGGAATGCGTCCGACAGCGTGATACCCGATATTGCCGTCTACATCTGCATAGACGACGTTTTGTTGGGGCTCCTTAAACCATCGCAAAGCTTCGACAAATTCGTCCCAATTCCTTGCTCGGTTCATGTGCAGAATTGGGCGTGCCGTGGTGTCGTGCTTGCGAAGAGCCGTCCAGGTCAACGAGACCACATGGTTCTCATTCACGGCGGCCGCAGTTCGCGATGATGCGTCGGAGATCACCGGGCCATGGATGGTCTCTCGCACCTCGAACTCAATAATGTTGGATTCGCGCACGTGAATTATCTCGTTGCGAACCATGAACGGTTGAGGCCCCTGGGGTGTTACGTATGAGTTGGGATCGCCCGACACGAGTTTCTCGACCAAGAGGTCCTGAACGTTCGCGTTCATGTTCGTAAAGCCCCAGGCAATACGGTCGTTTCGGCCCAGGATGATGCCGGGAATGCCTGGCAGCGTTGCACCAATGACTCGAAGGTCTGGGCTTTCGAGGTGGGCGAGGTACCACACCGAGGCCGAGATGGGGATCGTTTGCGGGCAGTGGCTTTCCGGTTGTCGACCGGTTCCCCGAGAGCACCCAATTGTTGGAACCGTTTGAATTTTCCCTTCCGGGAGTAGGCGGTGCACCGGCGAGTTCAATCGGAGCGTTCGACCAGACGCCACTGATATCCGGCAGCGCGATCGGAGCATCTCCGGGGTAGGGCGGAAAAAGCTCAAGCACCTGTGCGGATGTGAGCCCCGTTTGCTTTGTCAACCTAAGACGAAGCAATTCCGTATGCCAATTCGTGGCCAGATCCTAGGCCATCATCTTTGCCCAAACCAATGTGTCTTGCGGCGCCCAGGGCTCAGGTTCGTGTCGAAGGAGCAGAAACTCCGGCGGCAGTGGTCCTGCGCGGGAACTGAGAAATGCGTTCACGCCTGCTGCATACGAATCAATTACTTCGTGGGTCTCCTTATCGAGCTCATTGTAAGATCGTTCGGCGGCCTGTTGGATCCCAAGTGTCCGAAGAAAGCGGTCCGTTGCAACCGTCGCAATTCCCATAACCTCAGATAAACGTCCCGAACCGATGCGACGGTTGACTTCCAATTGCCAAAGCCTGTCCTGCGCGTGGACAAATCCCAGGCCAAACATCACGTCGACGACACTGTCTGCATAAATGTGCGGCACAGCATGGCGGTCACGCGTGATGCGAACCGGTGCGGAAATTCCGGCGAGTTCAATGCTGCCGTCGACCACGGGTAGCGATCCCCGAGCCCAGAAATACGCTCCACCTGCCATCAGGCATAACAGCGCAGCGGATACCAGCAGTGTCTGCACGATACGCTTCACGAATTCAGTTTGCCCTTTTCGCTGTATTGGGCAATGGAGCAAATGGCTTCGGGGTTCCGGCGCAGCGTGCGAATGTGTAGAACTCGACTGCTCGAACAACAAAAAACCGCGTCGAAACAGAACACGCTTGGACGGGAGGTCCTTATGGGAAAGAAGCTGGCGTTCATCGGGCTAGGGGTCATGGGGTATCCCATGGCAGGTCATCTGGCAGCAGCGGGGCACGATGTGACCGTCTATAACAGGACGACCGCCAAAGCACGAAGTTGGGTGAAGACGTACGGCGGCAAAATGGCGAAAACGCCAGCTCAAGCGGCGAGAGGCGCCGAATTCGTCTTCGCATGCGTCGGCAATGACGATGATGTCCGCAGTGTGACGACCGCCAAAGATGGCATCTTTCAAGGGATCAAGAAGGGCGCCGTCTTCGTCGACCACACGACGGCTTCGGCCACACTGGCGAGAGAATTGGATGCAGCCGCCAGAAAGAAGGGATGCCAGTTCCTTGATGCGCCGGTTTCCGGCGGGCAGGCGGGAGCGGAAAACGGCGTTCTAACAGTCATGATCGGCGGACAGAAGAGCGCATTTCGTAAAGCGGAGTCGGTCATTCGGATTTATGCACGGGAGGCGCAGTTGCTTGGGCCCGCGGGTGCAGGACAGCTGACCAAGATGGTCAATCAGATTTGCATCGCCGGCCTCGTGCAGGGCCTGGCAGAGGGGATGAATTTCGCTCAGCGTGCGGGGCTCGATGGCGATCAGGTCCTTGACGTTATCTCAAAGGGAGCGGCCCAGTCCTGGCAGATGGAGAACCGCGGGCGCACGATGTTGCGCAACAAATTCAATTTCGGATTCGCAGTCGAGTGGATGCGAAAGGATCTGTCGATCTGCCTTGAAGAGTCACGCACCAACGGTGCGCGCTTGCCCGTCGCCGCTCTCGTCGATCAGTTTTACGCGGAGGTGGAAGCGCAAGGTGGAGCGCGCTGGGATACATCCAGCCTGATGAAGCTGCTGACCCGTCCGTAGCTCGATGAGCGAAGAAGTCGCCTTTCTGGGCGTCGGAGCCATGGGTGGCCCCATGGCGGGGCACCTGGCGGCGGCTGGACACAAGGTCACCGTCTACAATCGGACTTCCACCAAAGCGGAGGCATGGATTGACAAACATGGAGGTGTGTGGGCCGCGACGGTCGACAAAGCAGTCGGCGCCGCGAGCTTCGTGTTCGCATGCGTCGGTGGCGACGATGATCTCCGAGACGTGACTAAGGGCGAAGGCGGCGCCTTCGCCAACATGCAGCCGGGTGCGGTTTTCATTGATCATACAACGACCTCAGCGGCAGTTGCCCGGGAAGTCGCTGATAAAGCGCGATCCCACCGGCTCAATTTCCTGGATGCGCCAATCGCCGGGGGCGAATCCGGTGCGCAACAAGGCGCTCTTTCCATCATGGTTGGTGGGGATCCAGACACCTTCGAACGGGCCGCACCTCTCCTCTCAGTGTATGGGCGAAGCATTCAGCACATGGGTCCGGTCGGGGCCGGCCAGCTGACGAAAATGGTCAACCAGATTTGCGCCACCGGTATCATTCAGTCACTGGCTGAAGGGCTGTCATTTGCCGAAAAAGCCGGCCTGGACGGAGATAGGGTGATTGAGGTGATCTCGAACGGTTCTGCCGCCTCGTGGCAAATCGGTAATCGAGCCAAGCCTATGTTGGAACGCGATTTCAGCGCGGGTGGTACCGTCGGCCTCCTGCATAAGGACTTGGGGATCGTTTTGGATGAAGCTGAGCGAACGGGAGCGAGTATTCCCGTGGTGAAGCTGGTGCGATCCTTTTATGAGAAGTTCGTCGATCAGGGTGATGGGAATTTTGATGCCGCATGCCTGATCGATCTCCTGGACGGGAGGAGTGGCGATGCCTAGTCGAGGCGGAAGGTGATTGGAACGTCGACGGCGCCAGAGACCGAAATGCCGTTCACCATTGCGGGCAGGAACTGCCAGGTGCTGACGGTCCGACGGGCAGACTCATCCAGGATTTTTTGTCCGCTGCTTTCCGTGACCGTCACCCGATTTGCCAATCCCGAGCTGTCCACTTCGACTCGCAGCAGGACACGTCCCTCCATACCCAACCGCCGCGCCGCCAAGGGATATCTGGGCGGCCGATTTCCTGAGACGACCTGAACGCCACGCGTGATGCTAGCGGGTTTGGGTAAAGGCTGTGTCGCAACGGCGACCTGGACAGAGTCATTGGAGGCCATATCGATGCGGCCCGTTTCATCGTCGGGTCGTGGTGTCGCTGACGCGTTAGACGGCGTGTGAGTATCCAGCACCTGTTCCAACGCCTGGCTGTCTTCTTCCGGTGCCCCGTCGTTCGCGGGGTTTCGTGCGACGGGCAGGGCTAGTTCTTCAGTTGGGGCAATCGACACCGTGCTGGGCAGAGCAACCTCAGGTGCGGCAGGTGTGTTGGTTTTTGGGGGCGACGGCTTGGGTTGAGGCAAGTGAAGAGCGGATGCTGGTTCGGCGGGCTGAATATGTTGTGCCGCGTCGGGCGCAATGATGGCCATCTCTCGGGGTGCATCCGCGCCTGCGCGCTCGGATAGCGATGCGGAGGGAGTCAATGATGTCTCCTCGGCGTCAGTGCCGGTGATCTCACGAAGCATCGCGTCGTCAATCGGAGCCCAGTGTTTGAGTTCTTGCGCACGGTTCTCGGAGATTCCTGGTTCCGAGAGCTCACGCGATGGCGTTTTGATGACCGTGGATAGCAGCAGGTCATCGATTCCGACCGAAGTGTCACGTGTCAGTGGCTCGCTGTCTGGTCTCGGCGGAGGCAGTAGCGGAGTGGATAGCCTCGCCATCGTCATGACGGCGCTATGAATCTGAAAATTGTCTGCTGGCGAGTCGCCGGTTGGTGCCTCCCGCTGCGGTTTCGCGTTCTTGAGAACAACCAGCTCGACGGTGATCGGCGGAGAATCCTGATGATATGGATCACCTGAGAGTCTCACGATGGCAGTTGCAATCGCCGCATGCCCTGCCAAGGAAATTGCCGCTGCGACCAGCCAGCTTCCCGAATCGCCAATGGGGGGAAGTCTCATGTCGACCGGCTCCCAGAGTCCATTCGGCGCCACGGCACGACAAACTCCCCGGCGCTCGTGGAGGCAGTGACCGTTTCGACCCCATAGGCGTCCTGAACGACATCTGATGTCAGGACAACATCCGGTTGCCCATCGTGAGCGATACGCCCATCAGCAATGAGCGCGATCCTGTCGCAGAACCGGGCAGCCAGAGTCAGGTCGTGCAGCACCGCGACGACGATGCGGTCGTCGTCCGCAACGTCCTGCAGCATCTCCATGACCTGGAGCTGGTGATAGGGGTCCAGCGAGGAGACCGGCTCGTCAGCGAGCAGGACATCCGGTTCCACTGCAAGTGCCCGGGCGATGAGAACGCGGGCCCGCTCCCCGCTGGAGAGCGTGGAGATCACACGATGCGCCAAGTGGGCTACGTCGGTCCGCTTCATCGCGCTGTCGATGGTCGGAGTGTTCGTGTGGTCAATGGGCTGCCAGAGACCCGCATGCGGAATGCGGCCAAGGGCGACAAGTCGGTCGACACGTAACGGCCAATGCACGGGTGCGTCAGCTGGGAGATAGGCAATCCGCTTGGCACGCTGGGCGCGGGGTATGGTGGCTAACGGGATATCGTCCAACGTAACCGTACCGCGCTCCGGAATCAGCAGTCCGCTAAGGATTCTCAAAAGCGTTGTTTTCCCAACGCCGTTGGGTCCGATCAAACCGACTACCTCGCCGGGCTTCGCGCTGAAATTCACGCTGCTCAGCACTTCCCGATCCCCGAGGCTGGCTGCGACGTCTGTTGTCGCGAGACCGCTCATACCAGCGTCCTCCGCGTGCGGACTATCAGGTGGAGGAAGAAGGGCGCTCCGATCAGGGCGGTGACCACACCTAAACGCAGTTCATGCGTAACAGGGAGCAAACGCGCAGCCATGTCCGCAGCGAGGAGAAGTGCCGCGCCTCCGAGTCCGCTGGCGATCAAAAGCCTTCCAGGTTCGTGCCCGACCAAAGGCCGAAGAAGATGCGGGACAACAAGGCCCACGAACCCGATAGCGCCGCTGACTGCGACACCAGCACCGACGCAACAGGCCGCGCCGAGGACGATCTGGCCTCGAACACGGGTCAGGTTGAACCCAAGCGATCGAGCGACGTCCTCGCCAAGACTGAGTGCGTCGAGCGGACGTGCTGCCGTCGCCAGCAGGAGCCACCCCAGCACCGTCAGGGGGAGTGCGATCCAGACATGCGTGAAGCTACGGTCGGCGAGGGACCCGAGAAGCCAGAACACCGCCTCGATCACCGCGTACGGACTGGGTGCCAGGTTGAGCGCCAGAGAGATAAGCGCGCCCGCGAATGCGTTCACTGCCACGCCCGCAAGGATGAGTGTCAAGGGTCCGGCATCGCGTCCGGCAAGACCGAGTAGTAAAGACACTGCTGCCGCAGCACCTGCCATGGCGGCGATCGGCACGGCAAGATCTGAGCCCGCAGCAAGCCCGAAATATATTACCAAGACGGCACCTAGGCCTGCGCTGCTGGACACACCGATGACACCAGGGTCCGCTAGTGGGTTGCGCAGTAATCCCTGAAGGGCGGCGCCTGCAAATCCAAGGCTTCCACCGACGATTACCGCGAGCAGAGCGCGGGGCAGCCGGATTTCGAGAAGAATTAGTCCCAGCATTCCCGGGTCGTCATCGAAGGTCGCGATCAACGTCTTGATCAGCGGCAGGGACACGTGGCCCGTCATCAGTGACGCGACGAATAAGGCAAGGACAACGGCAGACAATCCCGTCAAAAGGGTGGCGGTGCTCATGCCGGTGTGCGGAATATGCTCACCGCGCTTGGGTGTCACACTCTGGGGGGTCACGGCCGGGACTCCATCAGCAGCTCAACCGCGTCTGCGAGCATGGGTCCCGGACAAACCCAGAGGCGTGTCGGCACACGAACGAGTGTTTTGCCGTTCATAGATCTGGCGAATACCGGGTGACTTAGCATTTCTTCAGCAATCGAGGCGCCGCCGTCGCCGAAAGAGCTCAATATGAGGACGTCGGGGCTGGAGGCGATCAAACGTTCCATGGACAGGACGACTGTGCCCTTAACGCCGAGCTCCGCGACCTTGTTCCTGAAGCCGGCAATTTTGAGAACGGCATCGACCGGCGTATTCCTCCCGGCCGTATATCCATTGGGGAGATAGAACGCTGCCGTGAGCCGGTCGTCAGGCGCGGTTTGCCTCGCCCGTTCGAGCCGACGGTCCATTTCCGAGAGAAGAACTTCTCCTCGTGCCTCTTCTTCGAGCAGTGCCGCGACCTGTCGGACCTGGGCTCGGATTCCCTGGAAATTTTCCGGTGAGTCCAAGGTGACAATTCGGAATCCCATCTTTCCTAGAAACGCGACGGATCCCTGTGACGTGAAGCGTCCCGCAAATATGAGATCGGGTTGGAGGGGCAGGATCTCCTCCACCCGTCCATGGGTTGTGGCAAACGCCCGCGCAGCCTCAGCCATGTAGGAATTCGCCGAATCGTGTGACAGGTAACTCACGGCGGCAATGTTTTTCGGATCGGCGAGCAGCAGCACCAACTGATCAGTGCAAAGGTTGAGGGAGACAACGCGCTGCGGCTTCGCGAGCACTACCTGCGTGACCAGCAGAACGAAAGGAAGGGTGGCGAGAAGACGCATCACGACACGCCTGACGGTTCCCGCCACCATCGCTACCTCTAAAAAGTCGCCCGCACGCCGATATAGGCGGCGCGTCCGGGAGAGCCAAACGTCAGCGCCTCCTCGTAGTCGCGATCGAGTATGTTTTCGCCTCTGAGGAAGACGTCAACACCCGGTTGAATCTCGTAGCTGGCGACAATTTTGACCAATGTGAAACTTTCCAACCGGACTGCCGCCGAATTGAAAGCAGGATCAAATTCCGAGTCAGTACGTTCACCATTAAAGTCAACACCCAGGTTCAAAGAGCCAGGTCGATCGTTCCAACTGAAAGCATAGTCGGCATTGAAACTGGCAATGTGTTTGGGACGCCGGACGAGTTCGGAGTCATTTGCATCCTGGCCAACCGACCAGGTGTAGGTTCCTGTCACCGTCAGGTCCGCACTCACCTGAAACGTGCCGGCAATCTCTACTCCATAGGTCTCACTGGTGCCGGCCAGATTTCTGGCCGTATTGCCAGAACCTTGGATGAGATCGGTAATGTCATTCTCGAAATAGGTGACATCGAGAATGGCATTGCCGTTTAACAGCGGTTGCTCGATGCCGAAATCCCAGCCTTCGGCACTTTCAGGCGTCAGGTTGGGATTTCCCGTGAAATTGGCAGCGAAGCCGAACAACTCAAAAACTGTCGGGTTTTTCACGCCTTCGCCGTAGCTGGCATGGAATCGAGCACCCCAAGGGTCGTAGCGATATGCGGCAGTTGCCCGGAAGGTATTGGTATCATCGAAGAAATTTGCGTCGTCGTGACGTCCAGCGAGTGAAAAGTGAATGGAGTCCAACAAATTGAGGCGGTACTCCGCGACGTAGCCCGTGTTCTTGATATTGCGGTCTACGTCCACGAACGCACTGGCGGAAATCACTTTCTCCTCCTCTCTTTCTGCCGCAAGAGTCAGGGAGTGGGCAGCGTTTGCCGCCGAGGGAATGCTGAACAACACCGTCGATTGATAGTCGAATTTATTCTTTTGGCCCTCGAAGGCACTGTTGATGGTGGCGTTTTGGTAGTTGGTGCGATGGCTGTTTGTGAAACCGAAACTTGCCGAGTGCGTCCAAACGCCCTCGAACGTGGACAGGTTTGCCGATCCTCTGTAGTAGCGCTTGATAGAACTTGTCCGGAAATCGGCGTCGACGAGGCCCGTTCCGCCGACGAAATTGTCCGTTTGCAATTCTGCGTCCGTCAATCGTCCCACGAAGTTGAGGTCGAGATCGAGAGACGAGAATCTGGAGATGCCAGCCTTAAGATGCGCGGTGCGGTTTCGATAGCCGTCTTGCTCGCCGTTTCCTAGATCTTCGCTCGCAGCCGAAATGCCGTCCGTGTGATACCCCACGGCATGTATGGCTAAGTGGTGGTTGTCTCCGCCGGTTCGGTAACTTGCTGTGCCTTGGGCAGTGCGAAACGAGCCGGTTTCCGCTGCTACGGAGATCTCCGGGGCGCCCCGTCCTTGGCGTGTCACGACGTTGACGACGCCGCCGATGGCATCGCTGCCCCAGAGTGCGCTTTGAGGTCCTCTGAGGACTTCGATCCGGTCTATTTCGTGTGCGAGCAGGTTGCCGAAATCGAATTCGGAACTGTTGGCCGGATCACCAACCTCGATACCGTCGATGATGACCAAAGTCTGGTTGGCCTCGGCCCCGCGAATACGGACCTGCGTATTCGCACCGAACCCGCCGGTCCGATTGACGGCAACACCCGGCACTTCGCGAAGCACTTCGCCGACGGAACGTTCCTGCTTGGCTTCGATGTCGTCGCCCGTCACCACCGTGAGGGCGCTGCCGACAGCAGCGGAGGGAACAGGCACCCGGCTTGCCGTTACGACGACCTCCGGTAACATTTGGACTTGTGCCACAGTCGTTGTGGAAGGCGTCTCGAGGATGATGGCCGCGCCGACTAACACATAGAGTGAACGCGCGAATTGCGCTTTGGATTGCATAGATGGCTCCCGATACGGTTTGTGTTCAACACGTTGAAACACGCGTCGTCACCGAAAGCCGATCGGCAATGTCCTGAATGGAAAGTTGCAATCATTGAAAGGTCCGTCCGCGGCGACACGTTTTCATTCCGGTCGTCGCCACCAACGGCAGTCCGTCCCGACGAAAATTCCCCGTTCACCGGTTGGGCGACATGTGGCGGTAGGTCTCCTGGCTCGCGGGTCGCTGCGGGCGCTCGCCTTCCCGGTTTCCCAGTGGCAATCTTGAACGCCAGCTATCCGCCTACAGTTGCGGGGGCAGCCGCGGTATTGACCATACGATCTGATCTCACCGCGTTCCCTTTTTTCCCTCTAAGAGGGAACCACCACGCGACTAACCCTATATGCCGCCAATGGACGCAGCAAGTTTCTTGCTCAATTGAAAATGCCTGTTCAAATAGTGGCGATCCCTAATGAGTTGTGTCGAATAAGGTGTTGCAATGCCGACTCCGATGCTGGATCGGGTTGATGAGTGTTTGATAAGCCAGAGATCTCGCAACTCAAAAGCGTGCTCTGTTCCGCGGGACGTTACCGGTCGAGACAGCGATCACAAGAGGGT
>DEBC01000019.1 GCA_002348365.1 Alphaproteobacteria bacterium UBA2966 | reverse complement strand
TGAGATCAATGTGCATGAATGAGAACCCAGCAGGAGGTTCCTGCTCATTATCAACGGCTTATGCCTTAAACGGTTTGTGGCCATCGCGTGCGATCTGATCCAGTCCGCGAAAGGACTGGGCCTTCAACAATCGCCCAAGAGCACTATTGATGGATTGCGCACAAGGCGGACGCTAAGCACTGTCCGTCAATTCTACTTGTGCGTGAAATTCAGTGGTTCAAATTGGGACGGTCTGAGGGTCCATTGCGCCCCTACGAATTTTCAAGCTGCAGGGAGTGCGCCAGGTCTGTGCCAAGTCAAGATGGAGGCCAGGACCGGAATCGAACCGGTGTACACGGCTTTGCAGGCCGGTGCGTAGCCACTCCGCCACCTGGCCTCACGTGGCTCTGCGGTGGGTGTGTAGCAGACTGTGCGTCTGGTTGCGAGCTTTGAACGCATTTGCGGCCACGGAAATATGAGGATCCGGCTGTGAGACAGATCGACAGGATTCAGCTCATTGCTTCCTCACCGAAACACTTTGTTGCCAGGCTTACGGAACCGCCTGTATATACGGCTGATCGGACGCGTTGATGTGAGATCAAAATGAGCGAATTCGCTGCCGCCCGCGAAACGATGGTGTTAAGCCAGCTTCAGCCGGATCGGGTCTCCGACGATCGAGTGCGAGATGCGATGGGAGATGTTCCGCGGGAGCGATTTGTTCCTGAACACCTTCATGCCGTCGCCTATGTCGATGAAGATCTGGAGATTGCACCGGGCCGCTATCTGATGGAGCCCCGCGTCTTTGCCAGATTGCTTCAGGCCGCGAATATCGATGCCAATGACGTCGTGTTGGATGTTGGGTGCGGGAGCGGGTACTCCAGCGCCGTTATCGCACGCCTCGCCGGAACCGTCGTGGCACTCGAATCGGATCAAGCGCTGCGAGACCTTGCGACCAGAAATCTTGAACAGCTGGAAGTGGACAACGTTGTCGTGGTTTCAGGCGACCTCGACCAGGGATATGCGACAGAAGCCCCATACGACGTTGTGTTCATCAATGGCGCTGTCGGAGAGGTGCCCGCCAACCTTGTCGGTCAGCTTTCGGACGGAGGACGCCTCATCACTGTGGTCGAAGACGAAACCGTTGGCAGGGGGACATTGCTCACCAGCCAGGGCGGGCAGGCCGATTCATTGACATTGTTCGATGCCCAGGTTTCCTATCTACCCGGATTTGAACGTCGGGCTGGATTTAAATTCTGAGTCACCAATCCTACTTTGAAACTTTAGTGCCATCTTGCAGGGGAGTAAGGCGGTTACAATTTGTTCTAATGGCCTGCACCGAACCGGTGCAGGATTCCCCATCACAACTGGTGTAAACATGTTGTCATATATATCCCTCTCACGTACTATATTTTGTGCGAGACGACGCTTGCATGGGCCAGACGATGTGCCCATATGGGGACACGGGGACTCTCCAGTGTACCGGATTCAGGTTGCAGCCAACAGGCCCAATCTGGAACCAGGCCGCGTCTCGATGGGCAGGATTTGGCAATGCTAAGGCGTTCAGTTGCGTCGGGAGTGGGGTTGTTGGCGGTCGTGCTGGCGGCACCCGTTTCGGCGGAGACTCTCATCGATGCGCTGGTCGCCGCCTACCTCAACAATCCGAGTTTAGAAGCAGGGCGCGCGCAGCTTCGCGCGGTTGATGAGAACGTGCCTCAAGCGCTCTCCGGATGGAGACCAACGGTCGAAATCGACAGTAGTGTGGGCGTGAATCGCAGCAAGACCAATTCATTGAGTGCCGAGACCTTAACTCCATGGTCCGGGGCGTTGTCCGTTGTTCAGCCGCTCTACCGTGGTGGACGGACCGTTGCCAGCACGCAGCAGGCGGAGAGCGAGGTCAATGCCGAGCGCGCCAGATTGCTGACGGTGGAACAGGATGTACTTCTGGCCACTTCAATTGCCTACATCGATGTATTGCGTGATGAAGTCGTGGTGGAGCTCAACCGGAATAACGTCCAGGTGCTGCAACGTCAGCTTGAGGCGACCCAGGATCGCTTTCAGGTCGGTGAAATCACACGCACCGATGTCGCACAAGCGGAGGCCAGACTGTCGCGATCGGTTTCGGATCGTGTGCAATCCGAGGGAAACCTTGTCTCCTCCCGGGCCGCCTATGCCCGGTTGGTTGGTGCTGCACCCGGCACCCTGGAACCGGCTCCCCGATTGAGGGATCTTCCGGAGAGTGAGCCGGACGCCATTGAAATTGCGATGGACAACAATCCGTTGCTCGCTGCCGCGCGTGCGGATGAACAGGCGTCACGGCACGCCATCGATGTGTCACGTGGACGGCTTCTCCCCGTTGTGGATTTGAATGGCGATATCAGCTATCGGGAAGATGTTTCAGTCTCGGTAGACGAAACTGATGATTACGGCATTGCGGCTCAGGTCACCATCCCTCTTTATCAGTCGGGTTCGGTGTACTCCGAGATTCGTCAGAATCGACAAATCAACTCGCAGCGTATCGTGCAGGTCGAGGAGGCCCGAAGAGAAGTTGTCGAGGGAGTCACCCAGGCCTGGGAAGCCTTGAACACGGCACGGGCAGAGATTCAATCACGCCGCGACGAGGTCAGAGCGGCCGAAATTGCCTTGGAGGGCGTGCGCCAAGAGGCGATCGTTGGAGCACGGACTACGTTGGACGTGTTGGACGCGGAGCAGGAATTGCTCGACGCCCGCGTCGCACTGGTGGTCGCGGAACGCGATGAATTCGTGGCGTCGTTTGAACTCGCTGCGGCGATAGGCGGTTTGACGGCAGCCAATCTGGAACTACCCGTGGAACTTTATGATGCCGGAACGCACTACAGGGAAGTGCGGGACCTGCGATGGGGGCCTGACGTTCCATGGCAGTGAAGGTCGTGCACCTGAACGATGATAATTGCATTGGCAAAGTGGTAACGCATTGCCGGCTACTTTCACTGGACACGCGCTAGACCGGGGGATTGAACGGTGAGTGACGCGGAAGGCCAACCAGAACCGACAATGGAGGAGATTCTCGCGTCGATCCGCCGCATCATTTCTGAAGACGGCGAGGCGGTGGAGGAGTCTGAGGACGAGGCTGAAGAGGAACTGGTTCTAGACGAGCCCGATGAGGAATTCGAGGAGCTCGTTGAAGAAGAGGTGATGGAGCTCGAAGAAGAACCTGAGCCCGAGCC
>DEBC01000127.1 GCA_002348365.1 Alphaproteobacteria bacterium UBA2966 | reverse complement strand
GGCCGCCGCGGCGTCACGGGTCGCATTCCAACGACCTTGTCCGCACCAGGACACGGCACCGGTCCCCAGCCATCCCTTTTCAAATTCTCGTGGGTGAAGACACCCAGAACCCCTGGAAGGGAACGGGCACGATCCGCATCAATGCCTAGGATGTCAGCATGTGCATACGGCGACCTGAGGATCGCCGCATAGGCCTGCCGAGGCAGATTGATGTCGTCGTTATAACGCCCGTATCCGCGCAGCAGACGATAGTCCTCGATTCGGCGAACGGGTTGTCCGATGCCGAATTTTCCCATGTGTAGTCCTCACCTGCAGAGATTGGAGTCAGGCATCATCCTAAGTGTTGGCACCGGCCGCCGTGGCACCCGCAATGCGCCCGAACACAGCGCCGGATGTCAGACCGGTGGCGCCCGGATAGTTGTGATAGAAGAGTCCGCCCACCAACTCCCCGGCCGCATGAAGCCCCGGAATTACGTGGCCGTCAGTGTCGATGACCTGGGCTCGGGGATTGATTCGCAGCCCCCCGAACGTGAACGTAATGCCGCAGGTCACGCCGTATGCCTCGAAGGGCGGCTCGTCGATCGTGTTCGCCCAGTTGGACTTCGGCACCGTCAATCCCTCGGTGCAGCGACCGTCCTTTACATTTGGATCGAAGGGAATGTCCGTGCGAACGGCTGCATTATATTCGTTGATTGTTGCGACGACACCTGCGGCATCGGTGTCATCCATCTTTTGCGCCAGTTCTTCAATCGTATTGGCCTGAATCTTCGTGATCCGGCGGATACGGTATTCATCTCGCAGGATGTGCGAGACCTTGGCATCAAAGACCTGCCACGCGAATTGACCAGGTTGATTCAAGATCTCGCGACCGTACTTCGCGTAGGTGTAATTTCGAAACTCAGCACCTTCGTCGAGAAATCGCTGGCCGCGAGAATTCAATACGATTCCCCACGGATAGCTATGTTTCTGGAATTGATCACCAACGGTGAGATCACCGAATTCGGGTGCATTCCGATCCCAGGCTACCGCGTGGCACCCCGACCAATTGCCAGCAGGCGATGCACCGACATCCAACGCCATGCGAATGCCGTCACCTGTGTTGAAACGTGAGCCTCGCACCTTGGCAAGATCCCACCCCGGTCCGAGATAACGCGTTCGCCACTCGGTGTTGGCTTCGAAGCCTCCCGCCGCCAGCACAACGCTACGAGCCCGAATGTCCTGTGTACGCCCACCCTGGCGCACCCGCACACCCTGCACACCGTCATCGTTTTGCAGCAACGACATGGCTCGGACCTCATAGACAACGTCAATTCCATCCTGCCCCGCTGCAGCATGCAGCGAGTCGACCAACCCCGGTCCGCCGCCCGCCACCTCGACGGTGACGCCGCCCCAAAACTTGAACCGGCCATCGACCTTGAACGCCTGCCGACCATAGATGGGCACGAATCGAACGCCCTTCGATTTCATCCATTGCACGGTACTGAAGCTCTTGGTCACCAGAGCTTCGACAAGATCTGGATCGCAGCGATACTGTGTGATTCGGCCCATATCATCGAAATACTGATCGGACGTGTACTGGCCGAAATCGGTGATCTCTCGTTCCTCTTGGGAAAGATCAACGAGCTTTTCAATATCCTCGACACCGTCGTATACGATTCGCATGCCACCGGCGGTGAACTGGCTGTTGCCGCCACGCTCGTCCTGTGGCGCGCGTTCGAGTACCAGGACATCGGAAGTGTGTTCGCGCGCCGACAATGCCGCACACAATGCGGCGTTACCCGCTCCGACGACAATCACGTCATAGGTTTCTTTCACCATTATTCCTTCTTCCAACTACTCCGCGGCATCCGCCGCGAGGCCTTCAGTTTCTTCGTCAAGACTATACGCGGTGTACGGTGTTTCGCACGGCGGGCCGGCCGCGACCCACATACGCGATTCCGTCAGATCCATAACGACAGACGCTACCGTAACGATATCGGCACGTGGATCCGCATTGCTCGATCGCCCGGAATCGTCGGGATGCCGACAAACCGAATGAGGATGTCCGAAGTGATCCCCAAGCGCCGCCTGGAATCCAGTAATTGTCAGAGGCCGCGACTGTTCTTCAAGGCGTCGACGCAGTCTGCGATGGCGATACAGCGAATCCGGAAACAGCGCGATTCCGGTATCACGCACATGCCCCAAACCCGCCACGAAATGGTTGGAATGCGTGAGGATTCCATCAGTGGCATACATCGGAAAGACATTGTCCGGTGTCATTTCCAGATCGATTGCTTCGCCATCTCTGTGGGCCAGAACATGGTTGGATGCAAATGAATGTGGAGATCGGACGACCTGACCAATGGCAGCCGGAAAGCTGCCGCTCTGCAATACCGCACGCCGCATGAGGGCAATGGGAATCCCGGCCTGAGGCGGATGATCGCAGCCCAGGAATGCACCGCACGTGCCAATTCCTGCATCGTTCAAGCCGTGGCGCGCCAGAATTCCCGCTTCGACAAATGTGAGAAATGCGGGGCCCTTTTCCGGTCGCACGCGCAGAACGACCGGCAGGTCACTGCACTGGGCCTTCCAGTCCCAGTTCTGGCCGATAAGCGTGCGACCACCTGACGCTTCAGGAAGAATCACGGCAGCCGTACAGCCTTCATCCATTACGCCTTCCGCGAAAAGGAGTTCCGTGCGTGCATTGAGAGCTATGATTTCCTCAAGGTCGCGGCCCGATCCTTCGGCGATTCCCGTGATCTCCTCGTATAACTCGGGAAATCGATCGCCAATTGTTCCTCCAAATTGTCGAGCGCGGCGATAAACCTCGTCACGACTGCCTACCTCACCGGATATCCAGGCATCCATATAGACCGCGATGCTATTCGCGATACGATCCTGCGCTGCGGCGCCATACTGGCGTCCCCGCTCGCGGGGTGGACCTTCAACGGTGATCAGCGGGAACGGATCGGATGGGGTTCCCATATCGACTGCCTTCGAGTTCCTGAACCTAAACAGTGTTAGTTCTAGCCGCCGTGCACGCGCCTGAGCAAGGAACACGCCGCTAAGTTGCGCCAGGTGCACGTGCCGGGCACAGTTTCAATTCGAAGGAATCACTGAATTGCGTCCAGAGGAGGACAGAGGATGGAGTTCCCCCGGCACGACCGCTACGACTACAGCCCAATCGACGAACGTCCCGACTATTCGTGGCCGGATGGCAAGCGTCTCGCAGTCTACTTCGGCAACAACGTCGAGGAATTCGCGTTTCGCGCCGGTCTTAACGAGGCGGGTTTCCCCGAACCGCCACCGACGCAGCGTATCTACTCGGCGCGAGATTATGGTAATCGGGTCGGCATCTGGCGCATGTTTGATCTTCTCGACGATCTCGGCGCACCGGCTTCCCATAACATCAATACAAAGATCTTGGAGCACTCGCCCCAGGTCGGTGAGCGCATCAAGGAACGCGGTGACGAGATGATCGGCCACGGCCGAACTAATTCTGAACGTCAGGATGGATTTTCCGAGGCGGAGGAAAGGGAGTTGATCGAGCATAGCGCTGAGGCCATCGAGGCGTTCAGCGGGAAACGCCCAACCGGATGGCTCAGCCCATTCCTGGCAGAAACATTCGTCACGCCCGACCTGCTCAAGGAAGCAGGGTACGATTATGTCCTCAACTGGCCATGCGACGACCAACCCATCTGGATGCGCACACGCTCCGGCCCGATCCTTCGCGTCCCCTATACGATTGAACTCAACGATCTCCCTGTGATCATCAACACGTGGCGTTACACACCGCGCCAGTTCGCTGAGATGCTGATCGATCAGTTCGACGAAATGCTGGAGGAATCGGCCCGACGCCCGCTTGTGTTCTGCTTTTCACTGCACACCTTCGTGCTCGGCCACCCGTTCCGCATCCGACCGCTGCGCGAGGCGATGGAGCACATCATGAAGCACCGTGACGATATCTGGGTCACAACCCCTGGCGAGATTGCGGCCTACTGCAAGACTCTGCCGGCGGGAATCATTCCGGGAAGTTGAAGGGGACAATTCGGCGAGTATAGAAAACCTGTATGATCGAGAAACCGCACATCATACTCATCATCACCGACCAACAGCGCGCAGATACCATCGCAGCACTGGGCGCCCCCTGGATGAACACGCCGAACCTCGACCGACTGGCACGGGAGGGTACGGCATTTGCAAACTGTTTCGTTACTTCGCCGGTCTGTGTCGGCTCCCGGGCAAGCCTGTTCAGTGGCCAGTTTCCTCATGGCATGGGAGTCTTCAAGAACTTCCAACCATGGGAACCCACCTGGGTGCGGTCCCTGGCTGATGCAGGGTATCACTGCGCCAGCATCGGAAAAATGCACATCAACCCTTACGACGCCCTGGGCGGTTTCCACCAGAGATACGTGGTTGAAAATAAGGATCGGCCGCTCTTCCTAGAAGAGCACGATCGCGCGTTCCACGATGAATGGGACAAAGCCCTGCATGCTCGTGGAATCATCAAGCCCACACGCTACACACGTTACGCTGAGGATCCTCAAGGGTTTCAAGAGGCACTGGGCTGCTACTCCTGGGAACTCGACGAAGATATGCATTCCGACAACTTCGTCGGCGATACTGCACTGTGGTGGCTCGAAGAGCGGAAAGCGGATACGCCGCTGTTCCTCGAAATCGGATTTCCCGGGCCGCACCCGCCGTACGATCCGACACCAGGGCACCTTGCCGCCTATGACGGAGTTTCAATACCGGTCCCGACTGTGACCGAGGCAGAGCTTGCCGCCCAACCCCGGTCGCAAGCCGAGTACCGGCGCAACATGATAACCTTCAACATCGACTCCCTGGCCTGGCGAGAAAACCTGTCGGCGGAAGAACTGTTGCGCCTGCGGCGGCACTATACGGCCAACGTGTCCATGATCGACGAGAAGGTCGGCCAGATCATGGATGTACTCGACTCCAACGGCTACCTGGATGATGCCGTCGTCATATTCACGTCCGACCATGCTGACGCCCTTGGAGACCACGGTCACATCCAGAAGTGGACGATGTACGACACAGTCGAACGCGTGCCGCTGATAGTGTGGGGTCCGGGAAGAGTTCCAGCCGGCAATACCGTGCACGATCTGGTTCAGCTTTCGGATGTTGCCCCCACAATTCTCGAACTGGCCTCTGTCGGAATACCGGAGAGTTTCGACACTCGATCTCTCCTGCCGATCTGCACTGAAGAATTGCCGGGACGTGACGTCGTCTATGCTGAGCTTGCACGCGACCACATCCAGAGCGGCGCAGAGTTCATCATCATGCGGCGGGATGCTGAGTGGAAACTCGTCTGGTATCTCGACGAACCCGACGGTGAGCTTTACCACCTTACGGATGATCCCGAGGAAGTCGTCAATCTCTGGACCGTCCGTGAATACGACGAGAAGCGGGAGGAACTCCTGCGAGATCTTCAGGAGTGGGCGATCCGAGGCATGCTTCAAACCAGGATGGGCACATCTTGCAACCCCCAGACGCCCATGCCGACGGATTGAGTCGAGACTCTACCTCGGTATACGCCGAAGAAAACAGCAAGCGATCAGACCGATCACGAAGATGACCCCGATGATCAAAAACATGTCGTTGTAGGCCATGATTGTGGCGTCCCGTGAGACGAGCGAATTCAGAGCCGCGACAGCCTGGTCCTGAGCAAGCTGAAGGTCGCCGCTGTAGGCGAAGAAGTGCTGGCTCAGCTCGTCAAGCCTGGCCGTCGTTTCTGCATCGTAGGTCGAGACATGCTCTCTGACGTGATCAACGTGGAAGTCGGAGCGTCGGGATATCCCGGTGTTCAGACAGGCGACGCCGATGGCACCACCAATATCCCGAGTCATGTTGAGGATCGCCGCCGCCGAGCCGTGATTGGAAGGCTCCAAGAGGGACGTCGCGAAAGTGGGCAGAACGACCATAATGAAGGCCTGACCAACTGCCCTGATGACATGAATGATCATCAGTTCCCAGTAGCCGGTATCGAAGCTCATGCCGACGTTCATAAAGCAGCTGACGCTGTACAATAGGCATCCGAATCCCATCAACAGGCGGGCATCCACACGCGGCATCAGCCACAGCACAACCGGTGAAGCGATGATCTGAGGGATACCGATCCACATGATCACCGTGCCGACCTGGGTCGCGGTGTATTGGGGGACCTGGATCAGGTAGAGAGCGATCATGAACGCCGTCCCGTACACACCGATCCCGAAGCCGAAGAAAACCAAACAACAGAGCCCGAAGTTGCGCCTGCCGTAGAGACGCAGGTTGATGTAAGGCTCCTTCCTAAAGAGCTGGACCGTAATGAAGATGAAGAGGCAAAGGCCCGAAGCGGCCGACAGTCGGAGGATGAAGTCCGATGTGAACCAGTCGTTGCGATTGCCTTCCTCGAGCACGGTGATGAACAGGAACAATCCCACCGCCATGAAGGCGATACTGAACCATTGAGTTTGGCGGAGAAGACCAAGAGAGCGGGACGACCTGCTGAGACCGAAAATCAGACAGGCGAACGCGATCCCCGCCGGTATGGTCTGCACATAGAAGATCAATTCCCATGAGGAGGCGTCCGTCAGCCAGCCGCCCAGGGCGGGACCCACGCTCAGCGCCTGGACCGTCAACAGAGACCACCACATGAAGGCAACAGGCCGTTTCGATGGTGGCAGTGTGGCCAGGATCACGGCGAAGGCCATGGGCATGAGGCCGCCACCGAACAAACCACTCAGGAATCGCAGCACGATCATCGCGTTTAAATCCCAAGCCAATGCGCAGGCGATGAGCGAAGCCATGAACATGGCCGTATTCACGGTTGCGTATGTGCGGATAGAGAACACGCGCGTGAACCACACCGTCAGGGGCATAACAACGATGGCGGCCGCAAGGTAGGCGGTGCTGATCCACGATGCCTCGTTCAAATCCGCCGAAAGGGCAGCCTGAATCTCCCGCAGCGACGTGTTCGTGACCTGAAAGTTCAGAATTGCACAGAATGAACCGATGATCGCGCCTGAGACGGCAATCCATTGCCGTAGCGAAACGCGCTCATGGCCCGTTGGAGTTGATGTGTGCTCAGCTGTTGCGGTGGCGACGGTCAGGTTACGAACTTTCCATTTGCATCCTGGGCTCATTTGCCAAGGCCGGGGCGGCTCTCTTGGCTGGAGCCATACTCCGTGTCCCTGAGCCACCTGCGCTGCCGGCCGAAATTCAGGAAGACCGCCAGCGTGGTCAGCCCCCTAGAGCATATTTTGTTGAGTGGAGTATGTCCCGCACGCGGATCTGAGCATGGGTCGCATGACCCGCGACCACGCGGACAGGCAAGATAAACTGGCAAGGTCAGCCGCGTTGTTGTGCAGGTGCCCTGCGCAAAAAAATGCAGGCGATCAGGCCGATTGCGAAGATCGCGCCGATCGCAAAAAACATGTCGTTATAAGCCATGATTGTCGCATCCCGGTTGACGAGTGAATTCAACGCCGCGACGGCCTGGTCCTGTGCGAGCTGCAGATCTCCGCTGTACGCGAAGAAATGCTGAGTTAGCTGATCGAGTCTTGCGTTGGTTTCGGCGTCGTAGGTCGAAACATGCTCGCTGACGTGGTCAACGTGGAAGTCGGAGCGTCGGGATATCCCGGTGCTCAAGCAGGCAATGCCAACGGCGCCACCAATATCCCGGGTCATGTTGAGGATCGCCGAGGCAGATCCATGGTTGGACGCTTCCATCAGCGAGGTCGCAAAAATAGGCACCACCACCATGAGGAAGGGCTGGCCGACCGCCCGAACGATATTGACGAACATCAACTCCCAGTAACCGGTATCGAAGCTCATATTGACGTTCAGAAAACAACTGACACTGAACAGCAAGCACCCAATTCCCATCAGCAGACGTGCGTCGACCCGCGGCAGCAGCCATAGCACAAGCGGAGCAGCGACAATTTGTGGAATGCCGATCCACATGATGACAGTACTGACCTGAGTGGCGGTGTATTGGGGAACCTGAATGAGGTACAGCGCGATGATGAATGCCGTGCCGAACACCCCTATCCCGAAACCAAAGTAAAGAAGGCAACAGATTCCGAAGTTGCGCCGCCCGTAGAGCCGAAGATTTATGTACGGCCCCTTCCTCAAAAGCTGGATCGCAACGAAGACGATCAGACAAAACCCCGAGATCATCGATAAGCGGGTGATGTAGTCGGACGTGAACCAGTCGTGGCGATTTCCTTCTTCCAACACCATGATGAAGAGGAACAAGCCCACCGCCATGAAGGCGATGCTGAACCATTGAATCTGGCGAAGGAGTCCGAGAGAACGGGGTGATTTCTCGAGACCATAATGCAGACAGGCAAACCCTATTCCCGCCGGAATCATTTGTACGTAGAAGATCAGTTCCCAGGAAAAGGTATCCGTCAGCCAACCCCCGAGCGCCGGCCCCACCGTTGGCGCCTGTACCGTCAGCACTGACCACCACACAAACGCTACAGGTCGCTTGGACTCCGGCAGCGTTGCGAGAATAACACTAAAAGCCATAGGTATGAGGCTGCCACCGAACAGTCCCGCCAGGAACCGGAGCGCGATCATCGCGTTCAGATCCCAGGCCAATGCGCAGGCGACGAGCGATACCATGAACCCGACCGTGTTGGCGGTCGCGTAGGTACGGAGTGAGAATACCCGTGTGAACCAGGCCGTGAGTGGCATGATCACGATGGCGGAGGCCAGATAGGCCGTCGTGATCCACGACGCTTCGGTGAGGTTTGCCGAGAGCGCGGTCTGTATCTCCCTCAACGATGTATTCGTAATTTGATGATTCAGGACTGCGCAGAATGAGCCGATGATGGCGCCAGAGACGGCGATCCATTGGCGAAACGATACGTGATCCTCCGCTTCGGCGCTTGAACGCTTTTCAGCGGAGTCAGTCGCTACGGTCAGATGACGACCTTTCCCTGGTCTGCCTGAATGTTCAAGTCACGACCGACAAGCATCAGCATGAGTTCGAAGACAACTTGGGCCCGATTACCCGGCCAATGCCCGCCGCACCCATTCGGCATGGATGAAAGCGCGATCATCCTCACGGCAACGAGCTATGATCTGGATGCCGAGCGGCATACCGGCAGGACCAGTTCCGGCAGGCACGCAGACGCTGGGCACGTGTATGGCGTTCCAGACCTGACTGAAAATTGGATCGCCCGTGTAGACGTGTCCAACCTCGGCAATGCCTTGTGCAGCCGGGGCCACGATGACCTCATCTTCTGCCAGCAAGGTGGGAAGCAAAGTCTTGCAGTGCTGCATCAGGTCTATCGCCCATGAATGCTTGTCGCGCGAATGCGTCAGCGATCGCTCGATCTTTGACGTCATCTCTTCGCTGAGCTGGTCGGGAAAGTTGATGCGTTCGTAGGCCAATGCGCGAAGAGATTCATAGTCGTTGAGTACTGCCTGAGCCGGCGCGATGTCATCGAAGTCGGCTGGTAGTTCAAGCTCCCGAACCTCGGCACCCAATTTCCCGAAACGTTCGGTGAGCGAGTCGAACAAGGCCACTGTTTCGGAGTTAGCCTGGTCCCACACGGTGGTCCGGCAAATAGCGATCTTGGGTTTAAGGGTCTCGACATCACCGAAATCGGTTTGAGGATAATCGGCCAGGACATGGAGGAATAATGCCGCGTCCTCCACCGAGCGCGTGTAGAAGCCGATGGTATCCATCGACTCGGACAATTCTTTGACGCCGGCACGGTTGATCAGGCCGAACGTCGGTTTGACGGCGACAACACCGCAATAGGCCCCGGGCCGAATTACGGATCCCGTTGTCTGAGTGCCGTAGGCCACCGGAACCATGAAATCAGCCACGGCGGCAGCCGATCCGCTCGATGATCCCCCTGGCGTTCGGGTCAGATCGAGAGGATTGCAAGTCTTTCCCGCGTGACGCGTTGCGAACTCCGTCGTCACCGTCTTCCCCAGAGCCACGCACCCGGCTTCGCGCAAAAGGGCCACGCAGGATGCATCCCATAAGGGCTGTGCATCCTTGTAGATTGGTGAGCCGTAACCGGTCGGCATGTCGACCGTGTCGATGATGTCTTTGATACCAAACGGAATTCCGTGCAGAGGACTCCCGGGTGTCGCAGCATCACGTTGCCGTGCTTCCGCCAATGCGCGCTCGGCATCTATATGGATCCAGGCACCAACCTCGGCCTCTCTTTCCTCAATCCTCGCAAGGCAGGATGCAACGAGAGCCTCCGAAGTGAGATCTCCCGCGGCGATAGCCTTGGCAGCACTGGTGATCGACCACGTGTTGTACGCGTTGTCTTCGGATTTGGCCGTCATACAATTTCAGTCAGAACCCTTAGGGCCTGATCCTCCTAAAAAGTCGTGTGCAGCCGACCTCACCGCCTTGTTGGTGCTTGGTCCGGCCGCTACGCTCACATCCACCTCATCGTCCCGGCGACTTTAGGGAAACGATTCGTGAAAGGACAGAGCAGCATGAATTCTTCAGACCTATCCAGCCTGGAGATGATCCGCAAATTTATTGAATCGCCGACCGTCAGTCGGGATTCCAACCTGGAACTGATCGAATACATCAGGGATTACCTGGCCGACCTCGGGGTTACGGCTCACGTCTTCAAGAACGCCGAAAAGACCAAGGCCAGTATCTACGCGACGCTGGGTCCGGCCGACAAACCGGGGATCATGCTGGCCGGCCACACGGACGTCGTGCCCATTGATGGTCAGGAATGGCATACCGACCCCTGGAAGCTCGTAGAGAAGGACGGAAAGCTCTTCGGCCGTGGGACGACCGATATGAAGGGGTTTTGCGCGATCGCTCTGTCGTTTGCGCCACTTTTTCTGGAGCGCGGCCTCGAAACGCCTATCCATTACGGCTTCACATTCGAGGAAGAGATCAACCGGGTCGGCATCAATGCCATCCTCGACGGAATCAAGGACTTTCCTGTACGCCCAGCCATGTGCATCGTCGGAGAGCCTTCGGAGATGAAGGTCGTGGTGGCGCACAAAGGAAAGAAGAGCATTCGTTGCCGTGTGCGAGGATTCGAGTGCCATTCATCTTTGGCGCCGACAGGGGTCAACGCGATCGAATACGCCGCCGAACTCATTGCCTTCATAAAGGGCGTTTCTCGCGAGTTCTCCGATGGCACCCATGACGAGGCCTACGACATCCCCTTCACAACCTTCAGCGTCGGCGTGATCCAAGGCGGTACCGCACTCAACATTGTCTCGAAGGATTGCGTCTTCCAGTTCGAGTTCCGCCACCTGCCCAAAGACGATCCAGAAGACCTTTACGAACGCATCATCCGACATGCCAGGGAAGAGCTCGAACCCCGAATGCACGCGGTACACACCGATACCGGCATAACTTTCGAGATCATGTCGGAATTCCCGGCATTGGACACGGACCCGGATGAAGAAATCGTCAGCGTCGCCAAACGTCTCTCACAGCAAAACGATCACGGCAAGGTGGCATTCGGCACGGAGGCAAGCGTGATCTCAAAACATGGTCGCATCCCGACCGTGGTCTGCGGGCCAGGCAGCATCGATCAAGCCCACAAGCCGGACGAATTCATCGCGATCGACCAAGTGGCCAAATGTGAAGAGTTCATGCACCGTCTGGCCGACTCGGTCTGTGAGAGCTAGTTCAACACTCACCGGGCTCTGCCAATAGTTCCAATCAGGAGGCTATGTCCTCCTCACCCTGGGGTCTCAGGACCGACAGAATCCCATGAACTGGGAAGAACCGTCAGGCTTGGGGGCGACGGACGTGGTCGAGGAATTCAACCAAGCCACGTTCGGGAACACCGCGCGCTGCCGCCATCAGACCGTTGATATCCTCCGAGGGTAGTGAATCACCGACCGCTGTCGCCAGTTTGCTCGCTTCCTCGTCAGGCGTCATCGGGTGGTCAGGGGCGCCCTTGACCGTCGTTGCCGTAAGCTCGATCTCTCCACCACCCGAAAGCGTAAAAACAGCCCTGGTCGGGATCATCGGATCTGCCGCCTCATTGGGCACGGGCACAGCTTCAACGGCAATCCTGCCGATGAGATCGGCAACTTCGGACGAAACTGCACGCACAGATTCAGGATCGAAGTCTTTCGGCGCGACGAGGCCATTTGTCAATGCGATGGCCACGCTATAGGGCACGCTGAACAATGCGGCCATGCGGGGGTTGTCGCCGGCCTCGAAAGGACGGCCTACCCGCTCGTACACACCACGTGGCACCTCGAACCTGACAGAGTCCACATCGTTCGCGACGCGCGGTTCGTCGCGCAACAACTCGAACACGATATCAAGCGCCGGATGTGCCGAGCGACAGCAGGGATAGGGCTTCACGCTGACCTCGTTGATACTGAATTCCCGGCCGAGACCGTCCAGAATTTCCTCAGCGTCGCCCTGCCCATCAGCATAAAGGGCCTGGAGACCATAATCGCCCGTGATGAAATGGGGCGCCCCCGAAACACCCGCCCTCGCCAACAAGGCCGATTCCACTCCGATCTTGGCCGCCACACCTGCCAAGATGTTCTTCGCATTGACCAAATCTGCCAGCGCCTGTCGAGACAAACCCGAACCCGCCGCGGCGATACCCATTGCCGATTGAATGCCGGATGCATCCAGGCCAAGAATGCGCGCAGCGCCTGCCGCGGCTCCCACTGCACCACCGGTGCCCGTCGGCATCCAGCCCCGGTGCGTATATGGCTTGAGCAACTTGCCGACTCGGCAAGCCGCATCGAATGCAGCAATGGTCGCGGCTACAAATTCTTCGCCACCTGAAGTCATTGCTGACTGGTCTGAAGCTTCGAAAGCTGCAAGGAGCGCGGGATAGATAACGGCGCTCGCGTGCACATGAGAGGGATCGTGGGAATCATCCCACTCGCACCAATGCGCATAGACCCCGTTGGCAAAGGCTGCTGCAGGAGGCGAGACCCGCTGTTCAGAACCTACCACAGACGCGGGTCCTTCTTGGTCCCACGCACAGAGCGCGGTTGCGACCGGCCGGCACGACGGTTCACGGAACCCGGCAATCGACACGGCCGCTGTGTCGAGCAGCATGCGTCCGAAAGAAATCCGAGTCGCTTCGTCTATGTCCTTGTACTGAAGCGATGCGACATATTCCGCCAATTGAGATTCAATAGACATGCTGCTACCCCACGAATTCCTTGAACGCCCGCAGCCAGTTGCCACCCAGTATCGCGCCGATGCGTTCCTCAGAATAGCCCCGGTCAAACATGGCCTGGGTCAGATTTGGGAGCAGTCGGATTGTCGGCAGCGGATACTTCAACTTCAGGAAGTCGTCGACCGAGCCGAACATGTCGGGTCGCCGCGTGCGCCAGCGCCGAGATTCCGGGAGAACAACCTTCTTGTCCTGGTAGGCTTCGGTGAAATCGGTGCCAATCCCGACGTGCTCCTCGCCAACGAGATCGATGAAGTGGTCCATGTGATCAACCATGCCCGGCACCGTGGGATCTTCGTCCGCAATGAACCCCGGAAAAGCGACAATACCCATCATCCCACCCTTCGCAGCGATCGCCTTTACGGTCTCGTCCTTGGTATTCCGGTCATTGGGAACAAGCGCATATGCGTTGGAATGCGTACACACCGGTGCACGTGCCAACGATGCAGCCTCAGCCCGTGATTGGTGTCCGGTATGGGACAGGTCGAGCAACAGATTGAGTTCATTCACGCAAGCCACAAGATCCTGGCCCAAGAATGACAGACCAGCGTCGCGCGCCTCCCCACAGCCATCGGCAAAAACATTGGCCGCCGTATAGCTGAGCCCAAGTGACCTAAGTCCCATCTCGTGGAATTGTTCCAATCGATCGAACCTGGGTTTGAGCCCCGAACCATCAGAAGCCTCCTCAAGGATGGGATCCCGCCCCAGCATCGACGCCCCCTGAGTCCCCATGACAATGCCGAGCTTTCCGGCCGCTTTCGCAGCCAGCAACTCATCATGCGTTGTCGCCAGCGTCATGAGAGGACTCTTCTCGATGGCTTCGATGCTACGGTCGACGTGGCCCAGCACGTCATCCCATTCTTCTTCGATAGCGAAGGTCACGTTGGTTGCATTAACGCCACCAGTCAGCAGGCGTTCGGCGTACGGCTCTTCGATAACGTAGTAGAGCGACAACGCATCGAACACAAAGGACCGGTCATGAAACCGTAGAGTCACATCATCGCCCTGGAGACCGGTCTTCCAGTCGTCATCTGCCATTGTCTACTTCCTCCCCACCTTGCGTCGAAGCACAGTCCAAATTGAGTATGGCCATTCGCCCACCCCATCATCAACGTATTGAGATCTGCATGTTGCGCAACATCGAAGATAAGCGCATGTTCGGTGGAGACGGAGTGCCGCAAAGGTATTGAAATGCCAGATACATTTGACGCCATCGTCATTGGCGGCGGAGTGATTGGAGCCTCGACAGCTTTTCACCTGAAGAGTCTGGGTTGTCCCCGAGTCCTGCTGGTGGAGCGCGGAGATATTTGCGCGGGGGGCACAGCGAAATCCTGCGCGATCATTCGCACGCACTACACCGTACCGAGCAACTCTGTCCTCGCATTGAAGAGCCTGGAGGTTTTTCAGAACTTCTCAGAAGTACTGGGTGACCCGGATGCCGATAGCGGTTTCGTCAACTCGGGCTACATCATCCTGGCCGCAGATGACGACATTGCCGAACACTTGCTGGAGAGCGTCTCGACCCAATCGAGCGCCGGTGTCGACACGTACGAAATCTCGCCAACTGAGGCCCTTGAGCTGCATCCGCGCCTCAATGTCGAGGATGCCAAGGTCCTCGCCTATGAACCCAATTCCGGGTACGCCGATCCCTATCTCACCACGACAGGATTCATTTCCGCCGGGCGCAAGCTCGGCGTTGAAGTTCGACCGAACTGCACCGTGACCGGCTTGATGATGGAAGGTCAACGCATCACCGGCATTGAAACGACACAGGGTCCGGTACATGCCAAAACGGTCATCAGCGCTGTCGGCCCCTGGACCGGCAATATCGCGACATGGGCCGGCCTGTCGATCCCGCTGGAAGTCTCCCGCCACATCGTCCTGACTTTCCGCGATGCGAATCCATACGAAGCAACTCTACCCATCGTCAAAGACATGACCACGGCCAACAAAATGTACTTCCGCCCCAGCTCTGGCGGTGTTGCGCTTGTGGGGACGGGGGATCACGGTGAACCAGTGTACAATGCGGACCAACTTGATGAGAACGTCAGCGATGACTTCGTGCTGCGCCAAGGGGGGCAAATGGCCCACCGCATGCCGAGTTTCACTAACGCCGAACTCGTGGCCTCGTGGACGGGGCCTTACGACATTACGCCCGATTGGAACCCGGTTTTGGGACGCGTCCCTGAGGTTGACGGATTGATATTGGCTTACGGATTCTCAGGGCACGGATTCAAGCTCGCCCCGATGATCGGAAAGATACTGGCACAAACGACGCTCAACGAGACCTGTGACGTGGATCCTCATCCGTACCGTCTCAACCGTTTTGCAGAGGGCGAATTGTTGACGGGCGCCTACGGAGTTGGATCCATCTCCTGATCTTCCGCCAACCCGGTTCTACGCGCTCTCCAGTAGTGCGCAGCAGCGACCGAGTGTCTATTCCGCGGCGATTGCACCTGGATCCGGGTCCAACTCAGCAACATCGTCGACAGTATCCTTGCCTTGAATTCTCTCACTACAAGCTCTTGCCGGCCAGTCGTCAATTCCTGGCGAGGATTGGGATGAAATCCCGTTGACGACCACTGAATTTGATCTACTGGAACTCTTGGCCAAGAATCCGGGTCGTGTGATGACACGGGATCAACTGGTGGGCATTACTAAAAAACCGTGCGTTATCTCCTTTCGATGGTTCCATCGACATCCTCATCAGCAGAATCAGAAAGAAGATCGAAGGCGATCCGCGAGAGCCCAAGATCATTCGAACGATCAGAAACGTGGGATATCTGTTCACAGCCGACGTCTCAGAGACTTGATGGAAGGGACTCAAGAATCCCGAGGGGCGTGAGAAGGTTGGACGGGTTCCTGTACAACCGATATATCAAGCTAGACACCTCGTCACACTGATTTCAGATGACGTCGGAAGCAGAATCGTGAAACTCGACCCAATCGATCAAGCTGTTATCAGCCAGGGGTTGCTCGCTTCGGCGCGGGAAATGGGCGCCAAGCTCATCCGTTCGGCCTACTCCACCATCCTGCGGGAGGCCCGCGATGGATCGGCGGCCATTCTTGATCGCCACGGTAGTGTCGTCGCCCAGGCCGACCTTATCCCTCTTCAGTTGGGACCCATCGGCGAGACCTTCAAACCCTGCGCCGCCGTTGTCGCCCCCGAGGATCTTCAAGAAGGTGATTTCTATATCAACAACAGCCCTTTCGAGGGCGGCCAGCATCTTCCGGACGTCTATATTTTCTCACCGATCTTTGTGGAAGGATCCTTGATCGGCTTCAGCGCCAGCGTGGCCCATCACCTTGATCTCGGTGGCGGAGCGCCGGGCATGAATCCGAATGCCACCGACATTCATCAGGAGGGGGTGATTATCCCGCCCTCGCGCTACAACCTAAAGCGTGACTGGAACGGTGGTCCTTTCGAGCGCTTTATCACTGCCAACATTCGTGTACCTGAATTGACCATAGGTGACTTCAACGCACAATTTGCTGCCAACGCGATCGGCGCCGAACGGGTTCGCCAACTCTGCTTGCGATATGGCGCGAAAACCATCACCGATGTCATGGAGGAACATCTCGACTATTCGGAGCGGCGCATGCGCTCTGCGCTCGCCCAGGTTCCCGACGGCATTTATGTCGGCGAAGACGCTATCGACGACGACGGTATCCACGACGAACCCCTGCCGATCAAGGCAACAGTGACGGTGTCGGGAGACGATATTGCCGTCGATTTCACAGGAAGCGCCCCCCAAATTCTCCTCAATTTGAACTGCCCATTCGCCTCGACGGTTTCCTCGGTGCTGGCAGCCGTCAAAGCGGTCGTGAGCTCACCCGACATACCCTTTAATGACGGCCTAACCCGGCCCATCGCTGTTAGCGCACCCTACGGCAGTATTCTCAACCCCAAGCCGCCGGTGCCTGTCCGGGCGCGTTCGGTGGCCGCATCACGGATTTTCGACGCCGTGGTCAAGGCACTGGCGAAAGCAGTCCCAGACAAAGTCATCGCGACCGGCTTCGGCACGCCCTATTCGCTGTGCCTGAGCAAATTGGCCAACGAAAGTTTCAGCATCTACATCGAGATTTTCGGTGGGGGTTATGGTGCGGGGGCAGAGTCAGACGGCTGCGATGGCGTGGACGGGCCGATGTCAAATTGCAGCAACATTCCAATCGAAGCGCTTGATCAAAAGTACGACTACTTTCGAGTCACAGAGTATGCCATCCGTGACGGTTCGGGCGGCATGGGCCGACACCGGGGAGGTCATGGGTTGCGCCGGAAATACGAGATCCTCGCAGACAATGTCACCCTGGCCCACTACTCGGATCGCTACAGATTCACCTCGGACGGCGCTTTCGGCGGCGAGCCAGGTGCGACGGCCCGAACGAAAATCCTTCGGGCTAACGGCGAGGAGATCAACATGGGCTCCAAGGCCAGCCTGACGCTTGGCAAAGGAGATATTCTTGTCGGAGAAACCGGCGGCGGTGGCGGGTATGGAGCGCCCCTTCAAACGGATTCTCATCGACAGTAGTCGAAAGTTTGGCCACCGCTATCGTAAGCGTGGCCACAGCAACCAGATGGCTCACATTCACTTCAGGATCGTAACGTAATCCTTACAGCCCGGGTTCCATTCACCATAGCTGCGCAGCCACCTGGTCTTTTTGGCAGTTTCGGTTGCGAGGACGCGCCGGCCCAGTTCCCACTCGAGACTGACGTGTTCGAAGTTGGGTCGGATACCATCGTCCACGTGGAGCAGCACCGCAGCCTCACCGATCACGTCTATCAGATGGGCGAGAAGGAGACGATCTGCTGACCGGCGGATGCTGGGGTCCTGCTCGAAACGGTGATCGGCGCCGCGGATTACGCCGAATCCGAATAGAAGTTTGCTGCTGAATTTTCCGGCTGTTATACTTCAAAATAAGTCAGTGATATTGACCTAAACACCTGGAAAATAAGCCAATTTGAGATCAAGGAAACGAATCTATGAATCTCACCGATGGTGAC
>DEBC01000142.1 GCA_002348365.1 Alphaproteobacteria bacterium UBA2966 | reverse complement strand
GATCACGTCACGTTTTGATCTGAGGCTCGGCGCAAAACTTTACTATTTTTGGGAAAAGAAGTGGTTCTTCATTGCGCTGCTCGTGGGTGCAGTGCTGTTGAGTTTTGATCCTCCCGAAGGACTCTCTCGCGCCGGGCAGATCGTTTTGTGCATGTCGATCATGGCGACGATTATGTTCATCACCGAACCCATTCCGCTGCCGGGCGTCGCCCTCCTCATCATCATTGGCGAGGTCCTGCTGATGGGCCTGGAGTCAACCGAGGTCGCCAAGAGTCTCATGAACGACTCCGTCCTCTTCATCATGGGCTCGCTGATGCTGGCGGTTGCAGTGGTACGGCAACGCCTGGACAAGCGAATCGCGTGGCTGATCGTGCGTATGACGGGTACCAAGACGACCCGTGTCTGCTTCGGCATCTCCATCGTATCCGGAATTCTGGCCTCTTTCATTGGTGAGCACACCGTCGCGGCGATGATGTTGCCTGTCGGAATCCTGTTGGTCACGCTCACCTCGGACGATCCCAAGAAGGTTCGGTCCCTGGCCGCCGTGATCTTGTTTTCTATCTCGTACGGATGTTCCGTTGCCGGAATCGGCACGCCTTCGGGCGGCGCCCGCAATGCCATCATGATCGGGTACTGGAAAGAGTTCTTTTACGATCCGACCAATCCAGACACTTTCGTCTACCTCATGGATTACGCCAAATGGATGCTCTACGCGTATCCCATGTTTCTGATCCAGGTGCCTATCGTCACCTTCATCCTGTTCATCACGTTTCGGCCGGAGCATCGGGATCTCTCCCGTGCCATCGTCCGATTGCGTGCGCAGGTGGCGGAAGAAGGACCGATGAAGGCTGGTGAGTGGGTTAGCATTGCATTGTTCTTTCTGGTTCTCCTGGGATGGATATTCTTCTCGCAGGATCTCGGAATGGGAACGGTCGCTGTCTCCGGTGCTGTCGCGTTTCTTATTGCCGGCTTGGTTCGCTGGGAAGACGTGAACAACGGTGTCAACTGGGGTGTGGTGTTGCTGTATGCGGCGGCGATCTCGCTGGGAGTCCAGATGAAGGACACAGGGGCTGCAGCCTGGGTTGCCCAATCGTTCCTTGACGCCCTGGCGCCGATTGGTGGTGGCGAGGGCATCGGCCTGTGGGCGGCCGTTTCCGTTCTCACCACAGGTATCACCAACATGATGTCCAACGGCGCGGCGGTAGCGGTGCTCGGGCCCATTGTTCTGAATATGGCGTCCCTGGCGGGTGAGAGCCCACTCGTCATTGGCTTTGTCTGCGCCGTTTCGTCTGCTTTCGCCTATTTGACGGTGGTTGGGACCCCTGCCTGCACCATTGTCTATTCTTCGGGATTCCTGAAAACGACTGATTTTCTCGTTGTAGGCTCGAAAATGGTCGTTGCATCTACAATACTAATGTTAGTGGCAGCAGCCGTGTATTGGCCTCTGGTCGGCATCTGATAGGGGGAATCAGGGGGATACCATGACAGAGCAGACTCCAGGTGCCGAGGAGCCCGCCGGTCCGGGTGCGGACCAAACGCCCGGCGTCAAGAAATTCCGAATTCTGGTCTGTATTGATGGATCAGAGGAATCCTACCGCGGACTTCGTTATGCGGCACGCCTTGGAGGCGGTGTCGATGCGGACATCTGCCTCCTTTACGTTCGTGCCGTTGATCAGGGCCTGAGTTCGGGAGGTCTGCAGGTGCGTGTTGCACGAGAGAACATGCTGAACTGGGGTCTGGAACTTCCAGGCATCAAGCACCTTGAAAAAGGTCGTGACATGCTCATGCGATTGGCCAGTATGGAAGGCGACTGGGATGAAGAAACGGTCCATCGCGACGTGGAGGGTGACCCTCTTGGCGACAACGCGACGGTTTACACCAACCATCAAGGCAAGAAGCTCATACTGAAGTTGAAGGTCGCTTCGGATATTGCGGCCGGGATCCTCGAACAGTGGGATCAATTCAAGTATGACCTGATTGTTTTGGGCGCATCTTCGAATTGGGCCCCTATGCCGCTATCGCTTTGGGATCCGGCCGTGGCGGAGAAGATTGCGCTTTACGCACCGTGTTCCGTTTTGGTTGCCCGCGAACTCGAGGAGGGCCACGGCCATCTCATTTGTGTCGACGGATCCGAGCGGGCCCTCAGGGCGGTAGAGATCGACGCCAACATCGCGGCCCGTTGTAACTGTTCGATTTCCCTTATGTCCGTTGCCCTCGATCAAGAAAGTCTGGCTGAGGCACAGGACAATGTTGCTCAAGCTCGCAACCTTGTTCAGTCAATGGGATTCGAGGTCAAGGATACCTATTCACCGGTGGGCAACCCGATCGACGAGATCATCGAGCAGGGACAAAATTATTCACTGATCGTTCTGGCAGATACCGGAAAATCCGCACTGAAGCGCTTTTTCATGGGAAGCGTCGCGGTCAAAGTGCTGGAGAAAGCCAACCATTCCGTGCTGATCGTGCGGGAAACCGGTTCGTAGAACCCAAAGTCACCGGAGCGTGCGACATGGCGGATGCTGCGACTTCAGGCAACCCTGCACCTGGATACGAAACCCATCCCAATCACTATGTTGAGGCGGAGGTGAGTCCCAAATGGGTCCGCGCAGAGTTCAACGGTGAAACAATCGCTGACAGCAAACGAACTCTGATCGTGCGTGAATACCGGCATACGCCGGTTTACTACTTTCCGCGTGAGGATGTTCGCATGGACCTCGCGGCGAAAACCGAGAGTGAGACCTACTGCCCGTTCAAGGGTAAGGCATCGTATTGGACTCTGAACGTCGGAGATCAAACGTCAGAGGATGTGATATGGAGCTATGAGACGCCGTATGACGAGGCCTTTGAGATCAAGGATTACGTCGCGTTTTACTGGAACAAGATGGATCGCTGGTTCGAGGAAGAAGAGGAGATTTTCGTCCACGCCCGGGATCCACACGTGCGCATCGACGCGCTCAAAAGCTCCAAATCCGTTCGGATCGTGCATAAAGGCGTGACGCTCGCCGACACAAACCGTCCCGTGCTCTTGTTCGAAACCGGTCTCCATACTCGGTACTACATACCCGCCGAAGACGTGATGATGGATAATTTTGTCCCGTCGTCCTCCGAGACTTCATGCCCTTACAAGGGCACCGCAGGCTATTGGTCGATGCAATCGGGCGACGAGTTGATCGAGGATCTGGTGTGGAGTTACCCGGATCCTCTTCCGGAATGCGGCGCCATCAAAGGCATGCTGTGTTTCTACGACGACAAGGTGGATCAAGTGTTCATAGACGGAGCACCCTTGTCTTAGTGGCAGGCCCAAGGTGCATTCTGTGGGCTGGCTAATCCCATCGCCAGTCGTGATGCCAGGGTCGATGACCCCCAACTGTCTGCTTGATACGTGACTGGTAGAGTTCGAGGTCTTTCTCGCTGTCGACCTCGCACCATCGACCTGACACGGGAACGGTGCCGATTCTCACACCTCGTTCGAGCAACAGCGCGAGCAGTGAGGTCATATCGAGTTGATCGCGGTCGTTTGCCGACATCGCAGACAACAGCGCGGAAATGTGCGCCCATCCCTGAGGCGAAAATCTCAACAAGCCCATGTACTGTCCCTCGATCTCATTGAGAGAATTCGCCTTCTTCCCGATCTCAAGTAGCTGCCCGTCGCGATGTCG
>DEBC01000117.1:75746-88258 GCA_002348365.1 Alphaproteobacteria bacterium UBA2966 | reverse complement strand
CTCCGGTCTCGAACAAAGCGATCAGCCGGCCGTCAGGTCCCTCCGGGTCGACGATCGCGGGAATCTTGTTGTTGGGACTGTTTTCGAGGAACTCGGGATCGAACTGTTCACCCGCCTGGATATTGACCGGGTGGACGCTATAGGGAACACCCGTCTCTTCAAGCATGATGTGGAACTTGTGGCCGTTGGGTGCCGCCCATGAGTAGAGCTCAATTGCCATAAGTAACCTCCTTGCCCATCAAACGACCGATTCCGCGATTTGGCGAAGATATCGCAGTCCCTCGATGGCCCGGCTGCCGTACCAGGACGTCATCTCGCCGTCGATCGGCATCAACCGCACATCGCCGCAGGGATAGGCTGCACGAAAATCGTCAATATCAGACGGAGCAAATGCGTAAGGTTCGCTGGAAAACAGAACGAGGTCCATGCGCGCCAGCAGCTCGCGGGCGATGTCGACTTCGGGGTACCGGTTTGCCGGGTCATGGCATTGCGTGTGCCAACCCGCCAGGGAGAGAAATCGTGAAATGTAGGTGTCCTGAGACACCGTCATCCACGGTTCCTTCCAGATGAAATACAGGACGTCGTGCTGAGGAAGGTGATCGGCCGACCTCCGCAGGTCGGACAGGGCATCCTCGAAGGCGTTTCCCAGGGCTGCGGCCTGCTTTTTCCGCCCGAACAGTCCTCCGATCAGGCGATAGAGCGAGAGATTGTCTTCGGGCTCAATGGGATGGGTGACGACGATCGCCGGGCCGAGCCCGGCAATCGCATCGACCTGTTCCTTCGTGTTCTCGTCCACGTTGACGATGACATGCGTGGGCGCGAGATCCTTCACCCGGTCGAGCACCACTTTCTTGGTACCGCCGACACTCGGCACTTCATCCACCGCGGGCTTGGGATGAATGCAGTAGTGGGTGCGCCCCACCAGATTGTCTGCTAGGTCCAGATCGAAGAGCAGTTCGGTGATGCTGGGTACCAGGGAGATGATCCGCGCGCCCTTGCCCGCTGGCGCATGGCGGGTGCCGGCATAGTCGGTGAGATCGGTCAATAGCCCTCTCCCGCGCCGTTCATGTGGGCAACGGCTAGCGCCTACCCCAGTTTTTCCCGGAGGATATCGTTGACGACCTTGGGATTGGCTTTTCCCTGCGAGGCCTTCATCACCTGGCCGACGAAGAAGCCAAAAAGTTTGTCCTTGCCGGCCTTGTATTCTTCCACCTTGTCGGCATTGTCGGAGATCACGGTATCCACCAGGGATTCGATCTCCCCCGTATCGGAGACCTGCTTGAGGTCTCGCTCCTCAACGATCGCGGAAGCCGGGCGGCCGCTTGTGAACATTTCATCGAAGACTTCCTTCGCGAGACGGCCCGACAGCGTGCCATCGGCCATGAGATCAATGAGTCCTCCAAGATTCTCGGGTGAAACAGGCGACTCGGCAATGCCTTGACCGGCGTCGTTGAGCCGACCGAAGAGATCGCCGGTGACCCAGTTCGAGGCCGTCTTGGCGTCCCGCCCGTCGGCCACCCGCTCGAAAAAGTCGGCAACTTCCTTTTCCGTAACCAGAACGCCGGCGTCATATTCGCTGAGACCGAGTGATTCGACGAAGCGCGTCTTCTTCTGGTCGGGAAGTTCAGGCAAGTCGGCCCGGATGGCCTCGATGTAGTCCTCGCTCAGGACCAGCGGAAGCAGGTCAGGATCCGGGAAATAGCGATAGTCGTGCGCTTCCTCTTTGCTGCGCATGGAGCGCGTGACTCCGCGTTCGGCATCGAACAGGCGCGTCTCCTGCTCGATCTCGCCACCCTCTTCCAGGATGTCGACCTGGCGGCGTGCTTCATAGTCGATGGCCTGCTGCACAAATCGTACCGAGTTCACGTTCTTGATCTCGCAACGCGTCCCCAGCGATTCTCCCGGCTTGCGCACCGACACGTTCACATCGCAACGCAGGCTTCCCTGCTCCATGTTGCCGTCGCACGTCCCGAGGTAACGCAGAATGGCGCGCAGCTTGCGGATATAGGCACCCGCTTGATCGGCATTGCGCAGATCTGGCTTCGAGACGATTTCCATCAGTGCGACTCCGGCCCGGTTGAGGTCGACGTACGTCGCGTCGGGATGCTGGTCATGGAGGCTTTTGCCGGCATCCTGCTCCAGGTGCAGGCGCTCGATGCCAACTTCGCAGACGCTGCCGTCCTCCAGATCGACCGTCACCATGCCTTCACCGACGACCGGCTGTTTGTACTGCGAAATCTGATAATTCGGCGGCAAATCGGGATAGAAGTAGTTCTTGCGGTCGAAGACAGAGTGCCGGTTGATCTCGGCGTTCAGTCCGAGACCCGTACGAACCGCCTGCTCCACGCAGGTCTCATTGATCACCGGAAGCATGCCCGGCATGGCCGCATCGACGAAGCTCACCTGGGCATTGGGTTCTGCGCCGAACGCGGTCGACGCGCCGGAGAAGAGCTTGGCTTCGGAAACCACCTGAGCATGAACCTCAAGCCCGATCACGATCTCCCACCGACCTGTGGCTCCTTCGATCATGTGCTTGTCTCCCACCAGGTGTCCGGCTCGGCATTGAATTCCGCCGCATCTTCGAGAGCTTCCGCGACCCGCAGAACCATTTCCTCGTCAAAAGCCTTGCCGATGAGCTGCAGTCCCAGCGGCAAACCGGCCTGCGACAGACCTGCCGGTACTGAGATACCAGGCAGACCCGCCATGCTGGCCGGGACAGTGAACACGTCATTGAAATACATGGCGATTGGATCGTCCGACTTGTCACCGGTCGCAAAGGCTTCGCTGGGCGCCGTGGGGGTGAGAAGAACGTCCACGCCCTCGAACGCGGTCTGGAAATCGCGGGCGATGAGCGTGCGGACCTTCTGAGCCTGCAAGTAGTAGGCATCGTAGTATCCCGCGGACAGGACATAGGTGCCGATCATCACGCGACGTTGGACTTCGGCTCCGAATCCCTCCGCCCGGGTCCGTTCGTACATGTCGATGAGATCATCGCCCTCCACGCGAAGCCCGTAGCGCACACCATCGTAGCGCGCGAGATTCGATGAAGCCTCGGCCGGGGCCACGATGTAGTAGGCGGGCAGTGCGTACTTGGTGTGCGGCAGGTCAACTTCCCGGGTTTCGGCACCGGCATCTTCGAGCCAGCGAATACCCTGTTGCCATAGCGCATCGATCTCCGCAGGCAGCCCGTCCATTCGGTACTCGCTCGGAATACCCACGCGTAGCCCCTTGACGTCGCCGCCCAGAACCGCCTCGAAGTTGGGCACCGGCAAATTGGCGGAAGTTGAATCCTTCGGATCATGTCCGGACATTGCCGACAGCATGATTGCGGCATCACGGACGGTGCGGGTCAGAGGCCCTGCCTGATCGAGCGAAGAGGCGAAGGCGATGATCCCCCAGCGCGAACAGCGGCCGTAGGTAGGTTTGAGCCCCACCAGCCCGGTAAACGAGGCCGGCTGTCGGATCGAGCCACCGGTGTCCGTTCCCGTGGCTGCCAGCGCCGCGCGGGCTGCCACGATCGAGGCCGAACCCCCACTGCTGCCACCCGGAACAATGGGCCGGTTGTCGCCCGGCCGACGCCAGGGATTCTCGACCGGCCCGAAATAGCTGGTCTCATTGGATGAGCCCATGGCGAACTCGTCCATATTCGCCTTGCCAAGCATCACCGCCCCTTCCCGCCAGAGATTGGCGGTGACGGTCGATTCGTAGGGCGGGACGAAGGTATCGAGGATGTGTGAACCCGCTGTCGTTCTGAATCCGTCGGTACAGAACAGGTCCTTTATCGCGAGGGGGACACCTTCAAGCAGGCCGCCATCTCCTTTGGCGATGCGTTGATCCGCAGTATCCGCCATGGACAGCGCGTGCTCGGCGGTCTCGAGCGCCATCGCGTTGAGCGGCCTGGCACGCTCGATGGCCGCGTTGTGGGCCTCGGTAAGCTCACGCGCGGAGAAGTCCCGGGCGCGCAATCCATCTCGCGCCTCACTCAATGTGAAGTGCGTGAGATCGGCCATTTACTCGACGACCTTTGGCACGACGAAGAAGCCTTCTTCAGACTCGGGTGCGTTTCCGAGAACCTTGTCGCGGTAGGCACCGTCGGTCACCGCGTCCCGCCGCTGAGGAATCTGCATCTCTACAACGCTGGTCAGCGGCGGCACATCGTCCGTATTGACTTCGTTGAGCTGCTCCACCCACCCCAGGATGTTGGAGAGTTCATTGCCAAGACGTTCAAGATCCTCGTCGGCGACACGAATGCGCGCCAGGCGGGCAATTCTGCTCACTGTGGCCTTATCGAGCGACATGTGCCAATTTCTTAAAGATCGCCATTAATGAGACAACGATGCTTCTCCGGGTGGCCTGACAACGAAGTGATGGGCCTATGCTTTCAGAGGCTCTAACCGGAGCCATTCCCGCTAGTTTCCGAAACGCTGTAAGGGGCCGCCCGTTCGAGCGCGGCGGACCGTATCACCCGTCATGATTGCCCGCAACCCAACGGAACTCAAGGAATCGCTGAGCCAGAACCAACGCTGGCTCGGGATCGACTTGGGCACCAAGACTCTGGGACTGGCGCTGTCAGACGTCACTCTGACGATCGCGACACCGTTGGAAACCTTGCGTCGCGGCAAATTCAGCAAAGATGCCGAAACCCTCAAGGCCCTCATCGAAAAAGAACGCGTTGGAGGTCTGGTCTTCGGATTGCCCCTCAACATGGACGGCAGCGAAGGCCCGCGCTGCCAGTCGGTGCGACAATTCGCTGCGAACCTCGAAAAACGAATCGACCTGCCGATGACCTTTTGGGATGAGCGCCTGTCGACCGTCGCGGTAACCCGGACGCTCCTCGACGCGGACGCCAGCCGTAAACGGCGTTCCGAAGTCGTTGACAAGATGGCCGCCGCCTACATCCTGCAAGGCGCACTCGACAGCCTGAGCAGCGCCTGATGCAGGGAAAGCACAAACTCTAACTCTTACGTCCGCTCCATGTTCGAACTCGCTCTTTCCCTCGCCCCGATATTCCTGCTGATCGCTCTCGGCTGGGCCTTCAGGCGTGGCAGCTTTCCGCAGGGAGAGTTCTGGACGGCTGCCGAGCGCCTCGTCCATTTCGTATTGTTCCCAGCCCTTCTGCTTGGCGGACTGGCCACCGCCGACCTGTCGGGATTCGAGGTCACCCCCCTGATCGCAGCAGTAGCAGCCAGCGTGATGGTGATGGCCCTGGCGGTCATGGTGATCGGCTGGAAACTGGTGTCCGACGGGCCCGCTTTCGCCTCGGTATTTCAGGGATCACTGCGATTCAACGCCTACGTAGGCGTCGCCGCGGCGGCGGCATTGTTCGGTACAGCCGGCGAAACCCTGGCGGCTGTGGTAATCGCCGTCATGGTGCCGCTCGGAGAGGCGTTGTCAGTCGTTGCCCTGGCACGCCAGGCCGGCCGGGATACACCGAGCCTTGGCATCCTGTTCACATCGCTCCTGCGTAATCCTCTGATCCTCGCGAGTTTCGCCGGTATCATTCTCAACATGACGGACGTCGGCCTGCCGTCACTCAGCGAACCCGTCGTCGGATTCCTAGGCCGTGCCGCCCTGCCGATCGGTCTGTTGTGTGTCGGGGCGGGCCTTGATGTATCGGCGCTCGGCAAGTCGATAAAGCCGATCATCGCGACCAGCGTTTTGAAGCTCGTTGTGATGCCGGTTTTCATGCTCGTGGCTTGTTCGGCATTCGGTGTGGGAGGGCTCACGGCGAAAGTTGCACTTCTTTTCGCAGCATTGCCGCCGTCACCCCCCTCGCATAGCGCGGCCAGTCAACTGGGTGGCGATGCGACATTGATGTCGAACCTGACGACGATCGCGACCTTGGCGGCGACCGTGACACTACCGGCAATCATGTTGGTCTACGACTGAAGTTCGCCTCCGATGTCGTTCGGGACGTTGCCCATTGATAAGCGCGTCCGATAAATTGTCGCCGGTCGCAGCCGACCCGAACCAAACAACCGTTAAGCGTCAACGATGAACAGCCTGTCGCAAATCCTGGCCGACCACGTCGCGTCCACGCAATTCGAGGACCTGTCCGCGGAAACGGTGTCTGTCACAAAATGGTTTCTGCTGGATACCCTCGGCGTGGCCTGGGCGGGTACCGAGGCGCCAGGAACCGAAGCGCTGCAAAACCTGGTGTTTGCAGAAGGCGGAAGCACGGACTGCACGGTATTTGGCTCAGATGTGCGGTTGCCGGCAACCGCCGCCGCCTTGATGAACGGCACCTACGCGGGCGCCCTCGATTACGACGGCGTCTATGAGAAAGGCTCGGTACACCCCGACATCGTCACCATGCCGGCCGCCTGGGCCATCGCAGAGAAATGTCATGCGAGTGGACGGGACTTCATCGCCGCCTTGGCACTGGGCAATGATCTCACTTGCCGGTCAGGTGGTGCCATGGCAGGCAATCGGGGCTGGTTCAACACGGCGGTGCACGGCGTCTTCGGCGGCGCAGCAGCGGCCTCGAAGTTGCTCGGCCTTGATACTGCGGGCGTCGCCAACGCCATCGGACTGGCGTTCAGCCAGGCGTCCGGGCCTCAGCAGGCAACCATTGAAAAGAGCCTGGTCAAACGGGTTCTTTCGGGAATGGCCGCGCGCTCCAGTGTTTTCGCGGCATTGGCCGCCGAACAGGGAATCACCGCACCGCAGGAAGCGTTCGAGGGCAAATTCGGGTTTTACACGCTCTACGGAGACGGAGATCCAGAGGCTCTGATCGCCGGTCTCGGGGAGCGCTATGAGAACGCCGTCACCGTGACCAAGAAATATCCAAGTTGCACCGCCAATCACGTCGCCATTCAGGGGGCGGTCGACCTTGCAGACGAGTTCGATCTCGGCACAGATGACGTGACGGGCGCGGAAGTCGTCATCTCACCCTTCATGAACCAGCTGGTGGGTGCCGACTGGGATCCCGGTGACAATCCACAGGTGGCGGCGCAATTCAGTGTCCAATACTCCATCGCCTGCGCCATCGCGCGGCGCAAGCTCGGCATCGCCGAGATCCAAGAGAATGTGATCTTCGACGACCAGATCAACAAGCTGGCAAGCAACGTCTCGGTCACCGTCAACGAAGACTGGCCCGGCAAATTCTCGCCGTGTGAACTGACTATTCACACGAAGGACAACGGCACGCTGACCCGTCGCGTTGATCACACGCCGGGGACCCAGGAAAACCCTCTGAGTCTTGATGACCTCAAGGCCAAGTTCCACGACTGCGCGGCCTCGGGGGCGGCACCGATGTCCCGGGACCAGGCGGACATTGTCATCGACAAAGTGATGGCTCTCGAGGACGTGTCCGACATGGCTGAATTCTTCAGTGATTCGGCGGTGACTCCCAGAGCAGCCTAAATTCAGGATTGAAACCAGTTACATGACCACACAGACGGCCACCGATCATCGACCCGACTACGCACAAATCAGTGTGCGGCCCTTGTCCGGCACCCTGGGCGCCGAGATCACGGGTGTCGATTTGTCGCAACCCATCGATGACGGGGTGTTCACTGAGGTCAGGGCAGCGTTTCACGACAATCTGGTGATCGTCCTGCCAGGCCAGAACATCATGCCCGAGAACCTGGTCACCTTCACCGAGAAATTCGGCTCAGCAGAGCCACACCCGCTGGGCTCACGCCGTGGTCTGGACGACCACCCCCACGTCATGGTGCTGGAAAATCAGCCAGGCAAACTCGGTCCGCGCAACGACTTTTGGCACTCGGATATTTCCTTCGACGAGGTGCCGCCTCTGGGATCGATCCTTTACGCGATTGAAGTCACAGAAGGTAAGGCCGACACCATGTTTTGCAACATGTACGAGGCCTACGAAGGCCTGTCGGCGGGACTGAAAGCCACCCTCGATGGCATGACAGCCGAACACTCCGCTGAAAAGCTGGTGCAGGAGGTTCCCAACCGGTTGTCGGTTGATGTCGCGCCGCCGTCTGTCACGCACCCGGTTGTGCGGACCCACCCTGATACGAGCCGTCGGGCGCTCTACGTCAACCCGCACTACACCCTGAACTTCACTGGCTGGACGCCCGAGGAAAGCCAACCGCTTCTCGACATGCTAACGGCACAGGCGACCCGGCCGGAGAACACATTCCGGCACCATTGGAAAGTCGGTGACGTACTGATGTGGGACAACCGTTGCGCCATGCACTACGCGGTTCGGGACTATGACGATTCGATGCCCAGGCTGCTGTATCGCACCACAGCGGCCGGCGACCGCCCGCGCTGAACGTTCGTGCCGACAATCTTAGGTGCCATGAGCTCACAGGAAGAAGGCAAGCGATGACGTTGGAAGTACAACCCTTCGAGACCGCTCTCGGCGCCGAGGTCAGTGGCGTCGACCTGGCTCAGGACCTCGATGCGGAAACCTTTTCTGAGATCGAACAAGCATACAACGAACACTCGGTGTTGCTGTTCCGGAATCAATCGATCGACGAGGCCCAACACCTCTCGTTCAGCCGACGTTTCGGCCAACTCGAGGTCCACGTCCTCGACCAGTATCTCCATCCTCAACATCCCGAAATCCTGATCGTCTCGAATGTCATGGACGGCGAGCGCCACGTCGGCATTTACGATGCAGGTCGCTACTGGCATACCGACCTGTCCTACATGACGGTGCCAAGCCGGGGCTCGTTGCTGTATGCCATTGAGGTGCCGCACGATGAAGATGGCGAACCATTGGGCGACACGTTGTTCGCCAGCACCTCTGCCGCCTACGACGCTTTGTCCGAGGGCATGAGATCTCATATCGCCGATTTGAAGGCCGAGTTCAGTCTGGCCAACCGGCACGCCAAGCTGGTTGCGGATGGCGACGAAGGCGCAGAACTAAGTGACGCGCATCAGGAAAAGGCGCCACCCGTGGTGCATCGAATCGTACGCACCCACCCGGTCACGGGGCGCAAGAGCATATATGTCAACGAGGGTCAGACAGCCGGCATCCTGGGTCTGCCCGACAATGAGGCCCGCGACCTGCTGACAGAGCTCTGCGCGCATTGCACCAAGCCGGAGTTCATCTACAGGCATAAGTGGCGTGTCGGTGATCTGTTGATGTGGGACAACATCCCGACCCAACATCTCGCCATATGTGATTACGAGCTGCCGCAGCGCCGATATCTGCATCGCACGACCCTGCGTGGCACGCCGCCGCAATAAGACTGCTTGCTCCGCATCCATTAGCGGGCGTATATAGCCCCTTTAATGGCCACGGCCGAACTTCACACGTATCCGCACCGCCACCTCCTTGGCATCGAAGGTCTATCGGCGGACGAGATCACCGTCCTTCTTGACCGCTCGGAGGAGTACGTCGATCAGAATCGACGGGTCGACAAAAAGCAATCCTTGCTGCGGGGCCGCACCCAGATCAACCTCTTCTTCGAAAGTTCAACACGGACGCGCACGTCCTTTGAGCTCGCAGGCAAGCGGCTCGGCGCCGACGTCATCAACATGTCGGCCGAAGCTTCTTCGATCCGCAAGGGCGAGACCCTGATCGACACGGCCATGACCCTCAATGCCATGCACCCGGATGTGCTGGTGGTGCGTCATCCACATTCGGGGGCCGTCAATCTGCTGGCCCAGAAAGTCGATTGCGCCGTGATCAATGCCGGTGACGGCAGTCATGAACACCCGACGCAGGCCCTCCTCGACGCGCTCACCATCCGGCGGCGCCGCGGACGTCTCGACGGACTGATCGTAGCGATCTGCGGAGATATCCTGCACAGCCGGGTGGCGCGTTCGAATATCCAACTGCTGATCACCATGGGAGCCCGCGTGCGCGTGGTCGCCCCACCGACACTTGTTTCCCCGCTTTTCGAACGCATGGGGGTCGCGGTCCACCACGATATGGGGAGCGGCCTCGACGGTGTGGATATCGTCATGATGCTGCGGCTGCAGACCGAACGCATGCAGGGGTCTTACGTCCCGTCGGTTCGCGAGTATTTCCACTTTTTCGGCCTCGACTATCAGAAGCTTGCTGCGGCCAAGCCCGACGCCCTGATCATGCATCCAGGCCCGATGAATCGTGGTGTCGAAATCGATACCGACGTGGCGGACGACATAGACCGTAGCGTCATCCGCGAACAGGTGGAAATGGGCGTGGCCGTCCGGATGGCCTGCCTCGACGTCCTGACCGGGCACCTTTCGAATGACCCGCCCAGAAAAGCGGCAGCGGCGGAGTAGCACGATTGGCCCGCAGCTTTTCCAAAGGCGATCCTGGCAAGGTGGCTTATACCAATGCCCGGCTGATCGATCCGTGGAAGGACCTGGATGAAGCGGGTTCCCTGCTGACCGAGGGCAACCGGATTGCCGAAGTCGGTCCTGGGCTGTTCGCGGACGGCATTCCCGACAGTATCCGTACGGTGGATTGTGGCGGGAACGTCCTGGCACCGGGACTTATCGACATGCGCGCCTTTCTGGGTGAGCCGGGTTTCGAGCACAAGGAAACACTGGCAACGGGAACGGAGGCGGCGGCCGTGGGCGGTGTGACAACCGTGATCTGCCTGCCTGGTACGGACCCGGTGATCGATGACACCGCACTTGTCGAGTACATCGAACGCCGCGCCCGGGAAGATGCAGTGGTCCGTGTTCATCCCATGGGCGCCCTGACCAACGGTACCGAGGGACGCGAGATGACGGAGATGGGCCTCCTGGCCGAGGCCGGTGCCGTCGCTTTCACGGACGGCGATCGTGCCGTCGCCGATGCGCATTTGATGCGCCGGGCCCTGGCCTACGCGTCGGGGCTCGACCTGCTCATCGTCCAACATATCGAGGAAGCCGCTCTGGCGAGCGCCGGCTGCATGAACGAGGGTGAACTGGCGCTGCGCCTGGGGTTGCCCAGTATCCCCGTAGCCGCGGAAGTCATCGCTCTGGAGCGCGATCTTCAACTCGTCGAGCTGACCGGCGGCCGCTATCACGCGGCGTGTATTTCCGCCGGCGAGACTGTCGCACGCCTGCAGCAGGCCAAGGCAAAAGGTCTGCCGGTATCGGCGGGGGTCGCCGTCCATCATTTCGCACTCAATGAAACTGCGGTCGGCGAATATCGATCATTTGCCAAGACCTCGCCGCCGCTGCGTGCAGAAGAAGATCGACAGGCTCTGATCCAGGGCATGCGCGACGGCACCATCGATGTCATCGTCAGCGATCACAGTCCGCAAGACCAGGAAAGCAAACGCCAACCCTTCATTCAGGCTGCGAACGGTATCGCCGGCCTCGAGACCATGCTGCCTCTCGCCCTCGAACTGCATCACAACGGATCCATCCCTCTGATGCGCGTCCTCGAGATGATGACGGCGGCGCCGGCGCGGCTGCTTGGCCTAGATGTTGGACGGCTCGAGGTGGGCGCGCCCGCCGACCTGGTCGTTATCGATATCGATACCCCCTGGCGTCTCAGCGAGGACGGGCTCGTGGCGAAATCCAAGAACACGCCGTTCGACGGTCGCCCCGTGCAGGGCCGGGCGTTGCGCACCGTCGTTGCCGGACATACGGTCTACGAGTTCGCCGCGCTCACATAGAGCGCCCGTGCCATGCCAGATCCGATGGGTGACTTCAGCTACGCGTGGCCGTTCTACGCGGCAGCCGTTTTGGGTTACCTGCTGGGTTCCATCCCGTTCGGACTGGTGCTGACGAGGATCGCGGGCCACGGAGATATCCGCCAGATCGGCTCTGGCAATATTGGCGCAACCAACGTTCTGCGCACCGGCAACAAGACCCTGGCCGCATTTACGGTCTTGCTCGACGGTGGCAAAGGAGCCGTCGCTTTCCTGATTGCCGGCCTGTTTGGCCCCGATATGGCTGTATTGGCAGGCGGCGGCGCCTTTCTCGGACACCTGTTCCCGGTCTGGCTGAAGTTCAAGGGCGGCAAGGGTGTCGCCACAGCCTCTGGCATCCTGATTGCTGCCTCCTGGCCCGCCGGCCTCCTCGCCTTCCTGACCTGGCTCGCAATGGCAGGGCTGTTTCGATATTCGTCCCTGGCGGCCCTCGTCGCCTCGGCCATCGCCCCGGCCTATGTCTGGTATTTCGCCGACCTGCAACGAACGGAAATGGCTGTATTTCTTGCGGTTCTCGTGTTCATCCGCCACCACGCCAATATCCGACGGCTTCTCAAGGGCGAAGAATCGCGAATTCAGTTGAAAGGCCGGAACGCTGGCGAAGATGCCTGAATCACCCGGAATCGTTCGTTTTTCACGCCGTTCGGACGGTTGAATTCGCACACTTCGCACATAGTCCGGGATTGCCTCAAAAATTCAGTGCCTCTGCGAAATCGGTGAAGGAAACCGCCGTGCTACGCAAAGAGTCACCGTGACAGATACACCTTGACGCTTGTAAATCGATGATATTAAGTGTATACACACTTAATATTGCCGGAATCCCCAGGAGACTTGAGTCATGGTGTCACGGACTGCGCCCACGGAGCCCGAAAACTGCCTCTGCTTCAATCTACGCAGGGCAGCCCGCGCGATATCGCAGACTTATGATGCGGCACTCGCCCCCAAGGGCCTGAA
>DEBC01000117.1:75040-75345 GCA_002348365.1 Alphaproteobacteria bacterium UBA2966 | reverse complement strand
AAGCTCGGCATGGACCGTACGACCCTGACCCGAAACCTGCAGCCCCTCGAGAAGATGGGATTGATATCTGTGGCGTCGGGAAAGGACCGTCGCGAGCGAATGGTTCACTTGACGGATGAAGGACTACAGATCCTGGCTGACGCCCTTCCCTTGTGGGAAGGTGTGCAATCTACAATCTACAGCGCGCTTGGCCCGGTTGCCTTTGTTTCACTCCTGGACCGCTTGGATAGCGTTGTGGAGAAGTCCTCTATCTGAAAAGAAATGATTTATTCACTTTAGTGTATATGCACTACAACTGATCTCTA
>DEBC01000117.1:56967-74672 GCA_002348365.1 Alphaproteobacteria bacterium UBA2966 | reverse complement strand
AATTTTTCGCACCGGCTGAGTCTCACGCATCGTCTCCATACCCCTTTCCCAAGTCCTCCGGCGAAATTGCGGCCCAATTCTTTTCATTGAGTCCTCCAGATCCCGTTTTTCAAGGATTCCGGACCTCGAGGGGATGAAGCGGAGATGAAGTCACGTCGTGACAGGCCTCCTGAGTCGGAGGAATCACAGGATTCCGGGGATGAGAACGTTGCTGCGCTCTGCCTGGTGCGGAGTGAAGGCATTGGCCCTGCGACCTTTCATCACCTGATTACGCGATACGGTTCAGCGATTGCGGCATTAGCAGCCCTCCCCGAACTGGAACGGCGGAACGGCAGATCGTCGAGACGCGTGTACAGTGAAACCCGGGCCCGAGAGGAGATTGACGCTCTGGACGCGCTTGGGGCACGGCTCCTGGCGCATGGTGATTGTGCATACCCCCAGAGCCTCGCCACCCTTCCCGATGCACCGCCAATGGTCTCGGTGATGGGCCGCGGGGACCTTCTACGCCGACCCGCCATTGCAATCGTGGGTGCCCGCAATGCCTCGAGCGCCGGTATAAGGTTCGCCCGCACCCTGGCAGGCGAACTGGGTGAGGCCGGATTCGCTGTCGTGTCAGGTCTCGCCAGAGGCATAGACTCCGCGGCACATCTCGGTTCCCTGGCCACAGGATCGATCGCTGTCCTGGCTGGCGGAATCGATCAGGTTTACCCGCCAGAAAACGATTCTCTGCAACAGAGTCTTGCCGACAGGGGTTTACTGCTGGCAGAGCAGCGTGTTGGCACGCAACCGCGGGCCAGGCACTTTCCTACCCGCAATCGCCTCATTTCGGGCCTGTCACTTGGCGTCGTGGTCGTTGAAACGGCTTGCCGTTCTGGTTCGTTGATCACCGCACGTTGTGCCCTGGATCAGGGCCGGGAGGTATTCGCAGTGCCTGGTTCGCCTCTGGATCCCCGCTGTCGCGGCAGAAATGAGTTGATCCGCGACGGTGCCGTACTGGTCCAAACCATAGATGACATCATCTCGATCTTTGCACCTCCACGACAGGCCGCGCGCGGCAGTTCAGCCTTTCCCCAAGGCAATGAAATCTCCCCGAATCGGTCGGCCGATGAGTACGACCGCATGCAGCATCGTGTGGCCTCTGCACTAGGTCCCACGCCAGTAACGGTTGACGAACTGATGCGTCAGTGCCAATTGACTCCCCCTGAGCTTTTGACCATTTTGCACGAATTCGAAACGGCAGGACGCTTGCAAAGGCACCCCGGAAACAGAGTTTCCTATTTGTAATCAATACGTTACGCACTAAATAGCAGCGTAATCGATCAAGTATCTGGATTCTCCATGGACGTCGTTATCGTCGAATCACCGGCCAAGGCCAAGACGATCAATAAGTATCTGGGCAACGATTTCGTCGTCCTGGCGAGCTATGGCCACGTCAGGGATTTGCCGTCAAAGGACGGTTCCGTCCGTCCCGATGACGACTTCGCGATGACCTACGAGACCAATCCTGATTCGGTCAAACACTTACGCGAAATTGTACGTGCACTACAGAACGCGGAGCATCTGTATCTGGCAACCGACCCGGATCGGGAAGGCGAGGCTATATCGTGGCATGTTCTCAAGGAGTTGGAGCAGAGAAACGCCGTTAAAGGAATTGACGTCAAGCGCATCGTCTTCAACGAAGTGACCCGCGGCGCAGTACGCGATGCGATCTCGCATCCCCGTGACCTCGACATGGACCTGATCAACGCCCAGCAGGCTCGTCGGGCGCTGGACTATCTTGTCGGATTTACATTGTCGCCCGTACTGTGGCGAAAATTGCCCGGCTCCCGGTCCGCGGGCCGCGTGCAATCGGTCGCGTTGCGCCTGATCTGCGAACGTGAACTCGAGATCGAGGCCTTCAAACCACAGGAATACTGGTCTATCGAGGCCGCGCTGCGCACTGCAGATGGAACGCCGTTCGCCGCCCGGTTGACGTCGCTCGAGGGAGAACAGCTTGACAAGTTTTCTCTCGGCAACGCCGCGGATGCTGAGCGGGCAGTCCAGATCCTTCGCGCGTCCCCCGATCTGACCGTCACAGGGATCGAGGCGAAGGAGATCCAGCGCCATCCGAAACCACCGTTCACGACTTCGACCCTGCAACAGGAATCGGCGCGCAAACTTCGCCTGCGAGCCCAGCGAACCATGCAGGTTGCGCAACGCTTGTACGAGGGCGTTGATATCGGCGGCGAAACTGTCGGTTTGATTACCTATATGCGGACAGACGGCGTGCAAATCGCTTCAGAGGCCGTCCAAGCCTGCCGCAGCCTCATCGCCGAAAGGTATGGCGCGCCATACGTTCCCGAGAAACCACGCGCATACCGCAGTCCCGCAAAGAATGCCCAAGAGGCGCACGAAGCCATCCGGCCGACCGATCTGTCACGTACACCCGCCGACGTTGCACAGTATCTCGATGACGAAGGCAGGCGTCTCTATGAATTGATCTGGCAACGCACCGTTGCAAGTCAGATGTCGTCCGCGCGACTTGAACAGACGGCTATCAACATGTCGACCGCGGACGGAAGGGCCGGCCTCCGCGCCACCGGTTCGGTGGTGCTCTTTGATGGCTTTTTCAAGCTGTATCAGGAAGGCCGAGACGATCCCGCGGAAGACAATGGGGACGACCCGGACGACCGGCGCCTGCCCAAGGTCAGCAATGGCGAGTCCATCCACTGCGACGACGTCACATCAAAACAGCATTTCACCGATCCGCCACCGCGTTACACGGAAGCAACCCTGGTGAAGCGCCTCGAGGAGTTGGGTATTGGACGGCCGTCGACCTACGCCAGCATCATTTCGGTTCTGCAGGACCGTGATTACGTCAGTCTGGATCGTTCCCGATTCATTCCCGACGACCGCGGCCGCCTCGTCACTGCATTCCTGAGCAACTTCTTCACCCGCTATGTGGAGTACGACTTCACGGCTCGGCTGGAAGAAACCCTGGATGATGTTTCGGCAGGAAACGCCGATTGGAAGCAGGTGCTACAGGACTTCTGGGTTGCTTTTAGCGGCGCCGTCGATGACACCAAGGATCTGAGGGTCCGGGAGGTGCTGGACGCCCTCAATGAGACACTGGGCGCACACTTCTTCCACTCCGACGACCCCGCTGTCGATCCGAGGGCATGTCCGACATGTGATGACGGTCAACTGTCGCTCAAACTGGGTAAGTTCGGCGCTTTCATCGGCTGCTCCAACTACCCCGAATGCCGGTATACCCGCCGTCTGGTCAATGGCAATGGTGCAGATGCCGGTGAAGACACAGGTCCCCGGGACCTGGGTGAAGACCCGGATACCGGCAGGCAGGTCAGCGTGCGCTCCGGCCCGTATGGTCACTACGTTCAACTCGATGTGGAGCCCGAGGCGGAGAACAAGAAGAAGAAGGAGAAGCCCAAGCGGGTCTCACTGCCCCGAGAAGTACTTCCTGATGAGATCGACCTGGAAACCGCGCTCGCATTGCTGGCACTGCCACGTGAGGTTGGTCCTCACCCGGAAACCGGAAAGAAGATTTCCGCGGGTATCGGCCGCTTTGGACCCTACGTCCTGCACGATGGCAAATATGCTTCGCTCAAGAACGATGACGATGTCCTCTCGGTTGGATTGAACCGTGCCGTCGTACTTCTGGCCGATGCGAGCCAGCGCCGACGCGGCGGTACTGCGCTCAAGGAATTGGGCGATCATCCCGACAATGGCAAACCCGTCGTCATCATGGATGGACGCTACGGCCCTTACGTCAAACACGGCCGCACAAACGCCACGTTGCCCAAGGGCGTCCTGCCGGAAGACATCACCATGGAGACCGCGGTCGCCCTCCTGACCGAAAAAGCTACAAAGAAGGGTAAGGGCCGCTCGGGCGGCCGCAAAGGGTCTCGAGCCTCACGATCGAAGGCGACACCGGACGCAGCGACGGATTAGGAGCACCCGGCTTGGCCCAGGGTCGACGCACGCGCCCGTCACGCGAGCCAAAAAGCAAAGGTAAGAAGTCCGCTCCCTTCCCGACGCGGGAAGAGGTCTTGCGCTTCATCCAGGATAGCCCCAGCAAAGTCGGCAAACGTGAGATCGCCCGTGCCTTTGGAATTTCCGGCGCGGACCGGATGCAGCTCAAGAAACTCTTGAAGCAGCTGGGCGATGAAGGCCTGATTGAACGCGGCCACCGTAGATCGCTCTACGCTGCCGGCGAACTGCCGCCCGTTACGGTTGTCGAGATCACGGACACCGACCTGGACGGCGAGCTTTATGCACGCCCTGTGCAATGGGAGAGCGAACAAGATCCGCCACGCATTCTCATGGTCCCGGATCGCCGTGGCGGCCCCGCACTGGGCCGTGGAAATCGAGTGCTGGCCAAGCTCAGCAAGAACTCGGATGGTGACTATGAAGCGCAGGTGATGCGACGCCTCGCCGACCAACCGGACGAAGTTCTGGGAGTGTTCAATCTCGTCGCGGGTCACGGTCGAATTGTTCCCACTGACCGGCGCGTTAAACGCGAGTTCGTCGTTGCAGGGCCCGATACGATGGGCGCGTTTCCGGGCGAGGTGGTTCTCGCCGAGACCATGCGCGGCACACGCCTGGGCCTCGGCAAGGCACGGGTCAAGGAAAGACTGGGTTCTTTCGAAGATCCACGCAGCTACAGCCTGATTGCGATCCGCAATCAGGGTATTCCAACTGTCTTTGCGGAAGCCGCACTCGCTGAGGCTGAAGCCGCTAGTGCGCCGGATCTGGGAAATCGCCAGGATCTACGGGAGATCCCACTGATCACGATCGATCCAGCCGATGCACGAGACCACGACGACGCCGTGTGGGCCTCGCCCGATGAAGATGCCGGGAATCCTGGTGGCTGGAAAATCGTAGTCGCAATCGCCGACGTCGCGGCGTATGTCCGACCTGGCACCGCGCTGGACCTCGACGCACAAAAGCGAGGCAATTCCGCCTACTTTCCCGACCGTGTCGTGCCCATGCTGCCGGAGGCCCTGTCCAGCGATCTATGCTCCCTGCGTCAAGGAGTCGATCGCGCCTGTCTGGCAGTGACAATGTGGATCGACGCACGTGGCAACAAGCGGCGACACGAGTTTACCCGCGGCATGATGCGGGCGGCGGCCAACCTGAACTACCGTTCGGTCCAAGATGCCCACGATGGTACGGTGAGCGAGGCAGTCCCATCGTCCCTCTCCTCGACCATCAAGCATCTTTATGGTGCTTTCTCGGCCCTCATGAAGGCCCGCGCAAAGCGACAGCCGTTAGATATCGAACTTCCGGAACTCCGCGTGGCCCTGGGGGCAGATGGACATGTTGAAACGGTCAGACCCCGAGCCCGATGGGACTCTCATCGATTGATTGAGGAGTTCATGATCGCCGCAAATGTGGCGGCCGCGGAAACATTGGAGGAGCTAGACACCCCGTGCATGTACCGCATTCACGACAGGCCCGATGAAGACCGAGTGGCAGCGCTACGCGAGTTGTTGACCAGTCTGGACCTGAGGTTGGCAAAAGGTCAGGCAATCAAATCTGAGCACTTCAACCAGATTTTGGAGCAAGTCGTGGATTCACCTCATGCTCACCTCGTCAATGAAGTCATCCTGCGGACGCAAACACAGGCCCTTTACAGCCCGGATAACAGCGGCCATTTCGGCCTGAACCTGCGCCGCTACGCGCACTTCACTTCGCCGATCCGGCGGTACGCGGATCTGGTCGTGCACCGAGGTCTGATTTCGGCACTAAATTGGGGGAAAGACGGTCTAGACAAGGAAGCGGCGGAGAAACTGCCGGAATTGGGCGAGCAACTCTCCAATACGGAACGCCGGGCCATGGCAGCCGAACGGGAAGCAACAGATCGATATCTTGCGGCTTTCCTCGAAGATCGGCGCGGCGCAGAATTCGCCGGCAGAATATCCGGTGTCACACGATTTGGCCTTTTCGTCACACTCGATGACTTCGGCGCAGACGGGTTGGTGCCGATCCGCACGCTGGGCGATGACTTTTACCTGCATGATGAAACCCGCCACGCATTGGTTGGGGAACGGACCGGCCAAGAATTTGCGCTCGGTACGCCGGTTGACGTTAGGCTCACGGAAACCGATACGGTCACTGGTTCGATCAGCCTTGAACTCGTCCGGGACAGCGAGCAAGAGGACGCCCGCAGCCCAGGGCGACGTCAACATAAGAGTCGCGGGAAGCCGAAGAACCGGTCGCGTCGGCACCGGAACCGCTAGCTGGTCCGACCGGTGGGACAATCACCCAAGGCAGGTGGACAGGCCGTCACGCGTCCGGCACTTTGGGTTCTTCGCTCCAACCCAGAATATCAGCCAAAGTCCGCGGTAAATGCCTGAAGCGCCAAAAAAACATCCGCCACGGCCGAGACATGCCGCGAGCCTCATCCCCTACCGAAAGCCTAAGCGCGGTTCGGTAGAGATTCTCATGGGCCGACGAGACACGAAGACCCGATTCATGCCGAGTGTTTACGTTTTTCCAGGTGGTCGAGTTGACTTAGGCGACTGGCATGCACCCGCGGCCACCCCCCTGGCCGATCATGTGCTGGCACGTCTGACCCGACGCTGCTCGGCCGGACGCGCAAAAGCGCACGCATTGGCGGCGGTGCGGGAGACCTTCGAAGAAACCGGATTGATATTTGGTCAAACTATGCAAGGCGAGGTATCCGGTCCCCCATCCTGGCAGCACTTCCTCGATACCGGTTATGCGCCGGCCCTTCATGGACTGGACTATCTCGCCCGGGCCTTAACCCCCTCAAATCGACCGATTCGCTATGATGCGCGTTTCTTTATTGCTGACGGAACTGCGGCCGAAGGTACGCTTGGCGGAAACGGCGAATTGCACGATCTCCACTGGGTTGCCGTGGACCACGCCCACGACCTCCCTCTACCCAGCGTGACCACGCACATGCTGCTGGAGGTCGAGCGCTACATGACCAATCCACCTAAGAAGAGCGACGATTGGCAAGTCTCATTCTTTTCCCACCGACGGGGACGGTTTTATCATCACTACGAATAAGCGGTCCGTCAGCTGAAGCACTTCCAAGCCTAGTCCGACGCCATGTCGATCGCCATCTTGAGTCCGTCGATGATCATATTGCTCGACTCGTGACTGACCAGGTCAGTGCGCCCGTTGCGAATAGCATCCATGAAATCGAGGTGTAATTGCATAACACGCAACTTCTCGGGCGTCGCGGTATCGTATGACGTCACGAAATCGGCCAGCTGATCAGATATTTTTCCCATGAGAATGTTGAGGCGGGTTTGAGTCTCGGTTTCCACTTCGGTCTTGGAATCCGCTGTGGATGCTGCCCCTGCAGGAACTGCCGAAAAAATGCCCTCCAGCATTGCGAGCATCGACTCCAGTTCAGAGGCTTTTTCGTCAACTGCCGAAGAGCCATCACCTTCCAAAGCCTCCGCACGGGCTTCGCCTTTGAGCAGCGAATCGGCGATGGCCTCTCGTAGTGATTCTACAGCGATCGGCTTGACGAGATAAGCGTCGACACCCGCCTCCAGCGCGGCTCCTACCTGTTCTTCTCGGTCATTACTCGTGACCATAACCACGCCAGTCCCCGGCCAGTGGCTCCGAACCGATTTGAGTAATTCAATGCCGTCGAATCCTGGCAGATCCCACGCCGATGGGACTGGACTCCAGAATCTCGAAAAGGCGCGCTTCACGTTCCCGAAGTCCCTGTTCCGCACGCTTTCGGTCCGTGATGAACTGGGAGACAACAAGTGACGCGCGCTGGCCCTCAAACTCGATCATCCGTGCAGATAGACCGACCCAATCAGTGTTATCGCTGCCATCCCGTGCATTGATCTCGACCTCGAAGTTGTCGACGCGACCATCGCGCCGCAGCTTCTCGACAAGCTGATCTCTGTCTTCCGGATTCTTGTAGGCTTGTGTGAACTGGCCCCCACCCACCCGCAAGCCGGTTGTTTCATGGGCAAATTCGTTGACGAATAGAAGCTCGCTCGTTTCGGCGCTGCTGACCACAACGGTGCAGGGAACGGTATCCAGGAGGTCTCGCAACTTCTCTGTCTGCCGATGCTCGTCTGTCACGTCATGTGCCCACGTGACCCAGACCTCCTGGCCGTTCATTTGGTGGATACGCGTCGTAAGGCTGATCCAGAACTCCTCGCCGTCCGATCGTTGAATCTGTCGCTCAAGGCCTTCAATGCCACCATCCCGTTCAATCTTTGCCAAGAATGGGTCGCGATCTGCCGGATCGAAGAACAGAACCTGAGTGTCTTTCCCAACAACTTCGTGCTGCTCGACACCTACAAGCTCCGCGAGCGCGGAATTGATATAGAGGATCATTCCATCGGGCCGGATGATGGATACTCCGACCGGTGATGAATCGATCATGGGCCATAGACCGGCACGATCTTCGCCGGTGAAAAGTTCCTCACCTGGTAGTGATCCGCGCTCTTGCGCGACGTCAGTGGGTCCAATGTCTCGCTCAGATTCCAGGGCAGCGCGGAGCGCCACCACTTCCTCGACGAGATCCGCCTTCTTGCGGCGCATGAGAGCGCTACGCGATTGCGAAGAGGCCGTCATGATTCCCTCTTGGTGTCTGGGAGGCCTAGGTATGTGACGTATCATACTGGATTCGTGTCGAATTCGAGGCCGCATCCCGATTGTCCATGCCACGACCGCCGAACTCTCTGCGCCGGCGGAGACGCCTTGTTTTCATTGCGCCCCGCATCCTTCATCTATAGCTAGTCCGTAGCCGCCCGGTGCAACGGATTCCGGCGGTACTGGTACAGGGTCTTACCGCATGGGTGAACGGGGTCTATCTACCACGGACCTGAGACGCAGCCTGGTGGCAATCTATGCGGCAGCGGCGGCGTTTGGGTTCATGCTGGGACTTTCGTCACCGCTCCTCTCTCTCATCCTGGAATCGCGGGATGTGGGAAGCTCACTGATTGGACTGAACGGCGCCATCGCATCCCTCGGATTTCTCGCCTCGGCGCCGATTATTCCCGTGCTCGTCCGAAAACTGGGGATCATTCGGTTCATCGCAAGCGGCGTTGTTACCGCGACCATTTCGCTTCTGTTGTTGCGTGCGATCGACGATATTGCTGCCTGGTTCGTGCTGAGGTTCATTCTCGGTGCCGCGATCAGCGGATTGCTGCTGATTAGCGAAACCTGGATCAACCAAATTGCTGACCCCGCCAGCCGCGGTCGAGCCATCGGCATATACGTGACGGTGATCACAGCCGCCTTCGCGGCGGGCCCGATGATCATTCCAATTACAGGCACCGACAGCTGGGCGCCCTTCATCGTTGGAGCTCTTGCCATTCTGGTGTCGGGAGCCGCCTTTCTTCCGGTACGCAAGATCGCCCCCAAATTCGACGATCGACAGTCGGTATGGTTGCTATCCTTTTTCACCGTTGCTCCCACCTTAATGGCGGCGGTTGCCGTGGTCGCGATTATCGACGGCGCGATGATTGTCCACCTGGCGGTCTATGGATTGCGTCTGGAGGCAGGTCTCACCATTGCCACAGCGATGGTTTCCGCGTTTCTGATCGGCAATGTGCTGCTGCAGGTGCCTCTGGGATGGATGGCGGACCGTCTCAATGGCTATCGAGTACTTGCAATTTGCTCAATCGTCGGTGTGCTGTGCAGTTTTGCCGTCGTGATCTTCGCCCCCAATCACTACATCATCCTACCCTTTCTCGTGATTCTGGGGGGGTTCACCTACGGCCTTTACACCATCGCTCTAACACTCCTCGGTGAACGGTTTTCCGGGAACAATCTCGTCGCCGCCAACGCGGCATTTGCCATCATGTGGGGCGTGGGCGGTATCGCCGGACCCGCCGTGGGAGGACTGGCCATGGATGCGGTCGGTCCGCAAGGTCTACCCTTCACTATTGTCGTAACGTGCGGCCTATTCCTCTTGCTGCTGATCGTTCGCCATCCCGATGTGGTCCGCCGCTGACCGCGCATTAACCAAGAATCGCCGTAGATCGTATCCGCCCTTGACTTGAGAAGTCCTGCCGTTAGAGTCCGCCCACGAACGAGAACGGCACCGCGCAGGAACCGTCAAAATGGCAAAGCCCACGACACTGAAGGTTAAACTCGTCAGCACGGCGGATACCGGATTCTATTACGTTACGAAAAAGAACCCGCGTACCAAGACCGAGAAGCTTTCGATGAAGAAGTATGATCCGGTCGTGCGCAAGCACGTCGAATTCAAGGAATCGAAAATTAAGTAGTCGACGGACGCTGGATGGAGCGAGGCCGCATGAAAGTGCGGCCTTTATTTTTTGCGGATCTCAGAGCCTGAGTTGACCGGGCGAGCGCGACGAATACTCTTTGAAGCAACACCACAAGGCCATACAAGACCGTAATGGCCTCACAAACGAACAAGGGACGGACTGATGTCAGCAGCAGAAACACTCGACGATTGGCGGGAATTGGCCGGCGGCCTCGATATCCGCAACAAGGCGTTCATCAATGGTGAATTCGTCGACGCAGCGTCCGGGGAAACCTACACGAGCATCAATCCGGCCGACGGGTCGGAAATTGCGGCGATTGCATCATGCGACGCGGAAGATGTTGAGCGCGTCGTCAAAGCAGCCCGAGACGCATTCGAATCCGGCGTGTGGTCGCAGATGGCGCCAGCAAGGCGTAAGCGGACCCTGCAAAAATTCGCCCAGAAAATGCGCGACAACAGAGAGGAACTAGCGCTGCTCGAGTCTCTGGATGTCGGAAAGCCCATTCGCGACACCACCCGAATCGACATCCCTGCATCGGCGGCGAGTATCGACTGGTTTGCGGAGCTGATCGACAAGGTTTACGACGAAATTGCTCCCTCAGATCCCGCGTTCCTCGGCATGATCACGCGAGAGGCGCTGGGTGTTGTTGGCATTATCGTGCCGTGGAATTTCCCGCTTCTCATGGCATCCTGGAAGCTGGGCCCGGCCCTGGCGTCTGGAAACAGCGTCATTCTCAAACCGGCATCCGTCTCCTCCCTCACCGCGCTGCGGGTTGCCGAATTGGCATCGGAAGCGGGCATTCCTGACGGCGTGTTCAATGTCATCACTGGCAGTGGCAGCAAGGTCGGCATGGCCATGGGACTACACATGGACATCGATGGCATTGGCTTCACCGGGTCCACCGAAGTCGGCAAACAACTCATGCAGTATGCCGGGCAATCAAACCTGAAGCGTCTCGGCCTCGAACTCGGCGGGAAGTCGCCCAACATCGTGCTGGCCGATTCGCCGGACCTCGACTATGCGGCAAAAGCGGCGTGCTTCGGAATTTTCTTCAATCAGGGAGAAATCTGCAACGCCGGATCTCGCCTGCTTGTTCAGGACTCCATCAAGGATGAGTTCATGGAGTTGATGACCAATGCCGCAGGTCGGCATGTGCCCGGCGAACCCCTCGATCCGGGCACCCGCATGGGAGCCATTGTCGACAAGAGCCAGATGGACAAGGTTCTCTATTACATCGGCGAGGGTCGGAGTGAAGGCGCAAATCTGCTTTATGGCGGCAATCAGGTTCGAGAAGATACCGGCGGTTTTTATGTTGAACCCACCATCTTCGACAAGGTGAGCAACGACATGAAGATCGCCCAGGAAGAGATTTTCGGCCCGGTGCTTTCCGTCATAACGTTCAAGGATGTCGACGAGGCCATCGAGATCGCCAACGACACGATCTATGGACTGGCATCAGCTGTATGGACCAGCAACCTTGCTACAGCCCATAAGACGGCCCGCGCCATCAAGGCCGGAACCGTGTGGATCAACAATTACGACCAAGCCGATATGACCGTGCCGTTCGGGGGATACAAGCAATCCGGCTTCGGCCGCGACAAGTCGATCCACGCACTCGACAAGTTCACTCAGTTGAAGACGACCTGGATAAATCTGGCGGTTTAGTCCAGCCAACAGATTGGCAGTACCGTCTGCTCACCGGTCTCCGGCTGACACCAGTTTTGAGGGTGAGCCGACATGCCTAAGCACATACCTCTCTTGAGCTCTGGGGGAACATAGAGAGGAGAGTGATGTGGTGTAGAGCTGTCCTCAAATGGCGATCAGCATCGCCCCCACTCCACCACCTCCGAATTCGGGGGGAGCGTAGAGGGGGAGTGTTTCGCTTTTCAGAGGCTCGAGTGCCGCAACTGGCATCGGGTTAGACCGAGAAGAAAAGTTCGAGACCTTAAACGGTGACGACCTGATTGCGGCCCTGATTCTTGGCTGTATAGAGGGCCTCGTCCGCGCGTCGTAGCAAGCCGTCAGTGCTGACTTCGGTCCCATCGTAAACGGTCCCTCCGATACTGGCGGTAACGGTGATCGTGCCCACGTCAGCACTGACCTCGAACGGTTCCTCGGCCACATTCTGACGCAACCGCTCGGCCACCATCTTGGCGACCTCAAGATCCGTTTCGGGCAACACCACGACAAACTCCTCGCCCCCGTATCGAACGGCAAGGTCTATGCCGCGCACGTTGCGTTTGATCCGCTCGGCGAACTCCTGAAGTACTTCGTCACCAACGGCGTGGCCGTAATTGTCGTTGACGTTCTTGAAATGATCGATGTCCATGATCAAAAGGGCCACAGGGCGACCGCTCTCCCGCCCGCGTTCCATCAATGTGTCGAGGTGGCTGACCATGTAACGCCGGTTATGGAGACCGGTCAGGCTGTCCGTAACCGCCAGAGCCAGGCTGGTTTCATAGTTCGCGCACAAACGGTCCTGATACATCTTGCGCTTTATCTGCGTTCGAACCCGCGCCATCATTTCATCGGTGTTTACGGGCACCTTGAGATAGTCACTGACACCAATCTCGAGCGCCCGAACCAGCATCTCAGATGAGTCGGGCTCGGTGATCACGAGAATTGCAGTCTGTCGCGTTTCTTCCATCGTTCGAAGGTGCGAACACAGCCGCAAACCATCACTCCCGTCCATCGTCAGACTCACAACGATCAGATCGAATTCCCCGTCACCCGCCACCGCCATCGCCCGATCAGGATCGCGCTCGCTCGTCACCTGATATGAAGAGGCAAGGGCCATGGAAATCCGACCAACGGTTTCTGCATCATCATCGATAACGAGAATTCGCCTCCCCAGGACATCGGAGTCGATCAGATCCTCTTCACTATCCAGTACACCAAGCTGATTGCTGGTTTGTTCACGTCGCCGGAACTCGTCCATCATCAATTTGGAACGTACCAACGAACGAATTCTTGCCAGGACGACCACATCGTCGAAGAGTTTCTCGAGATAGTCATCCGCCCCGGCCTTCAGGCCTTGGACGACGTCCTCCGGCTCGCTCTTTACTGACAGCATGACGATGGGCACATGAAGCAGTTCGGGATCACTGCGCATTCGTTCGCACACTTCGTACCCGTTGATGCCCGGCATCACGACGTCGAGAAGAACGATATCTGGCGGGTCAGCCTTCATCTGCTCCAGGCCCTGCTCGCCATCACCCGCCGTAGAGACCTCGAAATATTCCTCAGACAGTCTCATCTCCAAGGCGGCGAGGGCCGTGGGATCATCATCGACGATGAGCACGCGTGCCGGCATCGATCACGATTTAGCTGTGAAGTGAAAAATCACGGTCAGGTCTTTCAAAGACTACTGCCAAATTCCCCGGAACCGTCTACCCGCAAACTGCGGCGCGCAGCAGCCAACTGGAAAACAATAAGTTCGACTCGGACGATCCGATCTATTCCCCGTTTCGACTGCCCAAAAAATTGGCCGAAATCGGACTCGCGGCGGCCGCGCAACCCCTTGGCAAATCCCCAAAATAGTCTTCTTCTCTAACATCTTGCTTCCATGAGGCCAAGGTGCTTGCCTGGCGTCCGCACTTCGGGCAAAACCCATGTCGTCGCTCCCACGAAGAGAAGTCACAGGATCGGGCACCAAGCGGACACAAATGGATACTGCCACGGCCGAGACCTTCGCGCTGCAAGCGCTGGCATACTTCGTTTCGGATGAAGGAATCCTGAGAGGGTTTCTCGGCCAAACGGGCGCGTCCGTGGATGACTTGCGGTCGGGCGCCGGAAATCCGGAGTTTCTTGCCGGAGTTCTGGACTTTCTTCTAGAACAAGATCAACGGTTGATGGCGTTCTGCGAACAGGCGGGCGTAACGCCCGAGCAGGCCCAGAGCGCGCGCGCAGCGTTGCCCGGCGCGCCTCTTCCGATGTGAAGCAACGGTCCTGTATCGATGCCTGAAGAGCTCCCTGCCGAAATTTGCCAGCAAATCGATTCCGTACCGCTTCTGAGTTCCCGTCCGTTGATCATCTGTGACGCCGATGGCGTTCTGGTCGAGTTCATGTTCGCATTCGAAGCTTATCTTGAATATCGGGGATGTTATTTCGATTGGTCGTCATTCCGCCTGGTGGGAAATGTTCGCAGGCTAACCGATGACCAGCCGATCGAGAGTGAAGAGGTGCGTGGTCTCCTCGATGATTTCTACAGCGAGAAAACTGAAGAGTTGGAACCCCTGCCGGGCGCCGCATCCGCACTCACAAAGTTCTCGGGTCGGGCTCAAATTGTCGTTCTTTCCAACATTCCGGTTTTCGCGCGGGAAGGTCGCGCCAGTTGCCTGCGCCGCCACGGGATGGACTTTCCGGTGATCGCCGGTTCGGGCGGCAAAGGCCCGGCCGTGGATCGTCTCAGCAGTCGAGTCCAAGCGCCCGCCGTTTTCATCGACGACATTCCCAGAAATCATACTTCCGTCGCCCAGGTCGCCGAGCATGTCACGCGGATTTACTTCTCGGCCGATACACGCCTCACGAACCTCTTTGGTCCTTCCGAAGACAGTCAGCACTTCGCTGCAGACTGGACGGAGGCATCCGCCATTATCGATCGCTGTCTCTCAGACAAAGGCTATTGAAGTTGCAGGACGCCGCGGACCATCTTGAGACCGACACCCGCTACGGTGTGGACGTCGGCGGCACCAAAATCGAGGCGATCGCCCTGTCATCAGACGGGAAAGTGCATGACCGCAAGCGAATTCCCACACCACGGGGAGATTATGGCGGCACAGTGCGCGCTATCGCCGACCTTGTATGCGCCATGGAACGTCGAGCCGGGCATTCGGGCACCGTTGGCGTCGGTATTCCGGGTACCGTGTCACCGTCTACAGGACTGGTAAAGAACGCCAACTCCACCTGGCTGATCGGAAAACCATTCGACAGGGATCTCGCTGAGGCACTGGAACGGCCCGTCCGCGTTGCCAACGACGCCAACTGTTTCGCACTTTCCGAAGCGGTCGACGGGGCCGGCCGACAAGCAGCGGTAGTATTCGGCGTAATCATTGGTACGGGAACGGGAGGAGGCCTGGTGGTCAATGGAGAAGTGATCATCGGACCCAACGCCATCGCGGGGGAATGGGGGCATAATCCTTTGCCATGGCCCGCCGAAAACGAGTCTCCCGGCCCCAGGTGTTACTGCGGTAAGCGCGGTTGTATTGAAACTTTCCTCTCAGGACCCGGATTGGCGCGAGATCACGCCATGATCAACCAAGGTGACCTGACCGCCGAAGCGATCGCCACGCATGCGGAAGAAAGCGATGAGAGAGCTCTGAACACAATCGCCCGATATGAGGAGCGTATGGCCCGGGCGCTCGCCTCAGTAATCAATGTGATCGACCCCAACGTCATCGTTCTGGGGGGCGGATGCTCAAAAATCGGCCGGTTGTACAGGAACGTTCCTCGCCTGTGGAATCGCTATGTCTTCTCTGACGAGATTACGACCGAACTGCGGCCAAACGTCCACGGTGACTCGAGCGGCGTACGCGGCGCGGCATGGCTATGGCCCTCGAAGCAATCGAGGTCGGCAGCCTCGCAGTACAGCTAGTGAAGCAACCGCCCAAACTTCGGCATAATCGGAGAGTTCGACGCGACGCGTCGGGTCCAGAAACTACTCCGGAGTATATCGTCAGCGATCAGCATCCCGACACGGGAAGCGCCTCGAAGTGGGCGATCTTGGACCCCACGACGAAATCTCCATAGTCCATGACAAGCTGATCGGCCACGCCATTGGCAAACATTCTGAATCCGACCTCGTAATCCGGCAATCCGGAGGTATCTCCGACCCGAAAATAGGCCATGCGCATGCGCCAAGCCTCATGATCATCAAGCTCGGCAAGGCCCGTCCCAGATTCTCCGCCCGCGACATGACCCGTCACGAAAGCGATCGCATCGAACAAACCTTCTTCCCCGGTTCCGTCAAACACACGAACTTCGATCCGCTTGGCGCCCTTCAGCGCCTCCTGCACCAATATGCTTGCATGTTCGGAAGGGAATACCGTCCCTGCAGGCAAGGCGATCGTCGAGACAGATGGGATCCTCATGCGAACGATGCCCTCTTTCCGGGAATCTTCCCGATCCGCCAGGCCACCGAATTCCTCAACGACATTTCCGTCGATCACATTTCGAATTTTGAACCGAAACTGGTTTCCGTCTTTTGACTCCCACGAAGCCACTGAAAAGTCGCTGTCGATGAGCCGGCCCGCTGCCTGCTCGATTCGCATCCGAATCTGTTGATTGGTGGTGTAGCCTTCACAGCCATCAGCCCACTCCAACACCATCCGCCCGCGGACGCCCGTAATCCCACTGTCAGAGTCAGACGTCTCCAGATCGAGGTCATAAACCGCCCGATGGGGCAATGGATCGATCCCGGCCGCCGTCGGCATCCGAGGCACAACGACGAGCACAAAAACGGCACTGGCCAATGCCAGGAGGCACGTCCCCATATACCAGTTTGAAATTTTGTTTCTCATAGGCCTCGCAGTGTACACCACACAAGACAGGTGGCACGCTGGTCGATGAAAAGAAACGTTGAGTACAGAAGGTCGTTGAAATGCCGGACAAGCCGCGAGTTCTCGTCACCAGGAAACTGCCGGACGCCGTGCTGGCGCGCCTCGCCAGAGACTTTGATGCGGTTTTCAATCCTGACGACACCCCTTATGACGCTGAAACCTTGATCGAACGTTCTCAGGGCTGCGAGGCATTGTTGATATGCGGAACAGACAAGCTGACTGCGGACGTCATTCAGAGTCTGCCCGCGGGAATTCGAGCAATCGCGACGTTTTCCGTGGGTTATGAGCATGTTGATATTCGTGCAGCTGACGCACGCAGCATCATCGTCACGAATACGCCCGGGGTCCTGAATGCGGCAACCGCCGACCTCACCATGATGCTGATGCTTGGTGCGGCCAGACGGGCCTCCGAGGGTGAAGCAATGATTCGCGAGGGGCGTTGGGAAGCCTGGACACCAACCGGCATGCTGGGAACTGATCTCACTGGAAAAACACTTGGCATCTTCGGCATGGGAGGAATTGGCCGTGCCGTTGCCGTGCGAGCGCGCGGATTCGAACTGGAAATCCACTACCACAACCGAAATCGGCTTTCCCCGGAACAAGAGAACGGCGCTCAGTACCACGACACCGCAAATTCTCTGTTGGCCGTCAGCGAAGTGCTCTCTCTTCACGCGCCCCTGACACCGGAAACCCGGCATTTTCTGACCCGGGACCGAATCGCGCTGCTGCCGAACAGGTCAATCGTCATCAATACAGCGCGAGGCGATCTGGTCGTTGACGAGGACCTGATCGCCGCACTCAAGTCGGGCAAACTAGCTGCCGCAGGTCTCGATGTGTTCCCGGGAGAACCAAACATCCACCCGGAGTACCGGACGATGCAGAACACGTTCCTGCTGCCCCATATGGG
>DEBC01000117.1:10560-56562 GCA_002348365.1 Alphaproteobacteria bacterium UBA2966 | reverse complement strand
CCAGGCACCGCCGAACGCAGTTACGATCGATTCCTACTAGAGGACCTTCCCTGAGGCGAGAGCCGGGAGAAAGTGACCGGGTAAATCCTGCCGGTAGGCAATTTTTGTCTTATGGTTAACGCGACATACCCTTGATTCTATTAGATTAATTGGTGGAACACCCCTTGCGCAGTGTGACTTGTCGGGAAAACCGTTAACGGGCCCGACGAGTGCCAATAGATAAGGAAAACAGATGATGAGGCCTCTATCGCAGTTGCCTTGAATTCACCACCAAACTCCCGCGTGAATGGTCGCGCCGGCATGCTGGCGAATCGCCTACTGGAATCGGTGAAGGATGGAAATTCCCTCACTGATCCCGAACCCTGGTCACTACTGGAAGAAGTACTAGGAATTGTCGCGACTGCAGAGAAGCGGATCGCCGAACAGCGGAATCGTATCGAGGCCTTGGAATCCATGGTCATGACCGATCCGCTGACCAGCCTCGAAAGTCGGCGTGGATTTGAAACCCACCTGGAGAGGATTCTGGGGGTAGCACGGCGACACAACGACACCGGCGTGCTGGTCTACATCGATATGGACAACTTCAAGATCACGAACGACAAGTACGGTTACCAAGCTGGCGATGCCGTCCTGATGAATGTGGCGGACGTGCTCCGCAAGAACACCCGTACGTCTGACGTGGTTGCACGAATCGGTGGCGACGAGTTCGCCGTCCTGCTGACGCATACGGGACCCGCCGAGAGTCTGTACCGGGCGCGACACCTCAATACTCTTCTTACCCAATCAGAAGCCCATTATCGCGACCTGATGTTGCCTCTCAGTGCCAGCTTCGGCACGGCCCCTTACGGTCCGGAGACGGACAAGAAGGATCTGCTGCGCCGGGCTGATTCGGAGATGTACAAGGAGAAACGCGAGAGGAAGACTCCACGCGTGGTAGCCGCTTAGTCCCCTCTTCAAGCAACTGACCCTATGAAATGGCCGGGGCCGCATCAGCCGCCTCGGCCATTCTTTGTCCGTCCCGACGCCGCCAAGTCAGTCCAGAGCTATTCGCCCAGCGTGAACAGTTCCTGCGCCTCCCGGACTCCCCTGAGTTCATGGAAACCCAAAGACCTCAGCCCCTTTGCCGTGCCCGACGACACGGTGAGATCGTAGAGCTTACGTGAGACCAGCACGGACACGCCCAATTCACCACACAGCGCTTCCATACGGCTGGCTTCATTCACGGCCGGCCCAATGACAGTGAAATCGAGTCGATCACGGGAGCCTATGTTGCCGTACATCACCTCGCCCTGGTGCAGGGCGATATCGACGTCGAACACCGGTTGATTGGCCGCCTGCCTCGCTTCGTTCAACGCTGCCAGTGCCTCTCGGACTGCTACCACGCCATCAAGAGCCGCGCGGCACACTTCAGCCTCGCCCATGGCCCCGAGATCTTACGTCGCGATGAATCCGTCACCCATAAACTTGAGAATCTGCCCGCCGCCATCCTCAACGGGCCGTGCAACATATTCGAGATAATCGTTCAGCATGGTGATCAGCTCGTTCCAGGGCATCCAATAGGTCGCCGCCGTGAATCCTCGAATGTCACAGTTCCACAAAACGGCGTCGATTATCTCCATCGAGCCACGCTGTATCTCGCCACGAAGCACCCGCCAACCGGCGTCGCGTCCGAGGTAGGTCTCGACGATGCTCGCGCCCATCTTCAGCATTCCGGCAGCCTTGATCGCGAGACCAAACGGACCGAGAAGCTTGCGGAGAGTATCGAGGTCTTTTTCGGAGAATCCCCCGGGGGCGTCAGTCGCCCAGGAAGCGCCGTAGCCTTCCAAAGCCTCCAATTCGTGCGCCGTCCCCAAGGAACCAGGAACGCAGCGTACTCCGTAGCCCCCTCCCCGCGTAAGTCCTCGAGGACAGGGAAGGGAAGTGGCTCGTTCGTCTGCTCCAACCTCGATCGATACTCTGACATTCGGTTTTCGATCATGTGAACAAACGGACTGCGCAACCAGTTCTCACGGTTCTCCGACTCGTGCGCAAAACTTCGATGCTCGACGCCTTCGCCTCGGCGCCATTGAGAGGCATAGGCGCCAATCAGGGGGTGAAGCGTTCGCCGCGCGACGTGGGCCCGGGTAACGGAAACACCGCTGGCGTTGAGCCGCTCGCAAAGTCCTTCGAGAAGCTCCAACTCATTGGTGCCACGAAGTCCCTCTCCGGTGACCCAATCGGCGATTTCAGGCGCTTCGGTGGTCCATGGAATTTCAGGATGGAGATACGGATTGGTCATAAGTGGTCACGGTGAGCTTGTCGCCATCCAAGCATCATATCTAACACCCGTGGTGGCGCGGACAAGTGGTGGTCGAAAATTCCTGACAACCGTTCTGGAAGCATCTGAACTGGTGCGGTAATACCTTAGGTGAAATTCCGAAATCGATCCCAAGGATGAGCACATGGCCAGGTTGGAAGGAAAAATCGCTCTGATCACGGGCGGCGCCGGTGGACTAGGCAGCGCAACGGCCCAACGCTTTATCGAAGAAGGTTGCCGTGTGACGATCGCGGATATTAACGAGGGAGAGGGCAAAAGGGTCGCTGGTGAGTTGGGCGACGACTGCGCGTTTGTCCACAACGACCACCTCGATAATGAGAGTAACGCTGCGGCCGTCAAATTCGCGGTGGAAACGTTCGGCGGCCTCGACATCCTTCTCAACAATGCGGGCGCGCCCTATACGGGAAAGATCGAGACGGCAGACGACGAGGCAGTCCAACGCTCTTTCGATTTGAATTTGCTAGGTCCTTTCCGGATGACAAAAGCCGCCGTTCCCGCCCTGCGTGCACGAGCGCAAGAAACTGGGAAGACTGCGTCCATTCTCTATACCGCTTCGGGCCAGGCCGTGAACGCCAAACCGAATATTTCTGCCTACACCGCCGCCAAACACGGTGTCCGTGGTCTGATGCGCAGCGTCGCGCTTGAACTGGCGCTAGACAATATCCGGGTCAACTGCGTCTGCCCCGTTGCGACGGACACACCGTTGTTCCGCTCCATGACCGAGGAGCTTGGCGGCTCGTTCGAGGGCGCCGTCGCCAGTTTCCAGGAGACCGTTCCCTTGGGCCGCCTGGCACGACCGGTCGACACTGCGAACGCCTTCCTCTTTTTGGCCTCCGATGAAGCGGAAATGGTCACGGGCGTCGCCCTTCCCGTCGACGGCGGCGTATCGGCGTATTAGCGTATGAGCCGTATGGTTGAGGAGACCCGTAAATGACTGGTGGACTGACGGCCGCGCAGATTGCTCGTTGCGAAGACGACGGTTTCGTATTTCCCATCGATATCCTCACGCGGGATGAAGCCAAAACCTGTCACCAACTCTATCGAGATGCCCTTCGGCTCAGCGCGGAACACGACCAAAATTTGGTCAATGTCAAAGGACACCTCGTTCTCAAATGGATTGCGGATCTCGCCCGGGATGCGCGTATTCTCGATGCGGTAGAAAGTGTCCTCGGACCCAACATCCTGTGCTGGACGACCAACTTTTTCGTCAAAGAGCCAGGAGATCGAACTTTTGTCTCCTGGCATCAGGATGCGACGTACTGGGGCCTGGGCGGACAACAGATTTGTTCTGCCTGGCTCGCGTTCACACCGAGCAACCGCGAAAGCGGATGCATGCGTGTCATCCCCGGCTCTCATCGGAAGCTGGTTCCTCACGCCGACACTTTCGACGACAGGAATCTATTGTCGCGGGGACAGGAAATCAGTGTTGAAGTCGATGAAGATAATGCGGTCGATATCGAGCTCGAGCCAGGACAGATGTCCCTGCACCACGTGCAGATCGTACATGGTTCAGATTCCAATAACTCTCCACTCCCTCGGATTGGGTTCGTGATCCGATACATCTCGACGGAGGTCGAACAGACGACGGGATTCCGCGATTCAGCGATGCTCGTTCGGGGAGAAGACAGGTTCGGTCATTTCGACCTGGAGACAGCGCCCACGAGTGATTTCGACCCGAATGCCCTTGCGCACCTCGACGAACTTCGCGAAAAGCGTCGGCAAATCCTCTACCGCGAGGTTTCCTAGTATTCTTGCCGCGGGCTGCCCGCGGAGTACACTTCAGTCAATTCCCCAACATTTCATCGGGAGATGCGCTCGATGGCCACGCAAATCAAAGAACATTGGCAAAACTACATTGACGGAGAGTGGGTAGACGGTTCGACCAAGGAAACCATCCCGGTCGTAAACCCGGCGAACGGCGAACAGATCGCGGAGATCGCCCGCGCCACCCCGGATGATGTCGATCGCGCCGTGTCGGCCGCGCGTGAGGCTTATGAGCGCCGGACGTTGTACGACATGCGTCCGGCGCAACGTGGCGAGCTCATGCTGGAAGTCGCGCAAATATTCAAGGAAATGGCCGAGGATGTGGCTCTAGTCGACTGCCTCGATTCGGGTCGTACCCTGGGAGGTGGCCGTAACGAAGCCATGGCCGCGGCCCGATATTTTAGCTACTACGGCGGCGCAATTGCACAGTTTGAAGGTAAATCGATCCCGTTGGGAGATGGGTATGTCGACTACACCATCAACGCGCCATTCGGTGTGTCCGCCCAAATCGTGCCCTGGAACTTTCCGCTCCAGATCGGCGCGAGGTCGGTGGTGTGCGCGCTGGCTACTGCAAACACGGTCGTCCTCAAGACACCGGAGCTTTGCCCACTCTCCTTGGCAATGCTTGGTGAAGCCTGTGAAAGGGCCGGCGTACCCAAGGGGTACGTGAATATCCTTTGCGGATATGGACATGACACCGGAGCGGCGCTAGCCGCGCACCCAGATGTCGATCACATCGTCTTTACGGGATCTGTCGCGACGGGGAAAAGCATCCTGCACGCCGCAGCTGAGCGCATCATTCCGTGCGTCATGGAACTCGGTGGAAAATCAGCGGCAATCGCCTACGCCGATGCCGACCCCGAACAGGTCATTGGCTCAAGCGCCGTCGGCATCTTCAGTCACGCCGGACAAGTCTGTTCTGCCCAATCACGACTCGTGGTTCACAAGTCGATTCACGATCAAATCGTCGATGGTCTGGTGGAGAAGTCCCAAGCCCTGACGATCGGGCCCGGAATTGAAGATCACGATCTTGGTCCGCTGATTTCAGAGAAGCAGCTCGAAAAGGTTGAGGGCTACTGCATGACAGGCCAACAGGCCGGGGCAACGGCACTGACTGGCGGGCGCCGCTGCGACATGCCAGGCTACTTCATGCAACCGACCGTTTTTGCGGGCGCGTCTCCAGACATGACGATTGCCCAGGAAGAGATTTTTGGCCCGGTCATGGCAGTGATTCCATTCGAGGAGCGGGAAGAAGCCATCGAGATCGCCAACGGTACCGATTACGGCCTTTGCGCCGGGGTCTACACGCGTGACCTCGAAACAGCACACTGGACGGCCGACCGCCTCAGCGCAGGGCAGGTCTTTATCAATGAGTGGTTCGCGGGCGGAATGGAAACCCCATTCGGCGGCACAAAGCGTTCCGGCTACGGCCGGGAAAAGGGCGCGGAAGCCCTGCTCAACTATGTCCAGACCAAAAACATAGCCGTGAAGCTTGGCGCTGGTGCTGGCGGGCGCCCTGGCGGCTGAACATCGTCTGTATCATCACAAACAAAACAGGGAGAACATCATGGCGGGAAAAATCGACGCGCGGCTTGCTGAGCTGGGGATCGAATTGCCTGAGGCCGCAGTACCAGTCGCAAACTACGTCGCTTACGCGATCAGTGGAAACATCGTGCATGTCGCGGGGCAACTGCCCATGGAAAACGGTGCGGTAAAGTACGTCGGGATCGTGGGCGACGAAGTTTCCGTCGATGATGGTGTCGCTGCCGCTCACCTGTGTGCCTTGAATATCATTGCGCAAGTTAAGGCAGCCTGCGGTGGGGATCTGGACCGCGTGGTGCGAGTTCTGAAGTTGAATGGGTTCGTGAACGCACCAGCAGGATTCGCCGATCAACCTGCTGTCATCAACGGCGCATCGAACCTGATGGTCGAAGTCTTCGGCGATGCCGGGAAGCACGCCCGAAGCGCAGTCGGAATGGGCTCCTTGCCCTTCAATGCATCCGTTGAAATCGACGCCATCGTGGAAATCAACTGATTCTCTGACATCCCAAACTGGCGGCACTGCGGTGATCGATACCGACTGGTTGACCACTCGGCCAATTGCTCATCGCGGCCTCCACGATTTCAGGGCCGGAATACCAGAGAACTCGCTCAGCGCTTTTGCCCGGGCGGCGGATGCCGGATATCCCATCGAGCTCGACGTACAGGTCTCGGTCGATGGCAAGGCTGTGGTGTTCCACGATGAGTCCCTGGATCGCATGACGGGGGCACGTGGAGAGATCTCGCGCGTCCCGGCAGTCGAGCTTGCCGGTCTTCGTTTGGGTGAGAGCGACCAGAGCATCCCATTGCTGCGGGAAGTCCTCGACCTGATCGACGGTCGCGTGCCTTTGATCATTGAATTGAAGAACCCACGCCGCCGGACTGGCCGCGTGGAGACAGCCGCATCCAAAGACCTGGCCGGTTACGGCGGACCTTGTGCAGTGTCGTCGTTCAATCGTCGGACAGTGGCCTGGTGTGCGCGCAACCTCCCGCACCTGCCTCGAGGTCAAAATGTGATGAAGTTCCGAAGAGGGTGGTTCGCCACGGGCCAATGGCAGTCATCAGTGTTTCGAGAGTTTCGGACCAGGCACTCGACACGGCTTCAGTTTATTGGCTGCCACATCGGTGCCCTGCCAAGCCCGGGTGCGCAACGCTTCCGTGAACGAGGAATTCCCTTGATTGTCTTTACGGTTCGTACGCCGGACCGGCTGGCCCTTGCAAACGCCCACGCCGACAACATCTTTTTTGAGGGATTCATCCCCTGATCGGGTGATACCCGGTAACCGCATTTGCTACAATTGCTGTCACGTGCATGAACACACTCCACACAAATATCGAGAGGCAAATCGCCGTCAATGGGTGACGTCGAGCAACCGGCCGTAACCATCAAGGCCGTCGGCAGTATCGCGATCGTCGACGCCGCCGAATGGGACGCCTGTGCCGGCGATAGCAATCCCTTTTTGTCTCACGCTTTCCTGAAGGCCCTGGAAGACAGCGGAAGCGTGAGGGCAGAGACCGGTTGGATACCGTACCACGTGGTGGTCGAGGGAACGGATGGCGGGATCCGTGGCGCCGCGCCGCTTTATGTAAAATCCCATTCTCAGGGCGAGTATATGTTCGACTACGGTTGGGCAGATGCCTTCGAACGAGCCGGCGGACAGTATTATCCGAAACTTCAACTGGCTGTTCCCTTTACGCCGGTGACGGGCTCACGCCTTCTGGCCCGAGACGACCAGGAGCAGGCCATGAATCGTGAACTGGCGCTTGCGGGTTGCGTGGAGGTCGCCAGTCAGCTGGAAGTTTCTTCCCTTCACATCACGTTTCTGACTGAAAGTGAATGGAAGCAGTGCGGCCAGTCCGGACTGCTTCAGCGGACCAGCGAGCAGTTCCATTGGCTCAACAACGGTTACGCGACGTTCGATGAGTTCCTGTCAGATCTGACGTCACGAAAACGAAAGCAGATTCGGCGCGAGCGTCGCGAAATTCAGGAAAACCCGGACCTTGAGGTGCAGGTGTTCACGGGGGCAGACCTCAAGGAAGAACACTGGGATGCATTTTTCGGCTTTTACATGGATACGGGCAGTCGCAAGTGGGGGCGCCCATACCTGAACCGCCGGTTTTTCTCACTCATCGGTGAGACCATGGCCGACCGGATTGCACTGGTGATGGCCACACGCGGCGGGAATTATATCGCCGGTGCACTGAACTTCATCGGCAGCGACGCCCTATATGGCCGCAACTGGGGTTGCTGCGAGGATCATCGCTTCCTCCATTTCGAGGCCTGCTACTACCAAGCCATACAATTTGCCATCGAACGAGGCCTTGATCGCGTGGAAGCAGGCGCCCAGGGGCCTCATAAGCTTGCCCGAGGATATCTACCCGTTCACACGTACTCGGTTCACTGGATCCGGGAAGCGCAGTTCCGGGAGGCTATCGAACGCTATCTCGTGCATGAACGCCAACAGGTGGATCAGGACATCACGTATCTTTCGACCCACTCACCGTTCCGACACGCCGACGTCGAAGATGACGGTTTTTAGGCCCGCGCCAGGGCCCTAGCCGACGAGTTCCTTCTCACGGGCTTCCCGAAGTGCCTGGCGCTGATCCTCGGTCCGCTTCGCATCAACCGCGGTTCCCGTGGTGTCCAAAATCACGCCATAGGTATCGCGTGCCGAATCAACACTCACAATTTCGTCACAGACGTCCCGGAGTACCCATTCAGGATCTCGATCCAAGGGATCGCCCCAACCACCGCCACCACCTGAAAAGACATCAAGTCTGGACGGTTCGATGTCCATCACCCCATACGTGGGGGCATCGTAGGTGTCACCGCCTGTCGGGGTCAGCGTAACTGTCGAGGTTGTGCCGATCTCTCCTCCATTGGTCCCGTAGGCCCAAGCTTTCTTGACCGCCTCCGCTCGGAAGGCGATCTCGGAGGGAAACATGATATCGGCAACGTAGTGCGCGCCCGAGCCGCCGCGGTACTTTCCGGCGCCTGCCCCGTCCGTTCGGAGTTCCTGGCGTTGGACGCGCACGGGGTATAGCTGCTCACTCATTTCAGCATTGGGCAGGATCAAGGCGCCAAAGGCGCACAAGGGTCCAACCTGCGGGAAGCCATCGCGACCGTCCACGGCGCCGCCGCCCGACGCACCGGCCCAGTGATACATTGTTGAAACGCGACCGTCGTACCCCACAGCGGAAGACAGCGGATAAGCGTTCATGCCCCAGCCGGCACACGCACGCGACGGGTCGGCATCACCGAGTGCCTGCCAAATCGCGTGAATAATTTGTTGCGCGGGAAACACCGTGCACATCGTCATTGGGGCCGGAGGTCTCGCATTGACCAAGGTTCCCTCCGGCGCAATCACGGTGACGCTTCTGAAAGTCCCCTCATTGCGGGGAATGGACGGGTCGAAGAACGTAGAAAGCGCGGAGAACACCGACGAGTATGTGTTCGCCACCGAACTGTTCTTGAATCCTCGAATCTGATCATCCGTCCCCGTGAAGTCGATGACCGTCTCATCTCCCGTGATCGTGACCTTGACCCGGATCTTGAGTTCCATGTCCTCGAAGCAGTCATCATCGAGACCTGACTCGCCTTCGTAGACACCATCGGGAAGTTGCTCGACAGCCTCTCGCAACAGGGTATCCCCGTGATCGAGAACACCCGCGAAACAGGCCCGCCCCTCTTCCAGGCCAAAGCGCTCCATGGTCTCGACGACAAGCTGGCGGCCAATGTCCGTCGAGCCGGTCATGGCCCGGAGGTCTCCATCCATGAAATGGGGCATTCGCGAGTTCAGGATGAGGAGTTGCCACAAATCCTCCCGCATTTGGCCCTTCTCGACCAGGCGCAGGGGCGGAAGCCGAAGACCCTCATGCCAGATTTCGGTCGCCGAGGAGTTGTAGGTTCCCGCCGCACCTCCTCCAATGTCAGATTGATGCGCCCGATTGCATGTGAAGGCGACCAGCTCTGACTCGGCGAACACCGGGCGAGCAATCACCCAGTCGGGAAGATGATTACCCCCCGCGACATAGGGATCGTTGAGGACAAATACATCTCCGTCGGAAATCTCACCGACGAATGCCTCAAGCAGAGCGCGGATCGCGAATCCACCCCCGCCGGTGTGAATTGGAATGCCATCGGCCTGCGAAACCAGGTTGCCGTTCTTATCGGCGATGAAGCACGAGAAGTCGTGGGATTGATTGAAAATCGGGCTGCGCGATGTGCGAATCATTACCCATCCCATCTGGCGGGCAATATAGTCCAGCCGGTTCTGGAATAGTGCCAAGGTGATTGGATCAGTCACGATCGAGCCTCCCACGAACGTTGATCGGCAGCATCATATCAGGTTCCAAAGTAGCAAGAACGTTATGCCGCAGGCGCTGTAACACGCGACGCGCGGAGTGATTGGCGTCGCGCCTCAGTTTCAGTCACATCGACACACGCGCTCGCAGCGTCAATGACAACGCCGTAAATCTCGCGCGCCGCTTCGACGCTGACAATTTCATCGCTTACATCGCGGAGGACCAGTTCGGGAGACCTGTCCAGCGGGTCCCCCCAGCCACCACCGCCTCCGGAGACCAATTCGATGCGCGTGGGACCGACGTTTCTGATGCCGTAGGTCGGTGCATCGAAATCACTGCCATCGACGGGAGAGAGCCGCAACGTGTTGATCGTCCCGTCGGTGCCTCCGTTGGTGCCATAGGCCCTGGGAACCCTTAAGCCTTCGCCTCGAAAAGAGAACTCCGAGGGGAGGAGAACATCAACCACATATCGAACACCCGGACCGCCGCGATACGTTCCGGCGCCAGCGCCATCGCACCTCAGTTCCTGACATTCCACCTGCACGGGGAACAATTGTTCGCTCATCTCCGCATTCGGGATGATGAGTGCACCAAATGCGCTCATCGCGCTGACCTGGGGAAATCCATCCCGGCCCGATACAGCGCCACCACCCGGCGATCCGCCCCAATGATAGGTTGTCGCCATGCGACCGTCATAGCCAGCCGCTGATGAGAGCGGAAACGCACACATACCCCAACCGGCACAGGCATTATCGGGATCGGCCTTGCCCAGCGCCTGCCAGACGGCATGTACGATGTGTTGAGCAGGAAACAGCGTGCACATGGTCATCGGCGCCGGAGGCCTGGCATTGACGAGCGAACCCTCAGGCGCAATCACACTGACACTTCGAAACGTCCCTTCATTGCGTGGGATCGAGGTATCGAAGAAAGTCGAAATTGCTGAATAGATGGACGAGTATGTGTTGGCCAATGAACTGTTCTTGAAGCCGCGAATCTGATCGTCCGTCCCCGTGAAATCGACGGTCGTTTCATCACCCTCGATGGTGATTTTTACCACGATCTTAAGGTCGACCTCCTCGAAACAATCATCGTCGAAGCCGGATTCACCTTCATACACGCCATCAGGAAGTTCCGCGATGGCTTCGCGCAATAGAGCGTCACCGTGATCGAGCACTCCCGAGAAACACTGGAGCCCTGCCTCAAGGCCGTATTGTTCCATGGTCTCCACAACCAGTTCCCGACCAATCTCCGTGGAACCGCACATGGCACGCAGGTCCCCGTCCATGAAATGGGGCATGCGGGAGTTCAATATCAGCAGCTGCCACAAATCTTCGCGGGTGCTGCCCTGTTCGATCAGTCGCAGCGGCGGAAGCCGCAACCCTTCATGCCAGATCTCCGTCGCTGAGGAATTGTAGGTTCCCGCGGCCCCACCGCCGATGTCGGACTGATGCGCGCGGTTACAGGTGAAGGCAACGAGGTCGGACTCGTAGAAGACGGGACGGGCGATCACCCAGTCCGGAAGGTGATTTCCACCAGCGACATAGGGATCGTTGAGAACGAACACATCGCCCTCGGAGATGTCGCCACCAAATGCCTCCAACACGGCGCGGACGGCAAAGCCACCACCTCCCGTGTGAATGGGAATCCCGTCCGCCTGGGAGACAAGGTTGCCAGACTCATCGGCAACGAAACACGAGAAGTCATGCGCCTGATTGAAGATCGGGCTGCGGGCCGTTCGAATCATCACCCAGCCCATCTGGCGCGCGATGTAGTCCAGTCGATTCTGGAACAATGCCAAGGTAATGGGATCAGGCACGTGCCGGTCTCCTACGACGCCTTCAGATGAATGAGAAAATTGTTGGCGCCATCGATCTCCAGTTCGTCGTCGGCGCCAACAAATACCGTCGTGGTCGCCTCCTCGATCATGGCAGGTCCCGGAACACGATGGCCCGGCCCCAGATCCGCGCCGGAGTAGATGGGTACGTCCTGCCATCCCCGAGATTCGTCGACCCAAACCTTGCGCTCTCCGGAAGCCGAAGGCGCTCCGTCCGTAACGGCAACGTGCGGGATTTTCAGCTCCGGCAGAATGCCTTCCGCAACAATCCGCAGCGCCGAAATCCGCACAAGACCTTCGGGCTGAATGTGCCCGTACAGACGCTCGTGCTCCTGTTCGAAGAGATCGCGCGTACGCTCGATGGAGAACGCTTCGCTTCCATCGAGGCGCACACGGACATCATACTGCTGCCCGACATAGCGCAAGTCGATCTCGCGACGTATGCGACACGTGTTGCCGGAAAAGCCGTCGTGTTCCAATGCTTGCTCACCCTGTGTCGAGAGCTCGATAAATTCCTGTTCGACTGCTTGTGCACCGACGGTTTCCAATGGTTCGAGGAAAACCCGCATGAAGTCATGTCGCACGTCCGTATGAAGCATGCCCAAGGCACAAAAAACACCCGAAAGACGGGGTACATAGACGTTGGGACAGCCCAGTAACCGACCGACCGGCGCACCGTGCATCGGCCCGGCACCGCCAGTTGCAACCAAGGTGAACCGCCGGGGATCGTGCCCGCGCTCGCTGCTGATTTCCTGAACCGCCTGCAACAAGTTCTGTTCGACCAGACGGATGATGCCGGCCGCGGCCTCTTCCACGCTCAAACCAAGGTTGGACGCGATGCGATCGTCGATCGCCTGGCGGGCCTTGGATTCATCCAGTGTTATGGAATCACCGGCATAGGCTCCGGGCCGCAACCTTCCGAGGACCAGCTGAGCGTCCGTCACGGTGGGTTCATGCCCCCCCAGTCCATAGGCTGCCGGGCCGGGGTTCGCCCCGGCCCCCGCCGGTCCGGCGAAGAGCATGCCGCCTCGATCGACCCCGGAGATCGTGCCGCCGCCCGCACCGATGGTGAAAATGTCGACAGACGGAATTGCCAAGTCATACCCGCCGATCTTGAAGCTCTCGGAAACGTCGACTGTTCCCTCATTCATGAGAATGACATCACAACTCGTTCCACCGACTTCCATCGAAATGAGATCGGATGTCCCGGCAGCCTTGCTGTACAGGCCCAACGCGCCGACACCGGCTGCGGGGCCTGAAAGCAGCAGGGTTGCAGGTTTGTCGGCAACCCGGTCGACAGAAATGGCGCCGCCGTTGTTCTGCACAAGAAGGATTCCTTTGGGAAGACCCATCTCACATAAACGCTCGTCCAGTCGTCGCAGATAACTGACTGTCCGCGGCGCAACATAAGCATTCATGACCGTAGTCGACGTCCGCTCGTATTCTCCGATGATCGGGGCAATATCGACCGATGCATAAATCCAATCCCCGCCCATACTTCCGCGAAGCGCCTCGGCAGCGGCTCTTTCGTGCACCGGGCTGAGAAAACTGTTGAACAGGCATATGGAGACCGCCTCGACACCCGCGTCAGCAAATACCTGTCCCGCGGCCTTCACATCCTCCAGGTCCAAGCTGGCGATCTCGTTGCCTTCACGATCCAATCGACCTCTTACCGGCCGTCTCAGGCTGCGTGGCACCAACACCGGCGGATAAGGCGTCCTGTGATCGAAGGGGTTTGCCCGGTAGCCGCGACGGATTTCCAGAGCGTCTCGAAACCCTTCCGTCGCAAGGAGTCCGACTTTCGCGCCCTTCTGCTCGAGTACGGTGTTCGTTGCAATTGTGGCGCCATGCACGAACAGGGCGCAGTCACTGAGCAGCGACTCGACTTCCGTGCCGAGAGCCTCTGCTGCCCGAGAAAGGACATTGAATACGCCTTGGGCAGGATCGTCGGGCACGGACGGTACCTTGAAGGCGTGAACCTGGTGCTGGACATTGGCCAGCACCAGATCAGTGAAGGTACCGCCGACGTCCACGCCGATGTACCACGTTGCTTCGGGTGTATCGCTAATCGACTCCGCCGACATTTGCGGTCTGCCTCCAACTCGTCATTCGGGACAGCGCCCGCTGCTCACCTTCGGATGGGGGAACAGCCGACAATGGGAGTATTGTGTGTATCTCGCGAACGCCCTCAGGGCAACCATGGCGGCTGGGGTTCCATGCCGAGAATGAATTAACCTGAAGAGGGCTACTGCGCTACTACCAACTGAAAGCATTCGTTGATGAAACCCAACACTGAGAACGTTTTTCACCGCCAGATCGCGAAAGACTATCCGGCCGTCGTGCGGGGGCAAGGCGTCCATCTTTGGGACGAGAATGGCAAGAAATACCTGGACGGGGCGGCCGGCGTCTTTGTCGCGATACTCGGACAAGGCGTGGAAGAGATTGCGGATGCCATCAATGAGGAAATGCGCCGCCTGACATTCGCTTATACAACCACTTTTACCAGTGAGAAGGAGCGCGCCCTCACGCGAAAGCTCGTCGAGTGGGCTCCGGAGGGATTCGACAAAGCCTGGATCTGCACCTCCGGCTCGGCAGCCAACGAAACCGCGATCAAACTCGCGCGCCACTATCATCTGGTCAGAGGTAACAGCAATAAGTATCGCGTGGTGGCGCGGCGACACAGCTACCATGGAAGCTCGATGGGAGCGCTGTCGCTCACGGGTGCCGCACCCCGGCGAAAACCCTACGAACCGCTGCTGATCGATTTTCCCCACATCTCACCACCCAACTGTTATCGCTGCCCGCTGGATCTGCAGTATCCGTCCTGTGCCGCCGCATGCGCATCGGAACTGGAGGACGTCATTCAGCGTGTTGGAGCGGACACAGTCTCGGCATTCATCGTGGAACCGATGGCCGGTGGTCCGTTGGGAGGCCTGGTGACGCCTCCCGAATACATGCAGGCGGCTCGTGAAATCTGTGACAGACATGATGTGCTCCTGATTGCGGACGAAGTCATCTCCGGAATCGGCCGTACGGGACGAAAGTTCGCCATCGAGCACACCGGCGTGACGCCGGACGTGATCACCGTGGCGAAGGGCTTGGGGGCGGGGTTTGTTCCCATTGGCGGCGTCGTCGCACACGAGAGGATTCATGCCGCCTTCGAGAAGGCCGAAACCTCGTTCGTCCATGGTGAGTCATTCACCGGGCACACAGCGGTCAGTGCCGCTGGCCTGGCGACACTCGAGTATATCGAGGCACACGACCTGGTGAGCCGTGCTGAGGAGATGGGAGATTACCTGGGAGAGCGCATGGCAATGCTTGGAGATCACCCCATGGTGGGTGAGATTCGGGGGTGTGGTTTGCTACGGGGCGCCGAACTGGTTGCCGACAAGTCTTCGAAACGGCCCTTTGCGAGAGCGGAGGGCGTCGCCGAGGCGGTTGCGCGCGAATGCACGGAGCGAGGGTTGCTGATACTTCCCGGTGTTGCCGGTGCCGACGGCACTGACGGTGATACAGTGGTGCTTGGTCCGCCCTATATCGTCACCCGCGAAGAGATTGACGACATGGTGTCGATCCTCGGAGAATCCATTCAAGCCGTCAGCGCGAGAACGTAGCTGGCTATTCTGCCAGAACCGGCACCTTGGGACCGCCCTTCTTTGACTTGGATGGACGAACCGCTTCCTCGTACTCGAAAACGATCTCGTCATCCTCGACGTCGACTGTGACGCGTCCGCCGTTCTCCAGCTTGCCGAAGAGCACTTCCTCCGACATCGGTCTCTTGACGTGCTCTTGAATGACGCGGCCCAAGGGACGGGCACCGAAGGCCCGATCATAGCCCTTGTCGCCCAGCCAGCGCCGCGCCGCATCTGTAGCTGAAATTTCCACGTTACGGTCTTGAAGCTGCGCCTCCAGCTGCAACAGGAACTTATCGACGATCAACATCATGATTTCGGGTGTCAAATGTGAGAACGCGATCGTCGAATCGAGTCGGTTGCGAAATTCCGGCGTGAAAAGCCGCTTAATGGCTTCTTCGTCTTCGCCTTCGCGCAAACCTCGCTCGAACCCAATGGACTGCTTGGCCATTTCCTGCGCGCCCGCATTGGTCGTCATGATCAGAATCACATTACGGAAATCGACCGATTTCGCGTTGTGATCCGTCAGCTTGCCATGATCCATGATCTGCAGAAGCAGGTTGAAGACGTCGGGGTGTGCTTTCTCAATTTCATCGAGAAGAAGTACGGCATGCGGGTGCTGGTCGATCGCGTCAGTCATCATCCCGCCCTGATCAAAGCCCACATAGCCAGGCGGGGCACCGATCAGCCGCGAAACCGTGTGGCGTTCCATGTACTCGGACATATCGAAACGAACGAGCTCCACTCCCATAAGGTCCGCGAGTTGGCGCGCAACCTCTGTCTTGCCAACGCCTGTGGGTCCCGAAAACAGGTAACAGCCGATCGGCTTTTCCGGCTCGCGCAATCCGGCACGGGCCAGCTTTATAGCGCTGGAGAGCGCACCGATGGCCTTGTCTTGTCCGAAAACCACTGATTTGAGGTCCCGCTCGATCGTTTGCAGAACCTGCTTATCGCTCTTCGATACCGAGCGCGGTGGAATTCGGGCGATTTTGGCGACGACCGTCTCCACTTCACGCACACCCAGCGTCTTTCGACGGCGATTGGCGGGTTTGAGCATCTGAGCGGCGCCAGTTTCATCGATGACGTCGATGGCCTTGTCCGGCAGCTTACGGTCGTGGATGTAGCGGGCAGCCAACTCCACGGCTGACCGAATGGCCTCAGCCGTGTAGCGCACCTTGTGGTGCTCTTCGAAATACGGCTTGAGACCTCGAAGAATCTTGACGGCATCTTCGATTGAAGGCTCGTTGATATCGATCTTCTGGAAGCGACGGAGAAGTGCGCGATCCTTCTCGAAATAGCCGCGGTACTCTTTGTAGGTCGTTGAACCGATGCAACGTAACGATCCCGCCTGCAGTGCGGGCTTGAGAAGATTTGAGGCATCCATGGCGCCGCCGGACGTGGCACCGGCACCGATCACAGTGTGAATTTCGTCGATAAACAGAATGGCGCCTTCGTAATTCTCAACCTCGTTCACAACCGCCTTAACCCGCTCTTCGAAATCGCCACGATACCGTGTGCCAGCCAGCAATGATCCCATATCGAGTGCGAAAATTGTTCCTTCCGCCAACACATCCGGCACGTCACCTTCGACAATCCGGCGCGCCAGTCCCTCAGCGATAGCGGTCTTGCCCACGCCAGGGTCACCGACGAATAGAGGATTGTTCTTGGATCGCCGGCAAAGGATTTGAATGGTCCGGTCGATTTCACTCTGGCGACCAATCAACGGATCGATTTTGCCGTTCGCAGCCTTTTCATTCAGGTTGACGCAGTAGGATTTCAGCGCCTCATCGCCCTGCTCGCTGGGTGCCTCTTCCGGCTCTTCCTCGGCACCTCGAGCTGAGCGACTCTCGGACATGCCGGCCACCTTCGCCACGCCGTGCGAGATATAGCTCACGGCGTCGAGGCGGGTCATGTCCTGCTTCTGGAGATAGTAGACCGCGTGAGATTCCCGCTCGGAGAACACTGCCACCAGGACGTTGGCGCCCGTGACTTCTTCGCGGCCCGATGATTGAACGTGGATCAGTGCACGCTGGATCACTCGCTGAAAACCGGCGGTCGGCTTGGGGTCCTCGTAGTCATCGATGATCAGACCACTGAGGTCGTCATCCAGATACGATCCAAGACCCTGGCGCAACACGTCGACGTCGACACCACACGCCTTCAAAACCGCGATGGCGTCATTGTCTTCGGTCAGCGCCAGAAGAAGATGCTCGAGTGTCGCGTATTCGTGGTGGCGTTCACTGGCGAGCGCGAGCGCTCGATGAAGACTCTTCTCGAGATTGTTTGAAAAACCGGGCACGTCACTCCTTTTCCATCGTGCATTGCAGAGGATGTTGGTTGCGGCGGGCGATATCTACCACCTGGTTGACCTTGGTTTCCGCAATTTCATACGTGTAAACCCCACATACACCGATGCCCTTCTGGTGAACGTGCAGCATAATCTGTGTCGCTTCTTCATGGCTCTTGTGAAAAATGCGCTCCAATATGTGCACCACGAACTCCATGGGTGTGTAGTCGTCATTCAACAGAAGCACCTTATACATTGAGGGCTTCTTGGTTTTAGTCTTGGTCTCAGTGACGACGATCGTCCCCGAGTCACCATTGCTATTTTGATCATTCTCCTTATCAGACATGACAAGTTTCTCAGCGAATTGCGTACGTCAGAGCATACACCCAGCCAATTGACCACCAATTAATATGTACCTGAACCATCCTCAATCAAAGACCTCTTTCCCGGGCCATTGCAAGGCCCCGAAGTAACATTCTAAGGGCATACCTCTTCCGAATTATTTCACGCAATGCACTAATTTTCAGTGCCTCGCACCGGCCTGCATATAGCTGAGACCCACAGACGACTCATTGCAGGAATCCGTCCTTGTCAATTTGAAGGGTGAACCCGGTTCCCCTCGCACCTGATCTGTCGGCACTCAGACTTGGATCCGACGCCCCAAAAATCAACCGGCGGACGGGATTCACCGGTACGCCGGTAGAATCGAGTTCAAACAATACACTTGGAAACTGCGCTTTCTGGAAGGCCTCATCCGGAGCCCGAAAAACATTGAAGTGGAACACGCTGTTCTCGCAAGCGCTGACGGCCCAATAGAAGTTATCTGATCTGAGCCTCAACCCGGCAGGCGCGGGCCGCCAGAAGCCGCTGTCGCGCAAGGCTTCCTTCAATCGATTGAAACCCACGGACACCACCGGTATACGCTCCACCACTCCCTCCCAATGGGCGAGCGGCGCGTTCCAGACAATCTGCAGATAGGGGGCGGGCTGGACGACCCGGGAGATCAAGTCAACCGACTCCTCGGGCGAAGAGAACATGAAATCGTAGGTTCTTACCTGCTCTGACTAGATTGCATTGTAGACGAAGCGAAATCGGTCAACCTTTTCGCCCGTACAGGTCTCACGAATATCCTTGCCGCCGACGCATGAAAACCAGCCGATCGTTCGAGCGATCGGATTCTCCTGGAACCCGGTCGGCAAACATCCCGAGACCAAGACACAAACCAGAAGCAAGTTCGAGGCAATGTGGATCATCAGGTGCGGCATTCTCCCATTGCTCGAGAAGAGCACACCTTCTGTCTTAAAAGCTTTCACGCTCCGCTCCAGCGCCTTAACAAATTGTTAGCCATGGCTTGAGACTATTACGGGACAGGCTTCCACGATTCTATTTTGACACAACCAAACGAAAATCAAGGGAAGTCCTAGAAATCGTTAGTAAAATTTTGTGTTGTTCAAGCAATGATTAGACACAGAGTCACCACTTTACTAGACTGTCCAAAGCATAAGCCTGAAGGCGGTTCGGGAGAGGGAATTTGTACTGGAGGCGCTTAGCCGCGCGGCGTCAGCGCGTGGAAAGATTTCTTTCGGGAATTTGCTCGTGTGACCCGTAATGCGTATTGGACGGGGAATTCCATGGGCTCTCATCGTATTTCTGCTTCCGGTGCTGGCCGGGTTGTCGGCATTCGAGAGTCATGCTGCACGCTACAAAGCCATAGTTGTCGAGGCTGATACCGGCAAGGTCCTTTTCTCCAGATACGCCGACAAACGTCATTATCCTGCTTCACTGACGAAAATGATGACGTTGTACCTGACCTTCGAAGCCATCGAGTCGGGGGCTCTGACGTTCGACAAACGAGTCCGCGTATCCAAGCGAGCGGCCGGTCAGACACCATCCCGAATTGGACTGAGACCCGGGCGCAGAATTGCAGTGGAAGATGCCGTCCTCGCCATGGTCACCAAGTCCGCTAACGATGCGGCCACCGTATTGGCTGAAGCCCTCGCCGATACCGAAGTCGAATTTGCCAAGAAAATGACGGAGACGGCCAAACGGCTGGGCATGAAGAACACAGTGTTCCGCAATGCATCGGGCCTGCCGAACCGACGCCAGATCAGCACGGCACGGGATCTGGCGCTTCTCGCCCAAGCACTGATCAGCGAGTTCCCGCAGTACTATCACTATTTCTCGACCAAGAAGTTCACGTGGGGCAAACGGACATACGTGAATCACAACAAGCTGCTGAAGACCTACAAGGGCGCAGACGGTCTCAAGACCGGATATATTCGGGCATCGGGATTCAACATCGCCACGTCAGCGCAGCGCAATGGACACCGTCTGATCGGCATAGTTCTGGGTGGACGGACGTCCAAATGGCGCGATCGCAAGATGGCCTATCTCCTCAACGTCGGATTCAATCGTCTGCAGACCCTGCAGGTTGTTGCAAAGCGCAAACCCAGGCCTAAACCGAAACCCCAGAAAATGAAGGAAGTGGAGCGGAAAACCGCCAAACTTGGTCCGCTTGACGCCATTGCAAAGGTCATCAAATCGGTTCGGACGCCGACCCAGAAACCACGCTCTTCAAAACTGGGCCTCTTAAAGCCCAAACCCCCTGCCCCGCCGAAGGCCGGCACCCAGTTGGCCACATCCTGGGGAATTCAGGTCGGGGCGTTCTCGGCCTACGGCATGGCATTCCAGAAGACCCAAGATGCGGTCGAGGCGCAGCCGCAACTGTTGAATTCGGCGCGCGTTGTGGTTGACCGGGCCTTCGGAGACTCCCGCCGCCTTTACCGTGCCCGCCTGCTGGGAATCTCGGAGCAATCGGCTCGCGATGCCTGCCGTCGACTGATCATTGATCAGTTCGCTTGTATCCCGATCCCGCCGGAAGGCGAGTTCCTTACAATCGCCAAGAACTGAACGATTCTTGCGTCTCAGGTTGTCGGTAAAGTCGAGAAGGCTACCGACAAGCGGCCCGCGAGTTCCGCATTGCTAATTGCCAGAGCCCGATTACAAGCGATTGTCGCGCCACCGGACAATTCGTGAAGCATAGAAAGAACGTAGGGCGTCACATTCGATCCGCTGATCTTGTCATCGTCAGCTCGGGCAAGGGCCTGGTCGACCCAGCGCTCAAGATCTTCGGCATCCAAGGCCACATCCACCGGGGGTGGATTGCAGATCAGTATTCCCGACTCCCTCCCGAATTGTCGATGCACCTGAACCGCCCGGGCAAGGTCCGTCATGGAGTCAAAAACATGACGCAAGGGAATGCCGCTCGATGACACGTAGAATGCCGGAAATTCCCGAGTTCCAAATCCGAGTACCGGCACGCCCAAGGTTTCCAGTGCCTCCACCGTCGCCGGGAGGTCAAGCAGCATTTTCGCGCCGCTGCTTACCGCGGTAATCGGAGTACGTGAAAGCGCGACAAGGTCGGCCGAGACGTCAAACGGCTGGTCTCCGGCTCCCGGTGCGTATCGATGAACGCCACCCAGACCGCCCGTTGCGAATATCCGCACTCCTGCCTGAGCCGCAAGGCTGATACTTGCGGACACGGTGGTCGCCCCATGTACTCCGCGTGCGCATACCGCCGCGATGTCCGCAACGCCGCATTTCTCCACGTCGTCACGTTCCGCGATGAGTTGGATACCGCGTTCATCGAGACCAATCTTCACAACGCCGCTCTCGATCGCGATCATTGCCGGGACCGCGCCGGCGTTTCGGACGGCCTCGTGCAACGCCTGAGCAACGGTCAGGCTGTCGGGATACGGGAAACCGTGGGCCACGATCGTCGATTCGAGCGCGACAACCGGCAGGTCGTCGGTCAGGGCCTGTTGAACCTCAGGCAATACATTCATTGACGGGATCGCCCGGGATGTCCGGCGGCTGTATGCGACACCGGCTTTTGGCACGAGACCCCTTGGTGAATCGACGACATCCGATCAGCCCGGAAGCTGGATTCCGCTCTTAGCCAGTTCAGATTCCAAGACCGACATGATCCGCATCAGCGATTCTTCGTCACGAGCCTCGCAGCGAGCGACAAGCACTGCCTGGGTGTTCGAGGCCCGGAGCAACCACCACCCATCTTCAGACTTCACGCGGACACCATCGATGTCATCGATGTCCCGTCCGTCAGACAAGAGCCGGTCCCGCACCTCAGCAACGACGTCGAACTTCTTTTCGTCTGGGCAATCGAAGCGAATCTCCGGAGTATTGGCAAGGGTGGGGAGTTGATTCCGAAGCGCAGACAGACTCATTCCGGCGCTCTCGACGACATTCAACAAACGCACGGCTGCATAAAGCGCATCGTCGAAACCGTAGTACTCGTCCGCAAAAAACAGGTGGCCCGACATCTCACCTGCCAGGGGTGCCTTGGACTCCGCCATTTTGGCTTTGATGAGGGAGTGACCCGTCCGCCACATAATCGGCTTTCCTCCAAGACGGGCAATCTCATCGAACAATGCCTGGCTCGACTTCACGTCAGCAATAATCGTCGCGCCAGGTTGAGCGGTGAGCACATCGCGTGCGAGCAAAGCCATCAACAGATCTGCCCAGATGATTCGACCCGTATCATCGATCAGGCCGATTCGATCTCCATCTCCGTCGAGCGCAATTCCCAGGTCATGACCACCGTCAGCCAAGAATCGCTGCAGTTGCGTCAGGTTCTCCGCCACCGTCGGGTCGGGATGATGAGCAGGAAACGTCCCGTCGATTTCTCCATTGATAACGTCATGTCTGCCGGGAAGTCGTTTCGACAGCATCTGAGTGACCTCACCGCCAGCGCCATTCCCGGGATCCCACGCAACGGACAATCCGCTGCCACCACGATAGGCGGCCGCCAGCTTGTCGACATATGCGTCAATTACGCTCAATTCCCTGGCCTCGCCGCCTTCGGAACCGACGGGCCCTTCAGCCACCAATTGCTCTACCTGCTGTAACTGCTCACCGTAAAACGCGCTCTGGCCCATCATGAACTTGAAGCCATTGTGCGACGGCGGATTGTGAGACCCCGTCACCATCGCACCTCCATCTGCATTCAAATGATGGACGCCGAAATACAACATGGGTGTCGGCCCGAGCCCCAGGCGCAGCACCTGCGCGCCGGCACTCACCAAGCCTTGACAAAATGCGGACTCGAGCGCAGGAGATGTCAATCTGCCGTCGTAACCGATACAGATTCGGGGCGACTTCCCGTATTGGCGTGCAACCATTGTCGCGAAAGCGTTCCCGATCGCGCGCGCATCTCCATCATTCAGCGTTTCATCGATGATTCCGCGGATATCGTACTCGCGGACGATGGATGGATGGAGCGGACGATGGTCGCTCACTCGGCCACCTCGGCACGGGTTCCGAGAGTAAGCTCACGTGATCTCGGCCGCCCAATGGAGTGATAGTCGAACCCCGCCTCTATCATTTCGTCGGCGTTGTATATGTTGCGAAGGTCCACCAACACCGGCGCATTCAACAGTTCCTTCACACGGCTTAGGTCCAGTGCACGGAACTCGTTCCACTCCGTAATGATGACCAGCGCATCGGAACCATCCATGGCCTCGTAGGCGTTCTCACACCACTTGACTTCGCTGAGGAGCTTTCTCGCTTCCCCGATTCCTTCGGGATCGTATGCCTTGACCGCTGCTCCAGATGCTTGAAGAGCCGGAATGATTTCGAGACTGGGCGCCTCGCGCATATCGTCCGTATTGGGCTTAAACGTGAGGCCTAACACGGCGATGGTCATACCGGTTACGGAACCGCCACAGGCTGAAACCACCTTTTCGGCCATGCGACGCTTTCTGCCCTCGTTGACGGCGATGACCGCCTGCACGATTTGGCTGGGCGTACCCGATTCTTCTGCGGTCCGTCGTAACGCCATTGTGTCCTTGGGAAAGCAGCTCCCCCCGTACCCGGGACCGGCATGGAGAAATTTCGAACCGATGCGCCCATCGAGTCCCATTCCGCACGCGACATCCTGCACATTGGCCCCCACCTGTTCGCAGATGTCCGCGATCTCGTTGATGAACGTGATCTTGGTCGCCAGAAAGGCATTGGACGCATATTTTGTAAGCTCGGCGGTCTCCAACGTGAAGAACAAGACCGGCGTTTCCATGAGAAACAACGGCCGGTAGATCTCACGCAAAATCTCGCGTGCCCGCTCCGAATCCGTTCCGACGACCACTCGGTCGGGCCGCATGAAATCGTTGATGGCCGAGCCTTCACGAAGGAATTCTGGATTGGATGCAACATCGAACTCGGCGTCCGGTCGACGTGCGCGCATCAGCTCTTCCACCTTCCTTCCCGTACCAACGGGAACAGTGGACTTGGTGACAACGACCGTATAGCCGTCGAGCGCATCAGCGATCTGTTCCGCGGCACTGAAGACATATCCAAGATCTGCGTGCCCGCCTCCGCGACGGCTGGGTGTTCCCACGGCGATGAAGACCGCGTCGGCAGACTTAACGGCACTGGCAATATCCGTCGTGAAGGCCAAGCGATCGGCGCGTACGTTGCCCGCGACAAGTTCTTCCAATCCCGGCTCGTAAATGGGGATCTCACCCTGTTCGAGCCGTTCAATCTTCTTGGAGTCCATGTCGACGCACACGACGTCCGAGCCGAATTCGGAGAAACATGCCCCCGACACCAAACCGACGTAGCCGGTACCGATCATCGCGATGCGCATCTAGCCTATTCTCCGTCGAAACCCGCGCCTGTGAGTCATTTCGGACGTCGCGACCACGCCGTCAGAGATTTTCTGCAATGTCACGGACAAACGTGCGCACGTCGTCAGCCATGTCAGGTCGAGCGAGTGCGTAGGCAACATTCGCATGCAGAAATCCAACTTTGTCACCACAGTCATAGCGCACACCGCTGTATCGATACCCGAAGAATGGGGTCGAACCCAGCATGCTCGCCAACGCATCCGTCAACTGGATCTCGCCCCCCGCTCCTCTCTCGGCGTCTCCGAGAAAGTCGAACACTTCGGGACGTAGAATGTATCGTCCAATTATGGCGAGATTGGATGGAGCCTCGACTGGTGAAGGCTTCTCCACCAAACCTTTCGCTTGTACCAGCTTACCCTGATCTGAATCGACATCGACAATGCCATAGCGGGACGTGTGTTCCGGCTCAACCTCCATCACCGCCACAAGATTTCCGCCGGTATCTCCGTAGGTATCGACCATTTGACGGAGACACGGCGGATCCGCCATTACCAGATCGTCGGCGAGCAACACCGCAAACGGCTCATCCCCCACGAGATTTCGAGCGCACCAGACTGCATGCCCCAGCCCCAATGGCTCTTGCTGGCGTGTGTAGGCAACAGCACCCGCTGACGGCAGCCACTCAGACATTTTCGCAAGAATTTCCTTCTTGCCCCGCTCTTCCAGCAGATCATACAATTCGAATGAACGGTCGAAGTGATCCTCGATTGCGGTTTTGCCCCGGCCCGTGACGAAAATAAACTCCTCGATCCCGGCCGCCTGTGCTTCCTCGACCGCATGTTGAATCAAAGGTTTGTCCACAATCGGAAGCATTTCCTTGGGCATGGACTTGGTCGCCGGCAAAAATCTGGTTCCCAGTCCACCCACCGGGAAGACGGCCTTTCGTACTGCATTCGACATATTTTTTTCGCTACTTCCGGGAGGCGGTGGCAGTGTGCAAAAAATTCACCGCTTTGTGCCACGGCCGATGTCGAGACTCAAGGAGACTTCACGACCCAAGCAGAAGTTCCTTTGCCTGATTGATTTTACTCGCTAGATATGTCGAACCTCCCTGGTCCGGGTGCATCTTCAACATCAGACGATGATGGGCCTGCTTAATTTCTTCCGCATCAGCGCCGTCTTCCAGCCCGAGAATATGCAGAGCCTCTTCGCGAGTCATCGGCCCACTGTCCCCGGTGGCACCCGCATGACTCGCGCCCTCGTCGCCCTCTCTCCATGAATCGCCGTGAACCCGGTCCAGAAACGTCTCGATCAATGTCGCACTTTGTGGATCATCTTGACGGCACACGGACAAAAGTTCGAGAACGTCATCAAGCTCCATTGCACTGAGCTCTTGTCCCTCGAACTGCCCTCGAAGGACCATACCATCCACGGCGCCGGTATCATGATCCAGGACCATTTTCAGATAGGTGGTTTCAACCTCCGATTTTTGACCGCTGGAAGGTGACGCGCGTTGCGAAAATGAAGGCAACGGATTCTGCCATCGGCGAAGAAAACTGAGGGCTACCAGCGCCAGCGGAATGGCAACGGGGATCCTGCCCGTCACGGCAAAAAATGCTGCACCGCCGCCGAACAAACCAAAGAGAGTCCACCGCAGTGCGCGTGCGACAGCTCTTGGGTCCGCGTTGACAAACCAGCGCGCGGCCAGGAAGACAGCCGCGAACACACAGAGGCCAAGAACAAACCAGGCGAGCAAAACTGCCTACTTCACTTGTTGGGCAATCAGCAGGACGTCACGCCCTGCACGCTTACTGAAGCTCTCCAGCGCCTTGCGGCCGCCCGCGGCAAATACCGCGACCGCACTGAGAAGATCACGCAACTGATTGGCGCTGGACGCGTCGAATCGACAGTGAGCTCCACCGGTCAAGCGGGCAATCTGCTTGAAGGCACGTGTGGCGATGGGCTCGTCTCCCTCCTGGAAGATGAATGTGGGCACCCCTAGTATGCCGAGCTCTCCTGCCAACTGGCAGAGTTCGTCGACGCTTTCCTCCATGCAGTCGCCGACAAAGACCAGAGTGTTGACCTTGCGGGCGTTTCCTTCCGCAATGGCATGACGCAAAACCTTTGCGATTTGAGTTTGCCCCCCCAGGCAAAACACGCGCGTCATCTGTCTGACGAGTTGATCTGAGTCCGACAGCCAATCCGACGCGTGAAACTCACCGAACCCCCGGTAATAGACCATCTGAATATCAAGGCCACCCACGGAAGCGGCTTCCAAGAACATGTGGCCCTGAATCTGACAAGCCTGATCCCATGTGGGTTCACGGCTCGCCGTGGCGTCGAGCGCAAATATCAATCTGCCACGTTCTCCTGCTGACGCAGTAGCCGGCGTGAGCGCTACCTTCTGGATGAATGCGTCAATCTCAGCGTTCGTCGCAGACTTCGAAATATTTCCCGACTTCTTATTCATTCTTCAAGCTGCAGATATTGAGCGCGCCGCAGCGCACCCCATCTTAGCGCATGTGCGCCTCAGCGAGCTAACGGACTGCACTGCGGGTCGTGGGATCGATTCCGATCAGCGCGTGTGAATAGGGCTTTCCGGATAGAACGCGTGGAACGCAAATGCAAAGTCGACGCCGTATACGACATCTTCCAGGCCGCTGCTCGTCTTGCGCTGAACAACAACGTTTCCGACGTCCACGCCTTCGGAGATCAGCCCACTGTCAAGCGCCGAGTTCTGGCCAGTTTCCCATGTGATGACCAATCCACCCGAGGTCTCGATACGCTTCTTGTCGCGAACGATATCCAGCGCCCAGGCTTCGCGGCCACCGGAATCGGATTCAACCGTCACGACGCGAGCCAGCGGCGCAATTCCTTTCGGTGTTTGGCCCCGATACAGGAACGGGCGCAGAGAGGAGTCGTAATTGGTGTAGGGATTTGCTCCATAGCTCCGCCGGCCAGGCTCGTTCGGCACGAGTACTTTCCCGCCATGCGCCCGACCCCGAAACTTGGCAAAGGCCTCGAGGCGGGACGGGATCATCTTCAGAGTCTTTCCTGTAAGATCACCGACAATCGCTTCTCCGACAAATTGCTGCCACCACCTTTCTGTTTGCCGGTCATACATGACGAGATCGGAGTTTGGGAGTATGCCCGTGGTCCCAAAATCAAGCACCATGTCATCGAGACGACGATCGAACACAACAGCGGCATTGCACAGCGGGCAAAATGTCACCGAGACCGGGACGCCACCGACAGAGTCATTGACGATCTCGTACCACATCAAAACCTGTAACGGATAAGCGCGCGCGTCTCCATTGATGATGACGCTGACAACTGCTTCCGTATCGGCAAGATGACTTACATTCTCGATCGCTTCGAACTTGGGCGCATCGATGGATGGAATGCCATCCTTGGGCGGCCCGCCCGACATGATCTCACCCATATCGATGGAACGAATCTCGAAATTCGTCCGCCACGTCTCGGCAACGGCCATCCACGCAACCACCAAGAGACCGACCAGAAACACGGCTGCAGCTGCGTAGCCGTAGTAATCGCGCACACGTGACATGGCGTTCTCCTGCCTCACGAAATCTATGCTATGCATGGTTGGGAACACGGCATCACTTGGCAAGCACCACAGTATCACGGTTCCGTGAAAACCCGCCTCTGTATGGACCTTCCGCGCGGGAAGAACCCCGTCGCGGGGAGAAGTAAGCATATGGTTGAGGGACAGAGCACGTAAGAGGACCAGATTGTCGGAACGTGTGGAATGTGTCGTTGTGGGCGCCGGTGTTATCGGACTCGCGATCGCCCGAGAACTGGCGGTACGCGGTCACGAGGTCATCGTCCTGGAGAAAGAGGATGCGGTTGGAACGGAGATCAGCTCTCGCAACAGCGAGGTGATTCACGCCGGCATCTACTATCCGCAGGATAGTCTCAAGGCGCGACTCTGTGTGGAAGGCAAGCATCGGCTGTACGAGTATTGCGCCAACCATGGCGTACCCCATCAACGCCTCGGCAAGTTGATCGTCGCTGTGACGGAGGAGGAATTGGAGGGTCTCGAGGGTGTACGAAGCGCGGCCCACCGAAATGGCGTGAGTGACGTCGACCATCTGACGCTCGATGCCGTTCGGGAACTTGAACCGGAAGTTCGTTGTGCAGGCGCACTGTTGTCCCCTTCCACCGGAATTGTAGACAGCCACAGCCTCATGCTCGCGCTGCAGGGTGACGCGGAAGAACGAGGTGCAATGATCGCGTTCCTGAGCCGTCTAAAAGAAGTTGAGATCGTTAGCGACGGATTTGAGCTGGTCATCGAGTATGGAGAAACGTGTTCGCCTCCTGAGACGCTGAAACTGCAGTGCAACATGCTGGTCAATGCAGCCGGTCTCGGAGCTCAGAATGTGGCAAGTCGGATTTCCGGCATCGCCGCAGGTGCCATCCCTCCGCTGCACTTGGCGCGGGGATGTTATTTCACGATGACGGGCCGTTCGCCATTCCGGCATCTGATTTACCCCATGCCCGATCGCGCCAGTCTCGGCGTTCACGTGACACTGGACATCGGGGGTCACACCCGCTTCGGACCGGATGTCGAGTGGATAGATTCAATCGATTACGACGTCGACCCCTCGCGGGGAACGGCCTTCTATGCAGCCGTCCGCCGTTACTATCCAGCCCTGCGGGATGGCTCGCTCCAACCTGGGTACTCAGGCATTCGACCAAAGATTCAGGCCCCGGGTGAGCCCGCCGCGGACTTTGTCATCGATGGATCCGACAACCACGGCATCCGGGGACTAGTCAACCTGTTCGGAATAGAGTCGCCAGGTCTCACGGCCTCGCTCGCGATCGCCGACCACGTCGGAAAATTGTTGGAAATCTAGATCGACAGGAGGACTTCCAGTGACCATCAAATTGTTGGGAATTGACCATGTCGTTTTGAGAGTCCGCGACGTACCGGCCTCATTGGACTTTTACTGTCGCGTGCTTGGTTGCGAAATTGAACGGAACGTTGAAAGCATTCGGCTCATTCAACTTCGCGCTGGACGATCCCTGATTGACCTGGTGGATGTTGAAGGCGAACTCGGCCGCAGCGGCGGAGCACCGGCCGGCTCCGAGGGGCGCAACCTAGACCATTTCGCACTACGCATCGAAACCTTCGATGAAGAGCAGATTCGTGATTGGTTGGCCCAGCATGATATCGATGTGGGGGATTCAAAAGAGCGTTACGGCGCTGAAGGGAGCGGACCATCGTTCTACATCACGGATCCCGATGGCAATGTTGTTGAGCTCAAAGGGCCGGCCACAGTGGGAATACCGGTATCTTGATACCTTAGGGCAAACGAAATCCGACATTCTGCGATATGGGGGCTGGATGCCCGGTAAAGATGCGAACTTGCACGGCGAAGAAGCGTTCGGCTACCTTGCGTCGCCCCCAATAAATGGAGTGAACCTTGAATTCGCCGCTTAGGTTTTTCCTGCTGACGGCATTGTTCGTCGCTACATTGCTCGGATCCCTTCCCGCGCAGGCACAGCAGGACTACGAACATTGGCTAGCCGGCGCCATGGCTACCCGATTAGGGGAGCGGGGCGAATGGCGAGTTGTCATGGGGGCGGGCGCTGGACTTGCGCCCGAGTATCGGGGCGCCGACGATTACGAAGGAAAATCGCTTCCCTTGGTCGACATCGAGTGGCGCGGCGCCTACTTCGCCAGTACGCAGCGTGGTTTGGGCGTAAACATCGTCCGTCAGAGATCCACCCGTGCCGGACCACGTATCACATACGATCTGGGGCGGGACACTTCTGACTCCACGGCTCTAATAGGTCTTGCGGATGTCGATCCGACTGTGGAAGCGGGGGTGTTCGCTGAACACTTCACAAGAGCCTGGAGGATCAAGGCAGATCTCCGCATGGGACTGAACGGTCACGAAGGAATTATCGGATCCTTCGATGTCGCGTTGGGTGGCGCGCTCGCCGACCGAACCAGCCTGATCATCGGCGGCAAAATTCATGCAGCCGACGAAAAGTATATGCAGGCCTATTTTGGCGTACCCGCCGGTGGCACCACGAATTTCACGTTCTTTCAGCCGAAGGCTGGGTTACGTGACATAACCGGGTATGCCACGATGACATATGTGATAACGGACAATATTTATGTGACCCTGGACATGAGTGCGAGCCTGATGACCGGCGACGCAGCAGATAGCCCCATCTCCATTTCTGACGATCAGTACTTCGTTGGAACGATGATTGCCTACCGCTTTTAAACCCACGAACTTGCAGGACAGACGACACGGTGACGACGCAGCGCTTGGGCGAATACGCCCAATTGCCCCGAGCCCAGGGATATACAGATGGTAGCGACGAGCTCAGACACACATTCATGGCATGAAGAATTCGACATCGTCGTAGTCGGATACGGATATGCCGGTGGTGTGGCGGCAATTGAAGCCAGCGAAGCAGGTTGTTCGGTATTGCTGATCGAAAAGATGCCGGATCCGGGGGGAATCTCCATATGCTCCGGCGGAAACGTCAGGGCTGCAGAAGACGCGGACGAGGCCTTCAAGTATCTCAAGGAGACCTGTGCCGGCACCACACCTGATGACGTGCTGAAGGCACTCGCTGTCGGAATGACAGAGGTTGTCGACTACTTTGAAAAGTTGGCCAAAGTCTCGGGCGCCGAAGTTCAATATCGCGAGCACCCGGGTAATTACCCCTTTCCAGGTTCCGAGACGTTTGGTTACGCCAGTATTGCTAGCGTTCCCGACTACGACGCTGCAGCTCGATATCCACATGTGAACAGTTACGTCCCAATTCACCGGGCCGCAGGTGCTCGTTTGTTCAAGGTGCTGGAAGACAATGTCGAACAACGAGATGTCACAGTGTGGCTGGAATCAGGCGCTAAACGCTTGATCACCAACTCTTCCGGAGAGGTCGTCGGACTAACTATTGGCACCACAGGCGGCGACAAGGACATCAAAGCTCGACGCGGTGTCATCCTGGCCTGTGGCGGGTTCGAGGCAAGTCCCGAGTTACAGCTTCAACATTGGCAGGAAAAACCTGTGTTACTAGCTGCATTCCGGGGCAGCACGGGCGACGGGATCCGCATGGCTCAGGATGCCGGCGCCTCTTTGTGGCACATGTGGAATTACCACGGCGTGTACGGATTTCGGCACCCGGATCCCGACTATCCGTATGGACTCCGTCCGAAACGTCTGCCGGATTGGGTGCCCGGAAAACCGCCGCGGAATGACGTGAAGATGCCGTGGATCGTGGTGGACCGCAGTGGTCGCCGGTACATGAACGAGTACCCGCCCTACATGCAGGACACATCCGCTCGCCCAATGTCCCTGTTCGACACTCACACGCAGAGTTATCCACGAATTCCATCCTATGTGGTACTTGATGACCCCGCGCGCTGGACTTGGCCATTGTGCTCGCCCACATTCAACGATCGCGGGTTCTCGTTCGAGTACAGCGAAGAATCTCTACGAGCGCTGGAAGACCGGATCGTCACCAAGGCCGATAGTCTGGCCGAGCTCGCGTCGAAAATGGGGGTGGAAGAGGCTGCCCTCAAGGAAACGGTCGATCGATGGAACGCGATGTGCGATGTCGGCCACGATGATGCGTTCGGACGACCCCCGCCCTCCATGATGAAAATCGAGACACCACCGTTTTATTGTGCCGAGGTCTGGCCGATCTGCTCCAACACCCACGGCGGCCCGGTACACAACGTGCATCAACAGGTCCTGAACGCATTCAATGAACCGATTCCTCGGCTCTACGCTGCCGGAGAACTGGGAGGTGTATTCGGCCATCTGTACCTGGGTGGCGGCAACATGGCCGAGTGCTTCGTGGGCGGTTGGACGGCGGCCCGCCACGCAGCGACGCTCGAGCCTTGGAGCTGATCAGCACCGTGAAGCCACCACCCTTCCACTACTACGATCCTGGCACAGTTCAAGAAGCTATCGCCCTCCTGGGTTCGCTCGACAATGCGAAGCTGCTGGCCGGCGGCCAGTCACTGATGCCTATGTTGAACATGCGCTACGTGCTGCCGGATCACGTCATTGACCTCAATCGCATCCCGGAATTGTCGCACATTGATGAGTCCGAAGACCGGATCGTCATCGGCGCGATGACTCGGCAGCGAGAGATTGAACGATCCGAGTTCCTTGCCCGGCGCTGTCCCATCTTTCGCGAAGCACTGATACAGGTCGGACATCGGCAGACACGGAATCGTGGCACCATCGGCGGCAGCTTGTGCCATCTTGATCCGGCCGCCGAACTGCCCGCCGTACTCGCGGCACTTGATGCCACCATTCACGTCACAGGACCCCAAGGCTCACGTGAGGTGCCGATCGCAGAATTTCCGGCCTTTTACATGACGCCTGCAATCGAATTGGATGAACTTGTAACCAGTATCAGCTTCGAACCCTGGCCTGAAGGACACAAATCGGCGTTCGTCGAATTCGCGCGCCGTCCGGGTGACTTCGCCATCGTCGGCGTTGCGGCACTGCTGGCGACCAACGATGCCGGAGAGGTGCTCCGCGCCGCCGTAACCCTCGCGGGTGTTGCGGCTGGCCCCGTGCGGTGCAGTGCAGCGGAGGAACAGTTGGTTGGGGCTGGAATCGGCGATGACTTGATTCGTGTGGCTGCTGAGACGTGCCGAGACATCGACGCCATGGAGGATGTGCACGCGCCTTCTTCCTACCGCCAGCATCTGGCTGCTGAGCTGGTTGCGCGTGCGGTCCAAGCCGCGGTAGATGGGCCGGGCGCGGGATTGTCGAGATGAGCATGACGCCTGAAGCCACGGACCGGAGAAGCATCAGCGTCACCGTCAATGGGCAACGCCACGACGTCGACGTCGAAACGCGGCTGACGCTGGCTGACTGTCTTCGACACCGTCTCGGCCTCACCGGCACGCATCTTGGTTGCGAGCACGGCGTGTGCGGCGCCTGCACAGTATTGGTCAACGGGAACACGGCACGCAGTTGTCTGATGCTCGCGGTACAAGCCGACGGCGCGGAAATTGCGACCGTGGAAGGGATTGCCTCTGAAAATGGTGAATGGCACCCCTTGCAAAAGGCCTTTCATGAGCATCACGCGTTGCAGTGTGGTTTCTGCACGGCGGGAATTCTGACTTCGATGGTGGAGTTCCTGCAGGAAAACCCCGATCCGGATGAGCCGGAAGTGCGCGAAGCTCTTTCCGGCAACATCTGCCGCTGCACGGGATATCAGGGAATCGTTCAGGCTGTTCTCGATGCAGCCCGACGCCTTCGCTCCCCGAACCAGGAGTCCTCATCATGAGCGAAGGTTTGATCGGCACTCCGGTTCGGCGTCTGGAGGATGCCGCCCTTCTCACGGGAACGGCGCGTTTCGTCGACGATATCGAAATCCCCGGAATGCTTGAGTGCGCCTTCGTACGAAGTCCCCATCCGCATGCAGTCATCCGCTCTATAAATTCGAGCGCTGCGATGGAGCTACCTGGGGTACACGCGGTTTTCAGCTATGCCGATCTCGCACCGCTTCTCACAAAGAACCTGATTCCGCCCGACAATCCGAACCTTGAGTTCGCTGAGACGACGAAAGCGATTGTTCTGGCAGAGGATGAAGTCTGTTACGTCGGCGAGATTGTCGCGATCGTTCTGGCGGATTCCCGCTATGTCGCCGAAGACGCACTGACCCTTGTTGAAGTTGATTACGAAATTCTACCCGCCGTTTCTGATTGTCGAGATGCAATCGCTCCGGACGCACCTCGCGTGCATCGTCATGCATCGAACAACGTGGTCGCGGAATTCCGAACGGAGTTTGGTGACTGTCACGCAGCGTTCGCGAATGCGGCGCACGTCTTCAATCTTTCGCTGAAACAGCATCGAGGGAGCGGACACCCGATCGAGGGCCGAGGCATCGTCATCGAGTTTGACGCCGCGAACGATGGCCTGACGGCTTGGTCATCGACCCAGGGAGCCCATCGCGTACGGAATTCGCTGGTCGACATTTTCGGACTGGATGAGACGCGTGTGCGAGCGGCGACACCTGACGTGGGCGGTGGTTTCGGCTCTAAGCACATTGTCTATCCCGAGGAAGTTATCGCCTCAGGCGCCGCACTTCTCCACAGGTGTTCGGTTAAATGGATCGAGGACCGCCGGGAGCACTTTCTGGCCGCCATACAGGAGCGCGACCAGTACTGGGACGTTGAAGTGGCGACGGACACAGAAGGTCGCCTGATGGGCATACGCGGTTCGATGATTCACGATCAGGGGGCGTACACGCTTCTGGGATTCAACGTTCCACACAATGCGTCGCTTGCCGTTCCAGGCCCATATGTTCTGCCGAACTACCAGCTCGACGTCACCATCGCCACGACCAATCGGGTCGGCACTATCCCGGTCCGGGGCGCCGGATACCCTGAAGGGACGTTCACCATGGAGCGGATCATGGATTTGGTCGCGGATGAGCTTGGAATGGGGCGCGATGAAGTGCGGCGGCGAAACCTCATTTCGGCCGACATGATTCCGTACGAGCTGCCATTGCGCGCACGCGATGGTTCAACGACCCAATATGAAAGTGGTGACTATCCGGCCTGTCTCCAGAAGGCGCTGGACGGCTCAGACTTCGCGAACTTCCCCGAACGTCAGGCGCAGGCCAGAAATGAAGGTCGTTATATCGGGATCGGCCTTGCCAACTGTACGAAGATCACGGGACGAGGACCCTTCGAAACCGGAATAGTCCGAATCGGCCCATCGGGCCAGATCACCGTCCACACTGGTGCCATGCCAATGGGCCAAGGAATCAAGACGGCCTACGCGCAGATCTGTGCGGATCAATTCGGTGTCGACCCCGGAAACGTCAAGGTGATCGCCGGAGACACGGGCACAGTTCCGATGGGGATCGGGGGGTTTGGAAGCCGGCAAACCGTAACGGCGGGTTCCTCAATTCACCTGGCATCGATCGAGGTCCGGGAAAAGGCGTTGAAAACAGCGGCTCATATGTTGGAAGTGTCCGAACAGGACCTCGAACTGAGTGACGGCGAGATCAGCGTAAAGGGTGTACCGGAGCTTTCCGTGTCGTTGAGCGATGTTGCCAAGGCTCTTTCCGGTGCGGTCGGATACCCGCGGCCCAAAGATGTGCCTCCGGGTCTCGAGGCAACCGTAAATTTCCTGCCCACGGGTCTCACGTACGGAAACGGCGTGCACGTCGTAGAGGTGCATGTGGACATAGGCACGGGCGGCGTGGAGATCACGCGATATGTCGTGGTCAACGATTCAGGCCGCTTGATCAACCCGTTGATCGCCGAGGGCCAGATCATCGGTGGCGTTGCCCATGGTATCGGCAACTCGCTGTTCGAGTGGATGGGATACGATGAAACCGGTCAACCCGTCACCACGACATTTGCGGAGTACCTTTTACCGACAGCGCCGGTCGTGCCCAATATCGAAATCATCCATCACGAAACGCCATCGACGGTGAACCCTCTCGGAGTCAAAGGCGTTGGCGAGGCGGGAGTCATACCGGCCGCGCCAGCCATCATGTCCGCCATCGAGGATGCATTGAAGCCCTTCGGAGTAAGGATTTCTGAGACGCCGATCAGCCCCCCGCAGCTGATTCAATTGATCCAGAAAGCACAAGCGAAACACTGACCGGATCAGCGATCTGCCGCCCTGGATACCTATCCCCGGCCAAACAATCCCTTCAACGACCTGCTGAATGCTGCCCAGATGCTCCGAATGACAAGTGTCAGACCGGATATGGGCTTGGGCGATGCCGATGCCGGGGCATGGTCTGCACTTGGTTCACCCGAAGTTGGGCTGGCTGCAATCTTTTCGTGGAGTGAATCGGCAAACTGGCCGACGAGCTGTGATGCCAATTCATTGATCATACCTGCGCCACGGCCATACTGAGCGACCGATCCCGAGAGCGTTAAATCGGTGTCGATCAACACGCGTGTGCCTTGATCGATGGGTTCCAGCTGGAACGCTATGTCGGCTGTCGCGCCGCCCCGCCCTTTCTTGTCGCTGCCCTGAGCAGAAACCCGCGCCCGGTGTGCGTCGGAGTCCATCTCTTCAAATCGCGCGATTCCGTCGAACGTCAAAGCTACGGGTCCAAGCCTGACCGAGACGTTTCCTCGATACGCACTATCATCGAGGACTTCGACCAGCTCCGCGCCCGGCATACAGGGGGCAATATCTTCGATATCCGTGAGTAATTCCCAGGCTTGGGGCACCGGCACATGGACATCGAAGGAACATTGGATCAGCAAAGGATACTCCCGGTTGCAATTTTGTCGGCGATTTTAGCCGCCTAACAATATTTCGTGCGGCGCCTCGGTTGCGAGCGAAAATATTGCGCAAACCATGGTCTCGGTAACGTCTCTGCAAGATTCTTCACGATTTTGTTAATTCATTGAAGATTAAGAGTTTTCACCTAGGTTTTAAGGCGTCAGTTATCATCAGTACAGGAGGCGTGCCATGTCCCAGGCTTCCTCCATAAACGTCCCCGGTTACGAGCAGGTCGTTAGATACGAAGATCCGGCCAACGACCTCATCGCGTTCATTGCCATCCATGATACCGTGCTTGGCCCCGCCCTTGGCGGCTGCCGCATGTTTCCCTACACGGACGAGGAAAAAGCACTAGAGGATGTGCTGCGGTTGTCCCGCGGCATGACCTATAAATCTGCAATGGCGGAGCTGCCCTACGGCGGTGGCAAGAGCGTCATCATTGGCGATCCACGCAAGCACAAGACCGAAGGACTGCTGACGGCATTCGGCGACATCGTTGATAGCCTCAATGGCAGCTACATCACGGCCGAAGATGTTGGCACCTCCGCTGCTGACATGGAGACTATCCGTCGTCGAACCCGGCATGTCGCCGGCCTCCCCGATAAAGGAGGCGACCCGTCCCCAGCAACGGCCTGGGTAGTGTTTCATGGCATTCGCGCCGCCGTGCGTCATTCTCTCGGCCGCGACTCGCTCGAAAGCGTCACCATTGCGATTCAGGGAGTGGGCAATGTGGGTGGACACCTCGCGGACGTACTTTCGCTGGCAGGCGCTCGATTGATCGTTACCGATATCAACGAATCCGTGGCCCATGAAGACGGCGCACGAACTTTCGCGCGTGTGGTCGCGCCGGATGACATCTTCGACGCCAAAGCCGACATATTTGCACCGTGTGCAATGGGTGCGGTGCTGAATGACGACACTATTCCCCGCCTCAGCGCCAAGATTGTAGCTGGCTCAGCCAACAACCAACTGGCTGAGGACCGGCACGCTGACGCATTGATGGAGCGCGGGATCCTGTATGCGCCCGACTATGTGCTCAACGCCAGCGGTATCATCAACATTTATTACGAGACGCCCATCTACGACCATCAGGCAGCCTTCGCCCATATTGCCGGCATCTACTACAACCTCGTCGATCTGTTCCAGCGGGCCGATTCCGACGGAATAAGCCCGCACCTGATGGCGGATCATATGGCGGAAGAGAGAATTGAAGCGGCGCGGCGCGGCATACCGCTCACGGATAAAATCGCGGCGGTCGGTTAGATTAGGCCAATTTCGCCCAGTTCGATCACCAACTCCTCAGGTATGTCCTCATCCTGATTCTTCAGGTCGAGATCCTTCGGTGCGCTCGTAGGATCGAGGTAGCGCCAACCCTGATGAGGACGACGGGGCTGAGGTTCGGTCCGAATCAGTTCAGGATCAAGGATCAGATCGCAGCGCGGAACTCCATCGCCGCCGATCACTGCCTCCAGCCCGATAATCCGCTGACGCACGCGGATGAAGCCTTTGATGATCCAGTAAATCGAACCACCGCCCAGCACCTCAGCATCACGTTTGGGCATGTGTCGCGTACGGTGCCACAGCCTGTTGCCACGTCCTGCAGCCTGAGACTGTTCCATCTTGGCAGACTGGACCTGCTTCAGATGTTCAACATCCTCAATTCCCACACACATTTTAAGCAAATGAACTGTCATGGCGGTCGGGCGGAGACTATCACAACTCTGGCTGCGCACAACTCCGCATGAGAAAAGGATCAACCAAGATAACCCAGCACCGACCACCACAGATAATCCAGCGGTAGAAGCACAACCAACGTGATCGCTGCCAGGATAAGACAAAAACGCGACGTTACCGCGAGGCCCAGACCGGTTACCTGGGCTCCAACGAGCAGCGGCGGGAGCTGATAGGGTAGAAAAACCGTCGAATAAGCCAGCGCCAGGCTCATCAAGAGCACATCCAGAGGCATGCCCGTCGCCTCTGATACGCCACCTGCCAGCGGCGTCATGATCGCGGGAATACTCACGACTGTTCCCGCGAGACCGACCCCCATAGATGACGCCACGAGGGCGATAAGCGTCCTGCCCTGCTCACCGTGAGACAAATCCGCCGCATCCAGCATAGCGTGACCCAAGAGGTCGCCAATGCCGCTGTATGCAACAACGCCAGCGATCCCCAGGATGCCTGCCGTCGTGAACAGCGGCGTGAAATTTATCTTGGTTGCGAACGCTGTCGGAGGCAGCACACCATAACGCGGCATCAGGCACAGGAACGCAGCGCCCAAAGCAATCCACCCCGGTGAAATGTGGTGTACAAAATCGAGCATCCAAAGGAAGAGAGCGCCGGCAAGAATGCCAGCGAGTCGTAGTTCCGTGATCCGAAAGGGCTGAGGTGTCGCTGTCACCCCATCGTCATCCTCAGACCCGCACAGACGGGGAGGTTCTCGATATATCAGCCAGACGAGACCCACGACGACGATGCATTTCATGAGTCCCAACACAGGAAAATGAAGAAGTGTGTATTCGGCGTAGGAAAGATAGATGCCGTACTGCGACTCGATGCCTCCCATGAGAATGACATTGGGAACATTCGCCGGAAGAATTGTGAAGCCCGGGAAAATGGCACAGAAACAAAACGCGAGCAGGATTCCTGTACGACCGCGGGTTCCGACCACGAAACCGAAGCGATCCGCCAGCGCCATGATGAGTGGACAGAGCACGACAACACGGCCCATACCCGTCGGTATGAGAAATGCACTCAACAAACCGACGGTCGAGACACCAATTATGATCTTGAGATACGACGCAGTGAGTCGAACGGCCACAAACTGAGCAACCCGGGCACCCAATCCCGTTTCACTGACCGCAACACTGATGATGACGCCTCCAAAAACAAGCCAGAAAGCGGTCGAGTGGAAACCGGAAAACACGACGCTGGCCGGGGCCACGGCAAAGAGCATTGCAATCAAGAAGAAGAGAACCGCGGAGACATGCTCGGGAAAGAGGCCGGCGGCGAACAATCCAAGCGCAAACACACATAGCGCCGCCGCGTGAGTCATCTCGGGAGAGAACTGAGAAGGTGGCCACAGCAACAAGGCCAGAGCAGCCAGTGCCGAAAGAACGGCGATCACCTTCCGTGCATCGAGCATTGGATCAAAAGCCGATCAAGACTGGCAGGCGCAGTGGCCGCGGGCGATCGCTGTCGAGACGGCCTCCAGGTACGCCACAGCGGTCAACCTTCAAAATCCAATAAACTGGCGCCCTCGTCCACCAGATCGCCCACGACATAGTGGAGCTCCTTGACGGTTCCGTCTCCGGGAGCTGTGACGGTATGTTCCATCTTCATAGCCTCGATAACGACCAGGCCCTCCCCCTTCCGAACGCTATCGCCCTTCGCAACGAGGAGGTTGCTGACCTTGCCGGGAAGTGGTGCGATCACGTTCGTGTCCACAACGTCTGCAGCCGCAACAGCGGCCGTCGGGTCGTCGAAAGAGAGTCGATGGGTTCGACCGCTTTCATCCACAATCCAAAGTTCGTCGCCAGCCTTGTAAACCGCGACAGTAGTGCGGATTCCATTGAGATTGGCGAGCAGCCCTCCGGTAGATGTCAGTTCACCGCTTGCTGACATAGGTCCGCCTGGAAGGTGTAGCTCGTAAGTGAACTCTGCTGACCGCGTATGCTGCACGGAGACCGGGATGCGCCCAGACCCCGGGTCGCGCATCGAATCGATAAACGTCACTGATTCCATTGCCGGCGTATTCAGCTGCCAACCGGCATTTCCGTGCCAGGGCGAGAAAGGATCCTTATCCCGCATTCGAGCGGCACCCATCGTTGCGCGCCGAGCCTCCAGTACAGCAAGCGTTGCCAGGGCCAACGTCCGGTCACCGGCTGGAACGGGCTCGGGAATAAGATCCTTCAGATGGCGGTCAATGAAACCTGTATCGACGTCGGCCTGTTTGAATTCGTAATGATTGGAGACTCCAAGCAGGAAATCTCGATTGGTCTGCAATCCGATGACATAAAACTCGGTCAGCGCCGTTGAAAGCCGCCGGACCGTCCGGGCACGATCCTCGTCCCAGACAACCAACTTGGCGATGAGTGGATCGTAGTGTGGCGTGATGCTGTCGCCCGCCACGACGCCAGCGTCAACCCGGACATGGGCGCTTTCGTCGGGCAGCCGCAAGTGGGTCAGCCGTCCCGGCGAAGGTAAGAAGCGTTTCGCGGGGTTTTCGGCGTAAATGCGTGCTTCGATAGCATGGCCGGAATGGGTGACCTCCTCCTGTGTTACGGGCAGAGGATGTCCCGCCGCCACGTGAAGTTGCCATTCAACCAGATCAAGCCCCGTGATCATTTCCGTTACGGGATGCTCGACTTGAAGCCGTGTATTCATTTCCATGAAGAAAAAGGAAGAGGCATCCAGGCCCGACGTTCCGTCAACGATGAATTCAACGGTTCCTGCTCCGACGTAATCGATTGCCCTTGCGGCGCTGACAGCGGCTTCACCCATGGCGTGACGCGTGGCAGCCGTCATTCCGGGTGCAGGCGCTTCCTCAATAACCTTCTGGTGGCGGCGTTGAATGGAACATTCTCGTTCCAGGAGATGAATGACATTGCCATGGGTGTCACCGAACACCTGGACTTCGACATGCCGTGGCTTCTGCAGATAACGTTCAATGAGCACCCGATCATCACCGAATCCTGATGCTGCCTCCCGCTTGGCACCTTCAAGTGATCGAGCGAAGTCATCCTCTTCCTCGACGATCCGCATGCCTCGCCCACCACCACCGGCAGACGCCTTGATAAGCACGGGAAAACCAACGTCTCTGGCCGCGGCGAGCAATCCTTCTTCTGTCTGGTCATCCCCGTGGTAGCCAGGAACAACGGGTACCCCCGCACTCTCCATCAGCGCCTTCGCCGCATGCTTCGCTCCCATGGCCCGCATCGCGGACGCCGGCGGACCAATGAACGTGAGCCCCGCATCTGCGCAGGCCTCGGCGAACTCGGCATTCTCTGAGAGAAAGCCATAGCCTGGATGAACCGCATCAGCTCCGGCCTGCCGGCCCGCCGCGATGATGGCGTCCGCGTTCAGGTAACTTTCTATCGCTGCTGCTCCGCCGATCAAAACAGCCTCGTCCGCTGCTGCAGCGTGCTGCGAAACCGAATCCGCGTCTGAATACACCGCGACGGTCGCAATTCCGAGTCTGCGCGCCGTCCGCACAATCCGGCAGGCAATTTCGCCCCGATTGGCGATCAGAAGCTTTTCAAACATTGGTGACTACCTGCGATTCGGTCCCATCACGGAGGAGCATAACCGACTGAACACCAGTTCAGGCCATCGGTTCATATGGCACACAAGACGAACTGTAAGGTCGGCGTGACCTTCCTTGCGACGCGCATCGTCATCGGCCGTCCCATCGGACGTTTACAGCATGCGATCGAGCAAATGCGTTCGGGTCACACGCGGGAACGCGTGGATTGGAAAAGTGAAGACGAGCTCGGGCGTGTGGTTGAAGCTTTTAATGACCTGCAGATCGAGCAGGCCGCCTCGGAAATCGCATTGCGGAAGGCTCGGGATGAATTGGAGCAGAGAGTCAGCGTGGCAATACCCTCATTGTCCACCTGATACAGAACGCTCGATCCGGGCATACTTCCCTTCTTTCCACTTACATCCTGAAGACGCCGAACTCGGTCTTCGGAACCGGCGCATTGAGCGCCGCTGAAATCGACAAGCCCAGCACGGTGCGGGTTTCGGCGGGATCTATGATGCCGTCATCCCACAATCTCGCGCTGGCATAGTAGGGGTGCCCCTGGGTTTCGTATTGCTCCAGCACGGGTGCCTTGAATTCCGCTTCGTCGTTTTCCGACCACGTTTCACCCTTGGCTTCGAGCCCGTCCCGGCGCACCTGAGCCAGCACACTGGCCGCCTGCTCCCCTCCCATAACCGAAATTCGCGCATTCGGCCACATCCACAAGAGGCGCGGACCAAAGGCGCGTCCGCACATACCGTAGTTTCCGGCGCCGAACGAACCACCGATGATCACGGTGAATTTCGGAACCTGGGCTGACGCCACCGCCGTGACCATCTTTGCGCCGTCCTTGGCGATACCGCCGGATTCATACCTCTGTCCGACCATGAAGCCGGTAATGTTCTGCAGGAACACCAGAGGTATGCGCCGCTGACAACAGAGCTCAATGAAGTGCGTGGCCTTCAACGCCGATTCGGAGAACAGAATGCCGTTATTGGCCACGATGCCGACGGGGTAGCCGAAAATGCGCGCAAACCCTGTCACCAGGGTCGTTCCGTACAGGCGCTTGAACTCATCGAGTTCACTGCCATCGACGATTCGCGCAATGATCTCGCGCACGTCATAGGGTGAGCGGACATCAGCGGGGATTACCCCGTAAATTTCCGCCGGATCGAAACTCGGCTCCACCGGCTCGCGACAGACGATATCGGGGCTCTTCTCGTAGTTGAGACCGGCCACGATGCGCCGCGCAATCGAGATGGCATGCGTATCATCCTGGGCGTAGTGATCAACAACACCTGAAGTCCGGGCGTGCACGTCCGCGCCCCCCAGTTCCTCCGACGTCACGATCTCGCCCGTCGCAGCCTTCACCAGGGGCGGACCACCCAGAAATATGGTTCCCTGGTCACGCACGATGATGCTCTCGTCCGACATGGCGGGCACATAGGCGCCACCGGCGGTGCACGACCCCATGACAATAGCGATTTGTGGTACGCCTGCAGCCGACATCGTTGCCTGGTTGTAGAAGATCCGCCCGAAGTGTTCCCGGTCGGGAAACACCTGGTCCTGATGAGGTAGATTGGCGCCACCCGAATCAACGAGATACAGGCAGGGCAGGCGGTTCTCACGGGCGATCTCCTGGGCCCGCAGGTGTTTCTTCACGGTCAGCGGGAAATAGGTACCACCCTTGACCGTGGCATCGTTGGCGACAACGACACATTCCCGCCCCTCAATGCGTCCGATTCCGGTAACGACTCCGGCCGCCGGCACTTCATCGTCGTACACGCCGTAAGCCGCGAACTGTGAGAGCTCTAGAAACGGAGAGCCTGGATCGAGCAGACGCTGGATACGGTCCCGCACGAGGAGCTTCCCGCGCGAGACATGCCGGTCCCGCGCTGCTTCACCGCCGCCGAGCTGGATGTGCGCGACCTTCTCGCGAAGGTCGGCCACCAACCCCTCCATATGTGCTCGATTCTCGCTATAGGCGGACGAGCGTGTATCCATGCTAGAAGAGAGCTGCGTCATGCAGAGAGCGTATCACGCTTCCTCGAACGAGCGGAAAGTTAAGTGAACATAACGACTTAGGGATTTTGCAGCCGAATGGGCCGCTGTTTCCACGGAGTATCCGATTCATGACTTACACCCCCTTCGACCTGTCCGGAAAAGTCGCACTCATTACGGGTGGAAATCGTGGCATCGGGCTTGGGATGGCAGAGGCGCTGGCCCAGGCCGGAGCCGACATCTGCCTGTGGGGCCGGGATGAGGCAAGGAACACGGCCGCGGTCGAGTCGTTGAAAATTCACGGCACACGGGTTTCAGCACAGGTCTGTGACGTGGCTGATGACTCGCAAGTCGTGGATCGGATGGGTGACTGCCTGACAGAGTTCGGTCGGATCGACGGATGTTTCGCCAATGCAGGTGTCCTGGGCGGCGCGCGATCGTTTTTCGATATCTCCACGGACGATTGGCATCAGGTTCTCGGAGTCAATCTGGATGGCGCCTTCTTTACGCTCAAGGCGGCCGCAGCTCACATGAAGGAACGCGCAGAATCCGGTGACCCCGGCGGACGCCTGATCGTGACTTCGAGCCTCGCCTCGATCTCGGGTGCCGCACGCAACGAGCATTACGCCGCGACCAAGGGCGGTGTATCAGCCATGATGAAGGCCCTGTCCGTCGAACTGGCCCGCTACGGCGTTACCGCCAACGCCATCCTGCCGGGCTGGATTGAAACGGACATGACCGAAACGGCAATGTCCAACGAGAAGTTTGCCGGCAATGTGATGCCGCGGATCCCTGTCCGACGCTGGGGCCAGCCAGAGGATTTCGGCGGCATCGCCATCTACCTGATGAGCGATGCCAGTGCCTATCACACCGGCGACGAGATCCTTATCGACGGCGGCTATTTCCTGTTTTGAGAATGGGAGAACAGCTTCTCGTTCACCCTGACGGAACCCGTTGGATCGTCTATTTTCCAACAAGATTCGTGGGGAAACAGCTGAACCGGAGAAATTGATGTCGAGTGCAATCTGGCTGATTACTTACCAGCTCCAGCATGATCGGGAGGGCGACTATGTGGCATGGTTTCATGACATCCACATGCCGGAAAAGCTCGCGCGCCCCGGCTATACGTGGGCCGCACACTACCGGACTCCTTCGGCCGAAGAGTCGGATACTGGCGCCCGATATGTGGCGCTGTTCGGCGGCGAATCCAGTGCCGTCTTCTACAATCCAAGTCCCGCGCAACTTGCGCTGACACAACCGCCTGAAACGCGCGACATGATGGGGTGTCGTATCGACTCACGTTCCCTGATTCTGAGCGGCGAATGGGCAATAAACGGAAGCGATGTGATCGAATCCGATTGTTCGCCGGTCGAATCCAATTCCATCGGCCTGACGCTCTGTGATACCGGCGGGAACGATATGGATTTCAGTGCCTGGCTGCTGCAGGAACATGTGCCGTCATTAAACGGTTGCGGCATCAGCAAATTCCTCACCTCGAGCGGTGATGCGCGCCATACGATCATTCATACGCCGGAGGCCGATGCCGCTCTGCCGCCGTTCGCCGATCCCACCGGAGAGGAATGGGAGGCCCGTGTTGCCGACTACATTACCTATCCGCTGGGCCATCCCCTGATCGACATGGACAGAATTTCACCGTAAGTACAAAACCGCGGCGAATTCCGGTGAATCCGAACGTGTCGAGCTTCCTGCATGCGGGCCTCCGCCGCGGCAGCGAAAAGACCTGTAGGAACAGAGCGGTGCGACTCTACTTCACGGGATATTTCTGCTCCGTTCTGGTCTTCCCTATGGTTTTCCCGTCCTTGTCCACTGCGGAGATGCGCCACTGATACCGATGCACCCTGCCCGGTGGACACGGGCTTTTGTACTTGAACGCACCGGGCATGATCTTATCGCCACCCTTGTAGGTGACCTTGCCACCACCGTGATTGAAACTGGGCGCATCCAAATCAACCATATAAATGGAGAATCTCACCGTGCCTTCCGGAATACCGGACAACGTGAATTCCGGGTTCGATACGGTGTTGGGTCTTCCAGAGTTGCAGTCTCTGATGTCACCCCATGAAAAGGCGACGACCTTGAGATCTTCAGCCCATGATGCTGAAGAGAAAAATGTGACTACCAGAACCGCACCAAGGGTCGCGATCGGG
>DEBC01000117.1:0-10164 GCA_002348365.1 Alphaproteobacteria bacterium UBA2966 | reverse complement strand
ATCACTCTGGCCCGCGTTTGCCGAACAGAATGGTGACGTTCATGCGGCGGCTCTCGAAGTCATCGCGGAAATGCAGCTGGTCCGACCGGTGGAAGAGGTTGGAATTGAACAGCAATGCACGGTTCTGGCGGTGGGGCACGACCAGCGTCTCAGCCGACTCGAGAAACGCGTCGATCTCCTGACGAATGTCCGGGCGGTATTTGTTCCGGTTGTAGAGGTGCCAGTCCCAGTCGTAGGGCTGCTCCTTGGTGTACACGACCAATCCGCCATGCTCGGGATCGAGATTGGCGTCGTCAGGCGAGATATAGAAGTTGAACGTCACCTTGCCCTGATCGGAGTGGGCCTCGACACCGACGGATTCTGCGCGATGGCGATAGATCCACACGTTGGTCAGTGCGTGCCCGCCGAGGATTCGCGGCAATCGCGCCTTGAGTTCACGCGCCATCTGATAGAGCAGACTGCAGTTGAAGCCGACCGACAGGTCGGAGCCGACGAAACGCGCCTCGCTGTACTTGAAGAAGATGGTGTTTTCCAGCGCGAACGCCCGCAACGCAGCGAGCGCCTCCGGAGTCATGAACTCATCGAATGTCGTGACCGAGATCGGTGAAGAGAGATAGTTTTCCTGAATCTCATCGAAATCGACATCTGGATTGATCGCCGGGGCGGAAAGGACTGGCGTGTCCTTGTAGCGCACCACACGATCGAAGAAGGTTCCGATCTTCGCCCGCTGACCCTCGGTCAATGGCATCGTGCCGTCCGGACCCACTTCGCCTTCCACTTCGGCAAGAACGTCCCGGTATCTTTCGGCCATCTCCGCGAAGGACTCGTGAAGCAGTCCTCGGCCCACCAGATACTCAACCTGTTCCGCCGCATCCCGAATTCTGAATGTCGACGCCCGGAGCGGCCGGTCGGGATCCGCCCCCGAGGCGCGCGCGGGGTCGAAGGTCTCCGCGTTCCACCATGGGCCGCCATGGCTCGATCGAAGCACGTCGACGAGCGCGTCGTGGGCACTGTCGAGATCATCCTTTGTGAAGAATGCGATACCCTTGTTTCGCTGGGCCTCGGCGTAGTTCTCACGCAGCTCCAGTGCCCGGTCGTACTGTTCAATGGCGCGGTCGATCTCCCCGCTCTCCTGCAACGCCATGCCGTAGCTGACGAATGCCGGGGCGCTGGTCGGATCGATCTGCAGGGCTTTCTCGTAGTGCGGCAAGGACTTCGCATGAGCACCCCGATCGCACAATGCATTGGCGTAACTGACGATCACGTTGAAGCTGTCAGGTGCCAGAGCCAGGGCACGCTCGAAACTCGCGATCCCCTCGTCGAGCATCTCCAGTGCGCACAGCGCGGTCCCAAGATGTTGATGGGCCTCCGCAAAGCCGCCGTCCCGCTCAATGGCCGCGCGGTGATGTTCGACGGCTTCCTCGAATAAATTCCTCTGCTGAGCTACCAGGCCAAGGCTATCCCGGGCATCCGCATAGTCGGGCGCCAGGGAAATCACCTTGAGAAGGACCCGTTCAGCTTCGTCCAGCGCCCCTTCCTGCATGAGCATCAGGCCGAGATTGTTGTAGGCAGGCGGAAAATCGGGTTTCAGGTCAATCGCTTGTTGTGTATGGGCAATGGCCTCCTCGGTCCGACCCGCGGCACGCAGCACGTTACCCAAGTTGAGGTGGATATCAGGTGACCGGGGATTGAGTTGGGCAGCTCGACTCAGAACATCGGTTGCGATGTCATTGCGTCCTGACTGGTGGGCCAGCAATCCGTACATGCCGAGCGCATCGACGTTATCCGGATCGGCGCCGAGTATCTGCTCATAGAGTGATTTCGCCAGGTCCAGACGGCCAGCCTGATGATGACCCGTTGCTTCGCTGAGAAGTGCCGCCTTGTCAGCACCCGACATCGTCATGACGGTGACTTTCCCGATCGACTCAGTGAAGGCTGGCGCTTGCGTATTCGCTGACTACCAGCCCCCGGTTTCCAGCCAGGCATCGACCTCATCCAGTCGGTCATTGCCCCAAAACGACTCTCCATCGACGATGATAAATGGAGATCCGAAGACGCCCTTGGCGATGGCCTGTTCCGTCGCTTCGCGCAACAAATCCTTCACGGCCTGGTCCTGAACCGCTGCCGTCACCTCGACCGGCTCCACCCCCGCCTCGGACTCTGCAATCTCAGCCACGACCTCCGCCTGGGTGACATCCCGACCCTCACCGAAATAAGCGTGGTAGATCCCACTCGCGAAGGACTTGGCGTTGTCCGCATCCATGTCGCGCAGCCAGTAGTACGCGCGCTGCGCCGTGATCGTGTTTGGCGGAAAGTTATCGGGCAACATGAACGGTACGCCGAGGCGACGCGCTGTGCGGAAACAGTCGTGTTCGAAATATGGGCCCTTCAACGGATACATCGACAGTGGTTGCGTTCCTTCGGTCTTGAAGACTGCACCCAGCAGCATGGGACGCCATGCAACCGTGCGACCATGCTTCGCCGCGATAGCGTCCACACGCAGGCTGGCGAGATAGCCGTAGGGAGATCCAAAATCGAAATAGAAATCGAGGGGTTCGGGCATACGTCCTAGTCTCCTGAAATGGCGCGCGAGATCACCATGCGCTGAACGTCGCTGGTGCCTTCGTATATCTGGCACACGCGGACGTCCCGGTAAATCCGTTCGACTGGATAGTCTGAGAGATATCCATAACCGCCATGAATCTGGATCGCCTGGGAACAGACGGTCTCCGCCATTTCAGAAGCGAAGAGCTTGGCCATTGAAGCCTCTTTGAGGCACGGCCTGGCCACGTCGCGCAGCGCAGCGGCATGCAGCACCATTTGGTGTGCCGCCTCGATCTGGGTCGCCATGTCGGCGAGTCGGAAGGCAACTGCCTGATGTCCGGCGATGGCTCTTCCGAAGGATTCACGTTCGCCCGCGTAATCGCGCGCCGCTTCGTAGGCGGCACGGGCCATGCCGACGGACTGGGCTGCGATCCCGATGCGCCCGCCCTCCAGATTTGACAGCGCGATGCGGTAGCCTTCTCCGGGCTCTCCCAGCATCAGGTCCGGAGTGATCTCCATGTCCTCGAAAACGATCTGGCACGTATCGGACGAGCGCTGTCCGAGCTTTTCCTCTTTCCGCGCGACCCGGTATCCCGGCTGGTCAGTCGGCACCAGGAATGCTGAGATGCCCTTCTTGCCTGCATCGGGGTCGGTGACGGCGAACGTCAGCATGACATCGGCGGTCCCACCCGATGTGATGAATTGCTTGGTTCCCGAAAGAATGTAGCGATTGCCGTCGAGCCGTGCCTGAACCTTCAGGTTGGAGGCGTCGGAACCGGCCTGCGGCTCGGTCAGTGCAAATCCCCCACGCATCTCACCGCGTGAGAGCGGGCGTAAGAACCGCTCCTTCTGCGCCGTCGATCCTTCCCGCAGGATGGGTATGTTCACCACGGAATTCTGAACGCTCATAACAGTGCTGCAGCCACCGTCTCCAGCCGCCACCTCTTCAAGAGCGAGGGCATAGGCAATGTGTCCGGTATCCGCGCCATCCCAGTCCTCAGGGATCAACATCCCGAGAAAACCCAGTTCTCCCATTCGGCTGATGGCGGCCTCGGGAAACTCTCCCGTCCTGTCCCATTCCGATGCATGGGGAACCAGCTCGGCCTGCGAGAATTCACGGGCCGCATCACGGATCATTTCCTGTTCTTCGGTAAGGATCATGAGGTACCGCTAGAGAACCTTCACCTGTGGCACCGTCGTCTCCGCTGCCGCTGTCATCGGATTACGCAACGAAGCGCCGAAATTTTCCGCGGAGATCTCGAATTCGTCACCGGGACGCGTTTCCACATCCGCCGAGAAGCTCAGCGTTGCGGTGCCGAAGAAATGGCAATGCAGATCGCCGGGACGACGGAAGTTGGGATACTTGAAATGATGGAACTCGAGATTCGACAACGCGTGAGACATATTGTCTTCGCCGCTCGCGAACGGTGACTCCCATATCACTTCGTTGCCCCGCCACAGGCGGACCTGACCCTGGACGTTCCCGGGCAGTTCGCCCACCAGCAGTTCGGGTCCGTAAGCACACGCCCGCAACTTCGAATGGGCCAGATAGAGATAGTTCTGCCGCTCCATGACGTGATCCGAAAACTCATTGCCGAGTGCAAATCCGAGGCGGCATGGTGTCCCGGCGTCATCGATCACATAAACGCCGACGACCTCGGCCTCTTCACCCCCATCGTCGGCGAACTTCGGCAATGGCAGGGCGTGTCCCGGCGCGACCACGCAGCGCCCGTCTCCCTTGTAGAACCATTCCGGTTGGACACCGGTCTCACCGGGGGATGGCTTGCCGCCTTTCAGCCCCCATTCGAATATCCGCATCGAATCGCTCTTGGGTTCGTCAGATTCCAATGCGGTGTGCATCGCGTCACGCGCACTGGCGCTACCGAGATGGGTCAGTCCCGTACCGGTGACCAGCCATCGCGCGGTGTCCGGGTGATCGACCGGCGGCAGGAGCCGTCTTTCATCGCGAATGATCGTGTAGTCGATCAGCTCATCGGTCAGGTGATTTTCCACCAAGCCCGCCAGCCCGACGTCGGCCTCAATTGCCTGACGGGCCATGTCATAAACGGACTGGGCGCGCGCCACGATCCGCAGGTACACTCCATCCGGCTCCGCGACCGCGACCCGGCGCTCGCTTTCCGGAGTGAGGAATTGAACGAGGCGCATGACAAAAGCCTCGAGGCCTAGCTTCCTCGATAGGCGGTGACTTCAATCTCGACTTTCATCCGCGGATCCACGAGACGCGCCTCAACCGTCGTGTTGGCGGGATTGATGCCCTCGAAGTGCTCACCGATGACCGGGGCGACGGCTTTGAAGTCTTCCCGATCAGAGAGGTAGACGACAATGCGCACCACATCCGAAAGGCTGAATCCCGCTTCGTCGAGCAGCCAGTTGATCAGTTTGAATGCCTGGTGGGTCTGCTCGGCCGGATCTTCGGAGATGCTGTCTGTGTCCTGGTCGTATCCCGTGCAACCTGATGCAAAGACCCAGTCACCCTGTACCACGGCACGCGAGAAACTGGCGATCTTCTCATAAGGTGAACTCGTCGAAACGAATTTTCGATCCATGCGATTGATCCCTCAACTCAGGCGTTCCAACGCGATTGCCGTGGCTTCCCCGCCACCAATGCAAAGGCCCGCGATGCCGCGCTTGGCGTCTTCGCGTTCCATCGCTCCGAGCAGCGTGACCATGATGCGGGCGCCCGTTGCGCCAAGCGGATGGCCGAGCGCACAAGCACCTCCGTGCACGTTGACCTTGTCATGACTCAGGCCAAGATCGCGCATGGCGACCATCGTAACGACAGCAAACGCCTCGTTGACCTCATAGAGATCGGCGTCATCCGCTTGCCAGCCGACCTTGTCGAGCAATCTTTCGATGGCGCCGACCGGGGCAGTCGTGAAGCGCTCCGGCTCGTGAGAATTGGTGGCATGGCCAAGGATACGTGCCAACGGCGTGATCCCGCGACGCTCCGCTTCGGATTCACGCATCAAGACCATCGCCGCCGCACCGTCTGAGATGGAACTGGAGTTGGCGGCCGTCACCGTTCCGTCCTTGCCGAATGCAGGACGAAGTTTCGGCACATTCGCGGGATCGACAGAGAATGGATGCTCGTCCTGGGTCACAGTGTTCACACCCTTGCGCGTTTCCACGGTCACGGGCGCGATCTCATCATCGAACCAGCCTCCCTCAGAGGCCTTGCGGGCACGATTCAACGATTCAATGGCGTAGGCGTCCTGATCGTCTCGCGAGAACTGATAGGCCTGGGCAGTCTCATCGGCGAACGTGCCCATCAAGCGGCCGGGGTCATACACGTCCTCGAGGCCATCGAGAAACATGTGGTCCTTGATCTCGCCATGGCCCATGCGCAATCCATTCCGGACCTTCTGCATCAGGTAAGGCGCATTGCTCATACTCTCGAGACCACCGGCCACCACGATGTCGTTCGTGCCCACTTCGATCAGATCGTTGCCCAGCATCGCGGCCTTCATGCCGGATCCGCACATCTTGTTGATCGTCAAGGCGCCGACGTCAACTGGAACGCCGGCGTAAATGGCAGCTTGCCGGGCCGGTGCTTGCCCCAAACCGGCCGGAAGGACACACCCCATGATGACCTCGTCGACGTCCTCCGGAGGCACACCGGCACGCACCAGGGCGGCCTTGATCGCCACGGCACCAAGCTCAGGTGCGGACGATGGACTCAGCCCGCCCTGAAAATCACCCAAGGGGGTACGGGCCATTCCGGCAATGACGATGGGATCCTTATCGCTCATGGTGTTCTCCTTGCACTAAGCCTCTGCGCACCGACGTCAAGCAACCTCGCGCTGGGCGCACCTGGGCCGTCGTAGCAACTCGCCGCCGCAGTTGGGACAGATATGGTTCATACCATCCGAACAGTCACGGCAAAACGTACATTCATAGCTGCAGATAAAGGCCTCGGCACTCCAGTCCAGGCCGGACTCGCAACGTTCACAATTTTCCCTCATTTCCAAGGGCATCAGGCGGTCTCCTCGAACAGTTCCCGGCCGATCAGCATGCGCCGAATCTCGCTGGTACCGGCCCCGATCTCGTAGAGCTTGGCGTCTCGCAGCAACCGGCCCGTCGAGAACTCGTTTATATAGCCATTGCCGCCCAGGCACTGTATCGCCTCGAGTGCCATCCAGGTCGCCTTCTCGGAGGCATACAGGATGGCGCCCGCGGCGTCCTTGCGCGTGGTCTCCCCGCGATCACATGCCCGGCTGACCGCATACACGTACGCCCGACAGGCGTTCATCGTCGTGTACATGTCCGCGAGCTTACCCTGCATCAGCTGGAATTCGCCGATATGTTTGCCGAATTGCTGACGATCGTGGACGTAGGGAATCACAACGTCCATGCAGGACTGCATAATGCCGAGCGGACCGGCAGCGAGAACGGCACGTTCGTAGTCGAGACCACTCATGAGCACTTCGACGCCGCCCCCGAGCGTCCCCAGAATGTTCTCCTCGGGCACCTCGCAATCCTCGAAGACGAGCTCGCAAGTGTTTGAGCCGCGCATGCCGAGTTTGTCGAGTTTCTGGGCCGTGGAAAAACCGTCGAAGCCCTTCTCGATCAGGAACGCCGTAATTCCCCGAGAGCCGGCATCCGGATCGGTCTTGGCATAGACGACCAGGACATCAGCGTCAGGACCGTTGGTGATCCACATCTTGGTGCCATTCAGGACATAACGATCACCCGTTTTTTCGGCGCGCAGTTTCATGCCGACCACGTCCGAGCCGGCGCCCGGTTCGCTCATGGCCAGCGCGCCCACATGGGCGCCCGCAATGAGGTCAGGCAGATAGCGCGACTTCTGCGCATCCGTGCCATTGCGGCGGATTTGGTTGACACACAGGTTCGAATGAGCGCCGTAAGACAAGCCGACCGACGCCGAAGCACGGCTGATCTCCTCCATGGCAACGACGTGCTCGAGATAGCCCATCCCCGCACCGCCGTACTCCTCTTCCACCGTCACACCCAGCAGCCCGAGTTCGCCCATTTTTGGCCAGAGATCCATGGGAAACTCGTTGGATTCGTCGATCTCGGCTGCCCGCGGCGCGATTTCGTCCGCCGCGAAGCTCATGACCGAATCGCGCAGCAAATCGGCGGCGTCTCCAAGATCGAAATCGAGCGAGGGCCAGCTGTTGGGGATCATGGGGCTGACTGTAGCGCGTAATCCACGGTTTCGAAATCCACCCTGGGGTCGGACATCAGGTCCGACCGCGGATTCAGTCTCGATGCCGTTCCAGGCTGTCAGGCGTATCCGGCAATAACGTCAATGTCTCGAGGGCGATCGCCGAGAGCTTCTCCTTTCCCCGATTCACCGCATAGATCCGGGCTTCGCACACAGTGAGGGTCCGGCCCGGCTTTACGACTTCACCGCGGGCGATCAGGGCTTCGCCTTTCCCCGGCGCGACGAGGTTGAGTTTGTACTCCACGGTGAGAACGCTGTCCTCTGCCGCAGCCAAGCTGAATGCCGCATAGCCACAGGCATTATCCGCAATGGTTCCGATCACACCGCCGTGGAAGTAACCGTGTTGCTGTCCAAGAAACTCCTGCCAGGGGAGGTGAATCTCGACCCGTCCCGGCATCACGTGGGTAAGTTCCGCCCCAATGTGCTGCATGAATGACTGACGGCCAAAGCTGGCACGGATGCGTGCCTCGAAGTCGGGATCGCGTGCGGCGAATTCGTTCATCACGGCACGCAAATCACAACAACAACCAGGCACCCAGGCCCAGGAATGCGAAAAACCCGACGACGTCGGTCACAGTCGTCACGAAAACCGTGCCGGCAACGGCAGGGTCGGTACCGAAACGGCTGAACCCCAGTGGTATGAGTATTCCGGCCAGCGCGGCGACGATCATGTTGATGACCATGGCCGCAGCGATAACTCCACCCAACGCCACACCGCCGAACCAGATCCCTGCGATCGCAGCCACCAGTGCCGCAAACAGAACGCCATTGATGAAACCGACAATCAGCTCCTTGCTGACAACCCGGAAGGCGTTGGTCACCGTCAGGTCGCGTGTGGCCAGAGCGCGTACCGTCACGGTCATTGTCTGGGTCCCTGCATTGCCACCCATTGAAGCCACGATCGGCATCAGGATGGCCAGAGCGACGATCTGCTCAATCGTCGCGCCGAACAATGAGATTACGATCGACGCAAGGACGGCGGTCCCGAGATTAACGAGCAGCCAGAGAAACCGCCGTTTCGTGGTTTCGGCGACGGTCCAGAAAATATCACTCTCCCCGACGCCGGCGAGGCGCATGATGTCCTCTTCCGCCTCTTCGTGGATCACGTCGACTACGTCATCCACTGTGATGACACCGATCAACCGATTCGAATCGTCGATCACACCTGCCGAAGTGAGATCGTACTGCTGGAACTGGTAGGCGACGTCTTCCTGATCCATTTCCACCGGCATGAGAATGGGATCCGACTCCATGATGTCGCCGATGAGGACCGGACGCTTGGTGCGCATGGCCCGATAGAGCGGCACCGTGCCCATGGGATGGTGCGACGGATCGACAACGAAGATCTCATAGAATTCGTCGGGGAGATCATCCGTTCGGCGCATGTAATCGATGGTCTGGCCAACCGTCCAGTATGCGGGGATAGCCATGAAATCCCGCTGCATGAGTCGACCCGCACTATCCTCGGGAAAGGCCAACCCTTCTTCGATCTGCAGCCGTTCGAAGGCCGGCAGCGCGTTCAGCACCTCTCGCTGTTCGTCTTCGTCGAGATCCTCGATGATATCAATCGCATCATCGACGTCGAGTTCGGCAACCGCAGCGGCGATGTCCTGAACGCCCAGGTGCTCCAGCACGTCATCGAGCAGCGCATCACCAAGGTGCGGCAGGACCTCCGAAGCCACAAAGCCGCGAATCACATCGACCAGAACCCGGCGTTCGTCCGGCTCCAACTGTTCAACCAGGTCGGCCACGTCCGCGGAATGGAGTGGCTCGACAAGAGTTCGGACCTGATCGAGATTCTCGTCTTCGATCGCCTGAGTCACCGCCTGGACGTGCTCCGGCGACAGCCCTATCGCATCGTCGCCGGCAACCTCCGCTTCCTCGGTCCCGGGAGACGCTTCAGTCATGGCCTGATGCTCGTGGCCTCAAACCGCATCGCGTGGCGGCAGATTAGGCTGCGTGTAAGCTTCATCGGCATGCGCCTGGGCGTCTACGGTCGCCAGCGCCGCCATATTCACCAGGCCCCGAACGGTGATAGCAGGTGTGACGACATGTGCTGCATGCGCCATGCCCACCAGAATGGGTCCGACGGAAAGCCCTTCGGTCATCACCCGTGAAAGCGAGAAAGCGATGTTTGCAGCATCGAGCGACGGCATAACCAGAAGATTGGCGCTTCCCGATAATCTGGAATTGGGGAACAGGCGTTCGCGCGCGCCTGAGTCGAGAGCGGCGTCCGCCGTCATTTCTCCCTCAATTTCAAGATCGGGGGCATACTCCGTCGTCAATTCAAGCGCACGACGCATGAGTTGAGCGGAGTCATAGTCCGACGAACCGAAACTCGAGTGCGAAATCAGCGCCACCTTGGGCTCAATCCCAAAGAGGCCCACCACCTCGGCCGACAGGATGGCATGTTC
>DEBC01000032.1 GCA_002348365.1 Alphaproteobacteria bacterium UBA2966 | reverse complement strand
AGTTCGAGATCTCCATGGCAGGGGTCATCGTCCCCGTGTGGGTGTCTTATCCAGGCGTGCTCGTTGCGGCTGCCTTGACCACCTGGATGGTCATGGCTGCGTGGCGTTCTTAGGGGCAATTATCCCCGCGGAAAGTCCGGGGGCACGGGTTCCATGTAGGGGAATCGTGCGAGCCCCTTGACCATGGTCGGGCTGCCGCCCGTACGCAGGTACTGCTGCGAGGCGTCACGGAAGGGCTGGTAGTCCCACGGCGCGGGCCGTCCGCTCATCATCACACCTTGAATAAAATGGCGGCGCTGCTGGCTCTCGATGATGCTTTCGTAGATCGCTTTTGGATCCCATCGGCCAAGGATATCGGCCAGCATCTCTTCCTCGATTTCCCTATATTCAAGATTGCCGCAGAGGTTCTGCTGCTCTCCCGGATCCGCCTCCACGTTGAACAGCATGCCTGGATCGGGCTCGCTGTAGACGTACTTGTAGGGACCTTTACGCAAAATGAGGCACGGCGCGATGGCGCCTTCCGCCGTGAATTCGACCATTGCTTCGTCGGGCCGGGAATCGTCCTCGCCATGCAACATCCTGGACCAGGAGTGCCCGTCCACGGGCTCGATGAGTTCGGGTGGACTACCGTCAGTCGCAAGATCTAGAAGTGTCGGCAGCAGATCGACGAGCGAGACGGACTTGGCCTCACGCCGTCCCTTGGCATTGCCCGGTGCCCGGACAATGAGCGGCACGCGCACGGACCACTCGAAGGGGTTGAATTTGTACCACATGCCCCGCTCACCCATCATATCGCCGTGGTCGGCGGTGAACACGACGACGGTGTTGTCGCTGAGACCGGTCGCCTCCAGCGCGGCAAGCAAACGGCCCACATGGTGGTCGATGTAGCTCGTCATGCCGTAGTAGGCATGGCGGGCGTTGCGGATGTGCTCATCTGTCACCTCGTGCTCGTCCTGCCGGATCAGGTAGTGGTAACGCTGGCTCCAGGGATCGCGTTCCTCGACGGGTTTGCCCGGATACTTTGGCATGTCGATGTCATCGTGCTTGTAGAGATCCCAGAATTCCGGCGTTGTCGTGAATGGATTGTGCGGATGAGTAAATGATGCCGCGAGAAAGAACGGCTTATTCTCGGGATCCCGCGCGTAGTCGTAAATCTTCTGCACCGCCTGGAAGCCGACATCTTCGTCGTAGTCGATCTGCAAACTGCGCTCGCACAGACCGGCCTCGACGACACTGCGCATGCTCATGCCGGACGGCGGCAGCTGCTTGTCACCCTTAGACCAGTCCGGCGTCCAACCAAAGTCGGACGGATAGATGTCTGTGGTCAGCCGCTCTTCGAATCCGTGGAGCTGGTCGGGACCGACAAAATGCATCTTTCCGCTCAGGCAAGTGGTATAGCCCAGCGCGCGAAGATAATGCGCGAACGTCGGTACGGTCGCCGGGAATTCTGCCGCGTTGTCGTAGGCACCGATCTTCGATGACAGTTGGCCGGCCATCATTGAGAAGCGCGACGACGCGCAGATCGGGTTGTTGCAATAGGCGTTCTCGAAGATGACACCGTCGCGTGCAAGACCCTCAAGATGCGGCGCCTTAACCAATGGGTGTCCATAGACCGGCAAGACTTCAGCCGCCAGCTGGTCTGCCTGAATGAAGAGAAAATTTGGTGCTGACATTACGTCCTTGCCTCCCTGCCCACCGTTCAACTCTGCTGTTTTGAGCTGGCGCTGATTATCACGTCACAAAGATCGGTCACAACCGCAGCGCCATCTCATTTCATTCCGTTTGCCAGACCGTGCCGCCACCTAAGGCTTCAGCACGATACGACCGACCACTCCGCCCGCCTTCAATACCACCAACGATCCGCTAGCTACCTTAGGTGTCCGGGATCAATTAAGGCCGGACAATGCCATCTCGAAAAGGTGTTCGTATCCCTTCCGGTCCAAGGGAGCAGGATTCGTCGCCGTACACATGTCGTCGACGGCGTGTTCGGCAAGGTCTGGAACCATGTCGATGGTGATGCCCATCGCTGCAAGGCCCTCGGGCAGTCCGAGTTCAGCATTCAATTCAGCAATTGTTGCTGCCAGGTCCGCGTCCGGCGGCAAACCCATTGCCCGCGCGATTGTCGGGTACTTGTCTCGCGCATGCTCATAATTGAATCGCAGCACCGGCGGGAGCAGCACCGCGTTGAGGGTGCCGTGATGGAGCTTGAGTTCGAGGTCCTTGCCGCAGGCATGGCTCATGGCATGCACGGCGCCCAGCCCCTTGGAGAATGCCATGGCACCTTCGGTGGAGACCAGCATCATGGTCCAACGCGCATCACGGTCGCTTCCGTCTGCCACGGCGCGGCGTAGTGCGCCATCGCCCAGCGCTCGCTCGATACCATCGAGCGCGATGGCGTCGGCAGGGGGATTGATGGCTGGTGAAATCACTGCCTCGATGCAGTGTGTGACTGCGTCCATGCCCGTTGCCGCAGTTAGATAGGGTGGCAGGGACAACGTCAGTTCAGGATCGAGGATCGATAAACGCGGTATCAGCTTGGGGCTGGCGACGACCCGCTTCTCACCATTGTCGAGGATTACCACACTCGCCCGAGCCACCTCGCTGCCCGTGCCCGCTGTTGTCGGGATCGCGACCATTGGAGCCACGTCGCCGATCTTCTCGATCCCCATGTTCTGAGTTGTATAAGACTGGAGCGGCTCGGGATGGGTGACACGTAGCGCAACCCCCTTGCCAAGATCCAAAGACGATCCTCCACCGATGGAAATGACACCATCGCAGTCACGATTTCGGAAGAGTGCTGCCGCGTCATTGATCGCCGTTTCTGTCGGATTCGGCGGCGTACCGTCGAATACGGTGACGTTCACAGGAGTTGGCAACTCCGAAAGGAGTCGGTCGATCAGACCTGCCTCCCGAAGGCCTGTATCACTGCAAATAAGGGGGCGATCTACACCAAGGCCGGACAGCGCGGCGCCGATCTCGGACAGCGCACTGAATCCGAACCGCGATTGAGCGTTGTTCGTAATCGTCGTGGTTCCGATGGGAGTCATCGTTTCCAGCCCGGCAATTTCGGAGGATTGCTGCCCCGACCGCGGCGCGCCGGAGAAGCTAGAGGCTCAACGCTATTTGCCACCCCATCTTCAGTCAAAGGAATTTTATTGATGAACATCTTCAACAAATTTTATGATGTGGCATGCAGTTAAGACAGCTACAGACCCTCGTCGCTATCGCCGACACGGGCAGTTTCCACGCCGCTGCAGCCAAGCTCGGCCTTACTCAGGCGGCCGTCAGCATGCAGATGAAAAGTCTCGAACAAAGCCTGCGGCTTGAACTGTTTGAACGCTCCGTCCGTCCTCCGCGACTCAACAACACCGGCCTGCTGATGCTCGAGCAGGCGCGTGAGATCACCTCGCTCTGCGACAAACTTCTTGACGCTTCCCCTGTGTCCAGCCAACTCACAGGATCCATCCGCATCGGCACGGTTCCAGGCATGTCATTCATTCTGCCGCAGACCCTCGACAATCTGCACCAGACCTATCGTCGCCTGCAGGTCCGCGTGGTCTCCGATTTGGCGGACGAGCTCGTCCATCAAATCGTCCAGGGACGTTTGGATGCGGCGGTGATCACTCAGCCCCAGGACTTGGATGGACAACTCCTGAGCCGGCCCCTCTTGAGCGAACCCCTGATGGTCATAGCGCCGCGCGAATTTGCGGGTCAGAGCGATGCAGAGCTTCTAACCGGCAACCCATACATCGGCTTCAATCGCAAGGCAGAAGTCAGCCGATTGATCGAACAAGCGCTGAACCAGCGCAATATCAAGGTTGATCCCATCATGGAACTAGACACCATGGAAACGTTCCAGATGATGGTTTTGCATGGCCTTGGAGTCGGTATTCTTCCGATCTCTTCGATCCGGGAAAGGTTTTTTGATGATCTCTACGTCGTGCCTTTCGGCTCGCCCGCACTCCAGAGGACGATATCTATGGTGCAACAGCGTGAGCACCACCGGCAGATTTTCCTCGATACACTCTATGATGCCTTGAGCCGGGTTGCCGCCAATTCTCGACTTAAGGAAAACTGAAGAAAAATATAAAGTTTATTCGCTTGTTTGAAGAAAAGTAGCTCGATACCCTCGCCTTCATGGCATCGCGGGATTGACAATTCCGCGGATCGGCAATCCTGGGAAGAGGCCCCTGAAATGACCGAAGCAAGTGTCGAAGCGACTCCTGATGTCGATAAGCTGACGACCCCCGACGCCAACACGAAACTGCTCGAGGCACAACGTGAGATCATTTCGCGAAAGCGCCTGAAGCCCTTCACCAAACGCACCGACCGTCACGGCCTCATGTATTTCGGCGGACACATGTCGATCATCTTCGGGACCGGATATTTGGTCTACCTGGCCACGGGCACCGGTTGGTTGATCCCAACCATGTTCCTGCACGGTGTCATGCTGGGGCACCTGTTCGCGCCCATGCACGAGACGAGCCACGGGACCGCATTCCGCTCTCGCTGGCTCAACGAGACAGTGCACTGGATCACCGGAATCCTGATTGTCTGGACGCCGACCTATTTCCGCTACGACCACACCGGTCACCACACCCACGCGCAAGAGTTCGGCCAGGATCCGGAATTCGTCCTGCCGAGCCCTTCGTCATGGATCGACTACATTTACTACGTCACCGGCATCCATCAGTGGGTCAAAAATCTCGGCTGGATCTTCCGCCATAGCATGGGTCGAATCCGCCCCTTCAATCGTCAATTTGTACCGGAAGACCAATTGCCGAAGATATTTCTGGAGGCACGCATTTTCCTCGCGATCTACGTGACAGTCGCCGTCGTCAGCATTGCTCTGGGGTCGTGGGCCGCCGCGATTTACTGGGCGATCCCCACGGTGATCGGCCTACCCGTTGCCCGCGCACTTCGCGTTGCCGACCACACGGGCTGCACGGAAGGTCATCTTGACCTTCGCACCTACGCCCGCACGCTCAAGACAGACCCGCTGACACGCTTCCTGTGCTGGAACATGCCTTATCACTGTGAACATCATCTGGCGCCGTCAGTGCCCTTCCACGCTTTGCCCGCACTTCACAGGGAAGTGGGTCACGAAATGAACCCGCTGGACAAGGGCTATTGGGCCGTGCAATGGGATGTAATTCGCGATCACCTGGAGAAGAAGCTTCGCTTCCATCTGATCCAGTCCACCTGACCCGCACCCGAACATTCAGCTATCGGAGATTCATGACATGGCCGGAGAGTGGCATCTCGT
>DEBC01000082.1 GCA_002348365.1 Alphaproteobacteria bacterium UBA2966 | reverse complement strand
CAGCACGCGATGGAGCACTTGCTCAAAATGGGCGAGGCTTTCGACGCTGAAGAGATGGTGGATCTGCACACGGTGCATTGCTTCTCCGACTACCGCACGGTCGGCGACGGTGGTGTCAATTTCTACGAGAACCTAGTCAACCTGGGTGGCCACATATCAATTCCGTCTTCGTGCGAGCCCATGTCCATGGACCGCTACAACACGGACGAGTTCGACTGGCCGGAAGGGTACGCAGAGGGTCAACAGAGAATTATCGACGCGCTTGCCGCCCTCGGCGTCCAGCCGACGTTTTCCTGCACGCACTACCTGACGGCCAATGTGCCGAAATTCAAATCCAACATGGCCTGGGTCGAGGGTAACGCAACGGGGTTTGCCAATACCGTAATCGGCGCCCGTGGCAACCGCGAGGACGCGATCACCAGTCCAATGGCCGCGATCGCCCGCCGCATCCCGAAGTACGGCATGCTAGATCCCAAGAACCGGGTCGGCGATTGCCTTGTCGAAGTCGATCCGAGCCTGATCGAGCGAGTCGGTGGTGAAGGCCGGCGCTCGGCCGACTACCAGGCACTGGGCGCCCTCATCGGCGATTTCGCCTATGACCGCATTCCGGTGGTGACGGGCCTGCCCGAATACATGGAGAACGAGGAGCTTAAGGCCCTGGTAACCGCTTGTTCGCCGGCCATGACGACGACCCTCATGCTGCTGGTCGGCATCAGCCCCGAGGCGCGCACGATCGAGGAAGCTTTCGGCGGCAAGGTGCCGAAGGACGTCGATACAATCCGGATCACGGAAGACAATCTGCGCGAGATGTACGATCAGCTCGAGCAGACCACCAAGGAGGACGTCGACATCATTGTCACCGGCTGCCCCTTGAAGACGCTACACGAGATTCAGGAAGTGACCGATCAGCTTGGGCAGCAGAAAGTCGCCGATGGGGTCAAGATGTACATCTTCACCGACCGCATCACGTACAACATGGCGGATGACATGGGTCTGGTGGACACGATAAAGGACGCCGGAGCCGTACTGACCACGGACACCTGCAGCTGGTGCATGCCGGTCGAGACCATGTTCGGTCCCGACAAGGTCATCGCCTCCGACAGCATGAAGATGCGGCGTCTCTTGGCTGGCGACGGCAAGCCGACGTGGCGCTACGGCACCCTCACCGACGTGGTAGATGCCGCCGTCACCGGCAAGTTCAAGCCGAGTCGTTGGAATTGACGGCACGCCAAGGGAGGACGGGACATGAGTGAAACAATCACCCTGCATGGGCACCCCATCAGTAAAGGCGTCGGCGAAGGCGAGGCTCTGGTCTGCGACAAGCCGCTGAGCTTCATTGCCGTTGGCATCAGCAACGAGGAAGGTATCGTGCGGATCGACAAGCATCCGCTGAACGGCCAGTCGATCGCCGGCAAAGTTCTGATCTACGACACCGACATCTTTTCGACTGGTGGCGCGCTGAGCATGTACACCAAGAAGACGATCTACAACACGGCTCCGGCTGCCGTGATCTGGCGCAAGGCCCATAACATTGGGGCCGGCGGCACGATCTATGCCGGCGTTCCGTCGATGGACAAGATCGAAGAAGGGCTGCCCTGGAATCTGATCAGCACCGGCGATTGGGTGAAGGTCGACTCCGAGCAGGGCATCGTCGAAGTGACCAAGAAGTCTTAAGGCGAAATTTCTCCTCCCCCCCTTGAAGGGGAGGAGTGAAGAGGGGTGTGTGTTTTGAGTTGCAGGAACTCCCCAATCAAACCAATGGCCACCCCCACCCAACCCTCGCCCTGCTAGGCGGAGGGAGCCAAATGGCCGACCAAGGGGAGTGGCCAAGGGTCACGGAGGCAAGACGATGCAGCTCAGCGACGCTGATAAACGAAAGCTAGACGGCGCAGAGGGGCCGGCGGTCCAGCACGCCATGGAACACCTCACCAGAATGGGTGAGGCGTTCGAAGCAGACGAAATGGTCGACCTTCACACCTGTCACCTGCTGTCCGACTACCGGACAATGGGGGACGGCGGTCTCGAATTCTACGAGCAGCTCGTGGAGTGGGGCGGCAAGATGCGAGTACCCACAACCTGCGATCCAATGTCCATGGACATGAAGAACATGGACAAATTCGACTGGCCGGCAGGATATCCCGAGAAGCAGACGCGTATCTCCGACGCATTTCGCAATCTGGGCGTAGCTCTCACGTTCTCCTGCACGCCGCACCTGGGCCACAACGTGCCCAAGTTCGGTGAGAACATGGCCTGGGTCGAGGGCAATGCGACAGGCTATGCCAATTCGGTATTAGGCGCGCGCGGCAATCGCGAAGACAGCATTACGGCGCCGCTCGCGGGCATCGCTGGACGCACACCCAAGATTGGCTTGCTGGATCCGAAAAACCGGGTGGGTCAGTGTCTGGTGGAGATCGACCCGAACCTTGTGGAACGTCTTGGCGGTGACGGCCGACGGGCTGGTGATTTCTCCGCACTGGGGATGATTATCGGTGATTTTGCCTACGACCGTATTCCGGTGGTTACCGGCTTGCCGCCGAACATGGAAACCGAGGAGCTCAAGGCCATGTGCTCGGCGTGCTCACCGGCACTAATCGGCACTCTGATGTTCCTCGTCGGTATCAGCCCCGAGGCAAACACGGTGGAGGAGGGCTTCGGTGGCAAAGTGCCCAAGGACGTAGACCGGCTTTGGATTGACGCCGACACCATGCGTAAGGCTTACGAGTACCTCTCCAATACGTCCAAGGAAGACGTCGATGTCGTCATGTCGGGTTGTCCCTTCAAGACCATATACGAGATTCAGGAGGTCGTGGAGCAGTTGGGCGATAACAAGGTCAAGGATGGGGTGAATTTTCTCATTCACACCGATCGGGTCACGCATGTCCTGGCAGAACACATGGGCCTCGTAGACAAACTCACCAATGCAGGAGCCTTACTGACGACAGATACATGTGAGTACTGCATGCCGATCGAGAACATGTACGGCCCCGATACTGTAATCGCGGCGGACAGCATGAAGATGCGCCGCCTCGTTGCCGGTGAAGGCAAGCCGACATGGCGCTATGGAACACTAACGGACTGTGTGAATGCCGCAATCACCGGTAAATTCCGTCCCTCGCATTGGAACTAGCACGATGAGCCAATCCATCACGCTGCACGGTCGCCCGATCTCGAAAGGCGTTGCTGAAGGTGAAGCAATCGTCACCGATAAACCCCTATCCTTCATCGCGGCCGCCATCACGAACGACGAGGGGATCGTGCGTATGGACGGACACCCCCTTCAGGGCAAGTCGGTGATGGACAAGGTGCTGGTCTATGACACCGATATCTATTCGACCGGCGCGGGGCTCAGTTTCCTCACCAAATGGAAGATCAACAAGTCGACACCGCGAGCGATCATTTGCCGCGAAATGCACAACATTGGCGGTGGCTTCACGATCTACACGGGGGTGCCGTCGATTGACCGCATCCAGGAGGGATTGCCCTGGGATTTCATCAGCGACGGTGACTGGGTGAAAGTCGACTCCGAGCAGGGCATCATAGAGGTGACGAAAAAGTCTTAGATCGACCCGGGTGCAAACGGTTCCGACCCAATTATCAATTCAACAAGGGTGCATAACTGTCGAGAACGCTGAGGACTTCATCACGTCCCGCGGACGGCAGATAGAGAAGTGCGCCGGCAAATCCTGCCTCGTCATACGCCTCGACCAAAGCTTTTTCCGGCGGAAGACGGAATGCCGTCAGTGAGAGTGTGGACATGTCGCGTCCCTTCTCATCGGCGACCGCCCGCAAACGACTGACACATTCAACAGGATCGGCCGCCACTGCGGCGGTCTGCTGGTCATCGCCGGCCTTGTTGGTTCGCGGCATCCAGCCATCGCAGAACTCGACAACACGGCGCAGGGTATGGACGGATTCCCCGCCCAATAGAATTGGCGGATGGGGTTTCTGCATGGGCTTGGGATTCATCCAGACCGGATCGAAGTCCACGAATTCTCCATGGAACTCCGCTTCTTCCTCGGTCCATAACTCCTGCATACCCAGTACGCGCTCACGCAGGAGTTTGAACCTGTCCTCAAATTTGTGACCGTGATTCTCCATCTCCTCGGCGTTCCAGCCGCCCCCAATCCCGAAGACAAATCGCCCGCCAGAGAGGACATCAAGTGTGGCGACCGCCTTCGCCGTAACGATTGGGTCATGTTGAGGAACAAGACAGACGGCAGTGCCAAGCTTGAGCGTCGTTGTTGCGGCAGCAGCGAACGCCAATCCAACAAACAGATCGTGAGAGGATGCGTAGTCTTTGGGCAGCATATCGCCGCGTGGAAATGGAGTCCGGCGGCTTACCGGAATGTGCGTATGCTCATTGAGAAACAGCGAGTCAAAACCGCGTTCTTCCAACTCCTTCGCGAGTTCTCCGGGACCGATGCTGTAGTCGGTCGCGAAATAGAACACACCGATCTTCATGGCGAGCCCTTCTCAATGGTTCATGCAATTCTTTGGTCTCAAATCTCTCAGCGGCTCCGAAGTACGACCTGCGCCTCGTCCGCAGCGCCAACCCAAGTCCCGATCAGTTTCTGCAGCGATTGAAGTCTACTGGGAAGTCTCGGGCTAAGGCCATTGGGGACCTCAATTGGACCGGCGGCCAGATTTAACTGGTTTCGGGACCGCGTCTCCCTCTTTCGGGATATGGGGTGCCGTTCTTGTGCGTAAACAGCGCGGGCTTTCCGCCCGCCGGCGGCACCTTTGTCTCGCTGATGAGATTCTGAATGCCAGTAAGAATCCCGACCGACTGATCCTGCGGTGTGGACGGCATGATTATCTACTCGTCACGCTTGGTCAACGTGCGGCGCAAATTTCCAGTGCATATACACTCTATATGGATTGTTTGAACTCGTGAAGTGTAAAATTCCGTTGCAGGGTTTGATTTGCGTAGCTTTTATCCTACGATCCTGACCATGGCTCAGGAACCTGTCATACGCCGCACCACAAAGTTTTGGATCATTTTGATTGGCGTGATCATCCTATTGATATTCTTATACTTTTACGAACCATTTGAAACATTTCTGACAGAGAGCATACCCAACATCCACTTCAGCAATGTGATTTTTTGGTTCGCATCCGTGGTCGGTGTGATCGGGTACGCGGTAGCGCACTGGCAGTCGTTTCGCCGAAATATCATCCGGAGCGTAACGCAGCTTGAAGTGGACGGGCTGGTCTTTGACACGTTGCAAATATCGATTCTGATTGCCGTCATTTTTTGCGCGGGCGCGACCCTTCAGGCCTTTGAGGTTCTAGCGGAACACCTGATCGGGCGGGAAGACATCATCGGAGGTGAATTTGGTGAGAAATTGCTTACGACCATTCTGCTCGTAATTCTCGCGATCCTGTTTTATCTGCTGCATTTCGCAGTCCGCGCTTTCCCGGTCGGCTGGACGCCATGCCGCCCGCCTCCCCGCACGACATCGTCATCCTCTGAAAGCGCTTCATGAGGGCCGTCACTGCTTTCCTTGTGCTCCTCACGGTCAGCGCGGTATGGCTGGCAGCCGGACCTCCCGCATTCGCTCAGAAACCATCTTTAAAGGATTTCGCGGCCTTTTCACCCAAGAAGGCCAAGTTGAAGGCCATGCAAGCCCGGGGATTCATCCAGACCGGCCTACAGCCCGTCTACCCGGCGGACGCGGATTGCCTGAAGGGTACCTCCGATTTTGCCTCGCAGACACGCAGCGACGGCAGCCGGCGCAGTCTTAAATTCTACCGCGGCTATCATGGCGGCTACGACATTCCGGCCGATGAAGGAACGCCAATTGTGGCAATCGCTGATGGAACCGTTGTTCACAAAAGCCCGGGCAGGTTTATCGGCGGTATCGGAATCATTCTGCAGCACGCGCCTGAAGACACCGGTCTCGGCGCTTGGATTTATACCGAGTACAAGCATCTTATGAAGATGCCTGACCTTGAGCTGGGCCAACGTGTGAAGAAGGGGCAGGAGGTCGGCCTCAACGGCAAGACAGGGACGACCGGCGGACATTATGGTTCGGCAGGCTTTCCGCACCTGCATCTCACGGCCTGGTACAGCGACCGGCCCGACTACACGACAAGCAAGTTGTTTGTGCCCGTCGACGGACGATGGATGGACCCTTTGGCCTTGTTCCGGAGTGAAACCCTCCTCGACTCACATTCAATAAGGAAACTCGATAAAGACGTCAAGAAGGTCCCGATCCCCTACCTAACTCCGGATGGCCGTTCCCACCCGGAAACCAGCAAGGTAGTCTGGCCGTTCATTTGTGAGGCCAAAGACTAATCTCCAGTCCGCCAGTCGATCCACTCAGGCTTCCGTGAAGGCCCGATCGGTCTCATTGTCGCCTAAACTTGCGTCGCTCCTAATCCCCATTGCACGCTCGTAGATGGGCATGACACGGGGATCGTAGTCGACACTGGGGCGCGGCTCGAGTTCCCAGTGACCGTATCGGTCTTCACCCCGAACGAGCATGGCTGTACCGCGCCGAGTCGTGTCCCACAGTCGAGCCGGAATGTATCGTATGGCATAGCCGATCCGTCGTTCGCCCGACCGATTGGGTTGCGAAGAGTGTATGAGGTCGACGTGGTGGATCGACGCCTGGCCGGCTTCGAGCAGCACGTCCACGACCCGTTCGTCATTCACACCGGTGTCCACTGTCTCGCCCCGCGAACCCAGATGGTATTCCTCCCAGGTTTCGGCGTGATCAAGGGGCCCAAGCCCGTTGCTACCCTTGAAGAAGCGCATGGCGCCGTTCTCGAGCGTGGCGTCGGTGAGCGCCACCCAGACATTGACAACCTCGTCTCCATCCAGCGGGTAGGTGTAGGAATCCTGATGCCAGCCGATGTACGCGGGGTTGTGCGCGTCCTTAATAAATAAGGTCGACGTCCACAGCAGAATATCGGGTCCGATCAACGCTTCCACCGCATCCAATACGCGGGCGTTGTGAACGATTGCGTCGAGGCACGTATACTTCAGATGGGGTTTGAAGCGGAACAACTTGTGATCGTGGTCCACCCTGGGTAGGTGCGCGTAAGACTCCTTGATGCGTCCGATCTTACGAGCCACGGCGATCGCGTCGCCGCGATCCATGACCCGGATCGGGAATATGAAGCCATCCCTTTCGAATTGCTGAACGGCATCCTGAGGCAGCACAGGTTCCAATGCGAACACCTCCGATCAATCGAGACGAGACGGATGCATGAGTATCTTAGGTCTGAGCCTGACAGCAGTTCAACTCTGAGATATGCCGATCTTGCGGCCTCCTCCTGCCTGCGAGATCTTCACCTAACCTTTCGGTGGGGTGACGCGTTCTGGTAAAGACATTCGTTACTCTCCACTCGCAAGCCAGCCAATTCCCTGGGTTCCCAAACTCGCAATGCCGTTTGCCAGCTACCTGCGTTTTGCGCTTGCCAGTGCGGATAACGCGCGCATCCTGACCTTTGGTTTCGTCATGGCCTTCGCCTCGAGTGTTGGCCAGACTTACTTTATCGGAGTCTTCGGCCCGGCCGTTCAGAACGACTTTGATCTCAGCCACACCGCTTGGGGATCGATCTACATGGCTGGGACGCTGTTGAGTGCCCTGCTCCTGCCCTGGACAGGACAACAGATCGATCGAATAGCGCTCAAGCGCTACACCATGCTCGTCTGTGCGGGTCTCGTCGCCGCATCGCTGGCCATGTCGCTTGTTCCATCGTCTGTATTCCTCATCGTCGCCATATTCATGCTACGCCAAGCGGGACAAGGGCTCGCCGTGCATACGGGTACGACGGCAATGGCCCGCGCCTTTCATGCCGATCGAGGCAAGGCGGTGGCCTTCGCCACTCTCGGCTTCTCAGTGGGCGGTTCGCTTTTGCCGTTCCTCGCCGTTCTCGCCATCGCGTCTATCGGCTGGCGCCTCACCTTCGGGACCTCCGCCCTCCTCATCGCTCTGGTTGTGACACCCCTCGTCTGGTGGCTGCTCAGATGGAAGGGTGTGACCACCACGGTACATGACGAACCGACGCACCAGAGCGCCCAGATAAATGGTCCCGCAGAGTCTTGGACCAAGGCACAAATCCTTCGCGATTGGCGCTTCTATCTGATCGTGCCGGCAATGATCGCCCCGTCGATCATCATCACTGCACTTTTCTTCCACCATCCGGAGCTGGCACGAGCCAAGGACTGGGGCATCGCTTGGGTCACCGGAAGCTACTGGATCTATGCCTTGGGGTCCGTTGTCGCATCGCTGGCTGCAGGTCCACTCATTGATCGAGTCACTGCAGCGCGCGTCTTGCCATCGTACCTCATGCCCTTGGCTCTCGGCCTACTGTTCGTATGGGCCTTCGATCACTTCATGTGGGCGTGGCCATACTTGACGCTGGTCGGCGTGACAGTCGGCATCAGCTTCACGGCTCTGAACGCCTTGTGGGCGGAGGCCTACGGCCTCAAGCACTTTGGAGCCATCCGGTCTCTCGCCGTTTCCATCGCGGTGTTTTCGTCTGCCCTCGGACCACCCGGAATGGGAGCGTTGATGGATTTCGGCGTATCGGTCGAGAACGTGTGTGCATTTATGGCTCTTTACTGTTTCGGCGCGACTGCACTGCTGGTGTTTGCGCTGAAGGGATACAGCAAACCCGCATAGGTTCCTGGCCCAATGTTCCGCCATCGGCGCTGACCAATTCCAAAGAAATTCTATCGCCGCTCAGCTTGATTCAGATCAAGGGACATCGGTCCCAATTCATTCACTTTGTTCGTGCTGCAAGTGAGATACGTGGAGCGCGAGAATGTATCGAATCAAATATGCCCTGCTGATATTAGCCTTACTTCTTCCCGCGACGTCCGCTCCTCGGGGAACTGTCTTTGATGCTGCCGGCCAGGTCGGGCACATACTGGACCCTCGAAATGGCCGGCCTGGGGGTAGCTGGCGACAGGTTACTGTCACGGCTTCCAATGCAGCCCTGGCGGATGGACTTTCAACGGCGTTTTGCCTGATGTCAGAAGCCGGCGTGAATCGGATGTCTGACGGGTTCCGGGGTAAACTGTTCGCATAGCGACAGCGCGTACTACAAAACGAAATCCCGAGCGCTACAGATTCAAACTGACCGTCTGCTCCGACGAGGTCTGATGCGGTGGCAATGCGCCCGCTGATTCCGGATTGGCGAGTGCGTTGAACACGGCAAGTGACGTTTCGATACGTTCTTGCGGTAGATCCCGCACGATGAAAATGATCCGGTTCCTGTGATTGGTGTCCGGCCAGCCATCGAGATGCAAGGGCGGGTGCACAATGTGCTGCACTCCATTGATGAGAACGGGCGTGGCGACGCCGGAGACGTTCAACAGACCTTTGATGCGCAAGACCCTGTCGCCGTGTCGGTTGAGCAGCATGGTCATCCAAACACCAAAGGCCGTCCAATCCAACGGCGCGTCGTACTGCAGGCAGAATGAGAAGATCCTGTCGTGGTTATGCTCCTCGTTTCCGTGCCTATGAGAAGCCGAACCGGTAGTCAGCGCTTCATCCTCGAGCCAACGGTCGACTTCGCGTGCCCGGCTTTCCTGGTCGTACGTATCGTCGGTCAGCAATCGCCTCGGATCGACGTCTTCGACAGCTGGGTCGATGACAATAGCGCCCGAATTCAGCCGACGAAGCTCTGTCCGCAATTCATTAACCTGACCAACGGAGGCCAAGTCGGTTTTGGTCAAGATCAGCCGGTCTGCCACGGCCGCCTGTTTCAACGACTCGTCGTGCTGTTCGAGTTGATTTCGCCCGTTTACCGCGTCAATCGTGGTGACAATATTGCCGAGGCGAAAGTGATACTGGATCACAGGCTCGGCAAGGATGGTGTATGCGATCGGCACCGGATCGGCGAGCCCTGATGTTTCGACGACCACGCGTTCGAATCTCGGAATCTCTCCCAGCTCCCGTCGTGAAAAGAGATCGCGTAGAGACTCCTGCAGGTCACCACGCAGTGCACAGCAGACACAACCGTTGTCCCACAGCAATGTCCCTTCTGAGATATTCTCCAACAAATGATGGTCGAGCCCGACCTCACCGAATTCGTTGACCAGTACGGCTGTATCCCGGAGCTTCGGTGAAGCCAGAAGTTTCTGCAGAAGAGTGGCTTTGCCGCTGCCCAAGAATCCCGTGACCACATTGACTGGAATGAGTTCCACGTAATCGGTCATTCCGCCACACTCTCCTTCGACAACACGGCCAAGAGATCTTCATCGAAAGGATCACATTGACGGCGGCTGAGCGTCTCGGCAGCAGCCCATACCTCGGTCAGGTTGTTGACGAGATTGGTTTGACCGGTGTGGCTTCGCAGAACGAACGACGTTGCCGCCCAGTCACTCAGAGCCAATCCATACTGCTTGAGGACCAGATTGACCAACCGCGTGCGGTCCTGCCGCTCGCGATGCCAAGTGTGTTGCCATGTTGGGCCACCCTGAGCATTGACGAATGCATAGGCTCCGTGGAGAGTCTGGGCACCTAACAGTGAGGAGTTGAGATGCCACTATTGAAAGTCGGAGACGCGGCGCCTGCCTTCTCAGTTGTGAACCAAGATGGCACTGCTGTATCCCTCGAACAATTCAAAGGTCACTTTCTCGTTCTTTGGTGGTACCCAAAGGCCGATACCCCCGGGTGAACTATCGAGGGCAAGGGGTTCCGTGATCGAACTCCTGACTTCACATCGAAGAATGCGGTGATCGTCGGCGCCAGTTTTGACACGCCTACCGAGAATTTGGCCTTTCGTGAAAAATTCGACTTCCCCTACGATCTGATTTGCGATGAGGATCACAATATGGGGATGGCCTACGGTGCAGCCGAGTCGTCCGATGCAACTCACCCGGCACGAATCAGCTATCTGATTGACCCCGACGGCCGTGTTGCAAAAGTCTACGCCAATGTAGATCCCGCATCTCATCCGGATGAGGTGCTGGCCGATCTTGCCGGGTACCTGCCTGCATAGGAGAACTCTTCCCCCTTTATTGGGGGAAGAGACTCACCTCGGGTTTTGGTTATTTACTCGGCCGCCTGCTGACGGAGCTTGGCGCTTTCGGGGAATAGTCCGGCTTTCATGACCTGTCCTGGCAACGGAGCATCGAAAAACGTTTCTGCCCATTGCGCTACGTCGATGACGGCATCCACATCGACCCCAGTCTCGTGACCCATGTTTCGCAGGAGAAAGCACAGGTCCTCCGTTGCGATGTTGCCGGTTGCACGAGGCGCGAAAGGACAACCTCCAATTCCACCCACCGATGAAGCGAGGAGGCGGACACCTGCTTGCCGGCACTTACGGAAGCTCTGAACATCTGGGCTACGCCTCGACATCATTCGTCGCGGCAGTCGACAAGGCAGATGCGCGACTCCTCGATGAGTTCTCGGTCGCCGGGATCGAACGTGCCGAAGACATCGTCACCCGTTTCGTCGATCGAATGTGGTTCGGATGCGAGGCCGACGACATAATGATCCCCAATGCGTAACGTCCCAGCGGCGTGCGGTTCGACGCGCGACTCAAGGCGACCTTTGGCTCCGACTACGGACACTGGGATGTTTCGAATATGGCAGGAATTCTCGCTGAAGCCTGGGAGATGGTTGAGGATGGCCGCGCTGACGAATCTGGCTTTCGGGATTTCACCTTTGCAAACCCCGTGTCCCTGCACGCAGGAATGAATCCGAATTTCTTCAAAGGCACAATTGTTGAGGACGCTGTAGACACGTTCCTTGCGGAGGAAGCCACTTCAAAGCCCAGTCCCGCCGCCACGGCCGAATAGCTCCGAATCAGTCCTCAACTTCCAGAATTGCTTCTGGCGCAGGCGCACCCTCGACGATGTCGAATCGAAAGCCACATACCGCATGACCGTGGTTCTTGTTGCTCACGAACTTGACCTGAATGCCGGGGTGATACGCCTGATAGAGCGCGGGATGAAGCTCTTCATCGAACAACCAGCCTAGCTTCTGACCACCAACCTCGCCCCACACGTCGTAAAACGGACAATAGGTACAGTCCGCGTGCCAGCGCTCAGGCGTCATGATTTCGCCCTCGGCCCACTCGAATGCCTCTTCGACCGGGCTGTCATAGTTCTTCATCAATGACTCGAGATTTATCGGAAGACCCGCCGCAATGTGTTCCCGCCGCAACGCCTCGCCCCGCTCACGGGCGGTTTCGCGCACCGCCCGACGCAGCAACTTCTCACCCGCATCACCCAGTTGAGTGGTCACCTCCGTTCCCAGGAAGAAGTATAGCGCCCCAAACAGATTCGCGCCGTTGCGGACCAATGATGATGTTTCCAGTTCAGCAACCGAGAGGACATCTGACGCCGAGCTTTCTTCTTTCATCGACCAATTGACCGTCCAGCTGTTGACCTTGCGATCGACGGTCACGTCGATTCCGGGATCGTAGGCGCCAACCAACGCCTTCAGCACAGTATCGTAGTAACTGTCAGCCAATTCCTCGGCGCCGACCGAAACCAGAAACTGTGCGAACGGATCCGAGCCCAGACTCACCCGAGCCATTGCAGGTGATATCTCATAAATTCCCTCCTCTAGCGCACGGACGACATGGAAGTCCCCGTTGTCCCAATGTGCAACCAAGTTTCCGGGAGAAGGATTAATACCGGCCGAGTCGTGTCGATCGCGGAGCCGTTCACCCCGCCACTTCCCGTATTCCGAAAGCGCAACGTTAATGACCGCCCCGGCCTCATCGGGGTGTGCGGCGTGCAGTCGGTCCGCGACACCGTGAAGCAGATGAGCCTGCATGCGCAGAATGCCCGTTAAACGCGAGACGCGATCATCATCGTCGTTCATAGCTTCAGAAACCTCGCCGCATTGTCGTACAGAATTTTCTGTTGATTTTCTTTGTGGATTGGCAGCGTGCGAAACCATTCGAGGCAATCCACAACCGGCATAAAGGGATACGAGCTGCCATAAATGAAACGATCTGAAAGAAATCCATCTGCGGCCTTCAAATAATCGTCCATGCCCGGCATGTTCGGCAGGTACATGTCCGGCGAGATAAAAAGGTTTGACCGCCGAAATGCGATATGGAGAATTTGATGCACCCAGGGCCAACCGCCATGAGACACCACAACCTGAAGCCCGGGGAAGTCAGCCAGAACCCGATCAATCCCGACTGGTAGCGTATAGCTGATATCAGGACCCGCGTTGCCACCGGCCATCATGATCACGGGAAATTCCTCGTCCTCGCAAAGTGCGTAGATCGGATAGAGCATCCGGTCGTCCGGGTGGAGTGGCGTTGGATATGACCCCGGCTCAACGTTTACCGCCTTGAAGCCCTGGGCCATCGCATCGCGGATCTGCCGCATGGCGCCTTTACGGTCTGTCGGATCAATCGACGCGGCGCCGATAAACGTTTCGGGATAGAGCGAAACCACTTCCGCGACATCCTCGTTACTGACCGAGCCGAGAGGACCCGAGTTGCGACCGACGACCAACACTTTATCGATGCCCGCGGCCCTTACCTCATCCATCAACTGATCCAAGGATTTTTTCGCCGCGGATGGAGCCGGTTCGAAGCCCAGCTGCGCGGTGAACCGATCTCGCCGTTCCGGGTTCGCGTACATCACCATGTCGAGGAAACCCTTGAAGGGTGGACGGACACGAAAATCGATAACGGCCATGCTATTCCCCCCTCAACATGGCAACCCGAGCACGGCGAGCAGGCGAGTAGGCAGGCTCGCCGTAAGCCTCGAACAAGGACTGTGCAACCTCGAAATGATGGGACAGTCCCGTCCGCTCCAGCAGCTCGATTGGACCCTCCGGATAGCCCAATCCCAGCTTCAACGTGAGATCCATGTCCTTCGCACTCGCCAAGCCCTGATCGAGTTGGCGCAACGCCTCGTTGTAATATGGGCGGATGAGACGATCCACGATCCTGCCGGCAAAGTCGCTGCAAACGGCAACCACGAGACCCGCGCCCTCAAACACGGCTCGGGCCGCCTCGATCGCCTCGGAAGAAGTATGCGGCTGCCGTACAAGCTCAATCAGGTCTGTGGGATCCGCCTCACCGAGTCGGAAACGCGCGAATCCGAGTACGTTCGAGCCTTCATCTCCTCCGGCCTCGCCCGTGTGCGCACCCAGACATTCCATGCCGAGCTCGATGACGATTGCAGTCTTGCCTTGCGGGGCTTCAGCCAAGTACTGGCCCGCTTGATTGCCGATTACGACGACGGTATGTCCATCGTCCCCAGCGCTGCTCAGGAGGGAATGATCTGAAGGAAACGAACGGCTACCGCCGGTGTCGATAATGGTATGTGTCATTGATCTAGGCCCCGAACATCGCGGGACCCTTGTAGTCAAAGAATCCGCGTCCTGATTTTCTCCCGAGCCGTCCGGCTGCGATCATCTTCTTCACCAACGCTGGACAGGCGGCACGAGGATCGTGCGATGCTTCGTGCAATGCCTCGCTGACCAGCCGCTGCGTATCCATTCCCACCATATCCAGAAGCTCACATGGTCCCAGGGGATAGCCGAGTGCTGTCTTGATCGCCTTGTCGATGTCGGCGGGCTCGGCCACGCCGGCATCAACCATGCGCACAACGTCATTGTTAAAAGGGATGAGAAAGTGATTGAGAATAAAACCCGGACTGTCCTTGGTCTTCACGGGAATCTGTCCCATTGCCTTACAAAACGCCCAGGCGGTCTCAAAGGTTGCGTCCGAGGTGTTGAGCCCGGGAGACATTTCGACGAGGCGATTGAGCTGTGCAGGCAAACAGAAGTGCATACCGACACAGCGATCATCACGTCCGGACGGTCCGGCGATTTCGGTTATCGACAGCGTTGACGTATTTGAGGCAAATATCGTCTCGGCAGGACAAATATCGTTGAGAGCCGAGAACAAGTCCTGCTTGACACCGACGTCTTCAAACACGGCCTCGATCACCACATCGCAATCCGCGAGATCTTCCAGCGACGTCGTTTGCCGCATGCGGCCGATGATCGTATCGACCTCTCCCTGTTCGAGCTTGCCCCGCTCCACCGATTTTCCGAAGAACGCTGCGGTCTGATTTACCGCACCCGTCAATACATCAGATTCCAAATCGAAACTGATCGTATCGAATCCGCCACGAGCCGCGACAATGGCAATTCCCGCTCCCATCGTTCCGGCCCCCGCCAGACCCACGGTGTTGATCTCGGACATCTTCGCCCCTCATTTCTCGATGAAACTTCGCCCTATCAATTGGCGATGCACCTGATTGGTACCTTCCCAAATCTGCGTGATCTTGGCATCCCGCATCAATCGTTCGACACGATAGTCACTGCAGTATCCGTAGCCGCCGTGAAGCTGAACGGCATCGGTCGTAATTCGCATGGCAACGTCCGATGCCCGCATTTTCAGCATCGAAGCCTCGATGGCAAAATCGTCTTCACCTGCATCGACCATACGGCCAACGTGCCACAGCCATGCCTCGCTGGTCGCGAGTTCCGCTGCCATATCGGCGAGCATGAACTGGATGCCTTGAAATTCGACGATTTTACGTCCCGACTGCTGTCGCTCATTGATGTAGCCGACACTGTCATCGAATGCGGCGCGAGCAATGCCAAGCGCATGAGCAGCAACGCTTGGCCGTGACAGATTGAGGGAAGCGAGCAGGATCGCAAGGCCCTCTCCCGGCTCACCCAGCAGATTGGATCTCGGCACCCGACAATCATTGAATGCGAGGCCCACGGTACTTGCCGCCCGGTGGCCCATCTTGTCCTCTTTGCGCAGCACCTCAAGTCCAGGTTTGCCCTTTTCCACCATCAAGGCCGAGATCGCCTCGCGACCTTCTCCCAGTTCGCCCCACTTGCCGAACAGAAGCATGAGGTCAGCGACGTCGCCGTTCGTGATGAACGTCTTGGCACCATTGATGATGATTTCATCGGCGTCCGCATCAAACCGCGTACGCATACCCGTGGCATCGGATCCTGCTGTCGGCTCGGTGATGGCAAGAGCGCCAATGCCACCGTCGAGAATTCGGGGCAGCAGTTGATCTTTCTGCTCGTCCGTTCCGAACGCAATCAGCGGCTTAATGGCGTGGAACGTGGTCGCCCAGATCAGGCCAGTCGATGCACACGCTTTACTGATCTCCCTCACACAATTCAGGTACGCCGTGTATGACAGGGGCGTCCCACCCTGAGCCTCCGGCAAGAACATCCCGTTCAAGCCGAGGCCATTGATGGCGGCAATATTCTCCCAAGGAAACTCCCCGCTGGCGTCTAAGCGTTCCGCGCGTGGAGCAATCTCGTCTCGAGCCATCGCGACTACTTGTTCGATCACCATGGCCTCTTCGTCCGTCAACAGAACAGAAGCATCGAGGCGATCGAGGATGGAGTTCATTACTTCTTCATTTCAGACAGCCATGCCATGGCCGCCGTCCAGGTAGATGGTCTCGCCCGTCATGAAAGGGACATCTTCCGATATCAGCGCCGCAACGAGGCGAGCGACCTCGATCGAGGTGCCAATTCGGCGCAGCGGAATGCGCGAACTCAGCCAGGCAGCAGCTTTTGAATTTTCCATGAACTCAGCCGTGATATCCGTCTCGATGTAGCCCGGCGCGACGTTGATCACTTGTACGCCTCGCGGCGCCCACTCCACCGCCAGGCAGCGTGTGATCGCACCTACCGCTGCCTTTGATGCGCAATAAGCAAGGTTGCGACGCACACCCAGTTTGTCGAAGAAGGAACCGATGTTGATGATTTTCCCCCCGCCCTCGGCAAAATAAGGCAGGACTTCCCGACTCGCTGCCATGACCGACGTCGCGTTAACCCGCATTACATGTTCAAAGTCCTCGACAGTCAGAGCCTCGCTTTCCGTTTCCGTATGAATGCCAGCGTTATTCACCAAGGCACGAATTCCGCCGCCACGCTCGGCAATGCTGGCGAACGCCCTCGTGATTTCCACTTCTTCCGCAACGTCGCAGGCCTCACAAAGATAGACATCCGGTTCATCCGCGTCATCCGGAGGCGTCCCTGCACGGGACAGGCAACCCACCGAGAATCCTCGCCGGTTCAATTCGATGGCCGTCGCGGCGCCAATTCCTCGGCTCGCACCCGTCACGATGACGGCGCCCCCAGCTTGTACTGCAGGTTCAAGCATCCTGAAACGTCGGCTTTCGCTTCTCGACAAAAGCATTCATGCCTTCGATCCCATCCGCCGTCTGAAAGGAGAGCGTTGATAAGTCCGCCTCGATCTTCAGGCCTTCAGACAAAGGCACGTCGAGAGCCCTTAACACCGCCTCTCGCGCCATGTTGAGCACCGGCAGGCTATAGCCACTGAACTCGCGGGCGAACTCGACGCCGGCTTCGATCGGGTCGCCTTCGACAATGCGATTGATGAGGCCAATGCGTTCCGCCTCCTCTGCCTCCACCGTCCGGCCCGTCATGACCATCTCCAGTGCACGCGCCTCTCCAACCAATCGAGGCAATCGCTGCGTGGCACCGTAACCCGGGATGATGCCCAGCTTTATCTCGGGTGTGCCGAGCTTGGCGTTGGGGGTAGCGAGCCTAAATGTGCAGGCCGTCGCCAACTCTAGTCCTCCGCCAAATGCAAAACCGTTGATCACGACCACCGACGGAATGGGAAACGAGCCGAGTCTAGCGAAGGTGCGCTGGCCGCGGTCCGTCGTGCGCTTTGTCTCCGCCTGGTCTCGTCCCATCAGCTCGGTGACGTCAGCGCCGGCGCAAAACGCTCTGTCGCCCGCACCGGTTATGATCAGCG
>DEBC01000167.1:14500-46692 GCA_002348365.1 Alphaproteobacteria bacterium UBA2966 | reverse complement strand
GTCTGTCCTTGGCCAATCATAATATTCGTAATAGCTGCCTTAGCATGGCTGGGCTCACGAAGTTGGGCCTTGGCCATCGGGTCATCCATTTCTTTCCTGGTAATCGGCTACCTCGGAATGTGGGATGATACTATGGCGACGCTCGCCATTATTTCGGTCGCCACCTTGATTTGTATCGCGGTTGGTATTCCAATCGGAATCTCCATGGCGCGCTCTAATCGGGTTCAAAGCGTAATCACGCCCATACTAGACGTCATGCAGACGATCCCAAGTTTTGTTTATCTAATTCCGTGCGTCATGTTGCTGGGGATAGGCAAAGTTCCAGGTTTACTTGCTGTATGTATATATGCCCTTCCTCCGTTGGTGCGTCTTACTAATCTCGGCATCCGACTCGTGGATAGGGAAGTTTTGGAAGCTGCAGACGCATTTGGTGCTAACTACCGTCAAAAATTATTGGGTGTTGAGTTACCCTTAGCACTTCCGAATATATTTGCGGGAATTAACCAAACAATCATGATGTCTCTGGCAATGGTAGTCATTGCCTCCATGATTGGAGTTAAGGGTTTAGGGGTGCCTGTCCTAAGAGCAATTTCCAACCAGTATTTAGCGTTAGGCTTAATGAACGGCCTCGCCATAGTTGCCTTAGCAATCATCTTTGATCGAATTTCACAAAAATTCGGCCAGAACATTCAAAAGCACAGAACCTCTGATCATGACTTCTGACGTCAAGATAGAGATAAAAAACCTCTATAAGGTTTTTGGTAACAATCCTGTGGCCATGATGGAGCTTGTGAAGACAGGCACGTCGAAACAGGAATTACTAGACGAATATAACCATGTACTTGGCCTCAAGAATATCAATCTCGAAATTTCAGACCGCCATATACAAGTCATCATGGGCCTGTCTGGATCAGGCAAGTCCACCCTTATCCGTCACATTAATCGGCTTATTGAACCGACAGCCGGAAATGTAATTGTGGATGGCCAAGACGTCCTTGCTATGACCCGTCTTGAATTACAGGAGTTCAGGCGGTCTCAAGCCTCTATGGTTTTCCAGCGCTTTGCCCTCATGCCACATAGATCAGTAGCTGACAACGTGGCATACGGCCTACACATACAGGGTATCAAAGGAGAAGAAGCTGAAAAGCGTAGCCAGCGTTGGATCGAACGAGTCGGGCTCGCCGGCTACGAATCCCACTACACCTCCCAGCTTTCAGGAGGCATGCAACAACGCGTTGGCCTAGCACGAGCACTGGCAACGGACGCCGAGATTCTCCTGATGGATGAACCGTTTTCAGCCCTCGACCCCCTCATCCGCACAGATATGCAGGAGATCTTACTCGGCCTTCAGACTGAGCTACAAAAAACCATCATTTTTATTACACACGATCTCGATGAAGCACTCCGCCTTGGTAATAGTATTGTCATCCTGCGTGATGGCGAAGTCATCCAAATAGGAACAGCTCAGCAAATTGTCATGAATCCTGTTGACAACTATATCAAGGACTTTATCAAGGATATTAATCGTGGCCGTGTAATTCAGGTTTCTTCAATCATGAATACTACCGTTTCAAATACAGGTCCTCAAATTGACGGCGATACTGTCCTGGAGGATGCTCTGCAGGTTATTTCTAATTCAGGCTCAGGGGTCGGTGAGGTAACCAAGGATGGAAAAGTAGTTGGGTCGGTGGATGTTGACACAATCATCTCGACGCTTTCCAGGCGCATATAGCCCTATGGCTACAAGGTCGCCGCAGCTAAGGATTACCTCTTCGACAAGATGAAGATAGGTGATGAGAATGAACCAGATTTGTCCGCACGCACGTTCCTCAATGACGTGCTTATAGGCCTCTCGCACCAATCTAAATATTTACCCGCAAAGTGGTTCTATGACCACACAGGCGCAAAATTATTTGAAAAGATCTGTGACGTTCCTGAATACTACCTAACACGCACCGAACGTGAAATCCTAGAGACAGCTGCACCCGACATTGCTCGTGAACTTGGCAGTAGTGCCGTACTAATTGAATACGGTTCCGGTGCAATGACCAAGGTAAGGCTTGTACTTGACGCAATTGATAAGCCGTACGCATTTGTCGCCGTGGATATCGTGTCTGGACAGTTGGAACAGGCCGCCGCTGATCTGGAGGCAGCTTATCCAGAGTTACGAGTTCAAACTATTGCCACAGATTTCACAAATGATTTTTCTCTGCCCGATTGGCTGCATTCTGCTGGGCGTTGTTGTGTGTTTTTCCCAGGATCGACAATCGGAAATTTCGAACCCGGTGAAATTAAAGAATTTCTCCAACGCCTACATCGCACTGTTGATGAAAACGGTGCGCTGCTGATTGGCGTTGACCTAAAAAAAGATCGCAAGAGACTTGAGGCCGCCTACAATGACAGTTTGGGTCTGACTGCTCTTTTTAACAAAAATATACTCCGCCGAATCAACCATGAGCTGGATGGGGACATTTGTATTAACTCATTTCAACATCTGGCATGGTATAATTCATCGAAAGGCCGCGTTGAAATGCACTTAAGAAGCTGCCTTGACCAGAACTTGAATATTGCCGGCCAAGAATTCCACTTCAGGGCCGGAGAAACCATACATACAGAAAATTGCTACAAGTTCACTGTCCCAGAATTTCAATCAATCGCAACGGATTCTGGCTTTAGGCCTGTCCAAGTCTGGACAGATAAAGATAATCTTTTTTCAATCCACCTGTTTGATGCTAACTGAGTTGTTAGCATCAAAAGTAGCGGCTCAGGTTGATATCGAATAGCCAGTTAGTAAGGAAATTCATACCGTCTGGTGCGTCGGCCCAACATAAGTAAGAGCAAAGACATCGCCTTTTAGATAACGGAGATTCTATGTAATGGTGAGTTATGTCACTTATAGCAATCCAAAAGGTTGCGGCCCACCTCAAGGGCTCTATACGCATGTTGCTAGAGTCCCAGCAGGTAGTGATACCTTGTATATTGCTGGACAACTTGCCGTCGACTTAAATGGCAACCGGGTCGGCAAGCATGATTTTCGGGCTCAATTCAAGAAGGTCTTTGGCAATCTCGGCGATGTACTCTCGGGTGTGGGATGCGGCTGGAAGGATATCGCGAAGTTCACCACCTACATGGTCCATTCCCAGGACATTGAGCTGTTCATGGAGGAACGCGCTGCGCTCTTTCCAACCCTGTTCCCCGACGGAAAGTATCCGCCCAACACCCTGCTTATGGTAGACCGGCTGGTGCACGAAGATTTTGTCATCGAGGTGGAGGCGATCGCCCGCGCCCGGGAATAGTGGCGATCGCCCTCTGCAAATGCGTCGAGGTAATCGTCTTTCGGTAGTATGCTTATTCCTGCAAGACGAAGCGATCCGCGAACGTCCGCCAGTCTGGGGACGGCCGTTGCCATCTCTAGTGCCGCCCGCAGACGCAAGAGCTCTTCGGCTGACTTACGAGCGCCTGTCACAAAGGGAAGCGCCGGCGCCCCCGGCGAAGTCGTCAGGATTCGGGTGTCCGCAATCTCGTCGGAAACCATGTTCACCAGTGGATAACCGCACGTCTGACTGAATAGGACATCACCCTAGCGCCAGCGCTGGTAGACTTCCTCGGGCCGCGTTAGGGTTTCAGGTACGCCATCGTTACCCTGCCGAGCATCGGCAAACTGGCAGACTGGGCGTTCACCATCAGCTGGAATTCGCCGCCGCTACGTTGTCGCCGAGATTGACCGGCACCATCGCTCGCAAATCCCTCAGGAACGCGGCGCTGCCCTGGTGGCTGTTGCTGGCTGCCGGCGGCTGGGTTGTCTGCTAGCATGGGTCCGTTCCACCGCACGGTCATGTCGTTCAACAACACTCTCTTCGGCAGGTTGATCATCGGTCCGAGTCTTGTCGCCATTGCCTTGTAGACATTCGAACTGCGGCGCCTGAATTCGGGCGACCTCAGCCTTCTGGGAATCTGGGTCCGCCACGGGATCGGCATTGCAGTCGTGTTGAGCTGGGTCGCTTTCGTCTGCGACATCACTGTCTGGCAGTACGTTCTGCTGTTCGCATACCCCGGCCTTTCTCTGACGTTGCTGAGATCCTACGCCGAGCATCAGCCCGGCGCCGACCCGGACCGGCGCACGGCCGTGGTCGTCGGGGGCCCGATCAGCGGATTGCTTTATCTCAATAACAACCTGCATGTCGTGCATCACAGCCATCCGGGACTGGCCTGGTATGCAATTCCCGGTGAATTTTGTGCGAAGCGCGACTCCTACGCGTCGCAAACGGGCGGGAACGTCTATCCCGGCTATACGACCATCCTACGCCGATATTTGTTTCATTCCCGCGGCCATCCGGTGCATCCGGACCATGGGCCCGCGTAAGCACAGAGAGAGTAGTTCCATGAGTGGCGAATCATCAGGGGCCGGTAAGGGACTTCTCGAGCGCTTGTCAGAAGGTCCCGTCATCTGCGCTGAGGGATACCTGTTCGAACTGGAACATCGTGGTTATGTCTCAGCCGGCGCCTTCGTGCCGGAGGTCGTGCTGGAACACCCGGCAGCGATTGAGCATCTTCACCGCGAGTTTCTGCGCGCAGGCTCGGACGTCGTCGAGGAAGGCGTCGACTGCATCATCGCAGAGACGTTTTCGTGGTCGGAGATCGCCCTCGGTCATTACCATGGCAATCCATCGGGATCCCGAGACCTACGAAGGCCTTTCGCCGGAAGACTGCTGCAAGCGTCTCGAAGATGCCGGTGCAGATGTTGTAGGCCTCAACTGCATGCCCGGCCCGGATACCATGTTGCCGATGCTGCGAAAGATTCGTCTGGCTGTGAAATGCCACGTGGCTGCGCTTCCCGTGCCCTACCGAACAAGTGATGCAGAACTCACCTTCCACCATCTGCATGACGAGCACTGCAGCTGCCTGCCCGATGGCGGCACCTTCCCGACCGCGCTCGATCCTTTTACCTGCAACCGGTACGAAATTGCGGAGTTCACCAAGGAAGCGGTCGATATTGGAATTCACTACCTCGGCGTCTGTTGCGGTGCCAAACCGCACCACATTCGCAGCATGGCTGAGGCGTTGGGGCGGCGCCCCCCGGCAAGCAAGTACTCACCCGACATGTCCAAACACGCCTACTTCGGCGACTCGGATGTGATCAGCGAGGAATACCGGGAACTTTCGACGCGCCTTTAGATTCCGACAATCCGTCTGGTGACGGTCGTGCCGGGCAGACCTTTCGATTGGGTCATGTCCGGCACCTTTTTTTTCTGAACCGCTTTGAACGCGTGTGAAACGGCCCCCGAAGGTTCAACCCTCGATAATACGAACTCCATACTCGTCGGCCGCATCCTCGAGCCAGGTCCATAGATAGTCCGCAAAGCTGCGTGCCACGTGGATCTCGAACGCGGACACATCCGCTTCTGACGGATCGGCACCGCGATACAAGATCACGGTCGCGAGCGCCAACAGACTTTGCGCACAGGCCCCCGGCTCAAATGCCGCGGGATGCAGGTCGAGCGGACAGCCTTTCATCAGCACGTCACGAGCGTGCCGCCCACCCATGGCGATCACCGTCCGGGCATCACTTACGTCAGTCACCGTGCCGCCGCAATCAGCCGTCGCCTCGGCAAGGGAACGGGCCGTTTCCTCCTCGGCACCCGGCACCGTCACCACCAGCCATTCACCCAGGGCGAGCCAAAGCGCACGTGGTCCTGCCTGCGGGTCGTCAGGGCCCGCCGAAGTATTCGGCTTGGTCGGCAAACGACTGCCGGTGACCTTGGCCACGGCATCCATAAAGGTCTTCTTTCCCGGATCTCCCCGAAGGTTGATTTGACCTCGGAATGCGTGCTCGCCCAGCCAAACGCCACATTCAGACTCGTTCTGATCGGACGTCGCCCGAGCCGACAGCCCAAAATGGGCCAGTGCGCTTTGCTGCTGATACCGCTCAGCCATGGAGTCGCGTCCCCTCCGGATCGAAGAACATCGGCTCGACGATACGCGCCATGACACGCTTGCCGGGCAACGGCGCAAAGACCTGTTCACCAATCCGCGAATGCCCCGAGCGGATCAGCGCCAGGGCGATCGATCGACCGACGTTGGCGCTGTGATAGCTCGACGTGACGTGACCGATCATCTCCATGGGCGGCATCGGCCGCGGCTCGGAAACGATTTGTGCCCCTTCGGGCAATACCTCCGTCTCGTCTTCCGTCAACAGACCGACCAGTTGCTTCCGGTCTTCACGAGAGGTATCGGACCGCGACAGGCTTCGCTTACCGATGAAGTCCTTCTTCTTTGACACCATGCGCCCCATCCCGAGATCGATCGGCGTCACGGTGCCATCCGTCTCCTGACCCGCAATGATGTACCCCTTTTCCGCGCGCAGAATGTGCAACGTCTCGGTGCCATAGGGCGTGATACCGTACTTCTCTCCGGCGGTCATCAGGATGCTCCACAAGGCCATGCCATAGCGGGATGGGACGTTGACCTCGAAGCTCACCTCGCCTGAGAAACTGATCCGGAATACCCGGGCGGGCAAACCAGCGACACGACCTTCGGACATCGCCATGAAAGGCAATGCCTCGGCATCCAGAGCGATGTCCTCAGACAGCTCCTCCATCAGTCGGCGTGCACCCGGTCCGCAGATACCGGCGCTGGCCCACTGCTCGGTCACCGAAGTCAGGCGCACATCGAGTTCGGGCCACTCGGTCTGCAGCCATTCCTCGAGCCAGCTCATGACACGCGCGGCACCACCGGACGTCGTCGTCATGAGATAGTGATGGTCGCCGAGGCGCGTGGTGACACCGTCATCGAACACCATGCCGTCCTCGCCGCACATCAGTCCATAGCGCGAACGGCCGATAGCGAGGGTGTTCCAGGCGTTGGTGTAAACGCGGTTAAGCAGCGTCACCGAATCGGGACCCTGAATGTCGATCTTGCCGAGTGTGCTGGCATCGAGCAGGCCGATAGCATTGCGGGCCGCCAGACACTCGCGGTCGACGGCCTCCTGCATGGTTTCGCCATCGCGCGGGTAATACCAGGGACGCTTCCATTGACCCACGTCCTCGAAGACTGCACCCGCCGTTTCGTGCCAGTGGTGCATCGGTGTCTTGCGCACTGGATCGGCGAAGGTGCCGACATCTCGCCCGGCCAGCGCGCCGAAAGTCACGGGCGTATATGGCGGACGAAACGTCGTCGTACCGACATCCGCAATGGGCCGGCCCAGGACCTCGCTGAGAATCGCAAGCCCGGGCACATTGGAGGTCTTGCCCTGATCGGTCGCCATGCCGAGCGTGGTGTAACGCTTGAGATGCTCGACAGATTCGTAACCTTCCCTTACCGCCAGCGCGATATCCGAAGCGGACACGTCGTGTTGCAGATCGACAAAAGCCTTGTAGTCACCACCGCGTTTGGAAGATGGCACATGGAATAGATGTCTCGCAGGCGCTGGTGTCTCGGCGTCGGCCACTGGCGCTTTGCGGGCTCGGCCGCGACGTTTGATGCCCGCGTCCTGCGCTGCATCGGCGCCCGCTTCAAAGCCGGACTCTAGGCATCCTGCCAGATCGAAGATACCGGCAGCCGCACCCGCCGCGCGGACAGCCAGCTTTGACTCGCCCGGAACAAAACAGGCCTGCACGGCATCGAAATTCAGCTTTCCTCCGGAATGACAATGCAGATGAACGCACGGGTTCCAACCGCCGGAGACAGCCAGCAGATCGCAATTGATGGAACGCGACGCGCTCGCCGCGGCATTGCCGGCCTCGTCGACAGCCGCGATGCTCACGGCCTCGACATGCCGTCGCCCCTTGACGTCGACCGCGGCATGTCCGGTGATCACCTCGATCCCCTGTCCCGCGGCCAGCGCACTGGCGTCCAAACCAGGCTCCGGTCGGGCGTCGACGATGGCAGCGACGGAGACACCCCCCTCGGCAAGGTCGGCCGCTGCAGCATAAGCGCTATCGTTGTTGGTGAAGATCACGGCGCGATGTCCAGGCCGGGCTGCGTATCGATTGACGTAGCAGGCTGCTGCCGAAGCCTGCATGACCCCGGGACGGTCGTTGTTGCGGAAAACGATCGAGCGCTCGTGTGCGCCCGTCGCAAGGACCACCTGTTTTGCCCGCACCTTCCACACACGTTGCCGGGGACCGCCGTCCCGCCCGTCAGCATCCGACACGGCCGGACCCAAATGATCAGTGCGGCGCTCGATCAATGCCACGTGGTTGTGATCGTAGTGGCCGAATGCCGTTGTGCGGGTCAGGACACGTACATCATCCAGCGCTGCCAGTTCTTCGGCTGCTGAGGTAGCCCACTCGGCGCCGGGGGCGCCATCGATCTGTTGACGATTGCCGAGCAACTGCCCGCCAGACTCGTTCTGCTCATCAACGAGCACCACGCGGGCACCGGTACGGCCGGCTTTCAGTGCTGCGGCCAGTCCCGCCGGACCTCCTCCCACGACAAGGACATCGCAGTGGAGATGCATGTGATCATAGATATCGGGATCGGGGTGTTCCGGGGCTCGCCCCAGTCCGGCGGCTCGACGGATTACCGCTTCGTAGCTGTGCCAGAGGGATTGGGGCCACATGAAGGTCTTGTAGTAGAAGCCCGCAGGCAGGAGTGGTGCGAACAGGCTGTTGATTGACCAGAAATCGAACGCGAGCGAAGGCCAGGCATTGACGCTGGTCGCACTGAGTCCGTCGTAAAGCTCCACCTGCGTCGCCCTCAGGTTGGGCAGCGTGCTGGCACCTGCCTCCACCTGAACAATCGCGCTCGGCTCTTCGGCGCCCGCGCTGAATATTCCGCGAGGGCGGTGCAGCTTGAAGCTCCGCCCAACCAGCCTCACACCGTTGGCGATCAGGGCTGCAGCCAGGGTGTCACCCGCATACCCTTGGTACTGGGTGCCGTTGAATGTGAAGGCATAGAGCTGCGAGCGGTCGATCCGTCCGCCGCCGGCCAAGCGCATGCGCTGCGGCCTCATAAACTCTCTCCGTCGGAAGTCGTACCGGACTCGTCGGGTGACGCGAGGACTGGCGGACTTCCTATTTCGGGGCGGGGGGCACCCATCTCGTACACCGCGAGAATCTCGTTTGTGGCCGTGTCGCGCACGACGTTGAACCACCGCCGGCAACCATGACTGTGAACCCAGCGCTCAGCGAAAGGCCCCTTGGGATTGGCACGATTGAACAGGTAGTCAGCCCAGGCCTCATCCGACAGTTCATCGGGATTCTCGGGGCGGGCGATATGCGCCTCGCCGCCACAACCGAACTCAATTTCGTCGCGCGGCCCGCACCAGGGACAGGGAATCAGAAGCATTCTTCCCTCCCGGCACCACCCACCCGAATTAAGGTGTCTGACAACATTGCTTGGTCCTAGTGCGCGACGCCCGCAGCGCCGTGTTCATCGATGATCTTGCCCGCCGTGAACCGCTCCAGGGAGAACGGTGCATTCAATGGATGAGGCTCACCGCGGGCAATGGTGTGAGCAAAGACCCAGCCCGAGCCCGGCGTCGCCTTGAATCCACCCGTGCCCCATCCGCAGTTGATGAAGAGATTGTCGACCGGCGTCGTCCCGATGATCGGGCTGGCGTCGGGACAGGTATCCACGATGCCGCCCCACTGACGCATCATTCTCAGCCGGCTGAATATCGGGAACAGTTCCATGGCCGCCGCGACCATATGCTCGACGACCGGCAGACTGCCGCGTTGCGAATAGCCGTTGTGGCTGTCGATCCCCGCTCCCATCACCAGTTCGCCCCGGTCCGACTGGCTGACATACACGTGCACCGTCCCCGACATGATCACGCTGTCGAGAATCGGCTTGATGGGTTCGGACACCAGCGCCTGCAGCGGGTGACTTTCCACCGGCATGCGAAAGCCCGCCATATCCGCCAACACGCTTGAGTGCCCGGCGACGACGATACCTATCTTCTCGGCCATGATGGTACCGCGCGACGTCTCCACACCGGTGACCTTGCCACCCTCCCGCAGGATTCCCGTCACCTCACAATTCTGGATGATATCGACCCCGCGGGCATCGGCAGCGCGCGCCAGGCCCCAGGCCACCGCGTCGTGTCGCGCCACCCCGCCGCGCCGCTGCAGGGACCCGCCGAGGACGGGATATCGTGCATTCGGCGACGTGTTGAGGATCGGCACCATCTCCTTGATCTCTTCAGGGGAGAGGATCTCCGAATCAATGCCGTTCAAACGAATGGCGTTGACCCGGCGTGAGATTTCACGAAGGTCATGCAGGTTGTGCGCGAGGTTCAGCACACCGCGCTGACTCAGCATGATGTTGAAATTGAGTTCCTGGCTCAGTCCTTCATAAAGTTGCAATGCCTTCTCGTAGATAGCCGCGCTCTCATCCCACAGATAGTTCGAGCGGATGATAGTCGTGTTGCGGCCGGTGTTGCCGCCGCCCAGCCAGCCCTTCTCGAGAACAGCCACGTCGGTGATGCCGTGTTCTTTCGCCAGGTAGTATGCGGTGGCAAGACCGTGCCCCCCGCCACCGATGACGATCACCTGGTAACGCTCTTTCGGCTCGGGTGCGCGCCATGCACGCTGCCACCCTTCGTGATAGCCGAAGGCGTTGCGTATCAGGCTGCCAATGGAATAGCGCGATGCGGAAAGACGCAAAGCCATCGCGGTGGGTCCCCTTACTCCCAAACTCTACGTTCCCGTCCCGAACATTCGCTCGGGCCGGCGCCCGATTTTAGGCACCTTCTCCGAGCCGCGAAAGCCGAACCCGAATTGCCACGCGCTTCTGCTCAAAGTGCGTCAACCCGTCAACCGTTCGCGACATATCGGGGTCGAACCTCAGGTCCAGCCTCGGCGCGGTATCAACGTTGGCCGGGGCGCTGCAACCCCCCGCCGGCCCCCACGATCTCGATCTCTGCTCCCTTACGCAGACCGCCGAGAACCTCGGTGAGCACCTGCCGCGTGACCTCCTGCTGAATCTTGGGCATGGCATGCGGCATGCTCGGCACTTCGGCCCGCCGCCGCTCCTCGACCAGGATCACATGCCAGCCAAACTGGGTCTTGACCGGCGTCTTGGAGTAGTCGCCAACATCCAGGGTGAATGCGGCGTCAGAGAAGTCCGGCACCATCTGACCCCGGTTGAAAAATCCGAGATCGCCCCCGGTCTCTCGCGACGGCCCGATCGACTTCTCGCGTGCTATCGCCTGAAAATCCGCGCCCCCCTCGAGATCCCGGATGATGGCCTTCGCCTCGTCTTCACTGGCGAGCAGGATGTGGCGCGCCTTTATCTCTTCTTCAGCCGCCTCTCCTGCCAGGCGGTCGTACGCCTTGCGAATTCGCGAATCGGTCATGCCCTCGGCGACCTTGCGCTCGAGGAACGTCGCCCACAGCAGGTCGTCTTCCGCCTGTTTGAGCCGCGCCCGGATTTCGGGATCGTTCGCCAGCCCATCAGCGCGTGCGGCCTCAATCACCAGCACCCGGTCCACCGCGCGTTCGATCAGGAGCGTGAACAACTGCCCCTGCGGCATGTTTCGGACCTCCGCAGGAAGCTGATCGAGCATGCGCAGGACATCTGATTGACGGACCTCGGCACCGTTGACACGTGCCAGAACATTGTCTTGTGCCGGCACGGACTGCGGTAGCGACTGCAGGGGTTGTGGACTCTGTGCCCGGACCACCGCCGGCATGGTCAAGATCAAGGCCAACCCCAGGACCATGAACGTCCGCCGGACCCGTATTCCGACCTGCGCCCCGCAATCCTCGCTGTCCACAATGCAAACGCGCGCGTTTGCGTAATCACTCATGACGGTTCCCTTTCCTTGGGGTGCCCCGTCACGGCTGCGTTTGCGCGCGTGGAGCCCACAACAGTTGGTTAGCGGCTAATTCCCTGCCACACCCGTGAAACAGCCGGCAACATCCAAAATATAGTGTCGGACGGCTTAGATGCCAGGCCGGCCACGTGTCTCGAATACGGTTCCGTCACCGTAGAAGTGCCAGGGCTTCGCGGCAATGGCCTCGATTTCGATAAGCCAATCCTCCGAGGCGAGACCGGCCACCAGCACCAGTGTGGATGCGGGCTCGGCCCCCATTCCCGTCTAGCCCGGCCGACTGAGAGACGTGGCCGCAGCGAGGGTCTGTTCGGCATCAGCGACAATTCGAGTGACCAGATCGCCAGCCGGTTCGATCGCGTGTACGAGATCGAGCCCCTGCCCGCCGACGACGACGCCTTCCTCGGTGTCCCCTGCCTGCATCGCGGCCTGAAACCTGTCGACCGGCGTTTCCGTGCCGGATGCCTGTCCGGTCTCGATCTCCTGGCGGAGTTCATCCTCAGCGCCGAGCCAGCGTTCCGCCAGCGCGTTGTGTACGGTCCTCACCTTGTATGCGGCAGGCCACGGTAGCTCGCGAACGATATCGAACACGCTGGACCGCACGGTATCGTCGCCACCCGCCGAGACCAGGCGTGCCTTGGTGTTGTCGTGACCCAGCGCCTCGCTGGTTGCAAAAAATCGCGTGCCGATGAGGACACCTGCCGCGCCCAGGGTCAGGGCAGCGGCCAGTCCGCGACCATCCGAGATTCCGCCGGCCGCCACCACGGGTACCGGCGCCACGGCATCGACCACCGCGGGCACCAGGGTCATCGTCGTTCGCGCCCCGCCATGTCCTCCGGCTTCGGTGCCCTGGGCCACAATGATATCGGCGCCGGCCGCAACTGCCGAACGGGCGTGGGCCAGCGTCTGCACCTGACAGATAACCGGCACGCCCGCAGACTTGGCGCGGGCAGCGAATGATGCCGGATCGCCGAAGGACAGGAAAATCGCGGCCGGGGAATGATCGAGTGCCAGATCGAGCAGTTCGGGCCGCTCGGCCAGCCGCCAGGTGATGAATCCCACACCCACACGGGTGTTCCCGGCTGCCCGCAGTTCACGCTCGATCCAGTCCCGGTCCCCGTAGCCACCGCCGATCAGACCGAGCCCGCCTGCGACTGTGACGGCAGACGCCAGCGCACCACCCGATACAGTCGCCATGGGCGCCGAAATTATCGGGTGGGTGATTCCCAGCATCTCCGTCAGCGCAGTTTGCAACGCCATGCCAGCTCTCTCGTCCTGCAGGGTCCGACCCCATGTCCGGCCTCAATCTACACGAGTTGTGGATATCCGGTGGATGAATCTGGTTCGCCCGTAAGCGCATTGTGCTGAATCGATACATTCACGGGCCCGTGACACTCACCAAAGCCTCATGGAAACACTCAGAGAACTGCGAAATTCACAAAATGTTAACAATAATTACCCAATACTGATTGGTAGGCCCGCTACGGAAACCCGCTGGCACGGGTATTGCTGTTTTAGAAACAAATCAAACGCAATAGTCGCGAACTGTAGCAAAATGGGAATCCAGAGATGACATGCAGTGCCTTCCGCCAGAACGGGTGTCTGCTGATCTCAGTGACGGGGAAGCTGGATTCTTCCAACGCCGCCGAAATCAGAGAACAGTGTATTTGTCACATCGGTGAGTCGGACTCCGAAGTCGTCGTCGACCTGACGGACCTGGAGTTCATCGACCGCACCGGCCTTAACGTATTGCTCGTCGTGTATCGCTCGCTCGAATCCATGGGGCGCAAGCTCTCGATCTTGAACCTCCACGGCCAGCCCAAGGAGGCCTTTGAGGGACTTCAGAGCAATTACACCATTGAGTGCGTGACCGACTTGTTACCCAAGTCATTTCCGGGGTTGGTCGGCGCCACGGCCTGATCGACACTCGGGCAGAACCGCTCAGGTTTCTGTTGTAACCTCGGACCGATACCCTTTTTCGGGAGTGGGCCGAGGATAGATTTGCGCATCGCACGTCCCCCATTTGCACGCCGCCATTTTGATCGCAAAAGCGCCGCTGCGCTCGTTGGCGCTGTACTTGTGCTGTTCGCGTCTGGGGGCGCTCCCGCGCAGGTCCAAACGACCCTCGCCGACGGTCTCCTGCCTCGATTGAGCGAATGGCTGGCACCAGATGCCACACCCGACAACGTGGTCCAGGCTCTCACCGAACGGGCCAGCGAGGAATTTTCGCCCGCATTCCTGGCCACCGAAGCGCCCTTCCTCGTAGCGCTCGGTCGTCTCGCCTTCCGATCGCCGTTGATTTTCGGCAGTTATGCCGCCCGTGCCGGGCTCTCCTGTGACATCTGCCACTCCGCCGGCGGTACTAACGCCGACTTTTTCGTTTCCGAAGTCTCCGACCGGCCGGGAAACGTCGACGTGACCCACGGATTCTGGCGTCGAGAGTCTGAAGATGGTCTCGCCAACCCCATCAATATCCCCTCGCTTCGAGGCGTGCGCTGGACCGCACCCTACGGTCGCGACGGCCGCTTCGCCTCGCTTGAGGCGTTCACGCGCAACGTCATCGTCCATGAGTTCGCCGGTGACGAACCGCCGGCAGTGATCATCGACGCCCTCGCCGCCTACCAGCGAGCCCTGGCCTTCCCCGCTGCTGCTCAGGTCGGACCCGCCGGGCGTCTGACGGCGGAGGCCGGCGCGGATGCCAGGCGTGGCGAAGTCATCTTCAGGCGCGATTGTGCGGCCTGCCATATCCCTTCGGCCGGTTTCGTCGACCGCCGAGCCCACGACGTCGGCACGGGCGGCCATTTCGACACGCCGACGCTGTTCGGCCTGGCGGCAAGCGCCCCCTATTTCCACGACGGTCGGGCAGCCGGACTGCAAGCCGTGATCACCCATTTCGAGAGCGTACTCGGACTGACCTACAACCCGACCCAGCGCGAGAATCTCTATGCTTACCTGTCGGCCATCGGTGCGGAAGCACCACCTTCGCGCCGCTTGCTTGCAATCGATCTCGCCGACCTGGATAAATTCGCGGACGCGCTCGACTTCCCGCTCAACGACGAGGATCTGGAACTCACCGATCTGATTGCCGCCATGCTGCGCACCGAGGTGGGCCGTATCGCCGAGCGTTTCCCACCGGAATCCCACGCCGCCGGGCGCGATTTGCTGCAGGAATGGTCGCGGGACCTGATCGAGGTGACGCGTCTCGCCGAGGCCGATCGATTTGCGGAGGCCCGCGACGCTCTCACCGCCTGGCGTTCACGCCTCGCGGCCGATCTCCCGGCTCTCGCCCGCGTCGAAAGCACCTCGCTTTACAATCCTGAGACCCTCCGCCGAATGGTGATCACGGCCTATCAGTGAACGGGTGCCACACCATCTGTGGACCCGCCCAACGCCGCGTCAATCCAGGCTCAAACTGCCTTCCATGACCGGCACGCAGTGCCCCCCGATACGTGTTTCCGTGACGGTCCCGTCGCGTTTGTCGGCCTCGGCAACCAGCAGGCTCGGTCGCCCCATTTCCACGCCCTGGGAAATGGTCGTCACGAGTTCGGTGCTACCCGCCGTGTCCAGGGCGGCCAGCAGGCCTGCCAGAGCGACGTTGGCGCTGCCCGTCGCAGCATCCTCCGTCACACCGAATTCCGGTGCGAACACGCGTGCGGTGATGTCGGCTGCATCAGGGGCTGAACCCGCCGCCGGAGCGTAAAGCTCGATACCGACCGCGGTCGATGGCGGCAGGTGTTCGGCAAAGGCCCGCGTGTCGGGGCGCGCTCGCGCAACGACTTCGGGGCTGGTGGCACAGGCGAAGACGAACGGCACGCCACACGAAGCGATGGTTGGCTCATGGGCGCCTGGGGCTCCGGCGACAGCGATTTCACCCGGTTCGATACCGCAGCAGGCCGCAACTACCTCGGCGCGTACCGGATCGCCCAGCGTGAAGGCCTGTGGCGACGTCAGCCGGGCACCCGTGGGCCCGCTTTCGCTCCGCTGGATCTCGACGGGCACCAGTCCCGCCTTTTCCTCGAACTGCACCGTGTCCCCGACCGGCTTGCCGAATACCTCACCCAGTCGCGCCAGCGCGAAGGCCGTACCCACATTGGGATGACCCGCGAATGGCAGTTCGGCCTTCGGCGTAAAAATACGCACTTCGGCGGTGTTGGCCGGATCCGCCGGGGGCAGCACGAAGGTAGTTTCGGCATAGGAGAATTCCGCGGCAATCGACTGAATTAACTCGGTATCGAGACCGCTCGCTTCCAGAACCACCGACAGCTGGTTGCCTCCGAACCGAATATCGGTAAACACATCGACTGTCACATATGTCAGTGCCATCCCCACCTCCTTGCCATTCCACAACAAACATATACCGGCAGAACCACAAAAGTAGCCCGGCCCACGTTGCGCTCCATGGCTCCAAACTCGATAATTCGCGGCTGACACAACGAGGAAGCGGATATGCCCTATCGCATAGGGGTCGACATAGGCGGCACATTCACCGACTTCGCGCTGTTCGAGGACGGCAGCCACGCCATGGCCATCCACAAACAGTTGACGACGCCGGCCGATCCCTCGACCGCCGTGCTCGATGGCATCGCCACGCTGCTCGCCGACAACGGTGTCGCTGTCACCGACGTCGACACCGTCGTCCATGGCACCACTCTGGTCACCAATGCCGTTATCGAGCGCCGTGGCGCGGCAACCGGGATGCTGGCGACCGAGGGCTTCATGGATATCCCCGACATGCGGCTCGAGCTGCGCTACGATATGTTCGACCTGCGCCTCAAGTATCCGCCTCCCGTGGTGCCGCGTTACATGCGCGCCGAGGTGTCCGAACGCATCAGCTACGAGGGCGATATCCAGACGCCGCTCGATCCAGAGGCGGCCCGGGCCGCGATCCGCGGACTCATCGAAACCCATGGAATCGAGGCGCTCGCGGTCTGCTTCCTCCATTCCTACCTCGACTCGCGCCACGAGGACGCCGTGAAGGCGCTCTGTGCCGAAGAATTCCCCGACCTCTATGTCTCCACATCGTCAGAGGTCTTTCCCCAGATGCGCGAGTACGAGCGTTGGACGACGACCATGATCAATGCCTACACGCGACCCATGTTCGACCGCTATCTCGGCCGTCTCGAGGACGGTCTCGAGGACCTCGGTTTCGTCGGCCGCTTCTATATGATGACCTCGAACGGCGGCACCGTGACCCCCGATCTGGCGCGCCGCTTTCCGGTACGCATGATGGAATCGGGCCCTGCGGCAGGCGCGCTGATGTCGGCACACCACGGCCGCGTCCTCGAAATCCCGGACGTTCTCAGCTTCGACATGGGCGGCACGACCGCCAAGGGCGCGCTGGTACGCCGCCATGCGCCTCTGAAGAAATATGAGATGGAGGTCGCGCGCGTCCACGAATTCAAGAAGGGCTCGGGACTGCTGGTCAAGATCCCGGTCATCGACATGATCGAGATCGGGGCTGGTGGGGGCTCCATCGCCGAAGCCGACGAGCGCGGCCTGATTCAGGTCGGACCGCGTTCGGCCGGTGCCGATCCTGGCCCGGCCTGCTACGGCCAGGGTGGTGAGCAGGCAACGCTCACGGATGCCAACGTCGTTCTCGGCTACCTCGACCCCGATTTCTTCCTCGGCGGAGAGATGGCTCTCGACAGGGCTGCCGCGGAGACCGCCATCGCCGGGAACGTTGCGACACCACTCGGACTGTCGCTGACCCGCGCCGCCTGGGGCATCCACGAGATCATCGACGAAGACGTCGCGCGCGCCTTCCGCATCCATGCCTCGGAGCGCGGCTTCGACTACCGCGGTTGCTCGATGGTCGCCTTCGGCGGCTCGGGCCCGGTTCATGCCACGGGGGTCGCCCGCAAACTCCGCATCCCGCGCGTGATCTTCCCGCTCGCCGCCGGGGTTATGTCGGCCTTCGGCCTGCTCGTCTCACCTCTTTCCTTCGAGGTGCTCCGCTCCAACCTGGTATTCCTCGACGATCTCGGTGACGACTGGGTGGAGAGCTACCTCCGCCTTCCCGTGGACGAGGCCTGCGGCTACCTGATCGAGGCCGGCGTCCCGGCCGACGACATCCGGCTGACGCTTCGCCTCGACATGCGCTACCACGGCCAGGGATATGAAATCGAGGTGACCCTGCCCACCGACTGCGGACCCGACCTTGCCGGGGTCGCGGAATTGCGCCCGCGCCTGCAAGAATTGTTCGAGGCGCGCTATGCCGAGGTCTTCTCGGAGGTGTTGCTCGAGGAATCCCTCGAGGTGATGAACTGGAAGGTCGAGGCCACCGGCCCGGAAACCGCCGCATCCGAGGGTTACGCCATAGCGGCCGCCGCTTCCGCTGCGGCAACGGCCTCGGCGGAGGCCGCACGGAAGGGCAGTCGGCCCGCCTACTTCCCCGAAGCGGGCGACTACGTCGACGCCGCCGTCTACGACCGTCTGTCCCTGACACCGGGTGCCGAAATCCCGGGACCCGCCATGATCGAAGAGCGCGAATCGACCTGCGTGATCGGCCCGGGCGATGTGGCACGCGTCGATGCGCACCATAACCTTATCGTCGAACTGGCGGCGGAAGCATCACCCAAAACCCACTCAAGCGAATCCGTTCCCGCGTGAATGTATTGAGCCACAGAGGTCACCGAGACATCACCGTCATTGCCCGGCAAAGTCCGGGCAATCCAGTTCCATGACACACTGGATGCCCCGGGCTGCGCCGGGGCATGACGCCGCAAAGGAATAGTGCGAAGCGGTGAAAAACCCCCTCTGTGTCTCTGTGCCTCTGTGGTTTAATCACCCGTCATGACAGCCGCGCCGAACTACGATCCGGTCAGCCTCAAGATCCTCTGGGACCGGCTCATCAGCATCACCGATGAGGGTGTCTCCACCCTTATCCGCACGGCTTTCTCGACCGTGGTACGTGAGGCCTACGACCTTTCCGTCGTGCTTCTCGACACCGATGGTGAACTCCTCGCCCAGGGCACCCAGTCGATCCCCTCGTTCACCGGCTCGGCACCGTCGACGCTGGCCCACATGCTCGCCAAGTTCCCGCCCGAAAGCCTCTCGCCCGGCGACGTCATCGTCACCAACGATCCCTGGATGGGCACCGGCCACACCTATGACATCAACGTCATGGCGCCTGTATTCCGGCAGGGTCGCATCGTCGCCTATGCGCTGTCGGTCACTCACCTCCCCGACATCGGCGGTCAGGGCTTCGGCGGCGAGGCCACCGAGATCTACCAGGAGGGCCTGCGCCTGCCCGTGCTCAAGCTGATGCGTGGCGGCAAGCTCGATCAGATGCTCATCGATCTGCTCAGGGTGAACGTCCGCGTGCCCGAGCAGGTGATCGGGGACGTCATGGCCAACGTGGCCTGCGTCGGTGTGCTCGACCGCCAGCTCAACGCCTTCATGGACGACTACGACGTCGCCGACATCACGCCGCTGAGCCGGCAGATCCGCGCCTTCTCCGAGCGCGCGCTGCGCGGTCGCATTGCCGAGATGGCCGACGGCACTTATCCCGGCGAGATGACCATCGAAGGGGTCGACGCTCCCCTGACGCTTCGCTGTGCGGTGACCGTGCGCGGCGAATCGATCGCTATCGACTATGCCGGCACCGACGCCAGCGTCCGCCACGGCATCAACGTGCCTTTCTGTTTCACCAATGGCTATTCGATCCACGCTGTGAAGTGCGTCGCGGCGGCTTCGATCCCCAACAATGGGGGCGCCACGCGGCCCATAGCCGTCAGCGCACCCGAGGGCTCGATCCTCAATGCCCCGCCGCCCTGTGCCGTGGCCGCCCGTCACTCGGTGGGCTGGTTCCTGCCGACCCTGATCTTCCGGGCCTTGGCCCCCGCCGTGCCCGCGGCGGTGCAGGCGGATTCCGGCATGATCAACATGGTCAATTTCCGCGGCACCCACCGCAACGGCCGTCCCATCACGACCCTGCATTTCGCTTCCGGCGGGTTCGGCGCGGCAGCCGGCCATGACGGGGAACCAACCCTCTCGACGCCCTCCTCCAATGCGGCGATCCCGATCGAGGTGTGGGAGGCCGCGACCAGCATCACCATGACACGAAAGGCGTTACGGCCGGGTTCGGGCGGTACCGGCGCGGCCCGCGGTGGGCTCGGTCAGGAGGTGTTCATGCGGAATGACACGGGCCACGACCTGGTGGTCGACGTCATGGGCGTGCGCACCGATTATCCGGCCGAGGGCATGCATGGCGGCGGTCCGGGAGCTGCCCGCGAGATCCACGTCAACGGCCGCAAGGTCGGACAGAAGGGGCGTTTCGTGCTGGCACCGGGCGACATCTTGGAACGCTACGAGGCCGGCGGCGGCGGCTTCGGTGATCCCGACGCCCGTCCCGCCGACAAGACCGCCGAGGACGAGCGCCTGGGGTTGGTTTAATTCCCGCACCATCCACCCCCATCCCGGCCTTCCCACAAAACAGATCGTGCACAGCTTGGGCACGGGAATCTGATTTGCAGATGAGCAGGGGGGAAGGAGACCTGACGTGTCCTCCCCCACAGAGCAGATCGCGTTCGGCACGGACGCGTGAATCTGATCTGCAAAAACGCCTAGGGGGAGTTAGGGGGGGTGTTTGATATTGTTTCTCGCACACAATTCGCACAGGGAGGGATCAACATGACACGAATCCGCCGGGGCTTCGCCGACATCGAAGAGGGTCAGGTCCACTACCACGAAGGTGATGCCGGGACGGAGAGCGGCAAACGCCCCCTCGTCATGATCCACGGCTCACCTGTGTCCTCCCGCACGGTGCTGCCCTTCATTCGGCGGCTCTCCCCGTCACGCCGGGTCATCGCCCCCGACACGCTGGGTAACGGCCACTCGAGTCCGCCGGCACCCGAAAAGCCGGACATGGCCTACCTCGCCGATGCCCATGTCCGGGCCCTCGATACCCTCGGCATCGAGCAATTCGACCTTTATGGCCACCACACCGGTGCCAAGATCGGGGTCGAGATCGCCATTGCCCATCCCGACCGGGTCGGCAAATTTATCATCGACGGTGCCTCGGTGCGCCAGCCCGATAATCGCGAGATGCTGCTGAGCGGCATCAAGCCCATCGAGATCAATGACGACGGCACCCACCTGTTGCGTGCCTGGCACATGGTGCGCGATGCCTACCTCTTCTTTCCCTGGTGGAAACACACGGCCGAGGCCCGCCGCGAGCTCGGTCTGCCCGATACGGCGCAACTGCATGCCGAGGTCGTCGATATGATCGCCTGCATCGACACCTATCATCTCGTCTATGCCGCCGCTATCGGCGATTCCCTGGAAGAGCGGCTGCCGCACCTTACCGTGCCGACCCTCGTCGCCGCTGCCGAGACCGACCAGCTCTACGGCGAGATCGACGACGTCGCGGGCTATGCTCCAAACGCCGAGATTGCTCGCCTGCCTTCGCGCCGCGACGATGCGGGCTGGGATGCGGCCGCCGAAGCCTTTGCGGCGTTTCTGGATTCCTGATCGGGAACACCTAGGGCAAACTCACCACCGCATGGGTTCCCTCTCCCTCCCTAGGGAGAGGGACAGGGTGAGGGGTACACGCTCAAGATGAATTCACAACATCCCCTCCCCCTTGAAAGGGGGAGGTCGGGAGGGGGGGTGTTTGGTATAGTTCCTATTCCACCACCCCTGCGAAGGCCGCCATGTCCGATCTCGCCCGTCTCACCCTCGATCAGGTCCATGGCCTGGCCATGGAAATTTTCAACGCGCACGGACTGTCGGAGGACCAGGCCACGGCGGTCGCCGATACGGTCACCGCGGCAGAGCGCGACGAGTGCAAGTCTCACGGCCTGTTCCGCGTTCCCGGCTACATGGCGTCGGTGAAGAGCGGCAAGGTCACACCGGACGCCGCACCCAAGGTCCACGACCTGGCACCGGGGGTCGCCCAGGTCGACGCCAACAACGGCTTCGCACCATTGGCCCTCAAGGTTGGGCGCGAACCGCTGGCCTCCAAGGCCCGCGAGCAGGGCATTGCCGTCCTCGGGGTCGTGAACTGCTATCACTTCGCCGCGCTCTGGCCAGAGACCGAATCCCTCGCCGAGCAGGGCCTCGTCGCCTTCGCCTGCACCAGCTATATGCCCTGCGTGGCACCGGCGGGCGGCACCAAGCCGCTTTACGGCACCAACCCGATCGCCTTTTCCTGGCCGCGCGGCGAGGGCAAGCCGCCGATGGTGTTCGATCAGGCGACGGCGGCCAGCGCGCGCGGCGAGATCATGATCCACGAACGTGACGGTAAATCTATCTCTGAGGGCTGGGCCATCGATCCCGACGGCAACCCCACCACCGACCCGACCGCGGGACTGGCTGGCGCGCAGCTTCCCTTTGGCGGCTACAAGGGCGCGGCGTTCGCCATGATGGTGGAGCTGATGGCCGGCGCCCTGATCGGCGATATGTTCAGTTACGAGGCCGGCGCGGCGGACAACGGCGACGGTGGCCCTTCCAAGGGCGGCGAGTTCATGTTCGCCATCGATCCGGCACGCTGCGCCGGCGGAGGAGCAGGTGGCGACGAGGCCCGCGCTGCCCAGATCGCACATTCGAACGCGTTCTTCGACAAGGTCATGGAGCAGGACGGCGCGCGCCTGCCCTCGGACCGCCGCTATGAGGCCCGCAAGCGCACACCGACGGAGGGCATCACCATCCCGCAGTCGCTCTACGACACGCTACAGCAGTTGCGGGCGGGGTGAGGGGATACGGACATTGACATCTTGCTCACATGGACCGAGTTCGCTGCAGGAAGAATTAGCAGGCCGCTCACCATAATACGTCGGGTTTCCTCTCATGAAATCAATAAAAAGTTTGGCGCAGTTTTGGCTTTTTGGGTGGGCAACTTCACTCTATGGATTCACAAAATGTAGATTTAATATCAATGAGCTACGCCATCTGTTGAACTTCAGCCCGTTCAATGAAAATTCAAGATAAGGTCAAATGATCTATTAGCCTGATGGCTAATTTTTTCACACATATCACCCGCAAAGGTGGTAAGAGTTTTTCCACAATATTGCTCCACACGCTATCGCCACGACCAAGCAAGTCCTTGCACTCTTGAAAAGCCATGTCTCTGGCGATGAAGAGAAGCTATTCGCAGCTGCACTTCAGATTGCCGCTGCTGAGGCTCGTCGTGGACGGCAGCGAACGGCATCTGAACTGCGAGCAGTTGTCGAAGAGGCGCAAAAGTCGACCCCTCGGAAAAGATCGACTGGGCGTGTTGTTTTTATCGCAGAGCCCCGAGGAGAACTCGAAGGGCTTATTCACACTTCACAGCCAAAAACGCGACTAGACAAAATGGTGTTGGCTGACAGTATTCGTGAACGTCTTGAAATTCTAATATTCGAACAACAGAACAGAGCAAAACTAAGATCATTTGGAAAAAGGCCAAGCCCACGGTCGCTCCTAGTAGGCCCTTCGGGCTCAGGCAAAACTATGACTGCGTCAGCGTTGGCAGGAGAGCTTCATTTACATTTGAGAACAATTCGTCTGGAAACACTTATCACGCGTTTTCTTGGAGAAACTGCCGCCAAAATGCGACTCATCGTCACGAAATCGCGATTTACCCAGTTGGGGGTTGGTGACGAGCACGTCCTATTTTTGGTCAATTCGAACGTCATTTGCGATACGCGCTGATTGTAACGATCAGTAGTCCAGATGCTGATCTCGATTTGTATTCAGAAATTGAGAATCAAATTCCAATTGAGGTTCCGATCGAGGTAGACCGCTGATTAGAAACCAGCCATTGGTTATCTAAGGTGTCTGAGTTGACTGAATTTGTCAGCAAATCCACAATCTCAACCACCCCCTACATCGTGTAGAAGAACTCCTCGCGGACGATCTTGCTGTCCTTGACCGTGTAGACGCCGAGCTCCTTCATCTGCGAGCGCTCGCCCGAACTCTTGTCGGTGGCGTCGAACTCGAAGATCACGCCAAACCTGTCGTCGCCGTGCAGGTACGGTCCATCGACGTTGGCGGAATGCAGTTCCATCATGTTGTTCCACCAGTCGTGCTTGCCCTTGATCGCGTCGAGGCCCACGGCATCACGGCTGTCCGTTCCGGTCATCTCCATCGCCTCAACCGAGACGGCGTCCGCGGCGTAGTAGTCATCGCGCGCTTCCGTCGATGTCCCCTCCCGGCAGTTCTTGACGAGTTGCTCGGCAATGTCCTTTAGCGTGCTGTCCGTCATCCTTTCACTCCCTGTTCAATCCGTTCTTTGCATCGGAATTCCAGGGCGGAGTTTGAACACGAATGTGACAGTGCGCCACTCACATCATTGAGAGGGGCGTGTCTTCCTCTCAACCAAAGAGGCACCGGGGCAGAGAGGCTCAAATTGAGGCACTTCGTGGACAATTTTCGTCATGCCCCGGCATCAGCCCGGGGCATCCAGGATGTTGCCGTTCTGGATCGCCCAGGCAAAGCCGGGCGATGACGTACTTGTGGAGACGGCGGTGTACCTCTGTGTCTCTGAGCCTCTGTGGTCAGTCCCCGCGCCTTACTCCGCTACCTGCATGGATTTGGCGATCTTCCGGCGCCGGTGCTCCCCGGCCAGGATCGGCGCGTACCGGGGCGGCGCGTCCGGTCCTGTGCAGGTGGGAATGCACTCCATCAACGCGTCGTAGTTCGGCACGGCGAAATAGACGAGCGTCAGGCGGTCGGCCGCCACGCCCGCATCGAGCGGCGGGTTGGCGACGCGGTGTAGCGCCGAGAGCCAGCGGTCATTCGTCCAGTGGCTCAGCAGGTCGCCCGCGTTGACGACGAAGCCGCCCGGCACCAGCGGCACGTCCACCCATTCACCGGATCGCATCTGCACCTGCAGACCGCCCGGCACGTCCTCCAGCCGCAGGATGGTGAAGGCCGTATAGTCCGTGTGCGCGCCGGCCCGCAGCTGGCCCGTCGCGGGAGCGGCGTCCTGCGGCGGATACCAGGTCGCCCGCAGCGTACTGCAGTGGCAATCGAACTTGTCGTCGAACCAGGTCTCTTCGAGATCGAGAGCCAGAGCACAGAGCCGCGTGATGTCGCGCGCCATGCCTTCGAAGGCCCAGTAGGCGCTTTCCAGCGCCCTCCGCAGTTCCGGTAGGTTCGTCGGCCAGCGGTTGGGCGCGAAGGCCAGCCGGCCGAGACCTTCCGTGTAATACGGCACTGTGCCAATGTCCGGACGACCCACGACGAAGGACTCCTTGAGATCCGGCGGCGCCGCCTCGTCGAGGGTGTAGGACACCGTCTCGTCGCCGATTCCGATATAGCCGCGAAAGGCGCCATCGAGGTCGCTACGAAGCGACCTTTTCGCTTCCTCGGGCAGGGCGAAGAAATTCCGTGCACTCTGCGCGGCTTGATCGAGAATATCCGCGTCGAGGCCGTGCCCCGTCACGATCATGAATCCGCTTTGCCGGAAGGCATGCGCGATCTGCGCAGCCACACCGTTGCGCTCGCTCGCGCTGCCGTCCCGAGCACGTGTCAGATCGATCATGGGGATGGTGTCCGACGCACGCATCCTGTCATGGTGCTGAACCCGTGCGTGAACGTCCACCCCCTGAGTGGCGCTTCCAGGAATACGAATGTGTATGAAACGCGGCTGAACCGCCGCGAGCGCAGAACCTAGCGGGTCTCGACGAGGCTGAGTTGCGGCGTCCGTTGCTCCGCGAAACGCGCGGCGGCAACCGTGGACGCTAAACGGGCGGCGATCAATTCGGGGTTCTCACGAAGCTCCGCGCGGATTGTCGCGAGTACGATGTCGTCGTCCAGATCCATAGGTTTCTCCCGGTCTGCCGGCCCGGCACCGCAGGCACGGCGAGGCGGAACAATACTGTGTCCGGTCGCGATCATAGCGTAAGCCGTGTTAAAGAGCTGTTAAAGCCCTTGAACAACGGGAGGCGAGAGAAATGAGCAACGTCGGGTTTATCGGCCTCGGGCAGATGGGAGGCCCGATGGCGCGCAACGTGATCAAGGCGGGGCACACGGTGGCCGTCTACGACGCATCACCCGAGGCGCTTGACGCGTTCCGCGATACCAACGCCAAGCGTGCGGCGAGCCCCCGAGATGCCGCCGATGGCGCCGGTGCCGTGGTCACCTGCCTTCCGACCTCGGCGGACGTGCATACCGCTGTGATGGGCCCGGATGGCGCTGCCGAAGGCATGACTCCCGGTGCCGTGGTGATCGACACGACGACGGCCAACCCGACGGAATCCATGAAGACAGCGCAAGCGCTCGCTGAGCGCGGCTTCCGCATGGTCGACGCGGCGCTGGCTCGGCCACCCTGGGATGCGGAGGCGGGCACCATGGTCTTTCTCGTCGGCGGTTCGGACGAGGATGTGGCGCTCGCCCAGCCCGTTCTCGAGAGCATGGGCACCGAGCTCATCCGCTGCGGGCCGCAGGGCGCCGGCACCACGGTCAAGGTAATCAACAACTACATGACCGTGATGGGCTCGGTCATCGCCGGTGAGGCCCTGGCGCTGGGCCGGAAGCAGGGCATCGACCGCAACCTCCTGGTGAAGGTGCTGCAGCAGACCGTGGCTGGCAGAGGCGCGCTCAACGTGGTCTATCCGGTACGGGTGCTGGCCGGCGACCTCTCACCACTGTTCGCCTACCGCCTCGCCCACAAGGACCTCGGCCTCTCCCTGGAGCTTGGTCGTGAACTCGGCGTACCGTTGAAGTCGGGCGAAGGCGGCTATGAGACCATGAGCGAAGGTGAGAAATACGGCCGTATGGATCAGGATTTCAGTACCGTCCTCCTCGTCCTCGAGGAGATGATGGGCCTGGAACCGTCGGTGAAGGAGGACGGCTAGAACGAAGGGCACGATCCAGGGAGATTACGGGACCGCCAGCTCGTCGATCACCAGTTTCATGCTTTCCACGAGCCGCGCCATGAAGGCGTAATCCAGCGTGTCGGCCCGGTCGGCGGGTGTGTGATAGTACGGATTTCGGAAATACGCCGTGTCCGTGACCATCAGAGCCGGCAGGCCCTCGTCCCAGAAAGACGTATGATCGCTGAGCCGCGTATCCGGCAGCACCCAGCCGTTGAACCACACGAACAGCGACTCGACTGGCAATGCGGGATAACGGCGCATAGCCTGCAGCACTTTCTTTCCGAAGGCGCGCGAGGCCTGGCTGCCCACGACACCGATGAAATTGCCGGCTTCCGGATATCCAGCCCAGCGTAGCACGAACGGGTACTCCTGCTTTGGCGTGGTCAAGCCGACCATCTCCAGGATGACCGCGCCGCGGACCGTCTCGCCACGCGCCACGAGTTCGCGCACGAACACGCGGCTCCCCTGGTGCCGGGTGGCGAAATTCGGTGGCTCCTCGAGTGTGAAAGCAACGAACTGCACAGGCGCCGCCGGCCGCTGACGGGCGACCCAGCGCGCCAGTTCGAGCATCACTGCGACGCCACTCGCATTATCATCGGCTCCGGGCGTGTCGGGCACCGTGTCGTAGTGGGCACCGATGAGAAGCGGTGCGCCGTCTTCGGATGCACCGGGCGGCTCGGCGATGAGGTTGGCGACGTGGCGCACGTTGTAGGGATATTCCTGTTCTCGGACGGAAAGCCCCGCCGCGCGAAACGTCTCGGCAATATAGTCCTTGGCGCGGTCGAGTCCGTCACCCCGCACGATCGAGCGTTCGCCAATTTCAATGCTCAGTACGTCCAGGTGGGAACGCAAGGCCGCAGCCAGATCGTCATTGGCCCCAGGTTGTCCAGACATGGGTTTCGATTCCGCCACTGCGCCCCCCTGCTCGACCACACAGCTTAGGACGCTGACGGCCACGGCGAACAGCCACCCAAACTTGAGATCGGTCACCGCAATTCCCTGTGAGCTGAGCGTCGAAAATCTGCCGCGCCGTGGTGCCTCTAGGCGTCGGGCGGCACCTCTCCCGTGTACCAGTCCGTGATCTCGTTCCCCGTCAGGAAGATCGTGTCATCACGGTCCAGCAGCAGGTCGAGAACGTCGACGTAATAGGGGAACCGATGGGGCACGGCACACTGGTGCGGATGGGTGGCCAGGGTCAGAACGCGCGGCTGGTCCGCGAGCTCGTCATCGAACGTGCGCAACGTGTCCTTGAATCGCTGCAGCACCTCGGGTGAATTCTGCTTCTCCACCGCATAGAGCATGGCGTCGTTGAGCTCGAAGCCGTAAGGAAGGGAGAGCAGCGGTCCGTGCTTGGTGGTGACCCAGCAGGGCAGGTCGTCGAGAACCCAGTCGAGGATGTAATCGACCCCGGCTGCCTTAAGGTAGTCGGGTGAATCGTAGGTCTCGGCATAGCCCGGCCCCATCCAGCCGCGCGGATGGACGCCCGTGAAGTCGGCAATCTTCTGGATCACCGCATTGATGACACCCTCCTCGTCGTCTTCCTTGTGGAGAATCCGTTGGAACATGCCGTGGCCCTGGAAGTTCCAGCCCGCATCGCGCATGGCCACGGCGAGGGAGGGATACTGATCGATGACGGAGGCATTGAGATTGACGCTTACGGGGACCTTTCGGTCGGCGAACAGTTTCAGGAGGCGCGGCATACCGCAACGCAGGCCGTACTCCATCCAGCTGTAATTGGGGATGTCGGGTTGGGGATCGGCGCCGTGCGGATGGGTCAGTGCCTGGCGCGGCATGGTCTGGTCGAAGGGCCAGTACTCCACGTTGACGACGATCTGCACGATCAGCGGCTTGCCGTCCGGCGGGTTGATCTTGGGCCGTTCGCTCGACATCTGGAACGGAATGCGCGGATTGGTCATCGCTCTCTCCCTGCTGCTTCTAGCCCTATATTACCCTCACGTCGCCCCTTCCCGTACACGGGGGTGAGAGACCTAAGTCCATAACTCCCGGCGCCAGCGCGCAACGATCAGCCCTGTCAGCGCCAGGCCGACGATCGAACCGATCGTCATGGCCGGTACGAATCCGAAAAATTCAATGATGAAGCCATAGCCGAGCAGCCCCGTGGGCAGGCCGTACACTGCGAGAATACGCACCCCCATGACGCGGCCGCGGAAGGCTTCCGGCGTCACGCGCAGCAGAATGACAGCAAGAGCGATCATGCCGATGTTCTGGGCGGCCCCGATGATCATCAACAGGATGATGCCTGGGAGCTTGGCGTCCTGCACCCCGAACACGAGGATGCCGAGATACCAGGCGATGATGCTCAACACCATGAACTTGCCGACGCGGACCGGGCCGCCGGTTATGGTCATGACGATCGAACCGACCAACGATCCCGCCGCAAAAGCGGCGACCAGATGGCCGAGACCGATCTCGTCGATGACATAAACCTCCTTGGCAACGTGGGGCAGCAGGCCCATGGTCACGGGAAAGGCAAGAAGGTTGACGAGGAAGGCCAGGATCATCAGCGCAAACACGGTTGGCGATTGCCAGACGAAGACGATGCCTTCCTTCAACTCATGCCAGGCCCCCGAAGGAGCCGATATCTGTTCGGTGTCCCGGCGCACGGGCGCCGAGACCTGCAAGGTCAGCATCAGTCCAACGATGTAGAATACGGTGACGAAGATATAGGCCGGGCCGATACCGAGGGCCGCAAACAGTCCCGCGCCGGCCAGGGCTCCGGCAATTCGCGCCGTGTCCCAGGTCATGCGGTTGAGACCCATGGCCGCGGCCAGAGCGCCCGGTGGCATGGTGTCGCCGATCAGGGCATTGCGCATCGACCAGTCGCTGGGACGGAACAGACCGGCGAAGAATGCGATCACCAACACCCACCAGGCGTTCAGCACACCGGCAAATGCGAGGATCATGAGCGTCGCCGCCAGAACCACATAGGCGCTGCGGGTATAGGCGAGCAGCGCCCTCCGGCCGATGCGGTCGGCGATCACGCCGATCAGCGGCGCGATCAGGGTGCCGACATATTGCAACGAGCCGAACACCGTCAGCCAGAGCACCGAGCCCGTTTCCACCAGCACGTACCAGCCCAGGATCAGGGTCTCCATCTCGAAGGCCCACGAGGTCAGCATGTCGGCGGGCCACTGGAAGCGGTAACTCCGGATTCGGAACGGCGCCAGCGCCGGCGCGCTGTCGAGGCGGCTCAGCACCCGCTGTGACCATAATGGTCCTCCCCCCTGCAAGGGGGGAGGTCAGGAGGGGGGTGCGTAGTGATGTTTGTCAATTCAGCAAGAGTCATAGCGGTTCACCCCCACCCTACCCCCCTGCCAGGGGGAGAGATTTTCCCTGGAGGGAGGCAACACGATCGCGGCGGCTTCAATCCGCGGCATAGAGTGCCATCGACTCCACCTCGAACACCCGATTGAACCTGGCGCGGTAATTCTCCATGGCCACGGTTGCGGCAAGCGCCACGAGCTGGGCCTCGTCGAAATGCGCCCGTGCCCGTTCGTAGGTCTCTTCCGAAACCACCGCCGGCGTCTCCGTTGCTTCCTCTGCGAGTGCAAAAGCCGCGCATTCGCTTTCCGAGAACAGGTCACTGGTGCGCCAGTCCTTAACCGCCGCGATCTTCTCCGCCGAACTCCCCGCCGCGCTGCTCCCGGCAGCATTGGCGTCAATTCACAAGGGGCAGGTGACGATTTGTGCGACGCGCAGGCAAACCAGCGAGATCAACTCGTCGGGCAGCACCTCGCTTTCCGCGGGCGCAGCGGCGAGTGCGCGACTCGCAGCGAGCACCGGCGGGCAATAGGCCTGAATTCCTGCCGAGCCCCGCACGCGTCCCCGGTCGTCTGCGAGCATTTTCATCAAGGACCGGGCCGCCTGTGGTGCCTCATCCACGGTGAGCGGTTGTATCCTGTTCATGAAGGTTTTCTCTCCCAACATTGGTGTCCGCGCCCATTCAATGATAACCCGGTCATTCTCATCCCGGAGGGATCGAGGAGATTCGCTTCCGTGACAGGTTCCAAGGTCATCGTACTACTGCTTCTCGGAATGGCTGCCGTCAAGCTTTCTGAGACGATCGGCAGCCGCGCAGTGGACTGGTACGGCGTGTGCCAAACCAACCGGGACAAGTTCAGCGACGACCCCTGTGTTGCACACGCTTTGCTCGGCGCCCTGTCGGAAACCCGCCCCTTCTCCTGGGTCCTGAAGGTGACACCGAGTACCAGGTCTCTCGAACTCATCCAGGCCACGGACCGCTATGACTCGCTTGTGGCGGCGGGTCGCCACGGCGATGCCCTGCCATACGCCATGGAGGCGCTCTGGTTGCATGTCCGCATTTTCGGCCCAGAGCATCCGGGCAGTGCTGTCATGTTCGAGAATCTGGCCGCCCTCCATTGCTCACTGGGCGACGATGAGGAGGCCGCCAGTCTTGAATCCCGCGCCGCCGCCATCCGGGCAAAATAGAACGTGTTTGCCGGCACTTGAAACCGCTCTACCCGTCCGCCTCTCCCTCGCCGTGTTTCGGGGCGCTGGCGGGGTCGACGGCACGAGCGACGAAGCCGAGCATCTCGGGCCGAAAGTCTTCCCAGACTCGGCGCAGCTCGGCGACGGGTTCCTCGTGCATGTCCACCCGCAGATCGACCGGCGGCCAGCCGAGTTCGTCGACCACCAGCAGGTGGGCGGAGCGTTCCGGGTTCGCTTCGCCTCCTTTGGCCAGGCCCGCCTCGAGTGCCAGCAGAAGCCGTTCTCCCAGGTGCAGGCCGGGATCGGCGGCATCGAAGCCATCGACCGTGGCCTGGGCTACATCGGCGGTGGCGAGGATGTTGCCGCCGGCAACGCAATGAGTGGTCTCGGCACAGCGGTGGGGATCAGCGCAGTTCTCGCCGTCGAAGTGGGCCGTGCCTCCGTTCCCGTCGACCACCATGATCTGGCGCCAGGCGATGCCATGGCCGACAGAAACCAGGTGATCGACCGTGGCCTGTGCGTCCTTGCCTTCGCTCAGTGCCTGCAATGCCACGGGGCCGAGGCTCGGGTCGGCATAGTTTTGGATCAGCGCTGCACCCGTCTTGGCCTTCGCAAAGGAACAGCGACCGCCGACGGCGAGGCTCGATGTCGACACCGCGACCCCGAACATGCCCGTCTGCGCACAGTACCCGGCAATCGAAAACGTCATGACTTCTCCTCCCTTGTTTCGTCTGGAATTGTTGTACCGACCCTACCCGAAATAGCCGGCATGGTGGACGACTGTGGCGCTCGTACGACGGGTAAGTTCAAACAGGCTCCTCAGCGGTCCGAAAACCTGGGCGTGTTCCATCCGGTAGGTTTGACCGCCCTCTCCCTGATAATCCGCGGGTTCGCCGTACTGCTCTGCCGCGTCTGCGTCTTCGGCCTCGATCGGGAAAATCCGCTCGAGCACGATGGCGGCACCCTCGACGTCGAGACGGAACAGCCGTTGCAGAAGTTCGTCGCGCGAGGTGCCGTGCTGGGGCGAGAACTCCGGAATGCGGAGCGCGAGCAGAAAAATCTCGTGAATCGGGGCGACCCGAATGGCGTGGAGCAACGCAAGTGACCGGCGTGTGTCCGGCGCCACGAGTACCGTCATGTCGTAT
>DEBC01000167.1:0-14161 GCA_002348365.1 Alphaproteobacteria bacterium UBA2966 | reverse complement strand
CGACAGCCGGCGTGCCAGCATGAGAACGGCGTTGTGGAAGGGGTCGTCGGTGTCTGCATCGGCCAGCTCGTCGTACTCGTCGCCGAGTTCGGCCACCAGCGTTGCGGCATCGACGTCGCCATCGATCGGGAACAGGGCCGCATCCTCGGGCACCGGCACCCGTCTGCCATTCAATGCCTAGTTTCTCATACCGAACTGTACCAGAACTTTCCCAGGTCGGACCCGGGGTCGGGCCTGAGACCCGACCCCCATTCAGCGATAGCTGTTGCGGCGCGCCGCAGGCGCTACAATTGCCGGAATGACAAGGAGGGATACATGCGTAAACCGGACGATTTCACCCATCACTTCGCCGAACTCGATCGGCTCAAGATGCATTACGTGCGCGAAGGCGACCCGGACCGCCTGACTCTCTTTCTGCTGCACGGCTGGCCGGAGTACTGGTACACCTACCATCGAAATATCGGGCCCCTGGCCGAACATTTCGATGTCATCGCACCGGACTTCCGCGGATTTGGCCAGACCGACGACCCGCCCGGCATACCTGAGATCTCCGACTTCGCCCTCGACATTCTGGCGCTCGCCGATCACCTAGGAATCGAACGATTCGGCACGGTGGGTCACGACATCGGGGCCTGGATGGCGCAGGAACTGGGGCGTCGTGTTCCGGATCGCGTTGTCGGCCTGTTCTTTGGAAGCTGCACGAACCCTGGCGTGGGCGCTCGCTGGGCGGAGCCCGATCATCACATTGAAGTCTGGTATCAAAGCTTCCAACGCCTTCCGCTCGCCCACGAGCTCGTGGGTTACAATCGGGACACCGTCCGTCTTTATTTCGGGCATTTCCTGCGGCACTGGTCCCACGACAAGGAAGGTCGCGAAGCCGACCTCGAGCACTTTGTCGATGCCTATGCCGCGCCTGGCCGGGTCGAGGCGGGCTTCAAATGGTACAAGTCCTGGGCCGAGATGCGCCTTCGGGCTTCCCGCGAGGGCCCACCGAAGCTGCCCAAGATCACGTCACCGGCACGCGTGTTCTGGGGTGAACTGGACCCGCCAAACAAGATCGAGTGGCGCGATAACCTGGTCAACTACTTCGAGAACATCGACGTGCACACGGTGCCGGAGGCGGCGCACTTCGTGCATTATGATCAACCTGACCTGTTCAACACCGAAGCCATCAAGTTCTTTCAGGAACTGGCCTGATCCTTGGCACAGGCCGCCATTTTTGCGCCTGCACTAGCCGATGTTCAGCAAGAGGCGGCCGAAGAATTTGCGGCCTTCCATGACCCGCTGCGCCGCGGCCGCCTCGGCCAACGGAAAGGTTTCGTGGACCGGTGGTTTGGGTAGATCATCGCAACGCATCCGGAACACCGACTCCAGGATGGCGCGCGTGTAGCGCCCGCACCCGTGGATGGCGACGTGCCTGCGGAACAGGTCAACCATATCGACCTCGATACGCTCGCCGCCATGAGCGCCGACCACAACCGCCCGGCCACCCCAGCGTAGGGCCCGCACGCCGGCCACCAGGTTCGGACCGGAAGCAACATCGAACACCGCATCCAGTCCATCATCGCCGGTGAGTCGTGCCACGGCATCGGCCAGCGGCTCGGTTGCATAATTGATGACCTCATGCGCGCCAAGGTCTCGCAGTTTTTCGTTCTTGTCGTCGGAGCCCGTCGCCGCGATGACATGAGCACCCAGATGATGTGCCACGACCACCGCGGCGGAACCCACACCCCCACCGGCGCCTGTGACCAGGACCTTTTCGCCTTTCGACAGCGCGGCGGTCTCGACCAGTCCTTCCCACGCCGTGGCGAGTTTGTAGGCAGCCATCGCGTCTGCGTAAGAAAGCGCATCGGGCAGGGCCACTAGCTGGTTCTCGCGGACGCGGATCAGCTCGGCGTAAGCACCCCAGTGCTGCCCGCCAAGGGTGGTAACCCTGGCACACATGTTCTCACGGCCCGCTCGACAGCCTGGACAGTCACCACAGGTGCGGAATGCGAAGGTGCCGACCCGCTGCCCGACCTCCCAGCCCTCAACGTCCGCGCCCAGAGCAATGATGTCACCGACACCTTCGGTCCCCAGGACATGCGGAAAGGTCACAGTCATGCCGGAATGGCCGTTCCGGATGTCGAGGTCGAGGTGGTTGAGCGCGGCATGGTCGAGCCGGATTACGACATCTCCGGGATCGGGCTCCGGATCGGCTACATCCCGATAGGTGAGTACGTCCGGACCGCCGAAACGGTCCAGAACAACTGCCTTCATGGGGGACCGACCTCGGAACCGATCGTCATGCCGAATTCGTGCCGAGCGCCGCGTCGATGATGTCCGCGATGCGGCTCGGCCGAAGCGGGTTGACGTTGACATTGGCACCGATACCCGAGAGCGCGTCGGCAATGGCATTGGTCAGCGCCGGAACGCCTCCGATCACACCCCCTTCACCCAGACCCTTGAACCCCCCTGGATTCTCGTCGGTGATCGATTGGATGTGCTCGACGTCCATCATCGGTGCATCCATCGCCGTCGGCAGCAGGTACTCCAACAGGGTCGCGTTCTGAAGCTGGCCGGCTTCGTCGTAGACCAGCTCTTCCATCAATACCTCGCCCAGGGCCTGCACGGCACCACCGTGAACCTGGCCGTCCACGATCATCGGGTTGATGACCCGGCCGCAGTCGTGCACGACGACATAACGCTCGACCTCCACCGTTCCGTCATCCGGATCGACAGCGACCGCAGCGACGTGCACGGCGTTCGAGATTGTGGGCATTCCCGCGTCGTAGTGATCGGTCGCCTCGAGGCCGTAGTCCTGGCCCTCGGGCATGGCATGCGGCGTCTTGGAGTAGGCGACCTCGGCGATCTCACGGACCGTCATGCTCATGTCGGGAACGCCCTGGACCATCGCGACACCATCCTCGATTCGGATGTCGTCGGCACTGACTTCCATGACATCGGCAGCGATCCGTTTCATCTTGTCGGCGACGACCAGGCAGGCGCGGACCGCCGCCCCGCCACCGGTCACCGTGCCGCGACTGGCGAACGTGTTGGAACCCTCGGGTGTCAGACCGGTGTCGCCGACCACGATCGAGACGTCCTCGAAATGCACGCCCAACTGGTCGGCAACGATCTGCGCAAATGACGTGTAATACCCTTGGCCGCATGCCGCGTGACTGATGAAAGCCTTGACCTTGCCGTCCGAAGCGACCCGCACGAGCGCGCCATCGAAGCCGGGAATGGCGGACCATCCGCGGGCCCGCACGGCAGCGACGCCCATGCCCGAATTTTCGGTGTAGCAGCAGATTCCGATGCCCCGGTATTTGCCATCCACGAGCCGGTCCGCCGTCTGATCCGACCGGAGCCTGCTGTAATCGATCATTTCCAGCGCGCGCTCGAGCGACTCGGAGTAGCTGCCGGTTCGGTAATGCATGCCCACCACCGTCGTGTAGGGCAGTTGGTCCGGCTTGATCAGGTTCCGCCGCCGCACTTCCGCCGGATCCACCCCGATGGCCCGCCCGATGCGGTCCATCATGCCTTCGATGGCAAGCATCGCCGTGGGTTGCGCGGTCCCGCGATAGGCCCCCGCCGGGCATGTATGGCTCGCAACGGCACGGGTCTCAAAGCCGTAGTTGCGGATATGGTAGGGCCCGAGTACGAACCGCACGCCTCCCACCGCTTCCAGGGTCGCGCCGAAGGGATAGGATGAATAGGCGCCGGCATTGGCCATCATGTTGCACCGCATGGCAACGATGACGCCGTCTGCGTCAATTCCGGCCTCGACCGTATAGATGTGCTCACGGGCGTGAATATTGGTCAGAATCTCCTCCCGCCGATCCTGGATCCATTTCACAGGCCGCCCGTACTTCAACGCCAGCGCCGGGCAGACGAGTTCCTCCGGGTAGAAGTGCGCCTTGGTGCCGAAACCGCCGCCAACGTCCGGGGTGATCACGCGGATGCTCGATTCCGGATGATCGAGAAGGTTTGCAACGGCCGTCTTCACGAGATTGGGGATCTGCGTGGCCGTCCACATGGTGAGCTCTTCACCGGCCCGATCGATGGTGGCCAGGCAGCCACGAGGTTCCATGGGCACGCCGGCAATCCGGCCCGTGCGGAAGGTCTCCTTGATAACCTGGGTGGCTCCGGCGAACGCTTCGTCGAGACCGTCCGTCGCGAACGTCGATTCCAGCACAATGTTCGTGCCGAGTTCTTCATGTACCAGCGGCGCATCGTCACGCGCCGCGCTTTCCAGATCGATCGCCGGAGGCAGCGTTTCGTAAGATACGAACACGCGCTCGACCCCGTCCTCGGCGACATAAGGGTTCTCGGCGACGACCACGGCCACGGCTTCACCAACGAAACGGGCTTTTTCGCGAGCAATGGCGTCCCGGAACGTGTCGCGGTGACCTTCGAGCAGAAAACTGGTGTGGATAGGCTGGGCGAGTTCCGCGATATCGTCACCCGTCAGCACATCGACGACTCCCGGGAGAGCTAGCGCCTCCGCGGTGTCGATGGAGACGATGCGGGCGTGGGCTTCGGGGCTGAGGACGAAACCCAGATGCAGCGTGTTCGGCGGCTCGGGAACATCATCGACGTAACACCCCTTGCCCGTCAGCAGCCATGCATCCTCGCGGCGCGGAATACTGCGGCCGACGTTCTTCCAGGAATCTTCGCTTGGGATGTCCTGCACGGCCATGGCTCAACCCTCCCCGCCGGGCATGTTGTCGGCGGCTTCAGCGACCGCCTTGATGATGTTCACGTAGCCAGTGCAGCGGCAGACATTGTTGGTAAGGCCACGACGGATCGCCGCCTCATCGGGCGCCGGATTGTCTTTCAGGAACTCAACGGTGGTCATCACGAAACCCGGCGTGCAGTAGCCGCATTGAAGGGCATGATTGTGGTGGAATGCGTCCTGGATGGGTTTCAAGCTCTCGTCTGCGCTGACTCCTTCGATGGTCGTAACTTCCGAGCCTGAAACCTGAACTGCGAAGTGCAGGCAGCTCCTGGCCGTCCGGCCGTCCAGCAGTACCGTACAAGCCCCGCAGACCCCCTGCTCGCACCCGATATGGGTCCCGGTGAGGCCGAGTTCGTGGCGCAAAAAATCCGCCAGGAGATAGCGGGGTTCAACGCTACGCACGTATTCGGTGCCGTTCACGGTCAACCGTACTTCCACCTTGGAAAAGCTCATGACCCGGCCTCATTGCCAAGAATTTCCTGCACGGCGCGCCGCACCAACGTAGAGGTCAGACGCCGGCGATAGACGGCGCTGGCATGAATGTCGTCATCGGGATCGATGGCCTGTGCCGCCGCCTCACCGGCTGCCCGTAACGTGTCGTCGCCGGCCGGTCCATCGACCAGGATTTGCTCCGCTTCGTGCAGCCGAACGGGAGCGGCACCCACGCCCATGGCAGCCAGCCGAGCCCCCGCAACAGTTCCATCCGCTGCAATTTCCAATGCCGCAGCAAGACCCACAATAGCGAAGCCATGCCGGCGATTTCCCACTTCGACAAACGCCGTGTGGTGGTTGCCGTCCGCGCGTGGCAAACGGATGGAATGCAGCATCTCGCCCTCTTCCAGGGCCGTGGTGAGATCCGTAAGGAAGAAATCCGCAGCCGCGATCATCCGCTCGCTGCCGGATTTCCGGGCGATAAACTCCGCATCCAGTGCCAGGGCGACGGCCGGCAACTCTGCCAGGCGGTCGGCATGGGCCAGCGTGCCTCCGACGGTGCCACGGTTGCGGTGTGCGGTCCCTCCAAGGTAGGGAAGCGCCTTGGCGAGCAGCGGGCAGTTCTCCCGCACCGCAGGCGACCGTTCCGCCGTCATCTGGCGAGTCATGGCGCCGCACACCAGGGTCCCATTCTCAGCGCTGATAAAGGCGAGCGACGGACATCTGCCGAGATCGATGATCACCTCGGGCTGCACGATGCGCAGATTGAGCATGGGGACCAGGCTCTGCCCGCCTGCCAGCAGCCTGGCGTCGTCGCCATGCTGGTGCAGCAGATCCAGGACCTCTTCTTCGCTCTCTGGCGAAACGTATTCGAACGGCGCGGGTTTCACCGATCCCCCTCCTTCGAGTTCCTGGGGTCCGATACCACTGGCCTAGTCATGGCGAACCCAGGTCTCGGAGAATGCCAGGAAGGCGCTGGTGATCTGCTGGCCGAAGGCGTTGTGAGGGACGGCCTCGCCTGGAAGCTGTCGGCCGTTCAGGGTTGCCGTACCTCCCTCAGCGCCGACGAACAGGCTGAGGATGGTGTGCTTGCCCGTGGCCGAAGTATCCTTGGGGATGACTAGGGCGAAAGGCTCGCCCACACCTCGCCAGTCGAGCCGCACGTCATAGCCACCGCCTGAGACTGTTTCGCTATAGGTCGTAACGGCACCTCCGCCACGCTCCGCCGACGCGAGTGCGACGTAGGGAAGGCCCGATAGCGCCGGTGATCCCCGGAAAAAGCCGAAGTTGGCCGCGAAATCGTTCACCAGCCAGCGCGCCAGAGGCTCGTTGTCGGTGATGCAGACATTGGGTGCAGTGTCACTCCCGCTCGCCTCGCCGGGTGAAGCGAGGAGGAGCATGGCGGTACCCGGCCCGTGCGGCGAGACGAACACGCGAAAAAACGAACCGAGGGTGATCCACTCTCCCTCGGGATCATCCTTCAGGTAAACGCCGGGGTTCTCACCGGTCCAATCGACCGGCGCGTCCAGAACGACATCGCCTACCATGTAGTCTTCCTCCCTATTTCGGCCCAGCATAGCGCACGCCGAGCACCGAGTCAGACCCGGGGTCGGATCTGAGGTCCGATCCCACATTCCTGGCGTGTATGCGTAAACTGTTGTCGAATCTCATCAACGTGGACCTCTGAATTGGCGGAGAGCGATGTCATGACGAATGATCTGGCCATGATGACGGCAACGGACCTCCTCACCCACTATCGCCGTAAGACACTCTCGCCGGTCGAAGTCACAGAAGCCGTCTTGGCGCGCATCGATCAATGTGAGCCGGCGCTCAATGCCTTTTGCGTCCTCGATGGTGACTTCGCGATGGCGGAGGCACGAGACTCAGAGCAACGCTGGCAGAGCGGAGAGCCGGTCGGCCTTCTCGATGGCGTCCCAACAACAATCAAGGACGTCGTCGCCGCCAAGGGATGGCCCACGCGGCGTGGCTCCCGCACCTCGCCTGCCGAAGGACCCTGGGACGTCGACGCACCGGCCTCCGCCCGCGTCCGCGAGCACGGCGCCGTGCTTCTCGGCAAGACGACAACGCCGGAATACGGCTGGAAGGGTGTCACGGACTGCCCCCTCACGGGCACCACGCGCAATCCCTGGAACACCGACCTCACACCCGGCGGCTCGAGCGGCGGTGCGGCGGCAGCCTGCGCAACGGGTATGGGAGCGCTCCACGTGGGCAGCGATGGCGGTGGCTCGATCCGTATGCCCAGCGCGTTCACCGGCGTCTTCGGTATCAAGGCCACGTCCGGGCGTGTGCCGACGTTTCCGCCAAATCATCTCGGTGACACTGTCCATCACGGTCCCATGACTCGGACGGTCACGGACACCGCCCTGATGCTGACGGCCCTGTCTCAGCCGGATGTGCGCGACTGGTTCGCCATCCCTTACGACGGCCGGGACTGGCGCGTTGGACTCGACGATGGCATCCGCGGACTTCGCATCGCCTACTCCCGGAACCTGGGATATGCCGATGTGGACCCCGAGATTGCCGATCTGGTTGAAGCGGCGGCGGAAGCATTGGCCGATCTCAGCGCCATAGTGGAAGAGCAGGATCCCGGTTTCGAAAACCCGCAGGAGCCATTCCGCACCAATTTCTTCTCGTGCCTGCGGCCCGTCATTGACGCGGTGCCGGTGGAACACCGTGATGAGTTCGATCCCGCTTTCGTGGAATGGGTCGACGCCTATCGGCACGTGGATGCGGATGGCCTGCTGGCAGCCCAGGGCGTGCGCATGGATCTCGGCCATTCGATGAATGTTTTATTCGATTCCTGGGACCTGTTGCTGACTCCCCAGGTCGCGATCGCCGCCTTCGCAGTTGACGCAGAGGTTCCCGCGGGACGCGGCATGAAAAGCTGGATGGAGTGGAGTCCCTTCACCTACCCCTTCAATTTCACAGGCCATCCAGCGGCGTCCGTACCCTGTGGTCTGACGCCGACTGGATTACCCGCCGCAATCCAGCTGGTCGGCCCACGCTACCGCGAAGACCTGGTGCTGCGCGGGGCGCGCGCCTACGAGGCGGCCCACCCGTTCGTCATGCCGCCATTGCCCGAGGGATAGGAGACCAGCTCGGTGCGGGATCGCTCAGCTTGAGTCCTCCCCCTTGTCCCTCCCCGTTTACGGGGGTTGCCTGTCGGTCTAGCATCTCGACGTTACCGAGTCGTTTATGAAGCGAGAGTTAGCGTGGCCAACCAGCTCAACATCGGGGACACGTTCCCCGCAATGACGCTCAACGTTGTCGGCGGCGGCGGCACAATCACGGTGCCCGACGACCTCGACACCGATTACAACATCGTCCTGCTCTACCGGGGACACTGGTGACCTTATTGCCGTCGTCAGTTGGACGACTGGGATGCACACAAGTCAGAACTCGAGGCCCTCAACTGCAAAGTCGTGGTGGCCGGCAGCGTGGATAGCGCCTGGCACGCCCAGGAGATCGCCGACGGCGTCTCCTTCCCCATAGCCCAGGGCGTCAGCCGGGAACAGGGTGACTCTGTGGGTGCCTTCTGGGAGCAAGACCGCAAGTTCATCCAGCCCGCCGAATTCATTCTCGCCAAGGACGGCACCGTTCGCGGCTCGTCCTATAGCGCCGGCCCTTTGGGCCGGCTTGATGCCGCCGACGCCATCAAGCTCATTACGTTCTGGGAATCCAAGAAATAGCTGTCGGGCGCCTTGCCCACAGAAAATCTGCTTATCCGTGAGCGGCCAGGCGGGGTTTCTCGTAGGTCTGATGCGCACCTTCGCCCCCGTCCATCAGGTTCGCGTAGCGCCGATAGAATCGGCGCTGGTTCTCCTCTGAGATATAGTTCGAGATGTGGCCCGGCACGTCCTCGAAGCCTTCGACGGCCTTTCCGCCCAGCGTGAGCTGGTAATTGAAATCGAGGCGCTGGCCGACGGCGCCGGCAGTCGATTGCGTGACCTGCTCGAAGTTTTCGGTGTCATCGGGCCCGAAGATCCCTGCCGTCGCCTGACCTCGGGCGAAGTCGATCCGCGCGACGTCCTTGACCGCCTGGGGTGCATCACGGTCGGTCGCGCCCCATTGCCAGACCTCGATCCGCCCCGGCCCCTTGGGCGTCCACAGATACAGCCCGATCGGCCTGAGCGCGCTGAAATCGTTGATCGAGAAGTTGGGAAAGACGTTGCCGAATGGCAGGGCGTACACGTCGGCTTGTGCCTGGGACAGGCTGACCAGACGGGCATAGCACTCCTCGACGTACTCGACGACCTCCGGTCCCATTTCCTTGGCCAAGGCGCGTTCGACTTCGATCCGCTCACCCGTCAGGATGAATTGCGTAAAGCCGTGGCCATTGTCGAGCGCGATATCGTAGTAGGTCAGTTTATTCCTGCCGTAGGTAATGGCGTTGGCGGGATTGAGCATGCGAACGGGAAGACCGTAGCAAGACCCATGACTGTGGGTGAGGTGGTAGGAATCACCGACGAAATTCTCCGACGCGATCTTCCAGTTGCCGTCCACCGAATAGCGCTGCTGTCCGGGAATCACCTCGATGCCGCCGATCGAGCGCTCGATCATGATATCGAGGTACCAGCGCAGGTTGCCGAGATAGTCGTCCAGACTCTCCGCGCCCGCGTCCCAATTCCCGAAGATGAAGCCGCCATAGCTGGCGAGGCGCGATACGGGGTGCAGACCCCAGCTGTCCTTGTCCAGATCGCCAAAGTAGCCGTCGTCGAAATTGGGCACCGTTTTGAGTTCGCCGCTGTTCCCGTATGTCCAGCCGTGGAACGGACAGGCGAACTGATGGGCGTTTCCGCTGTCGGTACGGCATACCCGCATGCCCCGGTGACGGCAGGAATTGAGAAATGCGCGAATCTCGCCGTCCATGCCCCGCCAAATCAGTACAGGATCCTCGCCCATGTAGTTGGTCGTATAGTCGCCCGGGTTGGGAATTTCACTCTCGTGTCCGAGATACAGCCAGCACCGGGCGAAAACGTGATCGAGCTCCGCGCGATAGATCTCTGGATCGAAAAAGATCCTGCGGCTGATCAATCCTTCGTCGAGCCGGATGAGTTCGTCCATTCTGATGTCTAACACGGCTCTCTCCGGAGAAGGGATCAGAAGAAGATCGTGATGCTTCGGGGCAACAGGGACTGATCGAGAACCACCGTACGGCTAGCAATCAGGAAGCTGTCTTTCTCCGGCCGCAAACGGTCTTCCCGCCGGCCGACGAAGATTTTTTCGGTCCGCTCCAGGCGCGACTGATAGACGAGAAGGTTGCAGCGCACGTCGAGATCGCCCTTCTCGCCGCCTTCGGCGTCTTCCACCTCGATGTTGGAGACGAAATAGCGCAACCGCGACGGCGGCTGCTCGGCATGCGCCAGGTGGTGCCGCAGCCGCTGAACCCGCGCGCGCATGAAATCCTTGTCGTCGTCCACGTGCGGCAGGAACTCCTCACCGCGTTCGGAGTCCTCGCGCGTCGCCGTCGTCTCCCGGATCGGCATCAGATAGCGCGTATCCTCGGTGAACAGGTCGAGCCACTCCTCAAAGCGGCCCTCCGCCAACATTCGGACTTCCCGAAAGAGGAATTGCTCAACCTTGTGCTGCAAGTCTGGGCTTGTCATAGACCTGCCGCGCTCCTCTTCCGCCATCCATCAGATTGGCCCAGTGCTGATAGAACAGACGCTGGTTCTCTTCCGATACGTAAGTCGAGATGTATCCCGGAACGTCGTCGAATCCTTCGACCAGTTCCCGCTCCAGCGTCATCTGGTAGTTGAAGTCCAGCCGCTGGCCGATGACGCCCGCGGTCGACTGCGTGACCTGTTCAAAATTCTCCGTATCGTCCGGACCGACAATGCCCGATGTGGACTGGAACCGGGTGAAGTCGATTCGGGCCATGTCCTTGATCACCTGGGGCGCATCCCGGTCAGTGGCAGCCCATTGCCAGACCTCGAGATTGCCGGGCCCCTTGGGTGTCCACAGATAGAGGCCGACCGGCCGCAATGCACTGAAATCATTGATTGAGAAATTGGGGAACACATTGCCGAACGGGAGTGCGTGGACCTTCGCCTGGGCCTCCGACAGCTTCACAAGTCGGGCATGGCATTCCTCGACATACTCAACCACCTCCGGGCCCATTTCCTCTGCCAGCATGCGATCGACCTCGACGCGCTCGCCCGACAGGGTGAACTGGGTGAACCCGTGGCCGCCTTCCATGGCAATGTCGTAATACTCCAGTTTCCGGTCCCGGAAGACCATCGGATTGGCCGGGTTGAGCTGGCGGATGGGCAGTGCATAGGCCGATCCGTGGCTGTGCGCGAGATGATAGGAATCGCCGACGAAATTCTCCGCCGCGATCTTCCAGTTGCCGGCCACTGAATATCGCTGCTGTCCCGGGATGACCTCGACGCCACCCAGCGACCGCGTGATCAGGATGTCGAGATACCAGCGGAGGTCGCCCAGATAGCCGTCGAGGCTTTCGGCATCGGCGTCCCAGTTGCCGAAGATGAATCCCCCATAGCTCGTCAGGCGCGAGACCTCGTGCAGCCCCCAGTTCTCCTTCTCGAGATCGCCGAAGTACCCGTCTTCGAAGTTGGGCACGGTCTTCAGCTCGCCGTTGTTGCCGTAGGTCCAGCCATGGAACGGGCAGGCGAACTGGCGGGCATTGCCCGAATCCGTGCGGCAGACTCGCATGCCGCGGTGCCGGCATGAATTCAGGAACGCGCGGATCTCGCCGTCCATGCCCCGCCAGATCAGCACGGGATCCTCACCCATGTAGTTGGTGGTGTAGTCCCCCGGGTTTGGCAGCTGGCTCTCGTGAGCGAGGTAGAGCCAGCACTTCGCGAAGATGTTCTCCAGCTCGGCCCTGTAGATATCCGGATCGAAGAATATCCGGCGGCTGATGAGTCCCTCGTCGGTTCGAACGAGATCTTGAAGGTTTACGTCTGACATCCGCGGCTCCTGTCGCGCCCCTTGGAGCGGTTATGATAGGCCACAACACCCTGCACGGCGATACCCCCAGGGTCGGGCCTGGGGTCGCACACCGACTCCGACTCGTTGTGGACACCAAGTCGAGGTACAATAGCGGCAGGAGGGTGACCATGAGCGAACTCTCAAGTCCCGGCGGCCAGCCCCTGATCATCGATGACGCCAAGGAAGGCGTCTTTCGGGTCCATCGGCTGGCCTACACCTCGGACGAGCTGTTCGAGCGCGAACAACGCGAAATTTACGACCACTGTTGGTTGCTGCTAGGACACGAATCCGAAATTTCCCAGCCTGGTGACTTCAAGACCCGAACAATCGCTCTGCGGCCGATCATCTTCTGCCGCGACGACGCCGGCGAGGTTCGCGCCTTCATCAACTCCTGCCCTCATCGCGGTGCCGAACTCTGCCGCGAAATCGAAGGCAACCGCTCTATCTTCCACTGCATGTATCACTCGTGGACTTTCAAGAATACTGGCGAGGTCCATACCGTCCGCGCGGAAGACGGCTTCACCGGCGGCTTCCGGCGTGAGGATTTCAGCCTCAAGGAGGTCCCGCGCATCGAGATCTACCGGGACTTCGTCTTCATCTGTTTCGACCCGGATGCGCCCGACCTCGTGACCTATCTCGGCAATGTCGCCCGCTACATCGATTTCCTCGCCGATCAGGGCGGTGATGGCATGGAGATCGTTGAGGGCACGCAGCTCTACGCCGCGCGGGCGAACTGGAAGCTGCAGATGGAGAACGTCATCGACTTCTACCACACGGTGCCGCTGCACACGTCCTACTTCCGCTTCCTGGAAGGCACGGGTGCCGATATCTCGGGCGGCGTCGGCGGCGCCGGCTACGATCTTGGGAACGGCCACTCTGCCGTTCACTTCAAGGCCCCCTGGGGCCGCCCCGTAGCCCGTTGGGAACCGCGCTGGGGCGAGGTGGAGAAGGTGAGGCTCGAAGCCCTGCGTGCCGACATCGAGGCTCGTATCGGTCCCGAACGCGCCGAAATGGTCTGTGACTGGGACTGCAATATCCTGGTCTTTCCCAATTTGACCGTGGCGGACGTCGTGGCACTGGTTGTCCGGGTGGTCAACCCCATCACACCGGACATGATGGAGATCACACAGTGGTGCCTGGCACCGAAGGGCGAGCCCGAAGAAGCCCGCGCGCGACGGCTTCACGCCTTCAACACTTTCCTCGGGCCCGGCGGTTTTGCCACGCCCGACGACATCGAGGTGTTCGAGGGCTCGCAACGGGCTTTCGGGGCGCACCGGGAACTCCCTTGGTCGGACTTCTCGCGTGGCTACTACGGTGAAGCGACCCGGCCCGAAGCCGAGGTTCAGTCTGATTACGAAGGTCAGCACCGCGCGTTCTATCGAGAGTGGGCAAGGCGCATAAATGGGCGGATCTCGGATCGGGTAGATTTGGCAGCGCTACGGGAAGCCGCAGCCGAATGAGCGGACCGGCATCCGCGGCCAACGGCATTACGACCGCCGAACTCGAAACCTTCCTGTATGACGAAGCCGACCTGCTCGATTCGTGGCGCCTCGAGGAATGGGTGGAATTGTTCCTGCCCGACGGGACCTACGAGGTACCAACGACAGATGCGCCCGAGGGCTCGCCCAGCACGGCGCTGCACTTCGTCGCCGATTCCATGACAGTGCTCCGGGGTCGGGTCAGTCGGTTAATGAGCGCCGATGGCTATGCCGAGAGCCCTCACGCCCGCACGCGTCGCCTCGTCTCCAACGTCCGCCTTCTTGAAGTTGACGGCGACAGCGTCCGCCTTGCCGCCAATTTCATCATCGCACGCATGAAGAAAGGCGCCCAGGATTTGTTCATTGGCCATTACGACCACCTGCTCAAGATCTCGGACGGAGAATTCCGCTTCCAGAGGCGCCGTTCGATCCTCGATCTCGAAGCTCTGCGCCCCCAGCGGTCCGTCAGTATCATCATTTAGGGAACAGAGTATTTCTCGCCCTTTCGGGAAATGCTTGTGATGGCCGGTTTCGCACAATTGCGGCGTTTGCCTAC
>DEBC01000132.1 GCA_002348365.1 Alphaproteobacteria bacterium UBA2966 | reverse complement strand
AGTGGCGCGCGTATCACGGGCAAGGCGGCATCAATCATGCGGCGCGAAGGGAAGGAACTGGCGCTCGCAACAATGTGCATCGGCGGCGGTCAGGGAATCGCGACGGTACTTGAGGTCTGCTGAATGTCCGAATTCGGCAAGGTTGCCGTCATCGGCGCGGGCCAGATGGGCGGCGCCATTGCTGCACACATCGCGAACGCCGGTGTGCCGGTCCGATTGCTCGATATCGTGCCCGATGGCGCCAAAAACCGGAACATGCTGTCCGAGGGTGCTATCGCATCGATGCTCAAGGCGGCGCCTGCACCCTTCATGCATCGGAACGCAGCAAAACTGATCATGCCGGGCAACCTCGAAGATCATACGGAATTGCTCCAAGACGCAGACTGGATCTGCGAGGCAGTGGTAGAGGACTTGGCCATCAAGCAGGACGTCTACCGAATGGTTGATGCGGTGCGCCGTCAGGGGTCGATTGTTACCTCCAACACCTCAACCATCCCGCTCACGCGCCTCGTGGATGGCATGCCGGAGACTTTCGCGAAAGACTTTGCGATCACGCACTTCTTCAATCCGCCTCGATTCATGCGGCTGCTCGAGCTTGTGTCGGGACCCAGCACCCGACCCGAGGTCAGCGATGCGCTTCGGGCGTTCTGCGAGGTGCACTTGGGCAAAGAAGTCGTGCCGGCCAAGGACACACCCGGGTTTATCGGAAATCGCATCGGGATCTACTGGTACTACGTCGCGATGAGTGAGGCGATTGAGTTGGGGCTCACCGTTGAAGAAGCAGATGCCATTGTCGGACCGCCCATGGGCATACCGAAAACGGGGATTTTCGGGCTTATCGATCTGACCGGGATAGACCTGGCGCCCAAGGTCAATGCGACAATGCTGTCGATGCTGCCGCCGGACGACGCGTTCTGCCGGGAATTTGAACCCGATGGTCCTCTGGTTTCGTTACTGTCGGAAATGATCGCTGACGGGTTCACCGGACGAAAAGGCAAGGGTGGTTTCTATCGCATGCTGCGGGACGGTGGGCGGCGAGAACTCCAGGCGCGTGATATCGCGACCGGAGAGTACCGTGCCGTGATGAAGCCTCGTCTCGAAAGCGTCAACGACGCGCAGAAAGGAGGATTACGGGCGCTCGTCTCGCATCCCGACAAGGGTGGCCAGTACGCGTGGCGCGTCCTTTCCCGTGTCCTGCCGTATGCGGCTTCACTCGTACCTGCTGTGGCGGAGGAAATCCGTGATGTCGATCGGGCCATGACCTCTGGTTACGGTTGGAAATTCGGTCCCTTCGCGATGATCGATCAATTGGGCAGTGAGTGGTTTGTCGACCGCCTCCGAAAAGAGGGCATCGGCGTGCCCCCCTTGCTTGAGGCCGCAGCCAGCCGGCCGCTTTACAGAGAGTCAGGTCGGAACGTGGAGCAACTGTCGAGTTCCGGTGAGTACCAGGCAATCGCGACTGCGGAGGATTCATGGAGCCTTGCCGACAAGAAGCGGGACTCTGAACCGATTGCGACGAACGGATCGGCCAGTCTTTGGGATGTGGGAGATGGCGTGGCCTGTCTGGAGTTTCATTCGAAGATGAATGCGATCGATGACGGCATTATGGACATGGTTCTTGAAGCGGCGAAGGTCCATGAGCGCGGTTACAAGGCGTTGATCATTGGGCACGACGGAGACAATTTCTCAGTCGGCGCAAATGTCGGTCTCGCACTGTTTGCGGCGAACATCGCGATGTGGGGGCTGATTGAGCAAAAGTTGTCTGAAGGCCAGCAGGCATATCTTGCACTCAAGTACGCGCCGTTTCCCGTCGTCGGTGCGCCCACAGGAATGGCCCTCGGCGGCGGCTGCGAGATCATGATGCATTGCGATGCCGTCCAGGCACACGCTGAAACCTATATTGGTCTGGTCGAGGCAGGCGTCGGACTGATCCCCGGCTGGGGCGGTTCCAAGGAAATGATCGTCCGTGCCTTCGCTCTGCAAGGCCGGCCTGGCGGTCCAATGCCGCCGGTGGTTTCTGCCTTCGAGACAATTAGTCTGGCCAAGGTCTCCGGGTCAGCCCAAGAAGCACAGGACCTGCTCTATCTTCGCGCGCGTGACGACATCACCATGAACCGGCAGAGGGTGCTCGCCGACGCGAAGGCCACGGCGTTATCCCTTGTTGAAGACTATGAGCCTCCCGAGCGTCCGGAGGTAGCACTTCCAGGTCCGAGCGGCTTGGCGACGCTCCGCATCGTTGTCGATGGGGTCGTTCGCCAGGGCAAGGCATCGGAATATGACCGCACGGTCGCCATTGCACTCGCAGAAGTATTGACCGGAGGGGAGACCGACGCCCTCCAACTCGTGGACGAGGATCAACTCTTGGCCATGGAACGCGACGCGGTCATGTCGCTGTTACGCCAGACGAAGACACTGGATCGTATCGAGCACATGCTGGATACAGGTAAGCCTCTGCGTAACTAGGAGAGTTGCCGTGACCGTCTATCAACCACCGCTTCGGGACATGCGCTTCGTTTTGCACGAATTGCTCCAGGTCGAGCGGTATCAGAACATTCCCGCCTTTGCTGACGCATCAATGGAAACCATAGATTCAGTTCTGGAAGAGGGTGGCAAGTTCGCCCGGGAGGTCTTGTTTCCATTGAACGCCATCGGCGATGAGGAGGGATGTATTTTCGACAATGGGGAGGTGACGACGCCATCGGGTTTTAAGGAAGCATTTCGAACCTATCGTGAAGCTGGGTGGGTCGGCCTCGAGGGTGATCCTAAATTTGGCGGTACAGGTTTGCCGCAGTTCGTCGCCACCGCTGCGGCGGAAATGATGGGTTCGGCCAATCTCTCGTTCGAAACCTACGCCGGTCTCACCATGGGTGCGGCACTCACGATCGATACTCATGGCGACGAAGAGCAGCGGCGAACTTATCTGCCCAAGATGTTCGCGGGTGAATGGGGTGGTACGATGAACCTGACCGAACCCCATTGCGGTACGGATCTTGGCCTCCTGCGAACGCGTGCCAAACCCCAGGAAGACGGCACGTATCAGATTGCGGGCACCAAGATATTCATCTCCGCGGGCGAGCATGACTTGACGGAAAATATCATTCATCTGGTTCTCGCCCGCATCGTCGGTGCGCCAGAGGGCACGCGTGGCATCAGCCTGTTCATCGTCCCAAAACATCTCGTGAACCCGACCGGTGACCTCGGCGAGCGCAATGCGGTTGCCTGCGGCTCCATCGAGGAGAAGATGGGAATCAAGGGGTCGGCGACATGCGTCATGAACTACGAGGGCGCGACCGGGTTCCTATTGGGAGAACCTAACAAGGGACTCCGCGCCATGTTCACGATGATGAACAAGGCACGGCTTGGTGTCGGCGTGCAGGGTCTCTCCATGGGAGAGGTCGCGTATCAAAATGCGGTTGCTTACGCAAAAGACAGGTTGCAAGGGCGAGCGCTGTCGGGGGCCAGGTCGCCCGAGGCAGCGGCCGATCCAATCATCGTCCATCCGGACGTCCGATACATGCTGATGACGATGCGGGCATTTGCGGAAGGTGGCCGCGCTCTCGCGTTGTGGATAGCATTCTCACTCGATCTTTCCCGGCATGATCCGGACACACGCGGGCGTCAGGACGCGGATGATCTGGTCTCTCTCATTACACCTGTGGTTAAGGCCTATCTGACGGACATGGGTTTCGAGGCAACGAACCTGGGTCTGCAGGTTCATGGCGGTGCCGGATTCATCCGGGAGACCGGTATGGAGCAATATGTCAGAGATACCCGGATCACCCAGATTTATGAGGGCACCAACGGTATTCAGGCCCTCGATCTGGTCGGCCGCAAACTTCCAGCACATTATGGCCGTGCCCTGCGACAGATTTTCCATCCCATCGATCAGTTCATCACGGAAACGAAAGAGGATACGAACTTGCGGGAGGTATCCGACCTGCTGGCGAAATCCTTCGGGCGTCTACAACTGGCTACGGCATGGATTGGCGAGCAAGGTCTCAAAGATCCGGAGCAGGCAGGCGCGGCCTCGCGGGACTATCTCCGTCTCTTCGCGCTGGTCGTGATGGGCTACCTATGGGGTCGCATGTCGAAAGTCGCTCGAGCAGCGCTGGCCGGAGGTACCCAAGAGACGGAATTCTACGAGGCGAAACTCGTGACTGCGGAATTCTTCCTGACGCGAATGCTTCCCGAAACCTCATCGCTGTTGTCTAAGATCATGGCGGGAAAGGATTCTATGATGGCTCTCGAAGCGGAACAGTTCTAGGACCCAATGGCCATGCGCGAAAAACCACTCCACGGTGTCCGCGTGTTGGACCTTACCCGGCTGCTTCCGGGGCCAATCTGCACTCTCCATCTCGGTGACATGGGCGCAGATGTGATTAAGGTCGAAGACACGGGTGCGGGTGACTACGTGCGCTGGCAGGAACCACTTCAGGTCGTCCATTCACCGTACTTCCTGTGCCTGAATCGCAACAAACGTTCTGTTACGCTCAACCTTCGTTCCGAGACCGGTCATGACATCTTCATGTCATTGGCAAAGGACGCCGATGTCATTGTCGAGGGATTCCGTCCGGGTGTTGTCGACCGACTTGGCGTCGGCTACGACTCGGTTCGAGAGATAAACCCTCGGATCGTCTATTGCGCAATCTCCGGTTACGGGCAGGACGGCCCTTATCGACTGCGCGCAGGGCATGACGTCAACTACTGTTCATACGCGGGGGTGACAGATCAAATTGGGGTTGGAGGCGGCCCACCCGTCGTGCCGAACTTTCAGATTGCAGATCTCCTGGGAGGTGGTGCGTCGGCCGCAATGGGAATTCTCGGGGCGCTGGTAGACGCCAAGGTCAGTGGTGAGGGCCGCTACGTCGATATTTCGATGACGGATTGTACCCTCGCCCATGCGGTGATCCCGTTTACCAACATGTTGGGCTACGGGCGCTCGTTGGATCGGGGTGAAGGGTTCATATCCGGCGAGCTGCCTTGCTACAACATCTATGAAACCGAGGATGGCCGCTACATGTCTCTGGGCGCGCTCGAGGAAAAGTTCTGGCATATGTTCTGCGACGCCGCAGGACGTCCGGACCTCAAGGAAAAACACATCGTGTCTGGTGACGCGGCAGAATCGGCGCGGGCCGAAGTGGCAGAGCTTTTCCGGTCCCAGCCTCAGTCGTACTGGATCGCAGTTGGCGAAGAGCACGACTGCTGCCTGGCGCCCGTGCTTACAATTGCGGAGTCGCTGGAAAACTCGCAACTTCAGCATCGCGAAATGTTTGTCGACACCGATCATCCGATTGATGGCCCCGTGAAGCAAATCGCCTTTCCCATCAAGTTCAGTGATTACCAGTTCACTGTTGACCGACATGCGCCGGGGCACGGCGAGCATACGGCGGAAATCCTGTCAGAGCTCGGATACACGGCAGACGATGTTGAAGATATGAAAGCCCAGGGAATCGTTTGAGGGTACGGAGCGCAGCATGAGCGATCCATTTTCAGATGATGAGCAGCCGGACGAGCTTGACGAACCGTTTGTAAAACCGGCGTTCGAATACATTCGCGCGCGTGTGAACGAGACGTTCAATAAGGAGATCTCTGGACCTGCCCAGAAGGTAGCTGAAGATATCTGGAAGAACTGGGATGAAATTCGTGACGCGGTGTCGGAAGGAGACATCCTCCTGGTTGCCGATCCCTTCTTCCATTCAGTGAAGTATCCCAGTCTTTCGAATTTCCACATGTTTCGCGGCGCTGGGATCATTCTGCTCGGAACCGGCGTGGTCACGGCTATTGTCGGAGCGGCGCTTGCGTCGATGTTCGGCCCGGTCTTGTGGCAGGGGGCGCTGGTGTGCCTTGCCATCGGTGCAGGAGCGATTTTCTGGGGACGCTATGTTCAGGAACGGGATGCCCGTACCTACCGGAAACGCATGGTGGAGCGCGTCGCCTGGCATCAGGAAGACGGTGGAATCGCTGACCTTTGCGTCGAATATCTTTCGGGTTCAATAGGATTTGAAGGCCCGCACGGGAGGACATTCTGGCCCCAGTTCCCCTCGAACGCACTCACGGGTAAGAAGCGCATAGCTGACGGGCGCGACCTCAGAAAAATTTCGGAATGATCGAACGGAAGCTGTTCAGCGCCCAGCATGAAATCTTTCGGGCGCAGGTCGCTCGATTTATGGAGCGCGAAATCGTTCCCTTCCACGATCAATGGGAAAAGGACGGACAGATCGCCCGAGAGGTCTGGAACAAGGCTGGTTCTGCAGGGCTTCTGTGTCCCACCGTGCCCGAGGAATACGGTGGCGCAGGTGCGGACTTCTTATTCAGCGCCATAGTCCTGGAGGAGCTTGCCCGGGTGGGTGCGACGGGACCGGGCTTCAGTCTCCATTCTGATATCGTCGCACCCTACATCCTCCACTACGGCAGCGAGACCCAGAAGCAGACCTGGCTTCCCAGGTTGGTTTCGGGCGAGGCCGTCAGCGCCATTGCCATGACCGAACCGGGCGCGGGCAGCGACCTCCAAGGTGTGCGGACTTCGGCCGTTCGGGATGGAAATGATCTCGTCGTCAATGGATCGAAAACCTTCATCACCAATGGCCAGCATGCAGACGTCGTCTTGCTGGTGACCAAAACCGATCCGGGCGAAAGAGCGAAGGGAATTTCCCTCGTGCTTGTGGAGGCGGACCGAGATGGGTTCCGCAAAGGCCGCAATCTGGAGAAGCTCGGCATGAAGGCGCAGGACACTTCTGAGCTCTTCTTCGACG
>DEBC01000172.1:79998-100623 GCA_002348365.1 Alphaproteobacteria bacterium UBA2966 | reverse complement strand
GGGATGCTCGCCTCTGCTGGACAACCGGTGCCGGCGGGCGCTTGTATTCGATATTGGCGGCGGCAGTACTGAATTGATGTGGATTGGCCTCGCAAATGGCCGAAAACCCGAAGTCCTGGGATGGACATCATTGCCATGTGGCGTCGTTACACTTTCAGAGGAATTCGGTGATTGTGGTGGCGATGAGGCGGGTTACACGCGTCTCGTCCAGTATGTCAGCGACTTACTCAATCCATTCGTCGCTGATCACGGCATGCAGTCGGCTATCGACGACGGCGACGTGCACATGTTGGGCACTTCGGGCACGGTGACAACCTTGGCCGCGGTCCACCTCGGTCTCACTTGCTATGACCGGTCCCGCGTCGATGGCACCTGGTTATCCATCGGTGAACTTGATTCCGTGACTCGGGCGGTCAGTGCCATGCCTTATGACCAGCGGGCGAGTCACGCGTGCATTCGTCGGAGTCGGGCAGATCTGGTGATTGCTGGTTGCGCCATCGTCGAGGCGATCTCACGGGCCTGGCCGGCCCAACGCCTGCGTGTCGCCGACCGGGGCCTGCGAGAGGGGCTTCTCCTGGGTCTCATGCAGGCGGCGGACGCCGAAGCTCGTCCGTGAGCAATCGAACTCGAAGTCGTAGCGGCGGTGCCAAGCGCGGCCGATCGAAACCAGGCAGCGACAGGGACCATGTGCGGGTACAAACAGCCCGCGGCCGAAAATCCTCATCCACGCGCTGGCTTTCGCGGCAGCTAAACGATCCCTACGTTGCTGAAGCGCGAAAGGCCGGATATCGCTCGCGGGCCGCTTTCAAATTGACGGAATTGGATGACCGATTTCGCTTTCTAAGACTGGACCTGAGAGTCGTTGATCTCGGAGCAGCTCCTGGAGGCTGGACGCAGGTGTCAGTGGAGAGAGCAGGCAAAGGTAATGTCATAGCGGTGGACGTGTCCCCGATGGACCCGATCGTTGGCGCCCAGGCGATCACCGCGGATATCATGGACGAAGCAACAGTCGACTCCGTGCTCGCGTCTGCGGCGGATGGTGTCGACGTCGTCCTCTCCGATATGGCGCCGGCTGCCACCGGGCATCGTGCCACCGACCATCTGAGGATTGTGGCACTCGCGGAAGCGGCTTTCGATGTGGCCGTTCGGATTCTTCGGCCGGACGGTGTTTTCATTGCGAAGGTCTATCAGGGAGGATCGGAAAAAGTGCTGCTGTCCAAATTGAAGCAGGCATTCCATACCGTTAAACATGCCAAGCCTGAGGCAAGTCGTCGCGAGTCCGCGGAAACCTATGTCATCGCGATTGGGTTCAGGGAATCAAAGTGAACGGGGACGCGGCTGAGGCGTAGTCGGCTCGGAATTTGGCTGGGGGAATTTTGCAGTGATAGCATCTGACCCGCTGAAGTGAGGCCGAGGCAAACTTGATCGCAGACGCAAGATTTGGGGGCGTGTCATCAGAAGCACCAAAGCACAGTTCATATTCGCATGGGGATTTGTCGGCGTAGTCTGGCTGCTCTGCAGCTTTCATATCTTTTCAGACCATCCCGAGATCGAAATCGGCTCAGTCAAAGGAATCCGGTACTTCACCATCGATACCGGTTTGGCCGTGTTCATACTTGGTGGCGCCCACTACTACCTTCAGCAATTATTACTGAAAATCATAAATCGATTTAACATCGACCCCGGGAACAATGCTGCCCTGATGCGCCTTAACCGCCTCGGAATACTGCTGATCTTTCTCGAGGTCGTTCTGATCTACCAGGTCGCACAGCTCACATTCGAGACTTTTATCCTCTAGGTTTCGCCCAGATTCTCTGATTAACGGACGCTCACCCCAAGGCCTTGAGTTGACCCCTGCGCACCTGTGCCTTTTCGCTACCCAATGCCAGGCAAGCATGGCATATTGCGCGCCACCGAATTCAGGAGGCGAGATGGAGATATCGGAATCGCTCACTTTTGACGACGTGCTCCTCAAGCCGAAATACTCTGCTGTTCTGCCTGCAGAAGTCCATACAAAGACGCGCTTTACTCGAGAAATTGGACTGAACATTCCGCTGGTGTCTGCCGCCATGGACACCGTCACGGAGAGTTCATTGGCCATCGCAATGGCTCAGGCCGGAGGCATCGGCGTCGTTCACCGAAACATACCGATCGAAGATCAGGCGAACGAAGTCCGGACCGTGAAAAAGTTTGAATCGGGCATGGTGGTCAATCCGGTAACGATTGGGCCTGATCAGCCACTGGCTGACGCGTTGGAGTTGATGCGGCGGTTTCACATATCGGGTATCCCGGTTGTTAATGGTTCTGGCGGTCAGTTGGTCGGAATTCTGACCAATCGGGACGTTCGCTTTGCAACAGACGAACAGCAACCCGTTAAGGAGTTGATGACTCAGGAACTGGTAACCGTCCGAGAAGGCGTGGATGGCGAGGAAGCAAAACATCTGCTGCATCAGCACAGGATCGAAAAGCTTCTGGTGACGGATGATGACGGTCGGTGCGTTGGACTCGTCACCGTCAAGGACATCGAGAAGGCTGAGCTCCATCCCGATGCTTGCAAGGACGAACAAGGGCGACTGCGCGTAGCGGCTGCGACGGGCGTCGGGGAAAAGGGCATCGAGCGAGCGGAGGCGCTGGTTGAGGCCGAAGTGGATGTGGTCGTGGTCGACACGGCCCACGGGCATTCCCAGCGGGTCATCGATGCCGTGGGCCAAATCAAGAAGTTGAGCAATTATGCGCAGGTTGTCGCGGGTAATGTAGCAACGGCGGATGCCGCCAAAGCCCTTATCGACGTGGGTGCTGATGCCGTGAAGATCGGAATTGGCCCCGGATCGATTTGCACCACCCGTATGGTCGCTGGCGTTGGAGTGCCTCAGCTCACAGCCGTCATGGAGACGGCTGAGGAGTGCCATCGGCAGGGTGTTCCGGCGATTGCCGACGGGGGCGTCAAGTATTCGGGTGACATCGTCAAGGCAATCGCCGCTGGCGCGGATGTCGTGATGATCGGTTCGCTGCTCGCGGGCACAGACGAAGCGCCTGGAGAGGTGTTCTTCTATCAGGGCCGTTCCTATAAGTCCTATCGGGGAATGGGTTCGGCGGGAGCCATGGCACAGGGTTCAGCCGATCGATACTTCCAGGAGCACGTTGGAAGTACGTTGAAGTACGTCCCTGAAGGAGTCGAAGGACAGGTGCCATACAAAGGGCCCGTCAATAGCGTCATTCACCAACTTGTTGGCGGGCTTCGTGCGGGAATGGGCTACCAGGGGGCCACGGATGTCGCTGACCTCCAGGACGAACCCCAGTTTCAGAAGATCTCGAATGCCGGGCTCCGCGAAAGCCATGTTCACGATGTCCTTATCACCCGGGAATCACCCAACTATCCGAATCCCGAGTAGATTCACGATCTCCAGCCAACTGAGGCTTCTTTGACGCCGGCTGCGCGTGTCGCCGCAGCGATTGAAGTACTGGGTTTGATCGAGGCCCTGGACCGTCCCGCTGATAGAGTCGTTGAGCGTTGGTTCAAGGGTCACCGATTTGCCGGATCGAAGGATCGCGCCGCCATCAATGAGATTATTTACGGTGTGCTGCGGCATCGTGCCGCGCTGGCTTGGGATGTCGGGCGGTTCGCCGGCGAACCGCGTGTGGGGCCGAGGTCGTTGGTACTGGCAGAACTTGCCCGATCGGAGACGCTGGATCACGCGGGCATCGCCGCGCATTTTGATTCAAGCCGCTACGGCCCCTCAAAGCTCACAAAAGAGGAAGACCAGCTGCTGGAGAATATTCTGTCTTCCTCCGGTGAGGAACCGACTCGTCCCGACTGGGTCATCGCGAACTGCCCCGACTGGCTCTTTGGCGAAATCCGCGAATCTTTGGGAGACGCGACTGCAGCGGAGTTGAATGCGATGCAGCGGCGGCCGGCACTGGACCTGCGCGCCAATACGATCAAGGCCACGCCGGAAGAAGTGATACGCGCACTCGCAGAGGAAGGTGTCAGGGCTGAGCGATGTTCTCACGCGTCAAGCGCTTTGCGTGTTCGCGAACGGGCCTCAGTGCGCGGCACACAGGCCTATCGTGACGGATTGGTGGAAATCCAGGACGAAGGGTCGCAGGTGGCCGCTGCGCTGGTGGACGCGCGAAGCGGCCAAACGGTTGTGGACCTGTGTGCGGGCGCCGGAGGAAAGTCGTTGGCCCTGGCAGCCACAATGATGAACCAGGGACTCATATATGCCTGCGATGTGAGCAGCACCCGCTTGAAGCGAATGGAGCCACGCTTGCGTCGCGCAGGAGTGACCGTCGTTCAGCCGGTCAAATTGTCGGGTGTCGATGACTCTCGTTTGGATGAACTTGCTAACAGTGCGGACCGGGTCCTTGTCGATGCGCCCTGCACAGGCGTCGGGACCATTCGGCGCAATCCGGATCTGCCGTGGCGTCTGTCTCCAGCCGATATTGAGCGAAATCTGCTGGTACAGCGGGAGATCCTCAATGGCGCGGCTAAATTGGTCTCCCCGGGCGGTCGATTGATTTATGTGACGTGTTCCCTATTGGAGTCTGAGAATGGTGCGCAAATCCGCAACTTCATGGCCGAGCACACCGATTTCCACGCGATGCGGGTGGGACCCATCTGGTCCGACGTGCTCGATAGTTCAGCACCGGATCTGGATGATACCGTTTTGTTAACGCCAGCTCGCTACGGTACCGATGGTTTTTTTGTCGCCGTTCTTGAGCGTCGGGAATAGAAGTTAGGGCGTGCGTGTTTGAACCGCCGTAGGCCGGCACGTTGGCCGAGCCGTCGGTGTCACCTATATAGTGCTGCAGTGGGGACGAAAAGGCAGCGGTCTGAAAGGAGTACCCATGAAAAATTTTTACGGGCTGTGTGTTTTAATGTTGGCCGGTTTCGTTCTTGCGGCGCCAGCGGTCGAGGCTGCAAGTTCCGGTGGTGGCTCGGGCTTTACCAGCAGCTCCCGTTCGAAGAAGACCAACCCGGTCGATTCCTTCTACGAGCAAGCCGAAAAGCGCATCAAGGCTGAGGATTGGAAGGGTGCCATTGCGCTTCTCGAGAAATCGTTGTCCCGGAATTCCAAGAGTGCGGACACGGAAAACCTCATGGGCTACAGCTATCGAAACCTCGGAAACTACGATCAGGCGTTCAAACACTACGCGCGGGCGCTGGAGCTCAATCCCAAACATCTCGGTGCCCACGAATACGTCGGTGAAGCATATTTAAAGACCGAGAACCTCAAGAAGGCGAAGGAACATCTGGCTCGCCTCGGCAATCTCTGCGCCTATGACTGTCCGGAGTATCGGGACCTGCGCAAGCAAGTGATCGCTTACGAGAGGGCGCGGAAGGGCAAGTCAAGTTGACAACGCTTCTCTTCTGAATCTTGCGGATTGGCTTGTTCTGGGTTCATTTCACACCCAGTGGCTCGCAAATCCATGACCACCGAATTGAATGCGCCGGGGCATTGCCCCGACGTTTCATCTTGCACTGGACTTCCTTTGGGGCTGCGCATAGTTTCCGGCCATGACGGACGGCGTGCTCATCATCGATTTCGGCTCTCAATTTACGCAGCTCATCGCTCGCCGAGTCCGCGAAAACGGCGTCTATTGCGAAATCATTCCTTATGACAAATCAGAGGCTGCGCTGGAGCAGTTTGCACCGCGCGGCGTGATCCTCTCGGGCGGACCGGCGTCTGTGCTAATGGCGGATACGCCGCAGGCTCCTAACGCTGTATTCGAATCGAAGCTTCCTGTTCTGGGTGTCTGTTACGGTGAACAGACAATGGTGGCTCAGCTGGGTGGCGAAGTAGAGAAGTCCGACCATCGAGAATTTGGCCGCGCTTTCATTGATGTAACAGATGACTGCGAACTGTTTCGAGGATTGTGGGCTTCCGGAGATAGAGAGCAGGTCTGGATGAGCCACGGTGATCGCGTGATCGAACTGCCGAACGGCTTTCGGTCTGTTGCCGTGAGTGATGGAACAAAATTCGCAGCGATCGCTGACGATGAGAGGCGGTACTACGGTGTTCAGTTTCACCCGGAGGTCGTCCATACGCCGCAGGGCGGGGCATTGCTGAAGAACTTCACCCACAGGATTGCGGGTTGTACCGGCGCCTGGAACATGGCGGCGTTTCGCGACGCAGCAATCGCGCGGGCCCGCGACCAGGTTGGTGGTGGACATGTCATCTGCGGATTGTCCGGCGGCGTCGACTCGTCGGTGGTTGCCGTACTTCTCCACGAGGCAATCGGCGATCAGCTGACCTGCATATTCGTCGACACGGGATTGCTCCGAGCCGGTGAGGCCGAGGAGGTCGAGGAAGTGTTCCGCGGCCACTACAACATTCCGCTGGTAGTCCGAAATGCAAGTGATGAGTTTCTGGGTCAGTTGAAGGGTGTGAGCGATCCGGAACAGAAACGAAAAATCATTGGACGCACCTTCATCGAAATATTTGAAGAGGAAGCCGGTAAGATCGGCGGCGCTGAGTTTCTCGCCCAGGGAACGCTTTATCCCGATGTGATTGAATCCGTGTCACCCGCGGGTGGCCCGAGTTCCACCATAAAATCCCACCACAATGTGGGCGGCTTGCCCGAACGCATGAATATGGATCTGGTCGAGCCATTGCGCGAGCTGTTCAAGGATGAAGTCCGGGAACTGGGCCGGGAGCTCGGCATCCCCGAATCCCTGGTTGGTCGTCATCCCTTCCCGGGGCCAGGACTGGCTATTCGTGTTCCCGGAGAGGTGATCCCTGAGAAGCTTGAACTTCTGCGCAAGGCCGATTCGATCTACCTCGAGGAAATTCGGCTGGCAGGCCTCTATGACGCTATTTGGCAGGCATTCGCAGTACTCTTGCCGGTCCGGACCGTCGGCGTGATGGGAGACGAACGTACATATGATTACGTATGCGCCTTGCGCGCGGTCACATCTACCGATGGCATGACCGCGGATTTTTATCCCTTCGATATGGAGTTTATCGGCAATGTTGCCAGCCGGATTGTCAACGAGGTCAAAGGAATCAATCGTGTCGTTTACGACGTGACATCCAAGCCACCCGGCACCATTGAGTGGGAATAGGAAGTCGGGCGCTCCCTTGCGTTTAACATCGTCGTCTGCGATCTAATCAGAGTCTTCGATAACTTTCGGCCCCGTCGTATTGCCCGAATCAAAATGGGGGAGGAGTAGGAATGAGCCAGGAAAATGTGGGATTCATCGGCCTCGGCAATCTTGGCAAGGCCATGGCCGCGAACATCGCGAGTGGCGGCTTCGAGATGTGCGTCTTTGACATTTTAGGTGCCGAAGAGCGGGCGCCAGCGGGAGCATCTGTTGGGGAGTCCGTGGGCGAAGTCGCGGAACGAAGCAGTCTGATCTTTCTCTGCCTTCCCACGATCGAGTCGATCGAGACAGTCGTTGGCGAAATCTGCGAGGCGGATGTGCCTCAGGGCTCCATCGTGGTGACCGGGACGTACGCGACGGAGGGAACGATCGACATTTCACGAAAGGACATCGGGCTCTTTGTCGACGAAGCGAAGGCTGCCGGATGTCGGCACGTGGTCGCGGAATGCGCGTACAACGTGATCAAGGAGTGCCAGGAGCAAGCGCCGGGTACGGACCAGACAATGATGTACCCCTTCACGCGGGATGGAGGCAAAGTGTCCATCTGAAGTGGTACACCGTAATTCGGGGAGGAAGGAGTATGAGTAAGGAGACGGTTGGGTTCGTTGGTCTGGGAAACCTGGGAAAGGCTATCGCGGACAACATCGCGAAGGGTGGCTTCGAGATGGCAGTCATCGACATCGTTCAGGCAGACGAGCGGGCCCCCGAGGGGGCCTATGTCGCGTCCTCCGTCGCGGAGTTGGCAGAGCGATCCAGTATTGTGTTCTTGTGCATGCCGACCATCTCGTCGGTTGATGCGGTTGTCGCGGAGATTTCGGAGGCGCAGGTGCCTGACGGCCTCATTGTCGTCAACACCACGACGGCGAGTCCCTCTTGTGCGGTCACTTCTCATGCTCGGCTCGCTGAGAAGGGTATCGCTTATGTAGATGCGACGATTTCCGGAACGCCGCCCCGTACGAGAAAGGCTCAGGCCAGAGTGATGTTTTCTGGTGAGCCCGAGCATCTGCAGCGTCTGATGCCGGTTTTCGAGTCCTTCAGTGTGAAGGTTTTTGATCTCGGTTCCGTCGTCGGCAACGGTCAACGCATGAAACTGGTCAACAATTGCCTGGTCCATACCGCCTTGGCTGCCTCCAGTGAGGCGCTTGCGTGGGGCGAACAGGGTGGTCTCACTATGAAGACAATGTTGAAAGTCTTGGAAGAAACGTCCGGCCGGAACATTGCTACCGACCATTATTTCCCCGAGGCCGTTCTGACCGGAACCTACGATACCGGCGCAACGATCAGTATCGCGAGAAAGGACATCGAGACCTATGTCGAGGAAGCGAAATCGGATGGGTGCCGATACGAGGTCGCAAATTCCGTCTACAACGCCATGCGAGAGCTCCACGAGGCAGATCCCGACGTGGACCAGGTCATGATGTACGCATTCACGCGGAATGGCGGGAAGTTGCCCGAGTGAATTTGAGCTTCAGATTGCCCCGTTTCAGGCTCCGAGCTAAGGTAGCCGGCCTTCGAACAAGCGGAGATTGAATTGGCGGACGTCTTCAATGAAGTCGACGAAGAACTTCGGCAGGAGCACTACAAGAAGCTCTGGAAGAACTACGGCAAGTACGTCGTAGCCCTGGCTGTCGTCGTCGTCCTCGGCACGGCCGGAAGTGTCGGCTGGAAAGAATACAGGATTGCGGCACGCGAATCCGAAAGCGCTCGGTTTGTCGCGGCGGTGCAACTTCTCGAGTCTGGCGATCCCGCTCAGGGGAGTGCCGCGTTGGCTTCATTGGCCGAAGACGCTGGTGCAGGTTACCGTACGCTCGCCCGATTGCGGCAGGCCGCAGCTCTTCGCGAAGCAGGCGATCACAGCGTGGCCGTTTCCGTATACGACCGCCTGGTGGCGGATGGAGACGTTGATCAGCATTTGCGGGATTTGGCCCGTCTATTGGCGGCTCAGGCGATGCTGGAGCTGGGCACGGCCAATGAAGATGTCGCGCAGCGTCTCGTTCCGTTGTTGACGGACGATAATCCATGGCGCCATTCCGCACGCGAATTGCGGGGCGCCCTGGCGCTTCAGGAAGGCGACATCGAGACGGCAACACGCGAGTTCACAGCACTCTCCGATGATTTGACGGCACCACCCGGAATTCGTGCTCGCGCGGCGGAACTTTTGGCTGCCGTGAGGCACGAAAACTGAGTCGAATGCGCACTTTCAAAATCGTCATTGGAGTGATGTTGATGGGTGCACTCGGTGCATGCGATCGCATCAACGAATATTTCGAGAGTGCAAAGGAAATTCCGTTACCCGGAGAGAGAATCTCCGTCATTACGCTGCATCGTGCACTCCGGCCAGATCCTCGAATCACCGATTTGAGCGTTAGACTGCCGCAGCCTTATATCAATGAGGATTGGCCGCAGGCAGGCGGGCATCCGACGCACGCGATGCATCATCTCACTCTGGACGAGGCGCCGTCGCAGGCATGGAGGGTTTCGGCCGGTGTGGGTGCAGGTGACCTCCTTCGTCTGACAGCGGTGCCCATCGTCGCCGATCAGAGAGTTTACGTACTGGACTCGGAAGGAAACGTCGCGGCTCACCGGGCCGATAACGGACTCCGTTTGTGGCGTTACAATATCGTTCCAGAGAGTGAAGACCGCGGTGCTCTCGGTGGCGGCCTGGCGTATGACAGGGGCATTCTCTATCTCGCGACGGGGTACGGCGAAGCCATCGCGCTTTTGGCGGAGAACGGCGCCGAAGTATGGAGACGTAGTATCGGAGTTCCCTTGCGGGGCGCGCCCACCGTGGTCAATGGACGTTTCTTCACCGTCTCTTACGACAATCAGCTCTACGCGCTTAATATTGAGGATGGCTCGGTTGACTGGTCCCATATCGGGATCGCCGAGGACGCCGGAATTATCGGTGCAGCGAGCCCCGCGGTGGAGGGCGATGTCGTGGTGGCGCCGTATTCTTCCGGCGAGCTTGTGGCGCTGCGTGTCGAGAACGGCAGAATTCTCTGGGCCGATTCACTCACACGAACAGGACGCTCTACGGCTCTGGCAGAGTTGAATGACATCAACGGTTCGCCGGTCATTGATCGCGATATGGTCATTGCCGCTGGTCACGCGGGCCGTATGGTCGCGATTGACTTACGGAGTGGTGCCAGACTGTGGGAACAGGACATCGCCAGTATCCAAACCCCGTGGGTAGCCGGAGATTTTGTTTTCATTGTGACCACCGAAGCCCAGATCGTCTGCCTGGCGCGTAACAGCGGCCGAATTCGCTGGGTTCAGCAATTGCCTCGTTATGAAGACGAAGAACGACGAACAGACTCAATCGAATGGAGCGGTCCCGTATTGGCGAGCGACCGCCTCATTGTCGTTTCCTCGAATGGAGATGGTGTTGCAATTTCTCCGTATAGCGGCGACATACTGGGGCAGGTTGGGCTGCCTGACGGGGCGTCACTTTCGCCGATCGTCGCCAATGGAACAATATTTGTTCTGACGGATGACGGGGATCTCGTCGCATACCGCTGAGCCATGACACTCACACTGGCCATAGTCGGCCGACCAAACGTTGGAAAATCGACCCTGTTCAATCGGCTGGTCGGCAAACGGGTGGCAATTGTCGACGATACACCTGGTGTTACGCGTGACAGGCGTGAAGGCGAGGCGGAACTGGGGCTGCGCCGATTCTCGGTAATTGATACTGCAGGCCTTGAAGAGGGCAAAGGTGCGAGCCTCGAAGCCCGCATGTGGCAGCAGACCGAACAGGCAGTGAATGAAGCCGATGTTGTCCTCATGCTCATCGATGCCCGTGCGGGAATCACGCCCGTGGATCAGCATTTTGCGGATCTTCTTCGCCGCCACGGCAGCAATGTTATTTTGGTCGCCAACAAATGCGAGGGACGGGCAGGCGAGACAGGGTTTTACGAAGCGTATTCGTTGGGAATTGGGGATCCCGTAGCCATATCCGCCGAGCACGCCGAGGGTATGAGTGATCTGTACGATCGCATCGAGGCCGCAGCAGAGTCAGTGTCACCAGACAAGTCGGGCGTGCCAATCGACAACCAGGAAGGAGGAGAGGGCCCCCTCAGGCTTGCAATCGTGGGCAGACCAAACGTCGGAAAGTCGACGCTGGTTAACCGGTTGATTGGAACCGATCGCATGCTCACGGGCCCCGAACCAGGAATTACACGTGATGCCATTTCTGTGCGGTTGGAAGTCGACGGGCGAGAACTTGAGCTGTTTGACACGGCGGGCTTACGCCGCAAGGCCCGGGTCATAGACCGTTTGGAGAAGCTTTCCGCCAGCGACACCCTGAATGCCATCCGACTGGCTGAAGTCGTAGCGGTGGTTATCGACGGCACGGTGGGGATTGAGAAACAGGATCTGGGTATCGCCTCTATGACGGTGGAGGAGGGGCGAGGACTTTTGATCGTGGTCAACAAATGGGATCTGGTATCTGACGGCCGCCAGGCGCTGAAGACATTGCGTGAGAGGCTGGGTGATTCCCTGCCTCAGGCCAGGGGCGTAGAAATTGTTCCTCTGTCGGCGCTCACGGGTGCGCGTGTCGGCGATCTGATTCCCGCAGTCCTTTCCGTGGATGAGGTGTGGAACAGGCGCGTCATGACGGGTCCGCTAAACCGATGGCTGAGCGATACGATCGAACATCATCCGCCCCCCGCAGTGAGACGGCATCGCCCCCGGTTCCGCTACGCGACACAGGCAAAAGCACGCCCACCGACGTTTATTCTTTTCGTGAGCAGGCCTGAGGCCGTGGGCGAGACATATTTGCGATATCTCGAAAACGAACTGCGAACTGCGTTCGAGCTTCCCGGCACACCCATCCGAATACGGTTGCGAAAGGGCAAGAACCCGTACGCTGAGAAAGGCACTTCGGGGCGAGGCGGCCGCGGGTCAAAGGCGCGCATCAAAAAGCGCGGATGATGTCTCCATTGTGCGCACACTGGATTTCGGCGAGTTGAACAAAAGAATCGGTGATCTCTTCGGGAGCTCGTAGAGTCATCGGGTCTTCGCCGGGGAAAGCCTGTGCCCGCATATTGGTTCGGATGGCGCCAGGGTCGATCAGATTAACGCGTAGCGATGTTGAAGCGACCTCGGCCGCATAGACCTTTGCCAGGGACTCAAGCGCGGCCTTGCTTGCCGAATAGGCTCCCCAGTAGGGAAAGACTCCGCTGGCTGCTCCCGAGGTTACAAATATGGCTCGACCAGCTGTGGACTTTCGCAGGAGAGCGTCAAAAGATCGGATAAGTCGCCAATTTACTGTGACATTAAGCTTGAATACGTCATCCCAGGTCTCTAGCGAGATATGGCCTATCGGGCTCAATACACCGAGTGTGGCAGCATTTCCGACCAGAATGTCCAGATGACCCCAGCGCTCAGCGATTGCAGCGCCAAGATTATCGATTGAATCCAGATCGGTCAGATCCGCAGGAACCAGGGTGGCAGTGCCGCCTGCGGCCCGAACGCGGTCGTCTGTCTCTTCCAGCCCACCTTGGGTACGACCCACCAGGATAACGTGAGCGCCTTCGGCGGCGAATCGTTCAGCAACGGCTGCGCCGATACCCCGGGTCGCGCCGGTGATGACGGCTGTTCTGTCTTCTAATCGATTGGAAGAAGGCATTTGTCCGTGTTCACCTACAGGATACACGTGAGGCTCATGCTGAGGCGCAACTCAGAATGACGAAAGAGATCTGAGCCCTAGACCTGTTCCGTAAGCAATGACAATTGTGCCGGGATGTCACCATCCTCTTGATCAATCAATCGGATGGGATAGTCGCCAGTCAGGCACGCATCACAGAATTGGGGGGTTTCACTGTTCCGGGCTTCCCCCGTGGTCGCGCGATACAGCCCATCAATTGACAGGTATACGAGACTATCGACACCGATCTCGTCAGCGATGTCCTCAACAGGAAGGCGAGCGGCCAGGAGCTTGTCTTTTTCCGGTGTATCGACACCGTAATAGCACGAGTCTGTTATTGGCGGACTGGCGATGCGCATGTGGACCTCAGCGGCACCAGCCTCGCGCATCATTTCCACGATTTTTGTGGATGTGGTTCCGCGGACAATGGAGTCGTCCACCAGAACAATTCGTTTGCCGGCAATGTTCGCCCGGTTGGCATTGTGCTTGAGCCGAACACCAAGGTGACGAATTTGGTCCGTCGGCTCGATGAATGTCCGTCCGACATAGTGGTTGCGAATAATCCCTAAATCGAAGGGTAGCCCCGCTTCAACCGCGTAACCCATGGCGCCCGGAGTTCCTGAATCGGGCACGGGAACAACCATATCTGCTTCTACGGGTGCTTCTCGGGCCAATTCTGCCCCAATATTCTTGCGCACTTCGTAAACGCCTGAACCCTCGACCACTGAGTCGGGGCGGGCGAAATATATGTACTCGAATACACAGAAGCGGTGACGAGCAGGAGGAAACGGCGACACACTGTGCAAACCCTCGGAGTCGATGACAACGAGCTCGCCAGGCCGGACATCCCGGACAAATTCCGCGCCAATAATGTCCAGGGCACACGTTTCCGAGGCGAGGACTGTAGCGCCATCCAGCGATCCGATGACAAGCGGCCGTACACCTAAGGGGTCCCTAACACCGAACACGGTGTCGTTGGTCAGGGCAACCATTGAATACGCGCCTTCGATCTGACGGAGGGCGTCGATCATTCGATCTTCTACGGCGTGATAAGAGCTGGTCGCCATGAGGTGGATCAAGACTTCGGTATCCGTCGTCGACTGGAAGATGCTTCCACGTTTTACGAGTTCACGTCGCAAGCAGTAACCGTTGGTGAAGTTGCCGTTATGGGCAATCGCTAAGCCACCAAACGAGAATTCAGCGAACAAGGGTTGAACGTTGCGAAGGATTGTTCCGCCGGTCGTCGAATATCTGACGTGGCCTACCGATGCGCTGCCCGTCAGCCGTTCCATGACATTGGGTGACGAGAATGTGTCACCCACGAGACCCAAGCCGCGATGGGTATTGAAGTGCCCCTGGTCGTAGCTCACAATTCCAGCGGATTCCTGTCCACGATGCTGCAAGGCATGTAAACCCAGGGCAGTATGCGCCGCGGCGTCGACGTGGCCGAAAACGGCGAATACGCCGCACTCGTCGCGGAGCCTATCAACTTCATGAGCGTCGTAGGGGATCGGTTGCCCGTTCATCAGCCTGCGAATTACCCGTGATACGTACTGGTGTCGGGGAACATCGATATCTGTTGCGCGGGTTCTTGTACCCGGAATCGCACCAAGAGTCCCGAACGAATCTTCGTTCGCCGATCAGAACGCGCGTGTACCGTTCCCAAATCGTCTCCGCGCGTCATTTCGTGGTCTCTTGGTTCAATCCCTCAGTGAAGCCCCAACCCGTCTCAGGCACCAGCTTGATCAGTAGATTTGCCCCGAGTTCCACGGTTTCCAGGCTCTTGGCCTCGCGAATCCAGTTGGGGTGATCAGACATCGGCACGAGTTGAACCAGCACCAGATAGGCGATGCACACCACCACGGCACCGCGGGCAACACCGAACAGAAAACCCAGAGATCGATCGATGGCGTTAAGCGAGCTTTCTCTGACCCGCTTGGCGATGGCATAGCTCACGATCGAGATTGCAACGAGTGCGATCAGGAATATCGCAATTCCCGTTATGGCGTCAGCCAGAATGTCGACGGGTATGAAGTCACGCGTGAATGGCTGCAGGACTGGGAAGACATATAGAACGGCGAATAGCGCGCCGACCCAGCCAACAACAGAAAGCGTTTCCTTGATGAGACCTCTTGCGAATGCGAGCAGAGCCGAAATGATCAGTACGACAAGGACGCCCACGTCGGCCACGGTGAATGAAAGATCAGCCATGCTGACGTCGCGCCGCCTCCACATTTGTTTCAGTTGGCTGAAGCATGTCCACCAATTCAATCAGGCGGTCGACTTGAACGATGTTGATATCATGCGCCTTACGTACTTTCCCTGGCGGTGTGATGGCTTGTGAAAATCCCAACTTTGCCGATTCGGACAACCGATTGTCTGCCTGACTAACCGGACGCACGTCGCCTGACAACCCGACTTCACCAAAGAACACCGAGGCGTCAGGTACAGCGGAACCGAGGTGTGAGGAAACCAGCGCGCTCGCGACTGCCAGGTCAGCCCCTGGTTCGCTAATCCTGAGACCACCTGCGACATTCAGATAGATGTCGTTTCCGAAGAGCGACAAGCCACAACGTGCTTCCAGAACCGCGACGAGCATTGCCAGACGCGAAGCATCCCAGCCAACAACAGCCCGTCTTGGTGTTGCGAGTGCGGAGGCTGATACCAGGGCCTGAATCTCGATCAGGACCGGCCGCGTACCCTCTATCCCCGCGTAGACTGCCGTCCCACTGATCGCGGACGTCCGTTCCGTAAGAAACAGAGCAGACGGATTGGCGACCTCGGCGAGACCCGCATCGGTCATTTCGAATACGCCGATCTCATCTGTCGGTCCGAACCGGTTTTTGACGGCGCGGAGAATTCGAAATTGATGGCCCCTCTCACCCTCGAAATACAGAACGGTATCCACCATGTGTTCCAGAACCCGCGGCCCGGCAATCTGACCTTCCTTTGTGACATGACCCACCAGGACGACGACGGCGCCCGTCTGTTTGGCGAACCGAATAAATGACTGGGCGGCTGCGCGAACCTGGGCCACGGTACCCGGCGCCGACTCAAGCGTATCGACGAACATGGTTTGGATGGAGTCCACGATGACAACCTGGATGGGCTGGCCTGCCTCGAGCGTTGCGAGGATGTCCCGAACATCGGTTACGGCCGCGAGTCGCACCGGAGCGTCGGCCAGGTTCAAGCGTTTTGCCCGCATTCGGACCTGGTCAACAGCTTCCTCTCCTGAGAGATAAGCACAGGAAACGCCACCATTCCCAAGCGCCGCGACCGTCTGCAGCAGCAACGTTGATTTTCCGATTCCGGGATCGCCCCCCACCAGGAGGACTGAACCAGGAACGAGCCCGCCGCCGCACACTCGATCGAGTTCCGGAATGCCTACGATCGTACGGTCAATGGATTGCGATTGGCCGTGCAGGGTATCGAATTCAAATCGACGTCCGTCACTGGACTGGATCGCGCCCGGCGGCGTCACGGAAGCACTTTCTTCAGTGATAGAGTTCCATGCGCCACACGAATCACATCTTCCACCCCACTTTGCGGTTACTGAGCCACAGTCCTGGCAAACATAGCGGGAGGTTCGACGTGCCATTAACTGACACCCATTCGCTGAAGTTCGCTCCAATACCACTGGTGTCCCACGCTACCCGGTGCTTCCCAAATCATAGGGACGGATCCTCCGAAACGTAGTCTCTCGGGTAACGGGAACCGAGTGAGGTCAGGATCTCATAAGCAATAGTGCCGCCGGCCTCGGCCAATTCGTCGATGGAGACGGGGCCTCCGATGACGGTTACGTCCGATCCCGGGAGCAATAGTTCCTCGGGCACGGCGGTCACGTCGATTGTAATGAGATCCATTGAGACGCGTCCGACAACCGGCACCCGTATGCCACCGATATAGCAATAACCTTTACCGCTGAGGGATCGTATGTAGCCGTCGGCATATCCCAAAGGAAGCGTGGCAATTCTGGCTGGTCCGGTCACGCGGTGCGTCGCGCCATATCCAACGGTCTGGGGGGTGTCAACGCGACGAATTTGGGAAATTTTTGCTTTAAGTTGAACCACTTCAGCCATCGGGTTGGGATTTCCTGGAACTGGATTTGCGCCGTACAGGGCGACCCCGGGACGCACCAGATCCAGGTGGTATTCCGCCCCTAGGAATATGCCGGATGAGTTGGCCAGGCTGGCAGGGAAGGGGGGCAATGTCTGTCGGATCTCGAGGAACTTCTCCAACTGTTCACGGTTGCAGGGACTATCCGGTTGTTCGGACGAGACCAGATGACTCATGAGGTACTTGATATCGAGGCCTTCGAGACGTTCGTGATCCTGCCCAAGCTCCCGGGCTTCGCTTTCGGGGAGGCCAAGGCGAGACATACCGGTGTCGAAGTGAATAGCTGCGGGCAGTCTGGTCTTCCCGGTGCGTGCTTGTTTGCTCCACAATTCGATCTGGGCGAGTTCATTGAGTACGGGAGACAATCCGAATTCCAGAAAGGGATCCCGACTTCGATTGTCGATGCCGTTTAGAACGAAGATCTGCACGTCGGGCCCGGCAATCTTCCGCAACAGGATGGCTTCGTCCACCGTAGCCACGAAAAAGTGGTGACATCCTGCGTCCTTCAAGGCAGGAGCCGCTTGCTCGATTCCGATGCCATACGCATTGGCCTTGACCAAGGCCGCACAGGCGGCGTTGCCGGCCAATTCGCGCAACTTCCTATAGTTGGATTGGATTGCGGCGAGATTGACGGTCAGCACCGCGCTTGCGTGCGCCGTGTCAGACATCTCTAGAAGGTGGTTTCCGGCAGAAGGTGGTCCGGCGCTTCGAGATTACCGAAGCGTGTGAACTGATTGCTGAAGTACACGGTAACCGTGTCGGTTGGACCGTGACGATGTTTCCCCACGATGATCTCCGCTTCTCCGGCGTGACCTTCAGTCATGTAGTCGTGGGTCCATTGTTCCATACGAAGATTGAACTCTTCTTCAGATTCGTCGCGGCGTCGCTTGGGTTTGGGATGAGTGCGACTCCAGTAGTACTCCTCGCGATAAATGAACATGACCACGTCCGAGTCCTGTTCAATTGTTCCTGACTCGCGAAGATCAGCCAATTGTGGGCGGTTATCGTCGCGCTGCTCCACGGCGCGAGACAGCTGTGATAGTGCCAGAATTGGCACATCCAAGTCTTTGGCCAGGGCCTTGAGGCCGCGCGTGATCTCCGAGATTTCCTGAACCCGGCTGTCGTTTCGCTGTCGTCCGGACGGCGCAACCAGTTGTAAATAGTCGATGATGATGAGACCGAGATTGTTCTGCCGCTTCAATCGCCGTGCCCGAGTTCTGAGCGCCGCGATGCTGAGCGCCGGCGTGTCATCAATGAACAAAGGAATTTCTTCAAGGCGCTGATTCGCGATGACGAGTTTCTGAAACTCATCGTCGCTGAGTTGCCCCCGGCGCATTTTGTACGACGGAATTTCCGTCTGATCGGACAGGATACGCGTCGCGAGCTGCTCCGCTGACATTTCGAGGGAGAAGAACCCGACTACTGCGCCGTCTTCTGTCTGCCAATCCCCATTCTCGTTTCGGCCGCCAAGATAGTTCATTGCTGCATGGACAGCGATGTTGGTGGCTAAGGCCGACTTACCCATCGCCGGCCGTCCAGCCAGAATGATGAGATCTGAACGATGCAACCCGCCCAACAGTTCGTCGAGATCATTGAGTGAAGTAGCAACTCCGGTGAGCCGAGTCTCACGTTTGTGGGCCGCTTCCGCCGCGAGCACCGCATCCCGCAAGGAAGTTTGGAACGCCTGCAGTCCGCCTTCCTGTTCTCCACTTTCGGCAAGCCTGAACAAGTGCTGTTCCGCATCTTCGATTTGCTGCATTGCGGCATCATCGATATCGGAATCATAGGCTCGGTTGACGACGTCCTCTCCGAGATCGATCAATTCCCTGCGCAGGGCGAGATCGTAGATTGTACGCCCGTAGTCTTCGGCATTGATGATCGTAATGGCGGACCCGGCGAGTCTGGCCAAATACTGTGCGCCGCCCACGTCGGCCAACGCATCATCATTCTCGAAATATGTGCGGAGCGTGACGGGAGTCGCAATCTGGCCGCGTTCGATGAGTTTTTGGCAAGCCTCGAAGATGCGTCCATGTACGGGTTCGTAAAAATGCTGTGGTTCGAGGAACCCAAGCACTCGATGAGCCGCCTCGTTATTCACAAGTATTGCACCGAGTAAGGCCTGCTCGGCCTCAATGTTATGGGGCACCTCCCGGTACGAGACGTTGTCGTCGCGTCGTTGCTCGACGGCGGTGAGATGCGAGTTCGTGACAGCCTGGTCTACCATTGGACTGCCAAGTAGTACTGCAACCGGCGTTGTTGCGGTAGCTCATTCATCGGTCCGGCAACGAGGAACACGAGGAAAAAGATCATCCACAGACTGTGGACGAAATGCTATTCGAGGCCGTTTGTTCAGTGGAGTCCCTCACGGTTGCACCGTCGTACAACGTGGAAAAGCAGATGATATTCGTAGCGAAGGACGGCCAATCTAATTTGTGAGGTCCCGTTCTGTTCGCCACTGAAACTTGTGGTCGTGATTGGCTCTCCAGATTGTCTCCAATCCCGGACATCCCACTGAGGAATAATCTTTAGTCAGATTGGTCCCTCCAATTGAATGGCATAGATCGTCCGAACGGGAAGCAGATACTCGAGTGTCGTGTGGTCAACCGGTCTGGCGCCAGTTGTGCGGAGGCGTATACAACTCGCTGTCGGCATAAGAATGCCAGTCGGCGAGATAGTCGCAGGTGAGTGGAACCGCGTCCTGTCGACGCGCAAATTGGATTTGGTGTACGGCAAGGTAACCTTGTCGGAACGCCGCCTCGAAGCCCGCCAGGTAGAAATTCCACATTCTGGCGAAACGGTCGTCATACGATTGCGGCAAACTGCCGTGATTCTGATTAAATCGTTGGCGCCACTTTTTCAGCGTTTCCGCATAGTGAATCCGCCAAATTTCGATATCCGTTATGAACAATCCGCTTTGTTCGAGCGCCGCGGTCGATTGAGAAAGCGGCGGGGTATAACCGCCCGGGAATATGTACTTTCGTATCCAGGCGTTGGTTTCGACAGCTCCGAGAGGCCGGCCAATGGTATGCAGAAGCGCGACGCCATCTTCTGCCAGAATTTCTCGACACTTATTGAAGAATTCCGGGTAGTGGCTCAACCCTACGTACTCAAACATGCCGACCAAGACAATTCGGTCAAATTCTCCAGTGACGTCCCGATAATCCTTGAGCACAAAGCGTACGCGATCGGCGACACCGGCTCTCATGGCCCGATCCACAGAAACCTTGTGCTGTTCCTCGGAGAGGGTAATCCTCGTTACTTCCACATCAGCCGATTGCGCCAGAGCAATCGAGAGCCCGCCCCATCCGGAACCGATATCCAGTACGTGCTGTCCATGTTCCAAGAGAAGCTTTGCGGCAATGATACGCCGCTTGTTTTCTTGTGCGGATTCAAGGTCCTCACCGGGATCAAGAAAGTATGCGCACGAATACTGACGATCAGAGTCCAGGAAACTCTCGAAGAGCTCTTTCGACAGATCATAGTGATGGGAAACGTTCTCCCGCGAACGGCGGAGAGTATTCTTTTGGATCAGTCGTGCAACGGACTGAACGATCGACTTGGTTAAGCGCTGACCCCAGTGCCGATCCAGCGCATACATGTTTTGGACCGCAATATTGAGAAAGTCGGATAAATCACATTCCTCAATTGTCAGGGGCCCATCCATGTAGGCTTCGCCAAATGCAATATCCGGAGACAGGGCCAATCGAACATGAAGGCGCGGATCGTGTAGTCGGATTGTTGACTTGTGGCCAGATTC
>DEBC01000172.1:21121-79606 GCA_002348365.1 Alphaproteobacteria bacterium UBA2966 | reverse complement strand
AAACGTGCTGTTCAGGATTCTTGCAAGCAGCATGACTACTGCACTGCCTTAGCCCTTGTCCCACCGCCAATTGCAGGCGAGGTCCCCCCGCACATACACGCGCAGTGGCCCCCGCGTGCTTACCGGTAGATTTTACTAAAGCACGACGGTTCGCGCAAAACCGTTTTTTTTAGGTGAGGGGGACAGTCAGAGAACGTCGGGGCCCGTGCCGATTCACAACCGATCTGACCTCCTTCGCCGGTTCAAGCCTTGGCTCAGGATTGGACTTCATCGGGGTTTGCGGCACCTTCGGCATCCTCGCTTTCCGCCGACTCTTCTGCACCAGCGTCTGCGTCTTCGCCGGCGCCTGCATCTTCCGCCTGAACCGCAGTCTCGCCCTGATCCTCATCTTCTTCAGGGGCCAACGCAGCGTCTTCGAAGAATTCCTCGGCCCCAACTGCCGCGCTGTCTTCTGCCTCAGCTGCTTCACCGTCTGCTTCAGTTTGTGCGATGGCCGGAGCGCCAGCGGCCAGTGCACCGGAACGGAATGCGGCTTCCTGTTGCTCCGCTTCAGCATCTGAGCGTGCGATGTTGACGTTGACTGAGATAGTGACTTCAGGGTGAAGAGAGACCCTCACAGGATGGATGCCCAGCGTTTTGATGCTGCGATCCAAAAGAACCTGTTTGCGTTCGATGTTGAACCCTGCCTCGGTGACAGAAGTGGCTATATCGCGCGCATTGGCGGAACCATATAACTGGCCCGTATCGCTCGACTGGCGAATCAGGATGACGTAGAGATCGTCCATCCGATCACCTATGCCTTCGGCTTCGCCCCGCTTTTCGATATTGCGAGCCTCCAAGTCCGCTCGCTGCTGTTCAAATCTCTCCCGGTTCGCGTCGGTTGCCCGGAGAGCCTTGTGCTGCGGGAGTAGATAATTGCGCGCATAACCGTCCTTGACGGTCACGACGTCTCCCATCTGGCCAAGATTTTCGACGCGTTCCATAAGAATGACGTCCATTACTCTTCCTCACCTTTGTAGACCACGCCGCATCGGCGGCGCACGTTGAACCATTGCTCGACAAGACCCAGTCCGGCGGTCAATGCCAGACCAAACAGGCCAAAAAGAACGAGTACCACATAGAAAATGACCAGCACGACGTGGGCAGAGGACAATTTACTCGCCAGCGCGTGAACGACGGCCAGGCCCAGCAACAAATACGGGACCATAATGTAAACTGAAATCGTGGTGCCTGCGTAACCGACCAAGCTTGGGGCCAAGGATGCCAATAGAGCGGCGGCGAACATAAATGCAAGGGCGCGAGGCAATTGCAAAACGGCCATGGTCGGAGAGGGGCGAAGGTTCTTGCCGAACCGGCTCAGCAGACCTTGGGCCAGTATTCCATTCAAGGACATCATAATGATCCAGGATACGCCCACCATGGCGGGGAAGAGGGGTTCATAGACCTCCATGAGTACGTGAGCACCTTCCATCTCTGCCCAAGGGCGTCCCGCCAGTTTCTCCAGAATTGTCGCCAGGAAACTCTCGACTTGTCCCCGAATGCCGCCCTCTAAGGCTGAGAACGCCGCGATGGCAATCAAGAAGTAGCCACCCGCAATCGCGCTCAACCAAGTGATCAGCCGTCCTGCCGGATACCACTCAACCGTACCCGCGCTGGATCTCGACAACATCGCGAGATGGACAATCCAAATGACCGGTCCGGCCGTCAATCCGCCGTACATCGCGGCGCTCACGAATTCGTCTCCGATTCCGGTGACGAGAGTTCCTATCGCCGCCGCGACCAGAAGAGGCACGATGCCAAGACTCAGGCCGGCAACAAAAAGGGGCAGCGATGAGAGATACGCGAAGATCAGGGCGCCGGTCGATCCGGTAAGTAAAGAAAGATAGAGCAGCGCGCTGATGATGCCGGCGCCCACCGCGAAGAGTGTAGTTCTGGACATATCAAGGTCTACCGCTAGAGCAAATCGCACCCGATGAAGTCGATCTGGGCAGCTGCCGCGGGGTTCATTCCTCTAGTTTGGTCTGAACCTGTTGGCATCTGTTGCTCTTCGTCCTTGAGCCAATTAATGCAGAACGTAGGGCAGGAGCGCCAAAAATCTGGACCGCTTGATCGCTTGCGCCAGTTCACGCTGCTTTTTGTTGGAAACTGCGGTGATTCGGCTTGGAACGATCTTTCCCCGCTCCGAGACGAACCGCTGCAGTAGTTTTACGTCCTTGTAGTCAATCTTGGGTGCGCCTGGCACCGAAAATGGGCATGACTTCCGTCGGCGAAAGAATGCACGCCGGGCCGGTGATGCAGAAGACGGTCGGGTGGCGTTCATTCTTTGTCTCCTTCACTTTCGCTTTCGTTGTCTGCCGCAGCTTCTTTCGGCGGTGAAGCCTCTCTGCGAGGCGAATCCTCGTTTCTGGAACTCCTTCCGCCCCGGTCGTCGCGGCGATCGTCCCGGCTTCCCTTGGATTGCATAATGACGGAAGGACCCTCTTCCAGCTCCTCCATTCGGATGGTGAGATGACGAAGGACATCCTCGTGGATGCGCATGTTGCGCTCCATTTCATGAACGGCGCCGGTAGGGGCATCAAGGTTCATCAATACGTAATGGGCCTTTCGGTTCTTTTTTAACCGATAGGCAAGGGTTCTCAGCCCCCACTGTTCGATCTTCGGAACAGTGCCTCCGCCTTCCTCGATGATCGTGCTGAATTCTTTTGCCAGTGCTTCCACTTGGCTCGCGGAAACGTCTGGGCGCACGAGAAATACATTCTCGTATAACGGCATATCGCTACTCCTCTTGGCTGTATCGGTCCCATGAGGTTATGGGACATAGCCGGACAATCCGGCAAGGAGCGATGTCAGAGCGCGGGACTATAGCGATTGCCCGAGGCAACGCAAGTGTTCTGGGGCGATTTGTGCCGGATCTGTACCGTCAAAACTGCGCCTCTCCTGGCTTGGAGTGGGTCTTTTTTCGCAGATAGACTTTATGGCTTGGCTCGAATGAACGCCCCATCTGTGGTAACCCTCCGCCATAGTTGGGGAACAACTGATGCATAGGTGGATAGGCATTCATGGCAAGAGCATTCGTATTTCCGGGACAGGGGTCGCAAGTTGTCGGAATGGGTAAGGACCTGGCAGACGCTTTCTCAGCGGCCCGCTTGGTATTTGAAGAAGTCGACGAAGCCCTAAGCTCTAACCTCTCCCGTTTGATGTTTGAAGGTCCCGAAGACGAACTAACTTTGACTGAGAATGCGCAACCCGCCTTGATGAGCATGAGCATCGCGGTACTGCGTGTTATCGAGGATGAGGGCGGTTTGAAGCTGCCGACAGTCTGTCAGTTTGTCGCGGGTCATTCATTGGGCGAATACTCTGCACTTGCCGCTACAGGCGCACTTCCAATTGATGCCGCCGCCCGAGTTCTTCGTGCTCGTGGTGCGGCGATGCAACGCGCGGTGCCTGTGGGCGAAGGGGCGATGGCGGCATTGCTCGGGATGGATCTCGAGGATGTCCGGGCCGTCGCGGAAGACGCACAACATGCGGATGCGGGAGTTTCAGGGAGTCCCGACGGAATATGTGCCGCCGCGAACGATAATGCCCCCGGGCAGGTTGTAATCAGTGGCGATAGGGTTGCAGTGGAACGGGCAGTCACTTTGGCCTCTGAGCGAGGTGCGAAACGGGCGATCATCCTCGACGTCAGTGCACCTTTCCATTGTCCATTGATGCAACCGGCGGCCGACGAGATGTCGGAAGTCCTGGAGAACGTGCAATTTACGCCACCTGTTGTTCCGGTGATCAGCAATGTGAGTGCAGGGGCCGAAAGCGATCCTGAAATCATTCGGCGCCTCCTGGTGGAGCAAATTACGAAAATGGTGCGCTGGCGTGAGAGCGTTGAGTACATGCGTGATCACGATGTCGGAACATTGATCGAGTTGGGTGCAGGTAAAGTGCTGACCGGTTTGGCTCGAAGGATCGACCGCGATCTCGTGGGCATGGCGGTCAGCTCTCCCGAGGATGTTGAAAACATTCTCAAGTCTTTTTGAAGCGAAATAGCCTGCACCGGCAAAGCTAATCGTTCCGGTGTCCGGGCATTCATGAAAACGGAGTGTGTGAATTGTTCGATCTCGGTGGGAAGTGTGCACTGATCACGGGAGCCTCTGGAGGAATTGGGAGCGCCGTTGCGCGTGCTCTCCATGCTCAAGGCGCAACAGTTGCGGTTTCGGGTACACGAACGGAGGTACTGCAATCGCTCGTTGAGGATCTGGGGGAGCGGGCTTGCGTCACGCCCTGTGATCTCTCCAATGTCGAATCAGTTGATGCTCTGGTACCAGAAGCTGAGAAAGTGATGGAGGCCGTGGACATTGTCGTCAACAACGCTGGCGTGACGAGGGACAACATTGCGTTGCGCTTAAAGGATGCGGATTGGCAGCAGGTCATCGATGTCAATCTTACGGCTGCATTCCGTATCTCTCGCAGTGCACTGCGCGGCATGATGCGCCGTCGATGGGGACGGATAATAAACATGACGTCGGTCGTGGGTGTGTCCGGCAATGCCGGGCAGGCGAATTATGCAGCTTCCAAGGCCGGACTCATGGGGCTGTCAAAGTCCCTTGCCCAAGAAGTCGCGTCGCGCTCGATAACGGTCAATTGTGTGGCGCCAGGTTTCATTGAGACCCCAATGACGGATGCGCTTGAAGCGGAGCAGCGGGATCGTCTCGCAGGTGCCATACCAGCGGGTCGATTTGGACAGTCTTCGGACATCGCGTCGGCGGTGGTCTTTCTCGCCAGTGACGAGGCTTCGTACATCACTGGTCACACACTTCACGTCAACGGTGGAATGGTCATGGTTTGACATCATTCGGGTGTCGATTTGGGCCGCTGGTCAAGGGCTCTAAAGTGTGTTACCAAATCTCAACTTTCGCGGGGCAACGGCGCCTGATCGAAAGCCAATATTGAAGCTGATCGGGCTTCAGAGGAAGTTCTCTATAGTCTGTATCCGGGGATTTGATACATGAGCGATGTCACGGAACGTGTAAAGAAAATCGTCGTCGAACATTTGGGCGTTGAAGACGAAAAGGTCACAGAAAATGCCAGTTTTATAGACGATCTCGGAGCCGACAGCCTGGATACGGTTGAGCTGGTCATGGCTTTCGAGGAGGAGTTCGGCTGCGAGATTCCTGACGATGCCGCTGAAAAAATATTGACCGTTAAAGATGCGATCACTTATCTGGAAGAACAGGTCTCTTGACTGCCTGTCGCGCTGTCCCAAATAGGGGAAAATGGCGCATCACATAATCAATTTCTGACATGAGACGAGTTGTCGTCACTGGGATTGGTCTGGTCACCCCCTTGGCATCGGGTGTGGATGAAACTTGGAGCCGGCTTCTCGCCGCCGAGTCTGGCGCAGGCTCAATCCAGAAGTTTGATACATCCGACCTGGCATGCCGCATTGCCTGTGAGGTTCCCCGTGGCGAGGGTGCCGGTCTATTCAACGCGGATGATTATGTCGCTCCGAAGGATCAGCGAAAAGTTGATCTGTTCATAATTTTCGGGATGGCTGCGGCCCAACAGGCGATCGAGGATGCCGGCTGGACGCCGACAGATGAAGAGTCCCTCATCAGAACCGGCGTTTTACTGGGCTCAGGAATCGGTGGGCTCGAGAGTATTCAGGATTCTGCGATAACGGTTCATGAACGTGGACCGCGCCGGGTCAGCCCATTCTTTATTCCGTCGGCCCTCATCAATCTGTTGTCTGGCCAGATATCCATCAAGTTCGGATTCAAAGGTCCAAACCATGCCGTGGTTACGGCCTGCGCGACCGGAGCGCATGCCATTGGCGACGCGGCAAGATTGATTGAGTTGGGCGATGCCGACGTCATGGTCGCCGGCGGTGCAGAAGCCGCGATCTGCCGATTGGGGGTCGCGGGATTCGCAGCGTCAAGGGCCCTGTCCACTGCATTCAATGATGAACCTACCAAGGCCTCGAGACCTTGGGATAAAGCCCGGGACGGCTTTGTGATGGGTGAAGGCGCAGGTGCCGTAATTCTTGAAGAGCTGGAGCACGCCAAGTCCCGAGGTGCCAAGATTTACGGTGAAGTCAAAGGTTACGGTCTTTCGGGCGATGCCCATCATATCACTGCACCGGCAGATGATGGCGATGGCGGCTACCGTGCCATGCAGATGGCGTTGAATCGCGCGGAATTGAATTGTGGCGACATTGATTACATCAATGCGCACGGTACTTCGACGCCACTTGGTGATGAGATTGAGTTAGGGGCGGTCAAGCGTTTGTTCGGCGCTGATGCCTTCGAATTGTCGATGTCCTCAACGAAGTCGTCGATTGGCCATCTTCTGGGTGCGGCCGGAGCTGTTGAAGCGATATTTGGTATCTTGGCAATGAAGGATGGTGTCGTCCCTCCCACTTTGAATTTGGATGACCCGTCCGAAGGATGTGATTTGGATCTCGTGCCTCACGAGGCGAAGGAACGCCCGGTGGGAGCCGTGATGTCCAATTCGTTTGGCTTCGGTGGAACCAACGCGTCTCTCGTCTTCACCCAGGCACCCTGATTAGCACACGGAGTTGGCGTGGAACGTTCGCGGGCACAACGGGTGTACCGCTTTCTGACGTTACTACTGGCCTTCGTTGTCGCCTCGGTGGGAGGTGCAGCGATCTGGGGACTATCGGTATTTCAGGGCCCGGGCCCTTTGAAGGCAGACACTGACGTCGTATTCCCGCGAGGCATAGATCTTGGTGGTATCTCGGCCCGGTTGCAGGGGGGCGGTGTCATTGAGCGCGCTGACATTTTTCAGATTGCCGTGCGCGTGATGGGAAAATCCCGACATTTGAAAGCTGGCGAGTTCAATTTTCCTGCTCGTGTCTCAGCTCAGGAAGTTATGGAGATTCTCCTGAAAGGCGAGACAGTCGTGCGCCGCCTGACGATACCGGAGGGCCTCCTTCGATCAGAGGTATTGGAACTGTTGATCAGCGCAGAAGGCCTCGAGGGTCAAGTGCCGGGCGGGCGGGGGAAAGAAGGGCAGTATCTGCCGGATACCTACCACTACAGTTTCGGTGATCGGCGAGAAGATGTATTGAAGCGGATGAAGGACGCCATGACTCAGGCGCTTGAGTCATTGTGGTTGTCTCGTGATGATGACCTGCCCCTACAAAACCCTGGTGAGGCCCTGACTCTCGCCTCGATCGTCGAGCGCGAAACCGCCCTGCCTGCCGAGCGAGCGCAAATCGCTGGGGTGTTCATGAACCGCTTGCGGCAAGGCATGCGTTTGCAGTCAGATCCAACAGTAGCCTACGCAGTCAGTGGTGGTGGAACACCCCTGGGGCGCGCATTGACCCGTACGGATCTTCGCTTTCAGCATCTATACAATACCTACACGGTGGCGGGACTTCCGCCCGGTCCAATCTGCAATCCCGGACGAGACTCGATAGCCGCGGTGATGCGTCCCGCCAAGACGGATGCACTGTATTTTGTTGCGGATGGTACTGGAGGTCATGCGTTCGCAAAGACCTTACAAGAGCACTTGGAGAACGTCGCGCGTTGGCGTCGGGTGCAAAGGGAGCGCAAATGAATCGTCTGCAATGGCCGATTTCGTGCGAGGTTCGCTCCGGCTTGATATGTTCGGCACTGAGCGTGGAGTGCTTCCGAGGGTAGGGCATTGATGTTGGCAGGCGACAGGCAGGAATGATGGCGACGAAAACCGGAAAAACAGCGCCACGCTTATCCAGCATGACGGGATTTGCTCGTGGCACCGGCAGAGATGAGCGCTACGAATGGGTCTGGGAGCTCAAGTGTGTCAATGGACGTGGATTGGACATTCGGTGCCGCACCCCCAATGGTCTGGATATGCTCGAAGCAACGGCGCGTACGGCGGCATCGGAACGGTTTACACGCGGCAATTTGACGATGACGCTGCAACTGAATCCTGTCGCCACTACTCCGTGCGTGACCGTGAACCGGCAGCTGCTTGAGCAACTTCTCGAAGTTTCACGCGAATACAAGGATGCGCCGGGTGTTCTGCCACCGCGACTGGACGGCCTACTTGCGGTGAGGGGCGTAATTGAAGCGGCTGACACAGCTGAAAATGAAGAGGAGTTGCAGACACGAATACAGGGTGTATTGAAAACCCTGGAGACGACTCTCGACGAATTGTATGTGACCCGATCCGATGAGGGCCGGAGGCTGGAAGAGGTTTTGCGCGAGCATATCAGTGAGGTCGAGACTCTGTCTGCCTCAGCAAAGGCATGTGTCGCTGCACAACCCCAGGCCGTGTCAGAGCGGCTTAATGAACAGTTGAATGAGCTATTGGATGACCGTCCAGGTGTGCCGGAAGAACGCTTGGCGCAAGAGTTGGCAGCGTTGCTCGTAAAATCTGATGTACGGGAAGAGGTCGACCGATTGGCCGCTCACGTGGAAGCGATAAATGAACTCCTGGACGGTGGCGGAGCTGTCGGTCGGCGCCTCGATTTTCTTGCCCAAGAGCTGAATCGAGAAGCCAACACCATATGTGCCAAGGCTCCGGACGTGGAATTGTCTCGGGTCGGCCTGGAGTTGAAGGCCGTCATCGATCGCTTTCGAGAGCAAGTGCAGAATATCGAGTAAGCAAGTGTAATGATGAATAGTGCCATTCAACGCCGAGGGTTGATGTTCGTATTGTCATCTCCATCAGGTGCGGGAAAAACAACCCTTTCCCGCATGTTGATTGAACGTGACAACGGAATCGTGATGTCGGTTTCGGCGACAACCCGGCAGTCCCGACCAGGGGAAACCGATGGTGCCGACTATTTCTTCGTCGATGACGGGCGTTTTGACCAGATGGTGACCAACGGAGAATTCCTGGAGCATGCCAAGGTTTTCGATCATCGGTATGGGACGCCGGCATCACCTGTAAAGGCGGCGTTGTCCGACGGCCTCGATGTTCTATTCGACATAGATTGGCAAGGCGCACAACAGTTGAAGGAAGCGGCCCGTGAAGACGTCGCAAGTGTATTCATTTTGCCCCCCTCCATGGACGAGTTGGAACGTAGGTTGCTCGCCCGTGCCCAAGATCCCGAAGACGTCGTCCTTCGCCGCATGTCGAAAGCCGCCGACGAAATGAGCCATTGGGCTGAATATGACTACATTGTGGTGAATGAAAGTATCGACACGAGCCTGGAGGCAGTGTGCAAGATCCTTGCGGCAGAACGCATGAAGCGGACACGACAATCGGGCCTCGCCGAATTCGTGATAAATCTCCAGACGGAGAGCTAGCTCCGACTTGACTGCGATGTTGGTTCTACGAGGAGGATTCCAGTACTCCAAGAGATCGCGCGAGCGCGCAAAACTCAGTGACATCCAGCTCCTCAGGTCGCGCTGTGGGCAATGTGCCTGAGCGCTCCAGAAGCGTCATCGTATCGACATTGAGCATCCGGAGGCTGGATCGCAGCATCTTTCGCCGCTGACCGAATGCGGCAGCGGTCACCCGCTCCAACAATTCTCTATCTGCCGGTGCCGCGGGTTCGCTGCGAGGTGTGATAGCAACTATGGAAGACGTAACTTTGGGTGGCGGCACGAAGGCTGTGGGCGGAACATCGAAAAGCCGCTCTACGCTGGCTAGCCATTGTAGCAAGACGGTTAGGCGCCCGTAGGCCTTTGTTCCGGGGAGCGCCACCAGGCGCTCCGCCACCTCTTTCTGGAACATCAAGATCATTCCATCGAGTCGGCGGATGTCCGGAATCCAGTGGAGCAAAAGGGCTGTCGCAATATTGTAGGGCAGGTTTGCGATGATCTTGGCCGGACCCGATACGAGCTCCGGAAAATGTACGTCGAGGGCGTCCTTGCGCAAGACCGTGAGTCTATCGGGATAGACTTGAGCCAGTCCTGTAAGTGCTTCCACACAGCGTTCATCGCGCTCAACCGCGATGACGCGACGTGCCTTCGATTCCAGTAGTGCGCGCGTGAGGCCGCCTGGCCCCGGACCAATTTCCACAACGTCGTAACCATCGAGTTCGCCAGCGGCACGGACGATCCGCCGGGTGAGATTCAGATCGAGGAGGAAGTTTTGGCCGAGCCCCCGCCTTGCGCTTAGCTTGTGGCGGGCGATGACGTCCCTGAGCGCTGGAAGCGAATCGGGTTGGAGTCGCTCGCTTGACTTAACCATGCGCAGAAAGTGGGGGGGCTGCCGATTGGTTGCGTCGATCCGAGATTTGAGACGCAAGAGTCAGCGCGGCCACCATACTGGACTCGTCGGCGATTCCCTTACCTGCAATGTCGAAGGCAGTGCCGTGATCGGGTGATGTTCTGACGAACGGCAGGCCAAGTGTTACATTGACTCCACCACTGAAGTCCGTGGTTTTCAGCGGGATCAGGGCTTGGTCGTGATACATGCAGATCGCCGCGTCATATGTTGCCCGCGCATCCGCATGGAACAGTGAATCAGCGGCGACCGGACCATGTATATCCAACCCATCTTGTTGCAAGCGGATTACTGCTGGACGGATTATCCTTTGCTCTTCATGCCCGAGTAGTTCGTCCTCACCAGCGTGTGGATTGAGGGCTGCCACCATAATTCGAGGGTGCCTGATGCCGAAGTCCGCGGATAGCGCTTTATGGGTGATTCGGCAGGTGTGGATGATGGAGTCGGTTGTGAGGGCGTCGATCGCTTCCCGGAGCGCGAGGTGAATCGTCACCGGTACGACGCGAAAGTCTCCGCTGACCAGCATCATGACCGGATCCGAGACATGTGCCAGCGCGCCAAGGAATTCCGTATGACCCGGATGCGGGAAGTCAGATCGAATCAGGGAAGCCTTGTGTAGAGGAGTGGTAACGACCGCAGACGCTTCCCCGTTCTGGGCAGCGGCAACCGCGGTAGTAATTGACTCGATCACGGCATCTGCGTTCGCGGGATTTGGCGCTCCAGGATTGACGCTGGCAGGCAGCTCAATCGGCATGACGGGTAGTTCTGTTGCGAAGATCGAGGCGGATTGGGAGGGGGACTGAATCTTTCGAATGGGAATGTCTATTCCCAGGTGTCCGGCGACCGCCTTGAGTCGAGCAGGGCTATCAACAGCAAAAAAGGGGCGTACCTTACCCATCTCTCGGTTGAGCCAGCATTTCAGCACCAGCTCTCCGCCTATTCCGGCAGGTTCACCCATGGTCACGGCGATCGGGAGTGCCGGCTCTGTCATTGTGAGATGCCGCTTGACTTCAACGGGTTTCGATGACGGCGTCGTTACGAAGGTCTCGAATGTACCGGCGTGCCATCATATCGAGCCGTTGACGGCCGAGACGGTCTCGTATTGCGTTTCGATTGGGAAGTCTGGCCTCCGGTTGCTGGCGGTCACACACCATGAGGATGCGAATGCCTTGCCCCACCCTCAAGGGGGCGCTTGCCTGGCCGACCGCCAGCTCGCCAATGGCATCGCGCACTTCTTGTGGCACATCACCGACGCGGACAGTACCAAGATCGCCTGACTCGGCGTACTCCAGGGTACGGCCGTACGTGTCAAATGTTTCGCATCCATTAATTTGCGCGCTAATCCGATTGGCGTCCGCCATGCGCTCTGCGACGATTTGCTGTGGCGTCGATGCCGACAACGGAATGAAGATCTGTCTCAGGTTGACACGCTCGTCGAGTGCGTTGGCCTCGCCCAGTCTGCGTCTGTCGCGCAGAAACAGTATGTAGTACCCGGCGGGACTCGAGATGGGGTTGGACACCTTGCCTGCCGAAAGCCCTGTCAGCGCTTGCTCCAGTTCACGCGCCAACTCGCCTTCACCGACCCAGCCGATGTCCCCTCCCACTCGTGACGTCACACCTTGAGAGAATTGCTGTGCGACAGCTGCAAACCGGGAGCCCTCCCGAATTTGACGTACAAGTCGCAAGGCAAGCTGGTGCACATTCTCCGCTTGATCAGGTGAATCCACGGCAAGAAATATTTCTGAAACGCGCCGTTGTTCGGTGCCCCGGCGTGATTGCAACCGGTTCAGCACTTCATCGACTTCTTCGTCGCTGATGTCGATGTGAGCCAGTATTCGCCGTCTGAGCACTTTGCCCCAGGCAATCTCCGACCGGATCTTCGCCAGCAGCGTGCTCTCATCCAAACCTCTGGATCGCAGGAATTCCTTTAGGCTGCCGGTCGGCAAATTGTTCTGTGTCTCCAGAATTCTCTCACCCTCACTGATCTCCGCGTCGTTGATGGAGATGTTGAGACGTTTGGCCTCCTGCATCTGCAGCTTTTCATCGACCAATGTTAGCAGCACCTGAGACTTCAATCGCCGGCGATTCTGGCTGTTGTCGGCGAGGTTAGCCGACATCAAATTGAAGCGAAGTCTGTTCTCCACATCGAGTGCAGAAATGACTTCCTCGTTGACGATTGCCGCAATACCCACAACCTGGGCGTGGATAGGTGCGGTTGCGATAAAGAAACTGGTGATCACCCAGAGGGCGATAGAAGAGATTCTCAAGGCTCGGCTCTTTGTTTGTCAGCGGACATGTCGTGGTCGCCGATGTAGCGCATTGTGTTTCTATCTGTTGCCTGAATACTCTAAGTCAATCTTCGCGCCAAGGGCACAGGGCTCTGGATTCGGTATCCCTAACCCAGGTGTTTCAGCTTGATTCGCAATGAGAAGTTAGTTGATGGCTGAACATCGCGATCTTCGGTGAAGTTCCGCTCGAGTTGGACACCCAATTCTATGCATTCGTCTATATAAGCTGCTCCAACACTCCAAGAGATGGTATCGCCTTCGCCGGCGAGGTCCCGTCTCGTGCTTGCGCTTGCCGACCAAAAGTCAGTGACCTGCAGGCGGCCGGAAATCCGCACTTCCTCGCGGCTGTTCAACTCATCCGTCGTAAGCTCACGACTCAAGGCGACATAGCCGGCATTGATACGGATGGCTCTCGGGCCCAAAGCCAGATCGAATTCGTTGCGCCGTAACGAGAATCTGTCCCTGTCGAGGCGGAAACGATGCGCGTAGGTAAGGTATTCGCCAGGCGAAATGTTCACTCGTCCGACATAATCTGAGCGGCGGTCTTCCAATCCGGTCTTGTCCGCAAATGTATTGTCCCCGCGCCAACGGAGAGACTGGCCGATCAACGCGTTTGAATAGCCGCCACCCGCGCCATAGGCCCCGAATCTGACCCCATAGTTGACACGATGCCCTCCTTCCCAGCGATCGAGACCCGAAAACCTGTTGGCACTGAAAAGGTTGGTGTCGTCGAATTCGAAGCTTTGTGAGTCCTCGTTGGGAATATCTTCCGGATTGCCTCCAAAGGGTGCTGCGATAACGGCTACAACAGGTTCAATCACTTGGCTGATGGGGCCATCTCTCCGAACGTGAGGATAGCGCCAGTCCAAGGAAATTCTTGGTAAGAGGCGGCCTTTGAAACCGTTGATAGAGTTGTCGGCATTGGATGGGTCTGCGACTTCATTGACGTGATAGAGATCGCCGCGTATCGACGCGAGCAGGTTGTACAACTGTCCGTTTGCTGAGGTGTAGGGAAGTTGCCAGTTGACCCCCAGGGAAGTACGTCGGCTGTCGGTACTTCCGCTGCGGTTCAACACGAGAACGTTGGCGTCGATACCCCACCGCTGTCCCCATGATCCGGGTTCCCCGACAAAGTTGTAGTTGAGTTCCGGCAGGATCAGGGGTGTTTCCCCGGGATTGTCTTCGCGCCGCAATCCTTGAAATGAATAGGCATTTGCACTGGCGTAAGTCCTGCCCCGAAACCCTTCCAGGTACACATTACTGGTGAGCGTATCTTCGCCAGAAAAATCGTAACGCCGTAAATATGTGTCGTCGGTTGATCGTTCCGCTACAAATCCCCAGCGCCACGTGCTGTCGATGTCGAACGCACCAGTCGCCTTGATATGACCGCGGTTTTCTCTGCTTCCTGTTTTTGCGTTGTTCTCATTGCGCTCATCTGCCCGAGTTACGCTTCCTTGCAATTGAAGCTGACCGTTGTTTGCTCTCTCGCGATACTCGCCGGCAAGTACAATGCCCTCCTTGCTGGTGAACAATGGCGAAAACGTTGCGTCACGATTGGGCGCCAAGTTGAAGTAGTAGGGAACCTGTAGTTTCGCGCCGAGGTCGCTTGAACTTCCATATGTAGGCACAAGAAATCCGCTTTTTCGCTTCACCGTTGGATCCGGGTGCGAAAAGAAGGGCGTGTAGGCAACGGGAATGCCGTATACCTCCAGGAAGGCATCGCGATAATCAATACGTTGTGCGCTTTGAACGTGGGTAACTTTGAATGCCTTGATCTGCCAGAGCGGTGGCCTGTTGGGATGCTTCGGACAGGATTGGCACGCTGAGAAGACAGCCTTCGACATGTCGGTACGATTGCCATCCGACCGCTTTGCGGAATTTGCCGCCAGTCGGGACCCGTCTGTCATGAGCATCCGAATCTCGGAAACGAACCCATTGCGAAGCCGATCCGTCAATTCAGCGTACTCGGCGAAGAGCACTTCACCAGACGGCTCGAGGATGGCGACATTCCCGCGCGCGGCGACAAGATCGTTTTGTTGATCGTAACTCAGGGCATCGGCGCGGAGTATGCGATCACCTGAGACCAGCTCAATGTTGCCGGACGCAGTTACAATGCCAGGCTCGCGATCATAGGTAAGCGAATCGGCGCTCAGGAGGATCGGTTCTTCTGCGGCGCCGGTTAGGTTCTGGGCATGCACCGATGCCGAACAAATCGACAAGGCGATCACAGTGAGTGTGAGAAAGCGCGTGACCATTCGCGCCTAGCCGTCCTCCAGGTGGAAGAGTGTCGTGAGACCAAGCAAGGCACAGATCCCCGCCGGTGCCCACGCCGCCAATGCAACAGGAACCGCTCCTGACAGTCCCATCGCGTATACCACGTCCGAAAAGAAATACAGGAGAAAGCCTGCAAAGACGCCGCCGGCTGCAAGCAGGCCTGCACCACCACGCCGATTCAGGCGGATAGAAAAAGTGGCCGCTATGAGGACCATCGCGCAAAGCAGCAGAGGACCGGCCAGGATCGAGTGCCAGTGCAATCGATGCCTAAGGGCAGAGAAACCCGCTCGTTCGAGAGTGTCGATGAATCGAGGCAATGACCAGAAAGACAAAGTTTCCGGAGAGGCGAAGCTGTCCTGGATCTGGGCCAGGGTCAAAGTTGTGGGAAGTTGAAACTCATTCGCACTCTTCACAGGTTGGTCGGGCCCGGTGATAAGTGCATCGACAAGGCGCCAGTGGCCTGGCTCAAGAGTTGCCGCATTCGCATCGATGCGCCCCGTGAACTTGTCTGTTCCATCGTAGAGGAACACGATCACATCGCTTAACTCTGTGCCGTGCTGGGACACCCCTTGAGCGTGAATGACGGATTTGCCGGACTCATCGGCTTGCCGCAGCCACAGTCCTGATCTCGAAACGGCAAGCAAACTGGATCTACCTCGCAGATGCTTGGATTCGAGTGACTCGTACAATGAGGTTGTAGCCGATGCGAGCGGGTTGAAAAGCGTGACGACGAATAGTCCGCCCACCAGGGCGATTGCTAAGGCGGGGAATAGAAACTGCCACACCGACAATCCCGCCGCGCGCGCTACGACGAGCTGATTGGTTCGAGTGAGTCGGACAAATGCCAGCATGCCGCCAAAAAGAGCCGCAAATGGCAAGACTTTCTGGGCCATGAAGGGGATCTTGTAGATCGCCATTTGGATGATGATCCAGAACGATATGTTCTCGCGACCCCATGAACGCCGGAACAGCTCCGCTAGATCTATTAGAAAGACCAGACCGAGCAGAATTCCCATCATCATCGCAATTCCACCGATGAAATGGCGTCCCAGATAGGCCGACAGGATCGGCGGCGGTCTCATCGAACACCTTCAACGATGGCTGAACTCGAGCGGTTGGTGGTTTTCCGTCTGCGTGCTGCCATAAGTATCCATAGGGCAGCGCAACTCGCGAGTATGACGTTCAAATACAACAAGAACGAGAGGCCAGGCGTCGTGGCGACAATGGGCACCAAGCTGATGCCAACGACCTGGACAGCAACCGAGCCCGCCGCCGCGTAGAGGATTCGCCGCCATTCGTATCTTCGGTCGAACTCTCCAGAGAGAATCGCAGCCAACGCAATGAGTACGAAGGCGATGCAATACAGAGGAGAGACAAATCTCTTGTGGGCTTCAGCACGAAGTTTGTCTCGATAGTAATCCGCGGCCTCGGAATCCCCCGGAAACAACAACTCGCTGATGTAGCGTTCCCCTGGCTCACGCCAGCGAGACTCGGGCGACTCAGCGATTAGCGCCAGATCTAAGGCATACCGATCAAAGTACAGAAGCGAAAGCTGGTCACTATCACGATGCCTCTCTTGCCGATTTCCATTCTCCATAACAAATCGAGGGCCCTCTGCGGTCTGGACCAGTGTGCCCCGTTCCGCCATCACCGTGATCGCCTTCTCGGGCTCCCGGCTATCGTGGACCAGGATTCCCAATAATTCTCCGCCGTGACGCTCACGCACATAAACCGTGACACCCTTTATCACATTGTTGAACGTGCCTTCGCGAATGAGAACCGACGCGTAATTGTGGCGAATGGTGAACTGCTGATCCTTGAACGTACGGAATCCCAAGGGCTGGAGGTACAGCGTCAGCCCGTAAGTTGCGATGGTCACGATCAAAGCCATGATGATTGCAGGCACGGCGAGTGCCCGCTGGCTCAGCCCCGCGGCCTTCATGACAATGATCTCGCTGTCAAAGCTCAATCGATGGTAGGTGAACAACACTCCGCAGAGCAGCGCAACCGGCAGAATCACAGCGAAAATTCCCGGTAGGAGCAATACGGTCAGATAGAGGAAATGACTGGGGGACAGTCCTCGATTCACAATGAGGTCGACAAACCGCAGACTCTGCGTCAGCCAAATTACGCCCACCAGTGCCACCGAGATGAACAGAACCGGCAGTCCGAGTTGGCGCAAGATATAGCGTGTCAGACGACTCATAAGCACATAATACCTGATGGAATCGTACTTCGCATTTTTCGATTGTTGGAGCTGGCAAAGCGATTTTTTATTCCTGCAACAGAGCCTTGTACTTGGTCCAGGGGTATCGGCACCTTGGTGAAATTGATTATGGCGGCGACCAAATACCCTAATTGTTGAGAGGGGTTCATTTCTCTGATTTGGCGGCTAATATGCCTCGCCGGGCGACGACTAGGTTTCTCAATCGAATTCCATCGTGGATGCCGGACACGCTCTGACATGCGATCACGGGCGAACTCACCACAATTGCGAGACAAATTTCATGCGCATCTCATTTGCAAATATTTCAACGTCACGGCGCGGCGCGTTGGTGGTCTGTGCGACTTCCGGTGGAGAGCTAACACGCACCGGTTCAGCGATTGACAAGTCGACGGGAGGAAGCATTCAAAGGGCGATAGCGTCGGGGAGATTCTCCGGCAAGAAAGGCCAAATTCTGGAGATACTTTCCCCTTCTGGCATGAAATGCAGTCGCGTGATTGTGGTGGGATTGGGTAAGCCGGCAGATGTCTCGGGACTTACCATGGAACTGGCGGGCGGCGCTGTTATTGGTCGTCTAATTTCCAGCGGAGAAAGCGAACTCGCCGCCGCGATCGACCCGATAAAGTCTTCGAAAATCGGAGCAGCGGATTCCGCTGCGCGTTTTGCCTATGGCGCATACCTCGGCAGTTACAGGTTCGATCACTACCGCACCAAGCTGGATGAGGACAAGAAGCCAAGTTTGAAGTCGTTGACCGTGATGTCGCGTGACGCTGCTGGCGCCAAAAAGGCATACGCACCATTGGATCGCATTGCATCGGGCGTTTACATGACGCGCGACCTGGTAAGTGAACCCGCGAACGTGAAGTATGCGGCAACCATCGTCGATGATGCGCGCGGGCTCAGCAAGCTCGGAGTTAAAGTGGAGGTGCTGAACGAACGCCGTATGCGGCAAATGGGTATGGGTGCGCTTCTAGGCGTCAATCAGGGTAGCGAGCGTGCACCCTATCTGCTGGTCATGCAGTGGAATGGAGCACCTCAACGCGCCAAGCAGCGACCGGTTGCGTTCGTCGGGAAAGGCGTCACGTTCGACACCGGGGGAATCTCGCTCAAGCCTTCGGGTGGCATGGAAGACATGAAGTGGGACATGGCCGGCGCGGGTGCGGTAATCGGCGCCATGCGCGCCGTGGCTGCGCGCAAGGCCCGAGCGAACGTTGTCGGTGTATGTGGACTGGTGGAGAACATGCCTTCCGGTACTGCTCAGCGGCCGGGCGATGTCGTGAAGTCAATGTCGGGCCAAACCATTGAAGTGATCAATACGGATGCTGAAGGCCGTTTGGTACTCGCGGATGCCCTTTGGTACACGCAGAAACGATTCAAGCCTCAGGCCATGATCGACCTTGCGACGCTCACAGGTGCAATCATCGTTTCCCTGGGTCACGTGCACGCGGGTTTGTTCTCCGACAATGATGAACTTGCCGAAGCGTTGAGCGCAGCGGGCAAGGCTGAAGGTGAGCCCGTGTGGCGTCTGCCCATCGGCGATCAGTATGACAAGGACATCAACTCGGACATTGCTGATATGAAGAATGTAGGTGCCGGGAGGGCGGCTGGGAGTATCACCGCAGCCCAGTTCCTCAAGCGATTCGCAAACAATGTGCCGTGGGCCCATCTGGATATTGCGGGAATGGCGTGGTCCAACAAGGCTAGGCCCACAGTTCCAAAAGGCGGCACAGGTTTCGGAGTGCGCCTGTTGGATCGTCTGATCGCCGACAACTATGAGGTAAAATGAAACGCATCGGAAACGCTGCGTTCCTTCAGGTGTGATGCCGGCGATCAGCTTTTACCATCTCGAGAGAACTTCACTCGATCGGGCTCTGCCGAAACTTCTGGAAAAGGTGTTGGAGCATGGCCATCGGGCTGTTGTCATGGCTGGTTCAGACGAGAGAGTGGAGGCTCTCAATTTGGCGCTCTGGACTTATGAACAACAATCTTTCCTGCCGCACGGATCCGAAGTGGATGGCAACGCCGAGAGGCAGCCTGTATTTCTCACGACCCACGACGAGAACCCAAACGGGTCCGACGTATTGGTTCTGGTGGACGGTGTCGAGTCCGAACGTTTGGGCAGCTTTGCGAGAGTCCTGGATCTGTTCGACGGACATGATGCCGAGGCTGTTGAAGCTGCGCGTGCTCGGTGGCGGCAGCTAAAAGACCAGGGTTGCGAGTTAGCGTATTGGCAGCAGACATCCCCGGGCGGTTGGGAACAAAAAGGCTGACTCTCTATAGGTCATTCCGTCCCGCCGCTTCGATGAATTCGGTCGCATCCACCCATTTCTTTTCTTCCAAGAGTAGTTGCTGGTCGATCTCGGCAAGCCTGATAAGCATATCACTGGGGGACTGGCCGACAGCCTCGTGCGTGCCCGATTCTGAGAGAAGTCTCTCAATCTTCTGCTTCTCCTCTGTAAGACGGTCAATCAAAGTTTCAGACTCAGCGATGGCACGGCGATAAGGCGCCAATTCCATACGCTTTTCCGCGCGTTGTCTCCGCGCCTTCTTTTGATTGTTCTTACTCTTGGCTGGAGTGGTCGTGCTCGGGTCGGTCGTGACGTCGTTTTGGTCCAATGAGTGGAGTGTCAGTCGTTCGTAATCGTCCAGTGATCCTTCGAACGGCGTCACGGTCCCGTTCTCAACGATCCAGAGGTGGTCGGCGCACAACTCCACAATGTGGCGATCATGTGTGATGAGAATTACCGCGCCTTCAAATTCGTTGATGGCGTGCACGAGAGATTCGCGAGCGTCGACATCTAGGTGATTTGTTGGCTCATCCAGTACAAGGAGTTGCGGAGCGGAAATGCCGGCAAACGCCAGGAGCAAACGCGCCTTCTCACCCCCCGACAAGTCGCGGATTGGCGTTTCGGCCAATGGCTTGCTAAACCCGAAGGTGCCCAATCGAGTTCTTATGTCTTGTTCAATGGTCTTGGGGAATTGTCTGCCCATCGCCTCTACGGCTGTCTCACCAGCAGATAGTTCTTCCAACTGATGCTGCGCAAAATAGCCGACGGTGAATTTTCGATGCCGGGTTCGCTTCCCACTCTGGAGGCTAAGCCTGTCACTGACGAGCCTTGCGAACGTCGATTTTCCGTTCCCGTTAGCGCCCAGGAGCGCAATGCGATCACCCGGATCGATGCGTAGATTGATCTCGGAGAGCACCGGTGAGTCTGGCTCATATCCCACGGCAGCATTCTCATACACCAAGAGGGGAGGAGAGGCGGATTCCGGGTTAGGAAATGAGATTGGGGTGGTCCGCTCCTCTACGACCGAAGCGATAGGCTCCATGCGTTCCAGTGCCTTCAGACGGCTTTGCGCCTGCTTCGCCTTCGTAGCTTTGTATCGAAACCGTTCTACGAAGCGCTCGATTCGGTGTCTTTGGTCGTTCTGTTTCTGCCTGAGTTTCGATTGTTGATCGAGATGCTCCCGATGCGTTCTCTCGAACGTGTCGTAGGTCCCGCGGTAAAGCTTCAGCTGGCGGTCTCGGAGATGAAGGATATGGTTGACGGATTTGTTGAGCAGGCTTCTGTCGTGGCTTACCACAATTACTGTGTTTGCGTACGAAGCAAGATATCGTTCAAACCACAGGGTAGCCTCGTAATCCAGATGGTTCGTGGGCTCGTCCAGAAGTAGCAAGTCGGGATTGGGGAAAAGGGCTGCTGCGAGTGCTACACGCATTTGCCAGCCTCCCGAAAAACTGTCGAGCGGCGCGTTTTGTGCGCTTTGATCGAACCCCAGACCGGACAGTATCGATGCCGCCCGTGCTGGTGCGGTGTGGGCATCGATATCGGCTAAGCGGGTATGAATTTCAGCAATACGCTGCGGATCTTCTGCTGTTTCAGATTCCAGAAGCAGGCGGTCGCGTTCTTGGTGCGCAGCGAGGACGACATCGAGTGGTGAACGCGTGCCGGTTGGCGCCTGCTGGGAGACTGCGGCCAGTGTAGTCTTTTCCAGAATCGAAACTGAGCCTTCATCGGCCTCGATCTGACCTTGGATCAGTTTCAGGAGTGTCGTCTTTCCCGTACCGTTTCGGCCGACCAGCCCGATACGATGGCCATCAGGTACAGTGACGTTGGCATTCTCGAGCAGAACTCGATCACCAATCCGATACGTCACATTGTCAATCTGTAGCATGGCTGAACGTGGCGACCGTTCTTCCGGAAATTCAAGGACCCAGGTTGCGGGACTGCCGAGGTCTGGTTATAACCCGCGCCAATCACGGCACAGAGAGGACGATTAACATGGTGCTGGAGCGCACTCTATCCATCATTAAGCCAGATGCAACACAGCGGAATTTGACGGGCCGAATTATCTCGAAATTCGAGGAGGCTGGCCTCCGAATTGTGGCGCAGAAGAGAATTCGCCTAAGCCGAGAGCAGGCCGAGGGCTTCTATGATGTACACAAGGAACGTCCATTCTTTGACTCCCTGTGCAAGTTCATGACTTCGGGGCCGGTAGTGGTGCAGGTCCTTGAAGGAGAGAATGCGGTTCAACGAAACCGGGACATCATGGGCGCAACCCACCCCGAAGAGGCGGCGGCTGGTACGATCCGCGCAGAATTCGCAGAATCAATTGAAGCGAATAGTGTCCATGGTTCGGACGCGCTGGATACCGCAGCCCAAGAGATCTCTTATTTCTTCGATCAGGACGAAATTGTTGGCTAACTGAAACCAGATGGATTGATGAGTCCATTGACCGGACTCGTCGTGCCAACAACCCTCACGACGTCGTTTTCGACGCGAACACGCCCTTCGGCGATCATCCGGATCGCCAGTGGCAAGCACTCATGCTCGCTCGTCAACACCCTGGCAGCAAGATCCTTTGGTTCGTCTGCGGGGTGAACTGGGACCGCTGACTGAACTATGATCGGACCGGCATCCATGTCTGCCCGCACGAAATGAACCGTACACCCGCTGAAACGCACGCCTGAAGCAATGACTCTTTCGTGCACATCTAGACCCTTGAAGGCCGGAAGCAGCGATGGATGGATGTTTATGAGTCGATTCTCCCAATGACTTACGAAGCTCGCGGTTAGCAACCTCATAAAACCTGCCAGGCAGACCAAGTCCACGCCTGCCTTCTCAAGCGAGATTGTCAACGCATCCTCGAACGTCCTTCTATCCTCAAACAGATGGTGTTCAATGGTCTCTGTGGTCAGGTCTGCACCTTGGGCGCGAACCAGGCCCATTGCCTCAGGTTCGTTGGAGATGACAAGTGCAATTTCCGCTGGATAATCAGGTTTGGCGCAAGCTTCGATGAGCGCTTGAAGATTGCTCCCCCGTCCGGATATGAGAACACCGACGCGGAGCTTCACAGTCTTACTTCTCCCTTGATTCGTACTGACTCGCCGGTATCGGGGCGGGCAATAATTCGTCCGATACGAAAGACACTGTGACCCTCGTTTTCGAAACAAAGAACCGCGTCGTTCACTCGATCCCCTGGCACCACCACAGCCATACCGAGACCCATGTTGAACGTTCGAAGCGCATCCTCATGCGGAACGTTTCCCGCAGTCACCAGCCAACTGAACACGTCGGGTATGTCCCAGGCGTTCGCGTCCAATACAGCTGCAAGTTCATCCGGAAGGATACGGCCCAAATTCTCCGCCAAACCTCCCCCTGTAATATGCGCCAGACCGTGTACGAGATCCGATTTCATGGCGGTGAGACACGAACTGACGTAGAGAGTCGTTGGATCGAGAAGTACGTCTCCCAAACGGCGGTCGCGATCAAAGGGCGCCGGGTCGGAATAACTCAGGGAGAGACTCTTTACGATCCGTCTCACCAGAGAAAATCCATTAGAGTGCAGTCCGTTAGAGGCAAGGCCAAGAACGCTGTCGCCAATCGCAATTCGATCGCCGGTAATCTGCTGTCCCCGTTCGACTGCGCCCACGGCAAATCCTGCGAGATCGTACTCGTCAGTCGCATACATTCCGGGCATTTCCGCAGTTTCGCCTCCCACCAGGGCGCAACCTGATTCGATGCAGGCTTTCGCGATGCCCGCGACAATTTCTTCACCGGCTGAAGGTTCGAGTTTTCCTGTCGCTAGGTAGTCGAGGAAAAACAATGGCTCGGCGCCTTGGACAACAATATCGTTGACGCACATGGCAACGAGATCAATTCCCACGGTGTCGTGTCGGCCCGCCTCTTGCGCGACGAGGAGTTTTGTTCCGACGCCGTCAGTTGCGGCAACCAGTATCGGATCCTTGAAGCCGGCACTCTTCAAGTCGAAGAAGGCTCCAAAGCCGCCGATCTCTACATCGGTTCCGGCTCTTCGGGTCGACGCGGCAATGGGTGATATTCGCTGGACGAATTCGTTGCCGGCGGCAATGTCTACGCCGGCCGCGCTGTATGTGTTCTCGGAACTGGCTCGTTGGTGGTCCTTGTTGATGGCGATTCCGTTCCCAAGTATGCTGCTGCGACGTCCACCGAACATACTGTATCTAGGCCCGTTTGTAATGATCCTCGCCGTGGGCAAAAGGGCAACACGAATCGCTCTTGTCTGTGTGTTCCCGCTCGTGGCCAATTTGGCCGAGATAACGACTCCCAGTGCCCAAACTCGGGACTCTTTCACCGTTGCTGGTATTGCCGTCGATTCCACTGCAGAGACCGCAACTGAGGCGCGCGGACTGGCGCTTGCTTCCGGGCAACGGGAGGCGCTGGACCGTTTGATAAAGCGGCTCACCCTGCGCGAATATTATCCGCAGATCCCGCATCTTAGTGACGCAGCGGTCGCGTCGCTCGTCCAGGGAATCGAAGTCAGGGATGAAAAAACGTCCTCCCGCCGATATCTCGCGAATCTTGTTGTGAGCTTCAAGAAGAATGAAGTCAGGGCCTTGCTGCGCGGGAGTGGTGTCCTGTTCAGTGAGACGCCAAGCAGGCCATTGCTGATACTTCCGGTCTACGAGGCGGCGGGAGCGCGCAATCTGTGGGATGATCCGAACCCATGGTGGGCCGCATGGCAGGCTCTCGCGGAGCACGCGACGGTCGTTCCCTTCATCATCCCTGTGGGCGACTTGACGGACGTTGCCACGATTGGCGCCGATCAGGCTCTTGCCGGCGACGAAAAGTCGCTCGCTGTTTTGGCCAGGCGATACGAGGTCGAAGATATCTTGGTGGTGCACGCGATTCTACGCCAGGATCTTGCTGCGGGCATTCCCCGTCTTGCCGTGACCATGCACCGACACGGTCCGAAGAACAGCTCAGTCGTTGTCGAGAGCTTTACCGGCGTTTCAAGAACCATGGTTGACGTGTTGCTGGAACGCGCTTCCGATGAGATTGCCACAAAGATCGAGGAAAACTGGAAGCGAATAACCCTGCTGCGTTTTGAGGATGAGGGTTTGCTCAGTGCCGGGGTGCCACTCTCCGGATTGGGTGATTGGGTAGAAGTACGGTGGAGATTGTCGCAGGCTGCTGAGATCGGCAGAGTGGAGATTCTGGAAATCAATCGCGAGGCTGTGCAGGTTGCGCTTTATTATTTCGGCTCATCAGACCAACTCGCCGTGACACTGGCGCAGCGCAACCTGGATTTGGCTGAAGAGGACGGCTACTGGATTGTGCGACTGCGCGAAAAGCGTGGCGTGACCGCTGGCGGCAATCGGATGGGGAAAGAGTGAATCTTCCAAACGCTCTGTCTTTGGCACGGCTTCTTGCCGTTCCAATCATTGTATGGTTGCTCTTGGTTGATGCCTATGCTCCGGCCTTTCTTGTGTTTGTATTGGCTGGCCTGTCGGACGCGGTGGACGGATACCTTGCCAAGCAATTCGAAATGCATACGGAGATTGGCCGGTATCTCGATCCTATTGCGGACAAGACTTTGCTTGTCGCGATATACATCACATTGGGACATCAGGAAGTACTGCCGGTCTGGCTGGTAATTCTTGTGGTTTCCCGGGACCTGTTGATCGTCGGAGGGGCTCTCTTGGCCTATACCGTATCTCAACCGATGCGACCGACTCCTCTGTTCATCAGCAAGATCAATACTGCTTTGCAGATAGGTCTGGCGGCGACGGTGTTGGGTGATGTCGCGTTCGGTATCGGCGCCGGAGATGTGATCGGCGTATTGGTCTATGTCGTCGCAGCAAGCACCATACTTTCGGGGAGCTTGTATGTTGGAAACTGGTTGCGCGACAGCGGAATGAAAGAAACTCCGTGAGCAGGCGGGAATACATCCTCACATGGGTTCTGGTCATTGTCGCGTGCATATTGACGCTTTACATGCTCAGGGCAATCTTGCTGCCCTTCGTGGTTGGATTCGCCGTCGCTTATCTGCTTGATCCATCGGCAGACCGCCTTGAGGCTGCTGGTTTATCCCGAACTTGGGCCACTGGGGTCATCACAGCCGTATTCTTCGGCCTCGTCGTTCTCATTTTGCTTGTGCTGTACCCGCTGCTTGAGATTCAAGTTTCTGGTTTTCTGGCGCGTGCCCCCGAGTATGCCGAGCGTATTCGCGGCATTGCCCTCCCGTTCCTCGAGGGGCGCATCCCAGGACTGGAATCAGGTGAATTAGACGGAATGCGCGGTGTTGCCGCCGACTTCGCCAAGCAGTCGGTCGCGTGGCTGGGCGACGCTCTCGGAAATCTTTGGCGCGGCGGGCTCGCCCTTTTTAACTTCTTCTCGCTCATTTTTGTGACGCCGGTTGTCGCGTTTTATCTCATACGCGACTGGGATCGAATTGTTGCGAAAATTGATGCGTTGCTGCCGCGGCGGAACGCTGGAGTCATTCGTGAACAAATGCGTCAAATCGACGAAGCCCTCTCGGGCTTCGTTCGAGGCCAAGGGTCCGTCGCACTGGTCTTAGGCGTGTTGTTTGCTGTCGGCTGGTCTCTGGCGGGCCTCGAGTTCGGGTTGTTGATCGGGTTGGGTGCGGGTTTGCTCGCGTTTATTCCCTATGTTGGCGCGGTCATCGGATTCGGGACCGCATTCATTGTGGGTTTGGTTCAATTCGGATTCGATCCAGTTCATCTCGGTCTGATCACGGGAGTTTTCGTGATTGGGCAGACTCTGGACGGTTTGTTTCTCACACCTCATCTCGTGGGTGGGCGAATCGGGTTGCACCCGGTTTGGGTGATGTTTGCCCTGATGGCGGGCGGCGCGCTGTTTGGGTTTGTCGGTATATTTCTGGCGGTGCCAGCTGCCGCGGTTATTGCGGTCCTCGTCCGATTCGGAATCGAACGATACCACAACAGCAATGCCTATCTTGGCGCAGGTGACTCGGAGACATGAGTCACCAGCAGACCCAGCTGGCGTTGGACCTTGGTCATCGTCAAGCCCTCGGCCGTGAGGACTTCCTCATTGCGCCATGTAATGAGGACGTGGTTGCGTGGCTGGATCGATGGCCAGAGTGGCCAGGACGCGGACTCATCATTCAAGGTCCCGCGGGTTGCGGTAAGACCCACCTCGCGTATGTCTTTCGGGCGATGTCCGGTGCGCGTCTGGTAAACGCAGCGAATGTTAAACAAGAAGATGCATATGGCACGCCCGCGGATATCGTCGTGGAGGACATGGACACAAGTGTCGATGCGTCGGCACTCCTTCACCTATACAACTCTGCGGTGGAGCAGGGCGGGACTGTTTTGCTCACGAGTCGCGGCTCACCCGGTTCGTGGCTGATTGACCTGCCTGATCTGCAGTCTCGTCTCAATGCTTTGGGGTCGGCAACGGTCGGACTACCTGATGACACATTACTGGCGGCAGTCCTTGTAAAACTGCTTGCCGATCGTCAACTTCGAGTCGGCGAGGATGTTGTGATGTACTTGGTTCGACGAATCGAACGTTCTTTTCAGACAGCTCGACGCATTGTTCAAGCCCTCGATGAGGCTTCATTGGAGGGCCGTCGAGAGATCACAGTTCCATTGGCGCGGAAGATTTTGGATCACCGCGCTCTCACAGAAAAGGAGTAACCATGGACCTCGGAATCTCTGGAAAAAATGCGCTGGTATGTGCGGCAAGCCGCGGATTGGGTAAGGCCTGCGCATTTTCCCTCGCTCGCGAAGGGGTCAATGTGACAATCACGGGGCGCAACGCCGACACGCTGGAAGCGACGGCCGAGGAGATCCGTGCTGCGACTGGGGTGGATGTTGTCACCGCCCTGGGCGATATCGGGACGCCCGAAGGGCGAGAGGCCGCACTGTCGTCGTGTGGGGATCTGGATATTTTGGTCAACAATGCAGGCGGACCTCCTCCGGGCAATTTTCGAGATTTCACGCGAGACGATTGGATCAAGGCACTCGATGCGAACATGTTGACGGCGATCGACCTGATCAAGTCGACGGTTGACGGAATGATTGAGCGCAAGTGGGGACGGATCGTCAACATCACTTCAGGGTCGGTAAAAGCGCCCATTCCCATTTTGGTGCTCTCGAACGGTGCGAGGACCGGACTCACTGGTGCCGTTGGCACCATCGCTCGAGAAGTGGCGCAACACAACGTAACGATCAACAACTTGCTCCCAGGGCCGTTCGCTACGGATCGGCTGATGAACACCATGGCCGCCGCCGCAAAAGAGAAAGGTGTTAGCGTTGAAGAAATGGCGGAGGAGCGGGCCAAGGAAACCCCGGCCGGACGATTCGGAGAGGCCGCTGAGTTCGGTGAGGCTTGTGCTTTTTTGTGCGCCGATCAGGCGGGTTACATCACGGCACAAAGTCTCTTGCTGGATGGAGGCTTGAATCCAGCCCTGTTTTGAACCGGACTGAGTTCGGCGTTCCCTTGTGTGAGTGATTTTTTGCGGTAACTTTCCTGGGAACTTCGCGGTCCCTCGTCAGGTCAGCCGAAGTTCCTGGGACCAGACCTCGTAACGTTCCAGATCGCGCGTCAAATGCATGTATGCCGAAAGTGGCATGAGATCCTTCAGTTCGTGTGGGTCGCTTGGCTCAATTCGAATAAGTCCATTTCGGGCGTAGGGGAACTTGTTGATATCGCTCGGCATCTTGCCAACCGACGTCACGATCGAAGCAATCTCGCCTGAGACGGGTGAGATGAGATCGAATGGCTTGCGATACGTATCGAGCCATCCCAAGGAGGAACCTTTGGTTACCTTGTCTGCAGGTTTGGCGAAGCTCGAGTGCAACACTTCGCCGAGTTGGCGTTGCCCGAATTCAGTCAGACCAATGGTGAGCATGCCGGTATCGTCTTCATGGACCCAAACGTGTTCTTCGCTGAAATGCAGCGCGTAGGGCGAAAGCGTCTCAACCCGAGCGCTGTCACGCACACGCCGCTCGCAAAATGGGGTGGAAACGACGCGGGCAGTAACGCGGTGGCCTCTGACATCAATTTCGAACGTGTCGTTGTCCCGGGCATGCTCAATGGAGACGAACCCCAATCCAAAACTCGATGCCCCGCCCAGTAACTGTGGTGAGAGTGGGCCGCTGGTCACCAGGCCGACTTCCTTGTCGTTCTTGAGGATCCGATAACCGTGTCGAATGGTCTGGCTTCCCTCAATCTCCAAACCCACCAGCTTGCGTGCCACTCCTTCGTCGGCAACCTTCGCCAGCGCGTCGCGGCCGATGAATTCGCTATCCAATTTCACGACCCAGTCGAGGCCGACCTCATACGGGTATGTACGGTCGTCCATGTCATTACCGTTGAGTAGATAGCCGGCTTCCGTACGCGTGCTCTCCCGGGCCGCAACGCCATGCGGAACAATTCCCAGGGGCTGACCGACCCGCATCAACTCTTCCCACACGAAGGGGGCTACATCGCGGGACACACAAATTTCATATCCGTGTTCTCCCGTGTATCCGGTGCGGCTGATGATGCATGTAACCTCCATCTCCTGGGTCATCACTGCGGTTTCCGCCAGACGGTAGTAGGCCATCTTTGACAGATCCGTCGCGGTGATTTTCTGCAAGACTTCGCTCGAGTAGGGACCTTGGAGCGCAATGAGTGCCAGTTCTGATGAACGATTCCGCACACGAACATCCATGCCCTCCGAATGCTTCAAAACCCAGTGATAGTCCTCGTCTGTCTTGGTGACATTGACCACCCAGATAAATCGGTCTTCAGCAACACGTAGGCAGACCAAGTCGTCGATCACAAACCCGTTTTCGTCACACATGACGGTGTAGAGCCCCTGATTAACGCAGAGCTTGGATGCATCATTTGTGATCAGCTTGTCGACGAGCCGAAGTGCGTCCTCGCCTTCGAACTCCAGTTCACCCATGTGGGAGACATCACACAGACTGACTCGCTCACGAATGGCTCGATGTTCCGCGACGTGACCAACGTACTCAACTGGGCGGGCAAAGCCTTTGAGGTTGATTATGTTGGCCGCAGTGGCTGAATGGATATCGAAGAGAGGGGTTCGTTTCATGAGGTTTCCGGTCTTGCGCCGACGACTTCCAGATTCATCTTCAAGCGAGCTGATGCCTCTCTAGGTATAGGTAGGGCCCGATTTACCGTCAAACGTCAGGGTAACCCCGACGGCAACGTACCGGTGCAATGGTTTCCACTTGAATGCTGAATGGAAAATCAACAAAGAGGTTTGAAATGGCTCATAGATTAGCGGGAAAGCGCGTGGTGCTGACCCAATCATCCACCTTCATGGGTCCCGCAATTTCTGAGGTCTTTACGGAAGAGGGAGCCACGGTCATCGATGACAATCGAGATCTCACACGGCCGGAGGCGGCACAGAAACTCATTGATGAAGCTGGTCATGTTGACGTGCTGATCGCCAACTTGGCAGCAATCAATCCGAGAACGGCGGCGACAGCGACTGATGACGAGAGCTGGTCGGAAATGTTTGACGTTATGGTCCACCCGTTGCATAGACTGGTTCGTGCCGCGCTACCTCAAATGTTGGATCGGCGTCAGGGCAAGATCATAGTCATGGGAAGTGCGTCAGCACGCCGAGGAATGCCAAACTGGTCGGCGTACAGCGCAGCGCGAGGCGCTCAGCTCGCTTACGTTCAAGCAGTGGGGGTCGAGGCCGCGCCGAACAATGTTCAGATCAATGCTGTTGCACAGGCATTCGTAAGGAATCCCAGCTATTTTCCACCTGAATACTTGGAGACCCCCGAACTCAAGGAGCGCATGAAGCAGGTTCCCGCGGGCCGTTTGGCGACGGGCCGAGAGGATGCGTTGTTCGTCCTTTTTCTTGCGGGCGATGAGAGTGATTTTTTTGTGGGTCAGGTTTTCCCGTATGCGGGTGGCTGGGTGGTGTAGCGGCGTCGGGATTTCCAATGCCGGTTTGGCAATTCAAGGCACTGTAACTATTTGGTAGTATGAGTAGCGCTTGATGTAATAGGCAGCAGGCCTGCTTGGCACGTAGCGGGATCGGGATAATTTTGTGACAACGGCGGAAACACAGCATTCTCCGACGACGGAAGCACCAGCAAACAAGGACTCGCATGCTGCCGGCGATCTCGTCCACTCCAGTCAGCGATTTGTGAACCGGGAACTTTCTTGGCTGGCATTCAACGAGCGCGTACTGGAAGAAGCGGAAAACCTCGCTCACCCGATACTGGAGCGTTTACGGTTCCTGTCAATTTCGGCGGTCAACTTGGATGAATTCTATACAGTCCGCGTGGCTGGGATCCGAGGACAGATCGCTGCCGGCGTTAGAGAACTGAGCCAGGATGGCCTGACGCCTGAAGAGCAGCTTGCTGAGATCAATTCCCGGGCAAATCGATTGATGGCGGACCAGGCAAGGGTGTGGTCAGCCCTGATGCAGAGACTTCGCGAGCATGAAATTGATGTACTTCAGCCGGAAAATTTGACTGCAGAAGATGAGGATTTTATCGCGCAGCTTTTTCTCGAGCGCGTCTTTCCCGTCCTGACGCCGATTGCAGTGGACCCAGCGCACCCGTTCCCATTCCTTCAGAATCGAGCGTTCGCCCTGGTACTGCAGCTTTCCCGGTGCAGCGATGGTCATACATTGCAGGCCCTGATACCCCTCTCTCACCAAGTGGAGCGCTTTTTCCGCTTGCCGGGCGAGGCGATCCGTTTTCTTTCACTGGAGAACATCGTCCGGATGTTTGTTGATCAACTGTTTCCTGACTACGACGTACTGGGGGAAGGGTTGGTTCGGGTGCTCCGGGACTCGGATATCCAGATCGAAGACGAGTCGGAAGATTTAGTCAGGTTCTATGAATCTGCAATCAAGCGGCGCCGTCGTGGCAGTGTGACCTTGCTGCTCGTCGACTCAGGTATGCCGGACGATCTGCGTCGGTTCGTGGCCAGTGAAATCGGCGCGCCGGATGATGCCGTGACGGTTGTAGATGGTATTCTCGGGCTCGGCGACACGAGCGAACTGATCCTTGGACAACGCAGTGATCTTTTGTTCACGCCCTACAGCCCTAGATATCCGGAGCGAATTCGAGAAGCGGGTGGAAATCTTTTTGCGGCGATACGTGAGAAGGATTTCGTCGTTCATCATCCTTACGAGAGTTTCGACGCTGTTGTGCAGTTCGTGGATCAGGCGGCGGCAGATCCCGAGGTGATTGCCATTAAGCAAACGCTTTATCGCACAAGCGATGATTCGCCCATTGTTTCAGCTCTGATCGATGCAGCAGAGTCCGGTAAGTCTGTGACTGCACTCGTAGAATTGAAAGCGAGGTTCGACGAAGAAGCCAATCTGAGGTGGGCACGCAATCTCGAGCGTGCCGGTGTCCAGGTGGTGTATGGGTTCGTGTCTCTCAAAACGCACGCCAAGGTCTCACTGGTCGTGCGCCGCGAAAAGAACGGTCTTCGCACGTATGTTCATCTGGGGACCGGAAATTATCACCCGGTTACTGCAAAGGTGTATACGGATCTTTCCTTTTTCACGTCTGACCCGGCCATCGGCCGGGACGCCGCCGATATCTTCAACTACATGACGGGGACGGCACCGCCACGCCACCTCGAGAAGCTGGTGAATTCGCCGCAGAATTTGCGGGACACGCTGATCGAACTTGTTGAAGAAGAAATTGCACATGCCAACGTCGGCCGGCCGGCGGAGATTTGGGCCAAGATGAACTCGTTGGTCGATGGCAGGATCATCGACGCGCTCTATCGGGCGAGTCGGGCCGGTGTCCAGATTGATCTCGTTGTGCGTGGAATCTGTTGTCTACGGCCAGGCGTTGAGGGTTTGTCGGAGAACATCCGAGTAAAGAGCGTCATCGGCCGTTTTCTCGAGCACTCGCGGATCGTTTGTTTTGGTGCCGGCAATGGACTGCCGTCTGCCGACGCGAAGGTATTTATTTCATCGGCAGATTGGATGCCTCGAAATTTCGACTGGCGTGTCGAGCTTCTGACTCCACTCGACAATCCAACCGTTCACGAACAGGTGCTTGATCAGATAATGGTCGCCAATCTTAAGGACAAAGCTCAGAGCTGGGTCTTGCAGCCAAATGGGACTTACGCAAGATCTGAACTGGACGACGAAGCGTTTTCGGCGCATACATACTTTATGACCAACCCCAGTCTTTCTGGGCGTGGCAAGGCGCTTGAGAAGTTTGCACCCAGTCCCCACCTTGTCCTCGACAACGATTGATCACACACCTGGCCCTGATGTCAGGGACTTCCCGTCTGAGATAGCGGATACATGGCGGCGCTTGTCCGTCATCGATATCGGCTCAAATTCTGTGAGGCTTGTCGTTTTCGAAGGATTGGTGCGCGCGCCGCTGCCGATATTCAACGAACGTGTGTTGTGCGGTATAGGCCGCGACCTTGCCAAAACAAACCTGCTGCATGAAGGAGGGGTGGAACTCGCGCTTTCAACCCTTGAAAGATTCGTCACGATCTCTGGCGAAATTTGCGCTGGACTGCCCGATGCCGTAGCAACGGCTGCCGTGCGTGAAGCTCACAATGGGGCTGACTTTGTAAGGCGAATCCGCGAGCGTTGCGGCCTTGAGGTGCGTGTGCTGTCCGGTACTGAAGAAGCCAGGTTGTCGGCGCTGGGAGCCATGTCAGCAATTCCTGACGCTGACGGCGTGATGGGAGACCTTGGCGGTGGAAGTCTGGAGTTGGTGGTTCTTAACGCGGGAGAGATAGGCGAGAGCGTCACCCTGCCTTTGGGGGCACTACGTTTGATGGGGCTTAGTCCACAGAAGCAAATCGAGGCGATTGATCATGCGATCGAAGGCGTTCCCTGGCTGAAGGATCTGAAGCACAGAACGTTTTACGCTGTTGGAGGTGCTTGGCGTTCCCTGGCAAGAATTCACATGGCGCAACGGGATTATCCATTACGCATCGTGCACCAGTACCAGCTGTCGCGAAGTGAAACGAATACGTTGGTTGGCGTGATCTCAGGATTGAGTCCCGATTCCATGTCGCGAATTGAAGGCGTTAACAAACGCCGTCTTGAGTCTCTTCCAGGTGCCGCAGCCGTCCTGTCGCGGCTTTTAAGGAGAGTTCGGCCAGGAAAGGTCATGTTCCTCGCAGGAGGGCTCCGGGAAGGGCTGCTTCAGGAGAATCTACCGAACCACATTCGTGATGAGGACCCGCTCATCAGTCAATGCAGAGCCTTCGCAATTCGTGAATCTCGATTTGGTGACGTGGGTGATGAACTTGCGCGCTGGATGGCTCCATTGTTCAAGGGGGAAAGCGAACTCCACGGTCGTCTTCGCCTGGCAGCCTGTTTGGTATCTGATGTTGCTTGGCGCGCACATCCCAGTTACCGCGCTGCGCAGGCGTTTGAAGAGGTCTTCCGCGCGCCTGTCGTGGGCGTAGATCATGAAGGCCGCGCATTCATGGCGATCGCTATAAATGCTCGATACAACGGAACGGCTGATGAACCTGAGACCGCGCTGGCATCGACCCTGATTGACAGTTCAGACGCTGAGAGGGCGAAGCTCGTTGGGGTATGCCTGCGATTGGGCTTGACGCTCTCAGGCGGTGCAGCGGGTCTGCTCTCTCGGACTCGATTAGGGAGGGACGATGAGACCGTCACGCTGCGCATGCGCCGCGAAGATGCTCATCTATACATCGAGCTGATTGAACGAAGATTGGCGTCAGTGGCCAGATGTCTTGGCTTGGTCCCTAAGTTCGCATACCTGGACGTCTAATCCGAAACTCCACACGCCGAGATGCTCCCAACCCGTTGCGGAGACCGCGCTAGCCGGCCTTGGAGCTCTTGTCAGTCAGTATGAGCCGGATGCCTTGCGTGTCCGCTGCCAGAGCAAGCTCTCCACGCCTAAGTTTGAGCGCGTCTTCGCCGAATACCTCATGCCGCCAACCCAGCAACGGGGCGATCTCCAAATCGCCGTCTGCCGCGATTCGCTCGAGATCGTCGACGGATGCCACAAGCTTTTGGGCGACACCATGTTCTTCGCATTTCGCTTTCAACAACACCTTCAGGAGATCGACGACCGGTCCCTTGCTCTTGGTCGGGCGTGGCTTGTTTTCTGGTTTGGGAAGCTCTTCGTTCGGCACCTTCATGACGGCGGAGACGATTTCGATGATGTCCTTGCCGTCGGATTGTGTTGCCAGGCCTTTCGGAAAATTGCGGAGATGTTTCAGATCGGCTGGCTTCTGAGGCGGGTGGGCCGCGATCTCCGACAACGCCTCATCCCGAAGTACCCGGTTTCGAGGAAGGTTACGTGACTGCGCTTGGCGTTCGCGCCAAGCCGCGACTTCACGCAAGATGGCGACGTGACGGGGTTTGGTGCTGCGCATTTTGATTCGGCGCCAGGCGTCTTGCGGTGAATTTATGTAGGTTTTGGGGTTGGTGAGAACCGCAAGTTCTTCTGCGAGCCATTGTTCGCGTCCTGACTCTTGGACTCGTGCGTTCAACTCATCATAGACATCCCGAAGGTGCACCACGTCATCGATCGCGTAGTTGATTTGGCGCTCCGTCAATGGACGTCTCGACCAGTCAGACAACCGTGATGACTTGTCGATAGTGTGCCCCAAAAGGCGCTGCACCAACGTGTCGTAACCAACTGAATCTCCGAAACCGCAGACCATGGCGGCGAGCTGAGTATCGAAGAGGGGGGTTGGGATCGCTTCGCCCAGATGGAAGAAGATCTCAATGTCCTGGCGCGCTGCGTGGAACACCTTGAGCACACCCGAATTCCTCATAAGGTCCAGAAACGGTTCTAGCTCGAGCGCCTGGCTGAGAGGGTCGATAGCGATTGCTTCGTCTTTGCTGGCAACCTGGATGAGACAGACTTGAGGCCAGTAGGAATTGTCTCGGATGAACTCGGTGTCGACGGTGATGTAGTCGACGTCCTTGAGACGGTCGCAAGCGGAAACCAAATCCGGGGTACGAGTTACTATGTTCATGACTAAATCAGTGTCCTTCGGCACATCAGAACCATAAGCATAGAGGGATTCCGTTGCACATGCCCGTGTGGGCATTGGTTTGAGGCCACTGAGCTTGACAGCCCGGGGTGATCCATGCGCTCTTGCGCCGCCACAACGCTGACCTCAGCCGAGCGTCGGGTTTGCATAGTGACCACGTGGAATTGTCCCAGTGGATTCGAACGGTGAATAGGCGATTTCTTGATGCACAGATACCGCACGCATACATGTGAGCAACTTCGCGAATCCGACGTGGGAAGTACGGTTCGCGTCTCGGGCTGGATTCATCGCAAGCGCGATCACGGAAACCTCTTGTTCATCGACTTGCGGGATCATTACGGCATTACCCAATGTGTCGTGGAGACGGGCGCTGAATCCTTTGCGCTGGCGGATGGCGCCCGACCAGAGAGTGTGCTGACAATCACCGGCCCCGTGGTCGCGCGCAGCCTCGACACGGTCAATCTCAAGTTGCCGACAGGTAAAGTCGAGGTGCGAATTGAGTCACTTGAAGTTCAGGCGGCGGCGGACGAGCTTCCACTGCAGGTCTTTGGTGACCAGGAATATCCTGAAGAAACGCGACTTAAATACCGGTTTTTGGACCTGCGCCGCGAGCGCATACATCACAACATTGCGCTGCGTTCGGAAGTTATCGCCAGTATTCGGCGACGGATGATCGAGCAAGGGTTTGCCGAGTACCAAACGCCGATCTTGACCGCCAGTTCGCCCGAGGGCGCGCGAGACTTTCTGGTGCCCAGTCGCATGCACGCAGGTAAGTTCTATGCGCTGCCGCAGGCCCCGCAGCAGTTCAAGCAGCTATACATGGTCGCCGGATTCGACCGCTACTTTCAGATTGCGCCGTGTTTTCGAGATGAGGACGCGCGCGCGGATCGCTCTCCTGGAGAGTTCTATCAGCTCGATGTCGAGATGTCCTTCGTAGAGCAGGATGACGTGTTCGATGCCATTGAACCCGTCATGTTCGCAGTCTTTGACGAATTCACGGATTGGGAGGTCACGCCACAGCCCTTCCCGAGAATTCCGTTCGCCGAGGCAATGCTGAAGTACGGGACAGATAAGCCCGATCTCAGGAATCCGCTGGAAATCTGTGACTGTACGGAAGCCTTTGCCGGTGGCGGATTTGGCATATTTGATCGGGCCATCGGAAAGGGGGCGGTTGTTCGCGCAATTCCCGCACCAGGCGCAGCGGGGCAACCGCGAAGCTTTTTCGACAAGCTCAATGATTGGGCCCGGGAGGAAGGCTGGCCGGGACTGGGCTACATCGTATTCGAAGACGGCGGAGGCAAGGGTCCGATCGCCAACAATCTGGAGGACGATCGTGTTGGCCGGGTGCGTTCGCTCACGGGCGCTGGCGATGGTGACGCTGTCTTCTTTGCATGCGATCAGCCAGAGAGAGCGGCGGCACTTGCTGGTCTGGCCCGGACACGAGTCGCGGACGAACTCGAACTATGCGAAGGAAATGCTTACCGATTTTGCTGGATCGTCGACTATCCCATGTATGAGTGGGATGAGACGGATCAGAAAATCGAGTTCAGCCACAATCCATTCTCCATGCCTCAGGGCGGCTTGGGCGCTCTTGAAGCCGAGGACCCGCTCCAAATTCTGGGATATCAATACGACATCGTGTGCAACGGAGTGGAATTGTCTTCGGGCGCGATCCGAAATCACGATCCCGAGATTATGTACAGGGCGTTTGGAATCGCGGGCTATTCGCGGGAGGACGTGGAGTCGCGATTCGGAGGCATGTTGAGAGCCCTGAGCTATGGTGCACCACCACACGGAGGTCTGGCACCAGGAATCGACCGAATCGTCATGCTCATTGCTGATGAACCAAACATTCGAGAGGTTGTTGCGTTTCCGATGAATCAGCAGGCTGAAGACCTGCTGATGGGTGCGCCCGCTGAGGCCACGGCCCGACATCTCCGCGAACTGCACATTCGGGTCGTCCTGCCCGAGCCCGAAAAACCGCCTGAAAGTTAGAAATTTCGAGCAGTTCGATGTAAGCTCGTAGGTTGGTCGTCCCGCAAGAAAAAAAAGGGCGCGCCGCATGGACGGAAGCGGCGCGCCGAGTCAACAGGGAGGACTAGTGTTGGTCACATACTCTACTCACCACACGTATGACTCCCGGGCTTTGCGATGGGACGGGGCCCGGGAGAGGCGTCCTGAGACATTGCATCTCAGGAACACCCGCTGGTCGCGCCGCAGGTCACGCACTTAAGGCATGTCCCGTTGCGGACCAAAGTGAAATTGCCACACTCGCCGCATGCATCTCCTTCGTAGCCTTTGATGCGGGCTTCTCGAATCTGTTCCAGGCGGGAATCCACCTCATCGGTGACATCTGTTGAGACGGCCACCACCGCCGAAGCTTCCGCTGCCACACCAAGATCGCTTGCCAATGCATGTGCAGTGGCTACTGCCGACCCCATGACTTGGCCTTCGGTAGTGACGCCTCCAGCAGCATCTCCGACCACATACAGGCTGCCCCGAACGTAACCATTGCTCGCCAGGCTGACCGTGCCGTTGGAAGCACCATCGCCTTGCGGCACGTAAGCCTCGCCCACGCTGTCGGGCCTCAGATCGTCAGGCTCAACGTGTGCCAGGTCGTTTCGGCCGAGGTACGACACGGCCACCTCGCGGAACACGTAGTCGAGGATTGAGGTGGCCATCTTTATGGCGTCATTGCCTTCGACGATCCCTTGCGGTTCAAACCGGGTGAAGGTGAAGGCTTCTACAAACTCGTCCAGCGGAACCCCATATTGCAGGCCGATGGAGATGGCGATGGCGAAGTTGTTCATGAGGCTGCGGAATGCTGCCCCTTCTTTGTGCATGTCGATGAAGATCTCGCCGAGAGACCCGTCGTCGTATTCACCGGTTCGCAGGTATACCTTGTGTCCGCCGACTGAGGCCTTTTGCGTGTAGCCTTTTCGTCGACCCGGGAGGCGGCGGCGTTCTGCTGCTACGATCTGGCGCACAATTCTCTCCGCAACAACCTGTGCCGGCCGGTCCGCGGTGATGGGTTCGGCATCGTCTTCCAACTCATCATCGTCGACCAGCGAAGACGCAAGAGGCTGCGAAAGCTTCGAGCCATCCCGATAGAGTGCGTTGGCCTTCAGTCCGAGCTTCCAGGACTGCAGGTAAGCGTTCTTGCAATCCTCGACGGTGGCAGCGTTGGGCATATTGATGGTCTTGGAGATGGCGCCCGAAATGAACGGTTGGGCGGCTGCCATCATGTGAATGTGGCTGTCCGTGGCGAGGTAACGGGTTCCCTTGCTGCCGCAAGGGTTGGCACAGTCAAACACCGTCAAATGCTCGTCTTTTAGGTGAGGCGCACCCTCCAGCGTCATCGACCCGCAGCAATAAGTATTTGCGGCATCGATCTGCTCTGCCGAGAATCCCAGAGCGGTTAACATGTCGAAAGACATGTCGTCGAGTTGCTCGCGGGTGAATCCCAGTACGTCAGTGCAAAACTCTTCTCCAAGAGTCCACTTGTTGAATGCGAACCTGATGTCGAATGCATTGGCGAGCGTGGCTTCCAACGTAGACAACGCGTCGTCCGTAAAGCCCGCTGCTGACAAGGACTCATGATTGATGGTCGGTGCATCCGACAGCGTGCCGTGCCCGACGGCGTAAACGATCATCTCGTCGATTTCGGAGTCCGAATACCCGAGATTGCCCAGGGCGCGAGGAACGCAGCGATTGATAATCCGGAAGTACCCACCACCGGCCAGTTTCTTGAACTTGACCAACGCGAAGTCAGGTTCGATGCCGGTCGTGTCACAATCCATGACCAGGCCAATGGTGCCGGTGGGTGCGATGACCGTTGCTTGTGCATTGCGATATCCGTGCGCGGTGCCCTTCTCGACAGCTTCGTGCCATGAGCGAGTCGCCGCATCGGCGAGACCTTGGTCCGGGCAGGCATCCGGCTGAAATACAACGGGGAGCGTTGCCAGCTCTTCGAATTCACCGGGCAGTGCTCCCGCAGCTCTTGCGTGATTGCGCATCACGCGTTGCATGGCTTCGCGGTTACGCCCATACCCCGGGAAGGGGCCGAGTTCCGCGGACATCTCAGCCGAAGTCGCGTAGGCTGTCCCGGTCATTAGCGCCGTGATGCCGGCGCAAATGGAACGGCCTTCGTCGCTGTCGTAAGAGATGCCGCTTGCCATCAGCAAGCCGCCAAGATTCGCATAACCCAGGCCCAAGGTGCGGTACATGTAGGAAAGCTCGGCTATGCGACGAGCTGGGAATTGGGCCATCATCACCGAAATCTCGAGCACGATGGTCCACAGGCGGACTGCATGTTCGAAATCGTCAGTGTCGAATGTGCTGTCGTCCCGCGCGAAAGCCAAAAGATTTAACGAGGCTAGATTGCAGGCCGTGTCATCGAGGAACATGTACTCGGAACACGGGTTCGACGCTCGGATCGGACCTCCTTCGGGACAGGTGTGCCAGTCATTGATCGTGGTATGAAACTGGAGTCCCGGATCGGCTGAAGCCCAGGCGGCATGGGCGATATCGTCCCACAGATTCCTGGCTTTCAATGTCTCGGAAATCTCGCCGTCGGTGCGGCGGATGAGGTTCCAGTTACCATCACTTTCCACGGCACCGAGAAATTCATCCGTCACCCTGACGGTGTTGTTGGCGTTCTGCCCTGACACGGTGCCGTAGGCTTCGCCGTCCCAGTCAGTGTCGTACGTGTTGAATTCGATCTCTGTGAAACCCTGCTGGGCGAACTGGATCACACGTTTGACATAGTTCTCGGGTACGAGAGCCCGACGGGCCTCTTTGATCGCCCGTTTCAGTTCAGGGTTGTCCGACGGATAGAAACGGTTGTCGCCTTCCACCGCATGGCAGGCCTTCATGACAGCGTTGAGGTGTTTGGCATTGACCTTGGAACCGGTGACCAACGCCGCAACCTTCTGCTCTTCCGACACCTTCCAATTGATGAACTCGCTGACGTCCGGATGATCAACATCGACGACGACCATTTTTGCCGCGCGGCGAGTGGTGCCTCCGGACTTGATGGCGCCGGCCGCGCGGTCTCCGACCTTCAAGAAGCTCATGAGGCCGGACGACTTTCCACCGCCCGAGAGGTGTTCGTTCGCCGCTCGAACAGCAGAGAAATTGGAGCCGGTACCCGAGCCATATTTGAACAAGCGGGCCTCGCGCACCCATAGGTCCATGATGCCGCCCTCGTTCACGAGATCGTCGGCGATACCCTGGATAAAGCAGGCATGTGGTTGAGGATGCTCATATGCCGTTTCCGATGGCCGGCATTCCCCAGTCTGAAAATCTACGTAGTGGTGCCCCTGTGCGGGACCATCAATTCCGTAGGCCCAGTGAAGCCCGGTGTTGAACCATTGGGGAGAGTTCGGCGCGCCCATTTGGCGGGCAAGCATGTAACACATCTCGTCGAAGTACGCGTGTGCGTCACTTTCGGAATCGAAATAGCCGCCCTTCCAACCCCAGTAGGTCCATGTACCTGCGAGGCGGTCGAAAACGCTCTTCGCACTGGATTCGCCAACTTCCTTCTCTTCTTCGGGAAGTTCCGCAAGTGCGGCGTCATCCGGCACTTTTCGCCATAACCAGGACGGGACGTCATTTTCCTCGAAGGACTTCAGGCGTGCGGGTATGCCCGCCTTACGAAAATACTTTTGAGCAATGACGTCGCAGGCAACCTGTGACCAGTCTTCCGGGACTTCGAAGCCTTCGAGACGGAATACGACAGTTCCGTCCGGGTTACGAATTTCACTGGTCGCATTACGGAACGGAATCCCTGCATAGGGTGACTTGTTTTCTTCCGTGAACCGGCGACGTATGCGCATAATGCCCCCCACTTAGCTCCAATGACGTGAGCGTCTCAGCGCTCTGTTTCTGCCCCCCCGGACCGCGCCATCATTTTTCAAGATATTGTGATTGGCTGTGATACGGGGCACAAAATGTGTCATTACCCGGCGAAGGCTGTCAACTAGATTTTGTGTGTCGCTTGATTGGAATGCATAGATAGGGTAGCGGACCGGCGACAAATGAAAGTTACAGTGAAACTTAAAAATCGGTGTGATTCAGCCATTTACAGGCTAAAGATCGCTGAAAGATTCCAAGTGTTGAGTAAGGGAGAATAAAAACCAATGGGCTTGACCATTTGTCCAGTCCTTGAGGAGGCTGGGTGGTCGCAGGGGCTGGACGCGCTACTTAGTTGGTGCAATAGTCGCGCGCTCTTGGCGACACATACGTGCCATTGGTTTGATCATTCGGCACTTGGTTTGGAGTGACAGATAGTATGGGAGTTCTGGACTTCCTGACTTGGTGGAAGCGCGAGACTTTGGGAACAGCGCTGTTCACTTGGCGAAAAGGGGAACCCGTGGGGGTCGATTGTTACGGGAACAGGTATTTTCAAGAGAAGAGCGCTCCAGCGGGACATCGCCGTCGGCGCTGGGTTCTCTATCACGGCGAAGTAGAAGGTTCGAAGGTCCCGGCAGAGTGGCACGCCTGGTTGCATCACACGTCTGACGAGGTTCCGGTCGAAGACGCATCACGCCGGGATTGGGAAAAGCCACACGTGGCGAACCTCACGGGTACGCCGTCGGCCTACCAGCCTCCGGGTGCGGTCACAAAGGGTAGTCGGAGAGACTCAACCACTGGTGACTACGAACCTTGGCAGCCGAGTTGAGGCGGACTCCAGCAGAGATTGTCCGTTCAATTCCCGGGAAGTGAAATTCAGTGACGAGTGACACCGCGCGAACTGCGAAAGCGCGGGCCAAGGCAAGTGCCCGCCAGGACTGGGATGCGGGCTGCTACGCACGAAACGCTCGTTTCGTGTCTGATCTTGGCAGTCCCGTGGTCGAACTTCTCGGACCGGTAGCGGGCCTGCGAATACTCGACCTCGGTTGTGGCGACGGTGCATTGACCGAGCAAATTGCCGAGGCCGGCGCGACTGTCGTCGCAATCGATGCAAGCGAGTCCCAGATCTCGGCCGCACAGGCCCGTGGTCTGGATGCTCGAATAGGGGATGCGCGGAGTCTCGAGTTTGACCGGGAATTCGATGCCGTGTTCAGCAACGCTGTCCTTCATTGGATCAGTCCGCCAGAAGAAGTGATCAGTGGTGTTGCGCGTGCTCTCAAGCCGGGGGGGCGCTTCGTCGGAGAGTTTGGGGGTGCCGGTAACGTCGATACCGTGCGTCGCGCACTCGTTGCCGCACTGGACCGCCAAGGTCACGATGGCAGTGGCGCAGACCCTTGGTTTTTCCCTTCCGATAGCGACTACCGGGCCTTGCTCCAGGATGGAGGGTTCTCGGTAGACTCAATCGCGTTGATTCCGCGTCCAACGCCAATCCCTGGTGATCTGGGAGATTGGATCCAGACCTTGGCGGGTAGCTTTCTGGCCGTGGTGCCCGCCGAAGAACGAGATGAGATCATCTCGGATGTTCGTGATGCCTCGCGCGCTTCATTGCAACAAGCCGACGGCGGCTGGTCGGTCGACTACGTGAGGCTGCGTTTCTCGGCGCATCTCCGATGAAGAGGTGGCAACAAACGCATCCTCTGCTCTGCGCCGCAATCTGTAGCTGTTTCGCCTTCGCTCCTGCAAACGCGCAATCGGTCAAGGTTGCGGTGCTGCAGGGTCTCGACAAGGTCACGGCCCGCATCTCACCTATCCAAGCGCCCATCGGTGAGGAGGTTGCATTCGGGACTCTGGTGATTACTGCTCGGACCTGCCACAAGCGGCCACCCGAAGAGACGCCCGAAACAACCGCGTTCCTCGAGATCATCGACGACAAGCCGGGAGAACCGCCGCAGCTTGTTTTCAGTGGTTGGATGTTCGCGTCGAGCCCGGCACTGTCAGCACTGGAGCACGCGGTCTATGACATCTGGGTTGTCGACTGCAAGATCGCTGATTTGTCCGACGGTTCTGCGAGCGAATAAAAATTGCCGTCCAGCCTGAGAGCCAGTGCAAGACACTCATGATAGTCCGATCGCGGGATCTCGATGGCGCCGAAGTTCTTGAGATGTGACGTTACGAATTGAACGTCGAGCAGGCTGTAGCCCCCAGATCGCAGGCGGTCGACGAGGTGCACCAGTGCAATCTTGCTGGCGTCCCGCACCAGGCTGAACATGCTTTCGCCAAAAAACGCGCCTCGGATTGAAATTCCATAGAGCCCGCCGACAAGCTTGTCATTCTCCCAGCACTCCACGCTATGGGCGAAGCCCATGTCATGAAGCTTGGTATAGAGGTCGATAATCTCATCGTTGATCCAGGTGTTTTGTCGATCACGGCCGGGTTCGGCACAAGCCGAGATGACTGCCACGAAGTCCCGATCAACATGCACGGTATTGGAACGGCTCCGAACAGTGCGGGCGAGCCGCCGTGGAACGTGGAAACGGTCCAGAGGAATCACGCCGCGCATTTCCGGGTCAATCCAATACAACGTTGGGTCGTGTCGGCTCTCGGCCATCGGAAAGACGCCCCGCATGTACGCTTGCAATACGATCTCTGGTGTGAGCTGCGTCATTCTGCGCGTTGTTCGATGAACTCCTCCAGCCAATGGATATTGTAACGGCCGTCCCGGAATTCATCGTTGACCATCAACGCTTGATGGATGGGCGTGGTCGTTCGAATACCCCCGATCACGTACTCCTCCAGCGCACGGTTCAAGCGCATCAGGCATTCTTCACGGGTCGCCCCATGCACGACCAACTTTGCAATCAAGCTGTCGTAAAATGGGGGTACCCGATAACCCGCGTACACGGCCGAATCGACTCGGACACCCAGGCCCCCTGGAGGGTGATAATCGGTTATCGTTCCGGGCGCCGGGGCGAAGGTCAACGGATCTTCCGCGTTGATCCGACATTCGATTGCGTGACCAGCGAACGAAACATCGGACTGCGTGTATGACAGAGGTTCGCCGGCGGCAACGCGAATCTGTTCCTGCACAATATCGATGCCGGTGATCATCTCGGTGACCGGGTGTTCAACCTGGAGGCGCGTATTCATTTCGATGAAGTAAAACGCGCCATCGGCATAGAGAAACTCGACCGTGCCGGCGCCCCGGTAACCGAGCGCTTGAATGGCGGTCGTGACGCGAAGTCCAATCTCCTCGCGCGCATCGGGATGCAGTTGTGGCGAGGGCGCTTCCTCCAGGATTTTTTGGTGTCTCCTTTGTAATGAGCAGTCGCGCTCACCGAGGTGCACCACGTTACCGTGAGCGTCTGCCATGATCTGAACTTCGATGTGACGCGGGGTGGCCACGAATTTCTCGATGTAGACGGCGTCGTCTCCAAATGCAGCCCGCGCTTCACTCCGCGCCGTCTGAAAGGCTTGATCGATTTCTTGCCGCCCCTGCGCGACTTTCATGCCGCGTCCGCCTCCGCCTGCAGATGCTTTGATCAAGACCGGGTAGCCGATGGCTTCCGCAACTTCTCGGGCGTCTTCAACCTTATCGACCGCTCCGTCTGATCCCGGCACGACAGGTACGCCGAGCTCTTTCATCGTGCTCTTGGCGAGGACTTTGTCACCCATGGCACGGATATGCTCGGGCTTGGGACCTATGAACGTGATGCCATGTTCTTCCACGATCGAGGCAAACCGCGCGTTCTCCGACAGAAAACCGTATCCGGGATGGATGGCGTTGGCACCGGCAACTTCGGCTGCCGAAATGATTGCCGGTATGTTCAGGTAACTCTTGTTTGCCTCTGGGGGCCCGATGCAAACGGTCTCATCTGCCAGCCTGACCCACATGGCCTCCGAGTCGGCGGTGGAATGGACCGCGACCGTGGCGATACCCATCTCGCGGCAGGCACGGTGAATGCGGAGGGCGATCTCTCCACGGTTCGCGATGAGCACTTTTTCAATCATGGGACCTGATGCCCCGTATGAATGATTCGCAGCGGCTCGGGACGAGGCCTTGGGAATTCGGCACCACTGAACGAAGCCCTATTCGACGATCATCAGGACTTCGCCATATTCGACGGGCACCCCATCGCTCACCAAAATCTGACGGATGGTTCCGCTCTTGGGCGCGGGGATGGGGTTCATCGTTTTCATTGCCTCGATGATCAGGACGGTCTGTCCCTCCGAAACCTGCGCACCCGCCTGAACGAATGGAGTGGCACCGGGTTCGGGTGCGACGTAGGCCGTGCCCACCATCGGCGACAGTATGGCGCCGGGGTGGCTGGCGTGGTCGACGGTGGCCGGCTCGGCTGCGGCTTCGACAGGGGCGGTCGACGCGGCAGGTGGCAGTGCGGCCGCGCTGGCGACCGCGGTGCCCGATTGACGCGCAACGCGTACTGTTCGATCACCCTGGGTCCACTCAATCTCGGTCAATGCAGTTTCGTCGAGCAACTCGGCGAGCTCTCGGATCAGGTCTTTGTCGAGTTCGGGGTTGTTCGCCATTACCTCAGCACCTGCTAATTCGTCTCGTCCTAGGCTGCGTCTTGGAGGATCGAAGACATGGCTTCGACGGCCAGCGGATAACCCTTGGCTCCGAATCCCGTAATCAGGCCGGCCGCAGCAGATGTAATAAATGAATGGTGCCGGAACTCTTCGCGCTTGAAGAGGTTCGACAGATGCACCTCGACCACGGGTAGAGACACCGCAATCAGCGCATCAAGTATGGCGATGGAGGTGTGTGTATAGGCCCCGGCGTTGATGATAATACCGTGGGCCGTACCTTTCGCGGACTGAATCCAGTCCACAATTTCGCTCTCTGAATTGCTTTGCCGAAACTCGACCTCCAAGCCCAGCTCTCGGGCTCGCGCTTCCGTCATGAATTGCACGTCGTCCAGAGTCTCGTTGCCATAGATGTGGGGTTCCCGGGTTCCCAACAGATTAAGATTCGGTCCATTAAGTACGAGTATCTTTGTGCTCATGGGAATGTTCACGGTTTAGGAGACGGGCACGGGACCGGACGGTTATAGCACGGGCAACCTGCGGTGCAATGGCGCGTGTGAGTTTGCCACGAAACCGGCAACTTTTGATGCCAAATAGCATAAATTGAATTTTCTGAATGCAATGGCACAACACTTGCGGTATGTGTGATTGGATTCGTTGTGCGTGGTCCTGTGGTAGCGAATCTGTATCGTGCTGATCCAACTGACATGCAAACGTCTCTTTTTGGGATGATTTGCTAAGGATGGGTGTGAGTAGCTTGAGAGTTGTCTGGGCTGAGACCATGGGCGGGCCTCATTCCAATTCGCTTCTTGTGGTGAGCGTGTGGTGAGGCTCATGAAAGCGTTGAAGGTTCGGCCGGCCGTGGGCCCTGTAAGGGGCTGCGGCCTTCGCGTATCCGGGGAAGGGTGCGGACTTCAACAAACATTAGGTTTGCCGAGAGGGGGGGAATCTAAATGGCAGTACCGGCCGAAAAGCCTCGAAAGAAAACATTGGAAGAGCGACGCGCGGAAGTTCAATCCGAGCGTGAACGAATGCGTGAAAAGACCGAAGAAAGACGTCAAGAAGTGTCCGAAGAGTTGGATGAAACCGGCTGGTCCGATGAGGACAAACAGTTCGTAGCCAACCGACGTCGGGAATTGTTGGACGACGATTGGGCAGAAGTTCCAGATGAACGAGACGACTTCGAAGTCCCGAAGGAGTGGTACTACTCGATCTGGTTGAAAATTGGAGTCGGCGTCGTCGTGGCCATCGCGTTCTACGTAATTTTTCAGGGCTGGGGTGACGGTCTGAAAGTGGGCTAGCAGCCTCAAATCGACAAGCAGGGATGTGGGTGCGTGCAGCGGCGCGGGAATAAACCTGTGCGCGCAACTTGAAAGCGCTAGCGAGTAAACCCATACTTACTGCGGGTCACCACACTTGAAGGAATTGGCGCACGATGCGAGTCACCGTAAACGGCGAAGAGCGAGAATTTGAACGCTCCATGACCGTGTCACAACTACTCGGTGAACTCGGCATAGACGCCCGAAAGGTGGCGCTCGAACGCAACCTCGAGATAGTGCCTCGGTCAGCCTACGACGGCACGGAGATCAGCGACGGTGATCAGCTGGAGGTCGTGCATTTTATCGGTGGCGGCAGCGCCGCCGAAGAGAGCGGTCCATCTCAAGAGGCGGATCCGTTCGTTGTGGCGGGGCGCGAGTTTCACTCGCGACTGGTCGTCGGCACGGGCAAGTATAAAGATTTTGAAGAAACCCGACGCGCCATCGAGGTATCGGGTGCCGATATCGTCACCGTGGCAGTTCGGCGGGTGAACGTGACGAACCCCGATCAGCCCATGTTGATCGATTACGTCGACCCCAAGAAATATACCTATTTGCCGAATACCGCAGGGTGTTTCACGGCGGAAGAGGCGCTCCGAACTCTACGTCTTGCTCGGGAGGCAGGCGGCTGGAACCTGGTGAAACTCGAAGTGTTTGGGGACGAAAAGACCCTGTACCCCGACATGATCGAAACCTTGAAGGCAACTCATCTTCTCGTCCAGGAAAGTTTCGACGTCATGGTTTATTGTTCCGATGACCCTCTGTACGCCAAGCGTCTCGAAGAGGCGGGGGCGTCGGCGATTATGCCCCTGGGCGCACCTATAGGTTCAGGTCTCGGACTACAAAATCCGATCAACATCAAAATCATTGTCGAACAGGCTCAAGTGCCGGTACTCGTCGATGCCGGCGTGGGAACGGCATCCGATGCAACATTCGCAATGGAGCTCGGATGTGACGGCGTTCTGATGAACACGGCAATTGCCCATGCCGACGATCCGATCGCGATGGCTGAGGCGATGAAACTCGCCGTCCAGTCCGGACGGCTAGCATACTTGGCCGGCCGCATGCCACGGAAAATGTATGCGGATCCTTCTTCCCCTGTCGGCGGGCTCATTTGATCACACGCATACCTCGCAATGACCAGTGACGATGCACCTGTTCCTAAGAGATCGCGTAGATTCGGCTGGCGGCGTGTGACGCTCTGGATTGTCCTCGGGTTGGTCGTCGCACCGATATTGGTGTCTTCGGCGCGGCTCGCGCTGAGGGAGCGGCCTCACTGGAGTACCGCCAGCCACGTGTCGACCGGACAGGCGCCGGACCCTGCATTGACTCCGGAAGCCGTGATCCAGGTGTACGCGGCACGGGCGTGGGGATTACGGGGTTCCGTAGCAGTACACACGTGGATTACCAGCAAGCGCTCCAACGCGGATCACTATACGCGGTATGAGATCATCGGCTGGTATCTGTATCGCGGCAATTCGACATTGGTCCGCGGTCCGGGACGGCCGGACGCGATGTGGTTCTCCAACTATCCCGACTTGCTGGTAGATCTTCGGGGTGATGGCGTCGAAGAACTCATCGACAAGGTGGAAGCCGCAGTGGATGCCTACCCGTATGCCAATACCTACAGAACCTGGCCTGGACCCAACAGCAACACCTTCACCGCATTTGTCGGTCGTCAGGTGCCGGAACTGGAAATCGACCTGCCGCCGACGGCGGTTGGCAAGGACTATCTCGCGAACGGGTCAGTGGTAGGCCCAACACCAAGCGGAACGGGTTTTCAATTTTCGCTTTTGGGGCTCATCGGGGTTATGGCCGCGCTGAAGGAGGGTATTGAACTGAATATTCTGGGGCTGGTCGTTGGCATTGATCTTCAGCCCCCGGCATTGAAATTACCTGGCCTTGGGCGGCTGGGCATGAAGTAGCACGTGTCGTGATTAAACTCTTCGGATGGCCAATATCATCGGCCCACTACCGTGCTTGCGTGGCTCTCGATCTCAAGGGGATCCCGTATGAGTCGGTGTTCATGGATCCTGATAGAAAGGAACACCTGGAGGCCAAGTATCTCGCCATCAATCCGCAGGGATTAGTGCCGGCATTGGTGGACGACGATCTGGTGCTCACGCAAACCATGGCCATCATGGAGTACCTGGAAGAGATACATCCCGAGCCGGCGTTATTGCCTGCCAATCCGGCTGCACGGGCTAGGGTGCGAGGGCTGGCGGAAATCTGCAATTGCGAAATCCATCCCATCATCAATCGTCGTGTCAGGCTGTACTTGGCCGAAGATATGGGCCACACGCCCGATGAGGTGAGCCGGTGGTTGACCCATTGGTACGGCCGTTCCTTCGCGACGCTAGAGGAGTTATTGGCGAGCAGTGATGCAAAGGGAAAGTTCTGCCACGGCGACACGCCAACCGTTGCCGATATCTTTCTGGTGTCGCTTCTGAGTGCGGCGCAGGTTTTTGACGTCGATGTATCGGGCTTCTCGACATTGATGAAGATTGAAGCCGCTTGCCTGGAGCTGCCGCAGTTCCGGGATAAGCTGCCGCGGCTCCTGTAAACGCCGCTGGTTAGCGGCCCGCGGTTGCAATCTCGTTGACCCGTTCTCGCGGGTAGAACTATCAGACAAACTCGACAAGCAGATGCGCGTTGGTTTCGCCGTACTTAGCAGGTTGTACAACCAGTCCGGGCTTCATCAATGAGCGCGGTAAGTTGCTCCCGATTGATGTAACCCGGGACCACTTGGTCACCAATCACAAAGCCTGGCGTCCCTTGAATTCCCAAGGCTTCAGCCTGGGCGTAGTTGCGCGAAATGATCTCTTCGATTTCAGGTGCCTCCATGTCCCGTTTTAGTTGATCGGCATCGAGGCCGATCTCACGGGCGATGTCGAAGATACGGTTCTCAGAGAATACCCCGCGGGATTCCATCAACGCATTGTGAAACGGCACATAGAGATCCTTATTCTGGGCCCGCGCGGCAAGCGCGGCCCGTGACGCCGCCAGCGAGTCAGGACCAAGGATTGGGAATTCCTTGAACACGATGCGTACGTTGTTGTCGGTGCGCATGAGATCCGCAAGATTGGGCAGGAATCGCTTGCAGTAGGTGCACCGGTAGTCAAAAAACTCGATCACAGTGACATCGCCATTCGGGTTGCCGCCGACATGTGATCCGGGATCGTTTTCGAGTGAGTGACGAAGATCCACGAGTACCTGCCGCTGCCGCTGTTGGTTGGCGGCCTGCTCACGCGCACCCATGCGCTGAACACTCTCCACGATGATTTCTGGATTGTTCAGGATGTAGTTGCGAATCATCTGCTCGATGGCGCGTTGCTCGACATCGGTGAAGGAGGTCTGTGCGTTCGCCATTCCGATGGACAGACACAGGATGGTTGCAACAGCGCCGATCCACGCTCGGAAGAGAGTCCTTTGTTTGTTCATCTCTTGATCGCTCCAGTGGGCGGTTCCAATTTGGAGATCAACCTCCCGCTACAAAGTCGCATTTTCCGCTACTGTCGGGCGGGGCGCATAAGAACACATGTATGGCGCAACACCTAGGCCGGGAGAGCCACATCACCAAGGATTGAACGAGCAAGTGTTGAAGAAGATTATTGCGAATCTGCGGCGTCGATCCGAGAACATGAGAATCGCTATTTTCGTCGTCGCTTCAGGATCTTGGTTGCCGCGTCTTTGAGATCTTGAGCTCTCAGATGACTGGGAGTTCCAGGGGACAACAGGTTTTCAGCTTTCGCCGCAAAACGCGCCGAATCTCTTGGACGGCCAATCAACAGATTGTACTCAGCACTTGCGAGTGACGATTTTCCAATGTCACCGTTTCGTCCCAGCGCGATGGCGAGTTGACGCCACGCAAGCGGGATTCGCTTGTCTCTGCGGGTGGCTTCCTCGAGGTGTTTGACGGCCTCGGGCAAAAGGCTGGGGTCGTCGGTCGCAATTTGGGCCTGTGCCAGTCCGAGTCTGAGGAGCGGTGAGTTGGTTCTGATTTCGACAGCAGTCTGATAAGGTGAGACGGCCTGTCTGACCCGGCCGCTCTCAAACAGAATCTGACCTTTCAATTCATTGAAGAATGCGTCATTGGGTTTGTAGGCAACAAGGTCATTCGCTTCGCGAAGTGCTTCATCTGTTCGGCCGAGTCTATGCAAGGCTGCCGCACGCGCATATTTGGCGGGCACGCTGTGATCCGATTCGGGATACCGCCGCAATGCCTTTTGGGGAGACTCCAGAAATCCCCTGATCTTGGCCTGCATTCGAACAAGTTCGGCTTTGGTCAGGGGCTCCGGAGAGGTCCCTGAGACGCGGGATCGTTCGATCTGATTTCTCAAGAATCGTAACCGATCCCGAGTCAGCGGATGACTGCGGACATAAGGGTCTTGGCGAGATCTTGCCAGAGCTTCCTGATCGCCGATGCGGTCCAGAAATACGTAGAGCCCTTCCGCAGTCATATCCACTGCCGCCAGAAATTTCACCGCCGCCTGATCTGCCGCGGACTCCTGGGTCCTTGTGTATTTGAGAAAGTTTCGCTGCGCGACTGTTTGACCGCCAGCGATAATTGCGCTTCCGGCACGGCCTTGTCCGCCCAGTGCAACTGCAGCCCCCAGTACTGTCGACAAAATACTCGCTGCGGAGGCATCGCGAATCGCATCGTGGGTACGGGCAAGATGGCCGCCGGAAATATGGCCGGTCTCATGGGCGATCACACCGGAAATCTCGCTGGCATTTTCAACCGTCAGGAGCAGCCCGGTGTTGATGAAAATCCTTTGACCCCCGGCGACGAATGCGTTGAGTGCCCGGTCGTTCACCAGATGTATTCTGACGGCACTGGTATCCAGGCCGGCTGCCGCGAATAGTGGCGCGGCGATTTGGTGAATGTTATGTTCAATTTCCGCGTCGCGGATAAGTGAAATTCCTCTGGCGTTGGCGGGATTTACGGTGCCAAGCAAAAGTGCGCACGCAGCCAATCCGCCCAACGCTGTCAGACATGTCCGGGTGAAGAAGTTCGGCAAAATGGTGATTCCCATCGTCGGATCAAAAGGTAGGTGGGGGCCGGTGCGGCGTCAATTGACTTGGTCGTGCATCGCCGTCGTGATGCTGTCGGCCTGCGATATTGCGCCGAAGTCCAGGGTCATCGAGCCAGGCCAGTTCGTCGAAGGATTTGTCGGGGGTGTAAGCGCTGATGAACCGCGGGCCGCTATTGCGGCACGAGAAGTTCTCGCGAAGGGCGGAACGGCAATAGACGCTGCGGTCGCTCTGTCGTTCGCTTTGTCCGTGACCTATCCCGTAGCCGCCAGTCTTGGCGGCGGCGGTGCGTGCCTTGTGTACGATTCTCCTACGGATGTTGTCGAGGCGATCGACTTTCTGCCCCGAGCACCGGTCACGGGCGGCGCGATCGCCATTCCTGGAACGGTCAGGGGATTGGCGGCACTACACAGTCGGTACGGCCGTCTGCCATGGAGTGATCTGGTGGCTCCGGCCGAGGTTCTGGCGCGGCGTGGCCATCCCGTGTCCCGAGCACTCGTTCGACGACTGGAAGGCGCAAAGGCCACCATATTCGACAATAGCGACCTGAAGGCAGCATTCAGCAATCAGGACGGTTCAGGAGTTCTCCGGGAGGGAGATCAACTCACTCAAATCGCATTGTCTGCCGTGTTGGCCCAAATTCGATTGCGCGGGCCCGGCGAATTTTATGGGGGACAGGCCGGCGTGAATCTGGTGAACGGCGCGCGCAAGAATGGTGGGGCGCTCTCACTTGCTGATATGCGTGCGAGTCTTCCGACGTGGCGTAAATCGGTTTCCCTTCGTAACGATCGACTATCTGTCCATACCACGCCGGTGCCGATTGTGGGTGGTGTTATCGCCGGTCAAATCTGGGCGATGAACTTGGACGAAGGCAGGGTACTTGAAATCGATCAGGATGAACGGCCGCATCTCTTCGCCGAGGCTGCATCGCGCGCCTATCTCGATCGCGGTAATGCGGCAGCGCGGCCGCTTTCTGATTTTCGCGCCCACACGCTCATGCGGAGCTATCGGTCTGGCGAGCACACACCACTTGTCGTGAAGGGCATTCCACCGGTTGATATCGACAATCCGGAATTGGGGACAACCAGTTTTGTCGCGGCTGATCGGGAAGGTTCTGCTGTCGCGTGCACTCTGACCATGGGCCGTGAACTCGGGGCGGGGAAACTTGATCCAGTCACAGGTATTGTTCTCGTGCCGCCGCTCACAGGTGACGATCTGGCATTTCTAACGGCGATCTTAGTGGTTGACGAAGAAGTCACAGAGGTTGTCCTGGCGATTTCTGCTTCGGGAAATGCCGCCGCACCGGCTGCTACGGGGCATGCCCTGATCGGGCTCTCGGTTGAGGATCTGGATATCCGTGAGCAACTGGACCGGCCCAGAATTCTTCATGTTGGACAGCCAGACGCGACATTGGTGGAACCTGGTGTCGACAAGTCTGTCGTCGATTCACTCCGCGCTCGGGACCACACGCTGAAGGAAGCACCTCTGCTCGGCCGGGTGAATGCCATCTACTGCCCGAAGGGAATCTCCAACGGGCAGGGCAACTGCCAGTTCATCAGCGACCGCCGCAGCTTCGGGCTCGCGCTTGGAGAAGATTTCTAGGGCTATTGCATTGAAAATCGCGAATCGGGGAAAGGATGTGGCGCCCTTCTACGCCATGGAGGTGTTGAAGGCGGCAAACGATCGTGAAGCGGCGGGCGGCGACGTCTTGCATATGGAGGTGGGTGAACCCGGTGGTGGGTCGCCTCGAGTTGTTGTTGACGCTGCCGAAGCGGCGCTGCGGAACGCGCCCATCGGATACACGGAGGCTCTTGGCATACCTGAGCTGCGAGATCGCATCTCCCAGCACTATCAGTCGGTATACGGACTGAGTGTTGATCCATCTCGTATCGTGGTGACGACCGGATCTTCGGGCGCGTTTTTGCTGGCATTCCTCGCGGCTTTTGATCCTGGCGACAGCGTGTTTCTGACAACACCAGGATATCCAGCCTATCCGAATATCTTGAAGTCTGTAGGTGTCGAGCCCGTGATGGTTGAAACCGGCGCGGAGACACGTTTTCAGCCGACACCTGAGTTGCTATCGGAGGCACACGAGGGTGCGGACGGCTTGTTGGTGGCGAGTCCCGCCAATCCCACAGGCACCATGCTGGGGCGGAACGCACTTGAAGAGCTGGTTGGCTATTGCGACTCCAGGGGTATGCGCCTGATCTCGGATGAGGTCTACCACGGCATCACTTACGGTGAGAAAGCAGTCAGTGCCGCGGAGTTCGGCGATGCCGCCGTCGTCATCAACAGCTTCTCGAAATACTTCTCAATGACCGGTTGGCGACTTGGTTGGATGATCGTTCCCGAAGACATGGTGCGGTCCATCGAGGTGCTCGGCCAGAACTTGGCAATATCTGCACCTGCATTGTCGCAGCGGGCCGCGATCGCTGCCTTCGACGCCACGGAAGAGCTCGATGCGAAAGTGGCCGGTTATGCTCGAAATCGCGAGCTGTTGCTGAAGGAATTGCCTGCCGCCGGTTTCGACAGAATGGCGCCTGCTGACGGTGCCTTTTACATATTCGCGGACGTCACCAAGCTGACCAACGACAGCATGGAGTTTTGCCGCCGAATGCTGGAGGAGATTGGCGTCGCGACGACCCCGGGGGTCGATTTTGACCCGAAGCGGGGCCACGCCTACGTGAGATTCTCCTTCGCAGGAGATTACGACGACGTGGCCGAAGCTGCCCGTCGAATCAAGGACTGGCTGGCCTGACCCGATTCAACCGCTCACACAGGTCAAGCCGACGTGCGCTGCCACCACCCGCGCCGCTTGGGCTTCATGCTTTCCTCTTCCTCGGCGGCGTGTTCCGTAACCGCCGTAGGTGGTTCGGTTTCGTCTGACGGGTCTGGCTCGACGGCATCGATGCCAGCATTGCTGACGACATCCATGGAATGCACGAGAGAGGCTTCCTCTGTCGACGGGTCTGAATCGGCGAGGGGCTGTTCTTCTACATCGGTCTGATCAGATGCGCTGACCTGCCCATCCGCTGTATCGGGTTCCTCTGCTTCAACCGGCGTTGCTTCTTGAGATCCCTCTGCCGGGGCCACGTCTTCAGAAACGGTTTGGTCCGGCTCGTTGTCAGCGGAATCGACCGGCTCCGTTTGTGCCCCTGGCTCTGATGAGTCCGTTTCTGTGGCTGCAGCCTCGACCGCCTCCGTGGCCTCTTCCTTCTTCCGCCGCCGCCTTCCCCCGCGTCGACCACGGCGCCGACGCTTTTTCGGAGCATCTTCCGATGATTCCTCCGCTTCCGCCGCGGATTGTCGTGTTTCGGTCTTCTCTTTCTCTTTGTCCTTCGACTCCTCCTTCGCGGGCTTTGCAGCCGCAGTGCGCGAGGAAACCCGTTCAAGGCGGTAGTCAGGTGGGTTGAGCGTATCGTCACCTTCGACGTTGACTCTCAAGCCGAAGCGTTCTTCCAGAGCGATAAGTGAATTGCGTTTTTGATTGAGGATGTAGAGAGCCACCGCCGTAGACATATGGACAGTAATTTCAGACGAACGACCTTGAATGCCTTCTTCTTCAATTGCATGCAGAATGTGAAGGGCAGATGACTCGGTCGAACGAACAACGCCGGCCCCCTGACAATGCGGACATACTTCTGTACTGGCTTCGATCAAGCTGGGTCGTAGCCGTTGTCGCGACATTTCCAGCAGCCCGAATTTACTGATCCGACCCACCTGAATTCTGGCCCGGTCGGTTTTCAGGCAGTCTTTGAGGCATCTTTCGACTCGGCGGGCGTTGCGGTTCTCGTCCATATCGATGAAGTCGATGACGATCAGGCCGGCCAGATCCCGCAGCCGCAATTGTCGTGCAATCTCCTCTGCCGCTTCCAGATTGGTCTTGTAGGCAGTCTCCTCGATGTTGCGCTCCCGTGTGGAACGACCGGAGTTCACGTCCACGGCGACCAGCGCTTCTGTGGAATTGATGACAATGTAGCCGCCGGACTTCAGCTGAACCGTCGGACTGTGCATCGACGAGAACTGCTCTTCGATCCGGTATCGCTGAAATAGCGGGATGCGATCCTGATACGGTTGCACACGCTTTGCGTGGCTTGGCATCAGCATCTTCATGAAACTTTTCGCCGATTTATGCCCGTCTTCACCGTCAACAAGGATTTCGGAGATGTCCTTTGTGTAGAGATCCCGTATCGAGCGTTTGATGATGTTTGCGTCCTCGTAAATCAAACTCGGCGCAGTACTGCTCAGCGTCAGTTCCCGTATGCTGTCCCAGAGCCGCAAAAGGTATTCGTAGTCTCGCCTGATCTCAGCCTTGTTTCTGCTCTGTCCGGCGGTGCGGACAATCAAACGCATGCCGTCAGGTACGTTGAGTCCCTCAATGATGCCCCTGAGCTTCTTGCGGTCGGCTGTGTTTGTGATTTTTCGGCTGATACCACCGCCACGAGTCGAGTTCGGCATCAGCACACAGTATCGGCCAGCCAGGGAAAGATACGTGGTCAACGCGGCGCCTTTGTTGCCGCGTTCTTCTTTGACCACCTGGACGAGCAGGATTTGCCTGCGTTTGATGACCTCTTGGATCTTGTAGCGCCGCGTCAGTTGCCGGCGCCATTCATCGAGATCGGCAATTCCTTCGTAACCGGTCGGTTCCGAGGCATCATCATCTTCGTCTTCTTGATCTTCGACCGAAGCTGCCCCTGCGGCCAACTCTTCCTCAGCCTCATCCGACTCCGAGTCTCCCGGAGTCTCATCCAATGCATCGGCCTGGTCGGCTTCGTTCTCGTCATTATCTGACGTGTCGGTGCCTTCCCAAGACGTATCCTCGTTGTCAGGTTCCGTATCGTCGTCATCAACGTCCGGCTCGTCATCTCCATCCAGCTCATCATCTGACTCGGATGTCTCACCGGCATCATCGGCTTCTTCCTCACTGAGGTCTTGTGCCGCCTGGATTGCCGCCTGCTGTTCGAGGAGCGCCTCGCGATCGGCGATCGGAATCTGATAGTAGTCCGGGTGAATATCGCTGAATGCCAGAAAGCCGTGACGGTTTCCCCCGTAATCTACAAAAGCCGCCTGGAGTGACGGCTCAACGCGCGTCACTTTGGCAAGATATATATTTCCTCTGAGTTGTTGACGGGTCGCCGACTCCATATCGAATTCTTCGAGTCGCGAACCCTTCACGACGACAACCCGAGTCTCTTCAGGATGCGCCGCGTCGATAAGCATGCGCGTGGTCATTAGACCAACTCCGGGGCGGGGCGCTATCGGCGCGAACGACAGACGTCTGCCCGCCACTGTTTCGGGCGCCACCAGTCCTTCTCTTTCGACCCGCCTAAACGTTCAGCGAGGAAATCTGCGGCCGCCGTCAATCACGGCTAACCGGGGCTGGTGACGCGGTTTTCACTCGCCACCACTTTGTCTTGGGCGCGGTCCGCCGGCTCCGGCTGAAATATGACTGTCCGGTTTCAGGCCAACCGCGCCGTCCACATCTGAAACAGATGCGGACACGACTACGGTGTGTCACGCAAGTTCATAATAGTCACAGGTCTACAGCGACGGGAAGAAAATTCGCTCATGCCACAATTGAGTGGCGGAGCTAAACCGCCGTTGATGGACGGAGACGTGCCGATGTATACATGTAGTCACCTGCAACTAGGATTTGACTAAATGTTGGGTCGAGCCATCATCGCGGTTCTTGTTTCCGTGATCATGCACAGTGGCTCCGTGACCGACGCCACCGCAAAAACGGCGGTGACTGCAGTCCGGACAGGCGAGCACGTCGGCCTGACCCGCCTGGTCCTGGATCTCACCAATAAGGTTGAGTTCCACACCTTCACCCTCGCGAACCCTTATCGCGTGGTTGTCGACCTCTCTCCCTTGGAATGGAAAATATCGACGAGTGAGGAGAACCGCCGAGGTGTGATCTCTGACCTCAGGTTCGGTCATTTTGAGCGCAAGACGTCACGCATGGTGATTGAGGCGCACGGCCCAGTAGAGGTAAAGCGTGCCTTTTTGCTGCCACCCCAGGGCACTTGGGGATACCGGTTCGTGCTTGATCTTGCACACGTGGATGAGGCGTCCTTCGTAAATTCCGTTGGTGCGCCCCGGTCTCTCTCCAAACCCCTCGGGAACTCAACCCAATCTGTGGTTCCCAGGCGATCCGGACAGAAATGGGTGATTGTCTTGGACCCGGGTCATGGCGGTGCCGACCCCGGTACCATTGGGGTGACGGGTGTATTCGAGAAATCTGTTACGCTGGCAGCTGCGAGAGATTTGGAAAAAATTCTCGTTAAATCAGGAAGATACGATGTTATCTTAACACGAAACAGCGACAAATTCCTGCGTTTGCGTGATCGGGTTGCTATTGCCCGTGATGCTGCTGCAGACGTCTTCGTTTCACTCCATGCTGATGCAATCAAGAAACGGAACATCCGGGGTGCAAGCGTGTACACACTGTCGGAGAAGGCTTCCGATGCTGAGGCTGCGGCACTGGCCGCAAAGGAAAACAAGGCCGACTTGATCGGAGG
>DEBC01000172.1:16903-20729 GCA_002348365.1 Alphaproteobacteria bacterium UBA2966 | reverse complement strand
GAAACCATGAATCTTTCTGCCGGATTCGCAAACGTTGTCCTTCCCGAACTTGGTAAACGGGTGAGGACCCTGCGAAATGGTCGTCGGTTTGCTGGATTTGCCGTTCTCAAGGCGCCAGATGTTCCGTCGGTATTGGTAGAAATGGGTTATCTGTCGAATTCCCGTGACGAGCGGCTGCTTTCGTCATCAAAAGGCCGAAGGCCCATCATTGAAGCGCTGGCGCGCGCCATCGATCGGTTTTTCGCTGGGAAAAGAGGTTGAAATCGCCATAAGCACGCCACAATTGACCTGTACTGGTAGTATGGGTCTGTTTGATTGCCGCCTTCCAGGTGGGGGCTGGCTGGTCTGAGACAGGGGGCTCGGAACCTTGGCTAAGGCGATCGCGGCGATATGCGCCGGACTGTTTCTGCTGATTATTACCGGTGCCGGGGGCATGCTACTGGTGTTGTACCAGTTCGGCCGCGGCCTCCCCGATTATCAGCAGCTCGCGCATTACGAACCTCCCACGGTGACACGCGTACACGCTGGTGATGGATCCCTGCTGGCCGAGTATGCGCGTGAGAAACGGGTGTTCATGCCCGTTGCAGCAATCCCGAAGCAAGTCATTCACGCGTTTCTGGCGGCGGAAGACAAGACTTTTTATCAGCACGCCGGCGTCGACTTGCCTGGCATCCTCAGGGCGGTCGTTACCAACATAGTCAACTATGCCACCAACCGGCGACCCGTCGGCGCTTCAACGATAACGCAGCAGGTGGCCAAGAATTTTCTGCTTTCCAACGAAGTTTCGGTTGAACGGAAGATCAAGGAGGCAATTCTCGCTTTTCGTATCGAGAGGGCATTCACCAAGGATCAGATTCTCGAATTGTATCTCAACGAGATCTATCTCGGGTTCGGCTCATATGGGGTCGCGGCGGCAGCCCTCAATTACTTTGATAAGCCGCTGGATGAATTGACCCTGGCTGAGACAGCATTTTTGGCCGCCCTTCCCAAAGCTCCCAACAATTACCATCCGGTGAGGAATCGCCAGGCGGCAATTGATCGGCGGAACTGGGTTCTTGGGCGCATGACGGCCGACGGTTTCATAAGCGCGACCGATGCGAAGTTCGCGGTAACACAGCCGCTAACCATCAGAACGCGCAGCGAAACGCGTTTTGTGAATGCTGAATATTTCACCGAAGAAGTCAGGCGGGTCCTGATTTCACGATATGGCGAGTCCGGGTTGTACGAGGGAGGTCTCTCCGTCCGCACCACGCTGGATCCGAAACTTCAGGACATGGCGGAGCGGGCATTGCGTAAGGGCATCGAGGATTATGACCGTCGCCATGGTTGGCGCGGTCCCATCGATCATTTCAAGCTGCGTTTCGATTGGGCGGAGCAGCTTTCCCGAATCCAGCGAGATTCCTCGCATCTCGGGGAACGTGAACTCGCTCTCGTACTGGCTTATGACGATCTCGGAGCGGATATCGGATTTGCTTCGGGTGCTCGTGGATATTTGCCCATGGAGGAGATGGCGTGGGCACGGCCTTGGCGTGACAGACAACGTGTCGGCAAGAAACCCGCAGTACCGGAGCAGGTGTTGCGCGTGGGCGACGTCATTCCCGTTGTACCGAGCAGTGACGGATCGCCAGGTATCTATTCCTTGTCCCAGGTTCCGGATGTTGACGGGGCCATTATCGCTCTGGATCCGCATACCGGGCGAATTTTGGCATTGGTCGGCGGTTATAGTTTCGAGGGCAGCGAGTTTAACCGTGCAACCCAGGCGAAGCGCCAACCGGGCTCAGCGTTCAAGCCGTTCGTTTACGCGGCGGCGCTCGAGAACGGTTTCACGCCTTCCAGTCTGGTACTCGATGCGCCCTTCGTGGTGGATCAAGGCCCAGATCAGGCGAAATGGAAGCCCGCGAACTACACAAAGAAGTTCTACGGCCCCAGCACGTTGCGTCTGGGAATTGAAAAATCTCGTAATCTCATGACGGTTCGTCTCGCCCAGTTCATCGGCATGGACAGCGTGGTTGATTACGCGCGCCGTTTTGAACTTGTCGACGATATGCCCCGTTTGTTGTCCATGGCACTCGGTGCCGGCGAGACAACCCTTCTCCGGTTGACCACGGCTTACGCCATGTTCGTCAATGGCGGCAAAATGATTGTCCCAACGGTTCTGGATCGAATTCAGGACCGTCGCGGTAAGACGGTTTACCGTCACGACAAGCGGCCGTGTCCTGACTGCCAGAATATCCGCTGGCACAGGCGCATCGAACCTCAAATTCCGGACACCCGTCCCCAGATCATTGAAGCCTCAACCGCCTATCAGGTGGTTTCCATGCTGCAAGGCGTGGTTCAACGCGGAACGGGCCGTCGAATCCGTGAGATCGGAAGGCCCTTGGCAGGCAAAACAGGCACGACCAACGACGCATTCGACACCTGGTTCATTGGTTTTTCGCCTGATTTGGCGATCGGCGTGTACGTTGGATTTGACAAGCCGAAGTCACTGGGCCCTCGAGAGCAGGGTGCGAGCGTGGCGGCACCCGTATTCAAGCAGTTTGTGGCGGAGGCTTTAGAAGGTGAACCCATTATCCCCTTCCGGATTCCGACGGGAATTCGGCTGGTTCGCGTCAATGCTCAAAACGGGTTGCCGGCCCGTCCCGGAGAGCAAAACGTCATACTGGAAGCGTTCCGCCCCGGATCTGAACCCGAAAATCAGGGACCGGTTCTTGATGGCCCCGGCAGTCTCGTGTCGGATGAAACCACTCTTCGCGCGGGAACCGGCGGACTGTATTGACCGATAAAGCGGTGCGGCGTAGCGTCGGGTCCGCGTCTATCCGGCGCAAGACGACAACGCTCAGACGAGTACGCCGTGCGCACAGAAATCCAGACAATGGTCGAAGAAATCAAGCAGTCCATGGAACTGCTGAGGAGGCGTCTTTGACTGGGAAAACTCGCTTAAACGCCTGAAAGAGCTCAATTCTCTCGCTGAAGATCCCTCGCTTTGGGACGACCCCGACCGCGCCCAAGCAACCATGCGTGAGCGCACGCGGCTTGATTCAGCCATTTCGGGTTACTTTGCCCTCGAACGCGAGCTGGAAGACAACATCGAACTGATCGAACTTGGTGAAGCCGAAGACGATGACGATGTCGTTGCCGAGGCCGAGGGGGCGGTCGAGGAACTGGCCCGAAAAGCGGATCGACTTCGCCTCGAGAGCCTGTTGTCGGGCGAGGCCGACGGCAACGACGCGTTCCTTGAAGTGCATGCGGGTGCGGGTGGGACCGAATCTCAGGATTGGGCCGACATGCTCATGCGAATGTACACCCGCTGGGCGGAAGCTCATCGTTACAAGGTCGAATGGATCGAGGAGAGCCCTGGCGAAGAGGCCGGGATCAAGTCTGCCACCGTCAAAATCAGTGGTGGCAACGCCTTTGGCTGGCTGAAAACGGAGAGCGGTGTTCACCGACTCGTGCGCATCTCGCCGTTTGATTCAAGCAATCGTCGACACACGAGTTTCGCAAGTGTGGGCGCCTATCCCGTCATCGATGAGGAGATCAATATCGAGATCGAGGACAAGGATTTGCGCGTCGATACCTATCGGGCCTCGGGAGCCGGTGGGCAGCACGTCAACCGGACCGACAGTGCGGTGCGAATCACGCACCAGCCGACCGGGATTGTCGTGCAATGCCAGAATGACCGGTCTCAACACAAGAATCGTGCCGCGGCGATGAAGATGCTCAAGGCGCGGCTCTACGAACTAGAATTGCGGCGCCGAGACGAAGAGCGCCAAGCCATGCATGACTCCAAGTCCGAGATCGGCTGGGGACACCAGATCCGTTCCTACGT
>DEBC01000172.1:0-16507 GCA_002348365.1 Alphaproteobacteria bacterium UBA2966 | reverse complement strand
ATGGAGATCTCGATGAATTCATGGCTGCGGCCCTGGCAGCCCAGTTGGGTGAACCCTCGCCGACGAGCGAGGAATGATTGTTACTGATGAGTGAGTGAGGGGAGGAAAGTACTGATGGCCAAGGGAATCATAGATATGCGGTTTCGACCTCCGATTCCCGAATGGGTCGAAGGCCCCACGTTCAATACGGCGATGTGGTATCCCCGGAATACGTCCACCATGCTCGGCGCCAGCTCAGCATGGGAAGCCTCGATGGATCTGCTGTTCGATGAGATGGACGAGGCGGGCGTCACCTGGGGTGTCATCATGGGGCGTTCAGCCTCTGGCGAGCTCGGAGGTGTGGGCAGCCAAGCGATCATCGATGCGGTGGAGACGTGGTCCGACCGGTTCGTCGCCTTTCTCGGGGTGGATCTGGAGGACATTGATCGCTCTCTTTCGGAGGTACGGGAGCTGGCAGGGCATCCGGGGGTCAAGGGCATTTCGATCGAGCCGGGGTCTTCCAAAACTCCACGACTTGCCGACGATCCGGTTCTCGACCCCATTTACGAAGCCTGCCTCGAACTGGGGTTGCCTGTCTCCGTATCGCTGAGCGGACTGCTCAGCGCGCTGGCCGGACACGATATCACCTGGTCCAGTCCGGTCCCGATTCAACGCCTCGCCATGCGCTATCCGGATCTAAAAATCATCGTGTCCCATGCCTGCTGGCCGTATTCGCATGAGATGGTCTCTATCGCATTGTTTTGCAAAAATATTTACGTTTCGCCCGACCTCTACATCGCCACCGCAAACATGCCCGGTCGGCAAGCCTATGTAGATGCCGCGAATCTCTTTATTGCTGATCGCACCCTGTTCGGGACGGCGTATCCCACCCGGCCGCACGTTGAGGCGGTGCGCGATTTTCGCGAGATGGGCTGGCGACCCGAGATCGTGGATCGCATCCTCTACGACAACGCTGCCAAGCTGCTGGGTCTCTGAAGTACAGAACTCCGGATCGGTTGCGATGAGCGCCCCCTTCAACGAGATGATCAGCCCGGACGGTACGGTACACGCAGTATATGCCGACCTTGAAACATAGGTGAATTCGACGTCCGCGGAAGTCTTCGATCTTCGGCGGCGTGAAGCTGATCTCATGTTCCGCCGTCTCGGAATCACCTTCGCTGTTTATGGCGAAGGCGGAGACACTGAACGGCTGATCCCGTTCGACATCGTGCCTCGTGTGCTGACGAACCCTGAATGGCAGCGTTTGTCAGAGGGGCTTATCCAGCGCGTTCGAGCTCTCAATGCGTTCCTGTTCGACGCCTATCACGGTCAGGACTTCGTGACGTGTTCGCAGGTATTCCCGATCCGGATTGGAAAACGTCAAAAGACAGTGGGTTGATTGCCGTCTAATGGCCGGGGAATGAGTACTTTTCTTGAGTCAGACGTCAGTGGCGTCGATGGCGTAACCGACAGAGCGGACGGTTCGGATGAGCTCCGGATCATTCGGTCCATTGAGTGCTTTGCGCAGGCGTCGAACGTGGACGTCAACCGTTCTCGGTTCGACTTCCTTGTCGGTTCCCCAAGCCATGTCGAGCAGTTGCTCGCGGGAATATACGCGCCGAGGCCGTTCCATGAGCACTCGCAGCAGCCGAAATTCGGTTGGTCCAAGATGAATTGAGCGACCGTTTCGGGTCACGCGGTGGGTCGTGAGATCCATTTCAACGCCGCCGTATCGCAGGACCTCTTCGACCAACTCTGGAGAAGAGCGTCGCAAGACGGCCCGTACTCGGGCGATCAGCTCACTTGGCGAGAACGGCTTTGTCACAAAATCGTCCGCACCGCTCTCCAGCCCCCTGATCCGATCTCCTTCCTCGCCGCGCGCAGTCAACATGACGATGGGAATGGCACGCGTATCCTTGCGCCGTCGCATTTGTCGGCAAATCTCGATTCCGGACAGATGCGGAAGCATCCAGTCGAGGATCACCAGGTCCGGTGACTGTTCATCCAGTGCCAGAAGGGCTTCCTCACCGTCGCTGGCGATCTCGGTACGGAATCCTTCCTTCTCAAGGTTGTATTTGAGAACTTCGACGAGAGCAGCCTCGTCTTCCACAATCAGGATGAGAGGGTTCATTGCGTGGCTTCGGCGCTCGTGGGCTGTACGACGACAACGCTCGACTCATCTCCCTTGGGCCGTTCCTCGGTAAACGATTCTCCTGACACCAGGAATTGAACATTTTCCGCGATGTTGGTGGCGTGGTCGCCGCTGCGCTCAATGTTCTTGGCGACGAAAAGCAAATGCGTACAGGGGGTGATGTTACGCGGATCTTCCATCATGTAGGTCAGCAGTTCGCGAAACAGGCTGGTGTGCAGCGCATCGACTTCTTCATCGCGCGCTATGACATCACTGGCCTTCTCGATGTCGCGTTCGATGTAGGCATCGAGGACCGTTTTGACCATGCCGCGCACCAGCGTCGCCATGCGGCGCAAGGTATGGACGGTTTCAAGTGGCGGCGTCTGTGCCAGGGGAGCAATTCGCTTGGCGATGTTTTTGGCGTAATCACCGATACGTTCCAGGTCCGACGAAATCTTCAGGGCGACAACGATGGCCCGCAAGTCCTCTGCCATGGGTTGGCGCAGGGCCAGGAGACGAACAGTCATTGAGTCGACGTCGTGCTCGAGAGCATCAATGCGCTTATCTTTCTCGATGATATGGGCTGCGGCTTCAGCATCTCGCCTTACGAGCGCTTGAACGGCTTCATCCAACTGAATTTCTGCTAGGCCACCCATCTGGGCAATTGCCGTATTCAGTTGGTTGAGCTTCTCATCAAAGGATTTAACGATGTGTTCCGACTTCATGGTTCGATGCTCTCGGTCTGCTGCACTCGATTAGCCGATTCGTCCTGTAATGTATGACTGGGTGCGTTCGTCGTTGGGGGCTGTAAACATCTGTTCCGTATCGCCGAACTCGACCAGGTCTCCCAAGTGAAAGAACGCTGTTCGTTGAGATACCCGAGCGGCTTGCTGCATGGAGTGAGTCACAATCACGATCGTGAAGTTCTCCCGAAGTTCATCCATCAGTTCCTCGATTCGGGCCGTGGCGATGGGGTCGAGGGCGGAGCAGGGCTCGTCCATAAGGATGACTTCGGGTTGCACCGCAATCGCTCGTGCGATGCAGAGGCGCTGCTGTTGACCGCCTGACAGTCCGGTCCCGGGCTCTGGCAGTCTGTCCTTGACCTCGTTCATCAGCCCGGCTTTTTCCAGGCTGGTCATAACGATGTGATCCAACTCGTCCTTGTTGGCGGCCATACCGTGGATTCGCGGTCCGTAAGCGACATTGTCGTATATCGATTTGGGGAAGGGGTTTGGTTTCTGAAATACCATCCCGACTCTGGCGCGCAGCTGGACGACGTCCATGTTGTTGTCATAGATGTCCTCACCATCGAGCAGGATGCTTCCGCTCACGCGGCATGTGTCGATGGTGTCGTTCATGCGATTGAGACACCGGATGAAAGTCGATTTACCGCAACCGGATGGTCCGATCAGTGCGGTGACCCGGTTCGCCTCCACGTCCAGGGAAACGGAATTCAGCGCCTGCTTGTTCCCGTAGTGGACATCGACATTCTTGGCGATCACCTTCACGTCGAATTCTGCCTCGATGTGCGTCGGTTGTTGTGCACTGATTGCTTCAATCGGGATTGTCATGGGTTACCAGCGTCGTTCGAATTTCTTTCGGAGATAGACCGCGGCCCCATTCATCAGCACCAGGAACATCAGGAGCACGACGATGGCTGCCGACAATCGCTCCACGAAGGCGCGTTCCGGACTGTCCGCCCACAGGAACACCTGTACGGGAAGGACGGTCGCTGGATCGAAAGGCCCCTTGGGGATGTCAACGATGAACGCAACCATACCGATCATCAGCAGAGGGGCGGTCTCACCCAGAGCACGGGCCATGCCGATGATCGTTCCCGACAAAATGCCAGGCATGGCCAGTGGCAGAACGTGATGGAAGGTGGCCTGCATGCGGGACGCACCTATGCCAAGTGCGGCCTCGCGAATGGATGGCGGTACGGCGCCGAGCGCCGCGCGGCCCGCAATTATGATTGTAGGAAGCGTCATCAGTGCCAAAACCATGCCGCCGACGACGGGCGCAGAGCGTGGCAGGTGCGCAACATTCAGGAACACTGCCAGGCCCAAAAGCCCGAAAACAATCGAAGGGACCGCTGCCAGGTTATTGATGTTGACCTCAATAAGGTCGGTCCATCGGTTCTTTGGTGCAAATTCTTGCATGTAAACGGCGGTTGCGACGCCAATAGGGAAAGCCAGCGCGACGGTCACCACCATCGTGAAGAAGGTGCCGACGACTGCGCCCCATATGCCGGCAAGCTCCGGTTCCCGCGAGTCTCCAGCCGTAAAAAACCGTGTGTTGAATCGCTTCTCGATATGGTTATCGGCGATCAAGGTGTCGACCCAGGCGATCTGCTTGTCGTTGAGCCGGCGATCTGATTCCGGAACATCTCGGGGAATGAATCCCTTCATCAACATGTCGACATCGTCGCTCGCAATCACCCAAAGAGCTTGCGATGTCCCGATCAGCGTTGGATCAGCGATGACACTCTCTTGAATGTCGAAAACCGCGCCTGGGCTGACGATCGCATACAATCGGCGCTTGTCACGGCGTCCGGTCACTTCCGGAAATCGTTCGCGTAACGCCGCCTTGACGATGCCGCCGAAGTCTCCTGTACGAATGACCTCGAGGTCTCCTGTGTTTTGTGGATCGATGCGGGATGCGTCGAAGGTAACTTTCAACCGAAGATGTGTTTGCTCAAGCGCGGTGTACGCGTTCGAGAATATGGTCCCGAACAGGATTACGAGAAACGCGATGGACACCACGATTGCCACGATACCGTACGCACGAAAACGCGCTTCCGCCGCGCGCCGGCGGCGCAGCCGGGCCTTTGTACCCGGCGAAGTGAAGTGGAGCCTTTGCACGTGAGCGATGTCAGTCATATTGCTCTCGGTATTTCTGCACTACGTGTAATGCGATGACGTTCAAAGAGAGCGTTACACAAAACATAGTGAGGCCGAGTGCGAATGCCGCCAGCGTCTTGGCACTGTCAAACTCCTGGTCGCCAACCAATAGGGTCACGATCTGAACGGTTACCGTCGTAACCGATTCCAGTGGATTGGCTGTCAGATTGGCTGCCAGACCCGCAGCCATCACGACGATCATTGTTTCTCCGACCGCTCGGGAGATCGCCAGCATGATCGAGCCCACGATACCTGGCAGAGCCGCCGGAAGAATGACCTGCTTGATGGTTTCGGATTGCGTGGCACCGAGGGCAAAGGCGCCATCGCGCAGGGACTGCGGTACCGCATTGATAACGTCATCTGATAGCGATGACACGAATGGGATAATCATGATTCCCATCACGACACCTGCCGCGAGTGCGCTTTCCGATGAAACCTCGAGGCCCATGGCTGTACCGAAATCCCGGAGAAACGGCGCTACGGTCAGGGCAGCAAAAAAGCCGTAAACCACGGTTGGAATACCGGCGAGAATTTCCAGAAGAGGTTTGACGGACGATCTCACCTTGTACGGTGCGTATTCGGACAGATAAATCGCCGACATCAGGCCGATCGGCGCGGCAACAATCATGGCGATCAGCGTTATCAAAAATGTGCCGGCGAAAAGGGGGATCGCGCCGAATGCACCGGAGCTGCCTACCTGATCTTCGCGCAGCGCTGTCTGCGGACTCCACTCCAGACCGAACAGAAATTCCGTGAAGGGCACCAGGTTGAAGAAGCGTAGGGCTTCGAAGAGTAGCGAAAGCACAATGCCCGCCGTTGTGAAGATGGCGAGCGTTGAACTCGCTATCAGAAGGACTCTGATGACGCGCTCGACGTTTTCTCGGGCGCGAAACATGGGCGTGATGAAGCGCTGGCTGGCCAGCAATCCCGCAATTGCGACTACCAGAGTGACGACCACCAGGGACATGAAGGTTGTGGTCTGCAAGGCGCTGTAGCGGTTCGCCGCCGCCTGCAGGCCAGGATCGACCTCTCGGGCGACAATGTCGCCGATCGCAAGATTCTTGATGTCGTTGACCAGAAGGCCGAGCTCGCCTTCAGACAGATCCTGAGCTGTGGGAAGCGAGTTGATCAGAAATGCCTCGATGATGGTGTCGCTCAGGAAAGCGCCGATCACCAGGATGATCGCTGCGGGCAACCCGCACCAGACAGCGACGTACGTTCCATGATGGGCTGGAAGTGAATTGAGCTCGGCGAAGTTGCCGTGCACGGCTCGAACGGCTCGCTTTCGCCCGATGAAAAATCCCAACACAGCCAATACCAGTACAGAGGCGGCCAGCAATGAGATGTTCATGTGTTCACTAAATGAAAGAGGGGATGGGGTGGAATGGCCGACGACACGCAGAGCTGCCGCCGGCCACTACTGGGAGGATCATGATCCGTAGGGGATCAATTTGGTTGCGGCGTCGTGAAACATGTCACGTTCCGCATCCGGCATCGGTATCAATCCCTTGTCCGTCAGGTAACCGTCAGGCCCCCAGGTCTTCTCGCTCGTCCATTCCGTGAGATATTGCTCAATGCCCGGAATTGTCCCGATGTGGGCCTTCTTGACATAGAAGTAGAGCGGCCGGGACACGGGGTACTGGCCGTCAGCAATGTTCTCGAACGTGGGATCGACACCATCCATGTTGGTGCCTTGGATGACATTGGCGTTCTGGTCCAGGAAGCTGAAGCCGAAGATCCCAAATGCACCTTTGTTCTCGGCAAGCTTCTGAACGATGAGATTGTCGTTCTCACCCGCTTCGACGAACGCACCGTCTTCACGGATCGAATGACAGACGGCTTTGTACTTCTTCTTGTCCGCTTTCTTCATCGCTTTGATCCAGTCGAATTTCTTGCAGCCGCCCTCCATGGCAAGTTCGACGAAGGCGTCCCGCGTACCCGAGGTCGGTGGGGGTCCAAGAACTTCGATCTTGTTATTCGGCAAAGATGAATCGACTTCGGCCCAGGTCTTGTAGGGGTTTGGAACAAGTTTGCCTTCACCTTGGGGAATGTGTTTGGCCAGCGCCAGATAGAGCTGCTTCCGCGTCAGCTTCATTTGCGGTGCCGTCTTGGCATTGGCCAGTACGATGCCGTCATAACCGACCTTCATTTCGATGATGTCTGTAACACCATTGTTCTTACAGCGTTCCACCTCGGAACTTTTGATTCGGCGGGAAGAATTGGTGATGTCCGGATGTTCGACACCAACACCGGCACAGAAGAGTTTCAGGCCACCTCCAGATCCGGTGCTTTCGACGACGGGGGTCTTGAACTTTGTGATTTTGCCGAAAGTTTCGGCGACCGCTGTCGCGAACGGATACACCGTCGAAGAACCGACGATGCGAATTTGGTCGCGTGCCTCGGCGACACCGGCGACCAAGACACCTGCCACGAGGGCCGTAGCAAGCAATTTGGTATTCATTCAGAGTGCTCCTGTTGCAAGTAGGGTCGGGGAATTGAAGGTCTTGATGTTCAATCCGATTTCCGAGAAACACCCGACTTCTATGCGCTGACGGAGACTCCTCTATGACAGGTTTGTTACAGATATGTGACAGGCAGGGCTGAGAATCGATTATATAGCCAAATCTCTTCTAAGCATTTGAAATCACATCATTATTTGTTGCGAGTGTGGGTAGCAAAACCTTACAGGTGGTGCCTTCGCCAACGGTACTATCGACAGCAAAATGTCCTCGGTGCCTGCTGACAATGTGTTTTACGATGGCGAGCCCCAACCCGGTCCCCCCTAGGCTTCGGGAACGGCCCTTGTCCACGCGATAGAACCTTTCCGTAAGTCGAGGTAGGTGATCGGGATCAATGCCGTCGCCTTGATCGGTGATCTCGACTGATATGCCGCGATCGCCCGATTCCGGAATGCGTTCAACCAGACTGATACGGACTCGAATTATCTGATTGGGTCCACCGTACTTGATGGCGTTGTCCAAGAGGTTCTGAAACACCTGTGTCAATTCATCGCGATCACCGAGAATGTTGGTCGAGCGGTGCTCCACGCTGAAGTCGACCTGGTTTCCCTGCTCATTCAATTGGGTTGATAGTGTGTCGAGGACACCACGAATCACGGATTCGAGGTCCACTTCTTGATCAGGCCGCACATGTTCGTTCGATTCCACCGATGACAGCGACAGGAGGTCCTCGATCAAGCGTGTCATGCGCTCTGATTCGCTCCGCATGATATTGAGGAAGCGTTCCTGTGCCTCCGCATCGCCGCGGGCAGGTCCTTGCAGGGTCTCGATAAACCCGACAAGTGCTGCCAGGGGTGATCTCAGCTCGTGGCTCACGTTGGCAACGAAATCCGCCCTAACTGCTTCGGCACGTTTGAGGGCGGTGACGTCTTGTAGAAAAATGACGACCCTTCGGTGGTCGTCTTCGGCAGTGGCCGTGATCTCAGCAACATGTGCGACAAAGGTGAGGGGCACGTTGCCATGCAGAGAAACTTCTATGGGTTCGACGTCATGGCCGGCCAAAGCCGTATCAACACAATCCAGAATGACAGGGTGTCGGATACTCACGGATATGTCCCGACCGGGATGTGTGGCGCCGAACACTTTCTGTGCTGCTGCGTTGGCCAGCAGAACGGTGCGCTCGTCATCGAGAATGATCACCGGCTCCGCAAAGGCATCCAGGACTCGCTGCTCGACGCCAGCCGTTGTGTGCTGATTTGAAAGCAGCGTGAACTGCGATTGGCGTTCCATTCGGCGCGCCAGCCATCCGCAGCTCAATGCGATCAGCCCGCCTGTCACCACACCCGCGAAGACAGGGATTGCTCCAAACGCCGTCAGCACGAGCACCGTTAACAATGGGGGTGCCGTGGCTATGGCCGCCAGTCGTCTGGATTGCGGTAGCACGTAAGCTCCGTCAGGTTTTGTCGGATCGTTTCATGTCAGCCCCGGCGAGGCGTGCTCATTGTCCGTCTCCTATCAGACACCCTCTGCTGTTGGTAGGCTATATCGCACAGATACGGAGGAACCATGAGCTGGCTCGACACTTTTGAACTGAAAATGACGGACCTGCGGCGAGTAGGGTCCGATCTCAATCGTCCCGAATGCTGTATCGCAGAGCCAGACGGCACATTGTGGATTCCCGACAATAAATCTGCCGTGATGCGGCTCGATCCCGACGGCACGCAGACGCAGACAGGTGATGTTGGTGGTGATCCCAATGGATTGGCCATGGACCGGGAAGGCAATCTCTACATCGCGAATGTCACGACTGGAAAAGTGGACAAGCTATACCGCGACGGCCGGCAGGAGGTGATCCTGTCGGAAATTGATGGCGAGGCAATCGAAGAAGCCGTCAATTTTACGTACTTCGACGCCAAGGGACGACTGTGGGTCTCAGTTTCATCCCGTACGCATCCACGCTCCGATGCAATCGAGAATCCCGTCGATGACGGCTACGTCATCCTGATGGATGACCATGGTCCGCGGATCGTGGCTGATGGCATCTACTTCACCAATGAAGTGCGAATGGACGACCGGCAGAGGCATCTCTACGTCGCGGAAACCACAGCGGGGCGAATCACTCGATTCCGTGTCCATGACAACGGTGACCTGTCCGATCGGGAAATTTATGGGCCTGATCCCTTGATCCCGGGGGCGCACATCGACGGAATTTGTTTTGATGCCGACGGCAATCTTTGGATTACCGAGCTTTCCAGGAACGCCCTCCTGGTCCTGACACCGACCGGTGATGTGAAGATCGTGGCGGAAGACCCGCCAGGCGAGGTGATGCTCTTCCCAACGAGCCTGACGTTCGGTGGACCCGATCTGAAAACCTGTTATGTGGCCTCCCTGAAAATGGACCATCTCCTGGCGTTTGACTCACCGGTTGCCGGTCAACCCATGTATCACTGGCGTTGAGCCCACTGTCCGGCGGTTGCCCAGTCTTGCGGCGCTGGCTATACAGAAGCGCCGCGGCATTGGCACCGCGGGCGTGATCGAGCATCCGGCTTTCGCGCTGAATTGCCCGAACCAATCTGAGAGTCCTTGAGATGCGGGTATATGCGGCCGCATTTAGGAGAGATCGTTGATATGGATGTGAATGCCTGCATTGCAGATGCCGTGAGTTCCGGACGCGACACCCTCGACGAGGGGAACGGCAAGAAGGTCCTGGGAAGCTTCGGTATCAAAGTTCCCCAATCCTTGCTCGTTCCAGGCCCCGACGCAGCCGGCGATGCGTTTTCGCAGTTGCAGGCGCCCCTCGTTGCCAAGATCGTGTCTCCGGACATCATCCACAAGAGCGATATTGGAGGTGTCAAGGTAGGCCTCGATTCGGCAGAGAGCCTCGAGCAAGCCCTGCGCGAGATCGAGACGGCGGCCAAACCTCACACCGATAACATCGGGGGCTATCTCGTGGAGGAGATGGCGCCAAAGGGTCACGAAGTCGTCGTTGGAGGATCCACCGACCAGACCTTCGGTCCCATCGTCATGTTTGGGCTCGGCGGAATATTCGTTGAGGTTCTGGCTGATGTCGCCTTTCGGATTTGCCCCATAACGACTCTCGATGCGCAGGAGATGATCGACGAACTCAAGACGGTGAAACTCTTGCGTGGTGCACGCGGCGGCATCGTGGCCTCCGAGGATGCCATCGTCGACACCCTGATGAAGGTGGGTGGCGAAGAGGGGATGATGCTTGCGTTGGAGGGCAAGGTCACCGAGATCGATATCAATCCCCTAATCGTCTCGGAAAGCGAGGCCGTTGCGGTCGACGCGCGGTTTGTGCTGAACAAAGACTGAGTGGCGCAATGAGCGGCAATCGGCGGATAGCGGCCTCTGAGACCGGCCTGCTCGATCGTTTTCGGCCTTTGTTTGAGCCTCGGACCTATGCCGTCGTTGGCGCGTCGACGTCGAAGGTGACGCTTGGCAACGAGATGCTTCATCACCTGCGCAGCATGGATTTCGATGGCGCCGTTTATCCGATTCATCCCAAGGCGGATGAGGTGGAAGGGCTGAGGGCCTACCCGTCCCTGGGAGAGACGCCAGAGCCCATCGATTTCGCGTATATCGTCGTTGCCGCATCCCAGGTGCCCGAAACGCTCGCAGCCGCAAAGGGCCGCGTCAAATATGCGCTTGTGGTGTCGAGCGGCTTTGGAGAACGCGAGGAAAGTAGAGGATTGCAGGAAGAGCTCCTCCGCGCTGCAAACGAAGCCGGGGTCAGAGTCGTCGGCCCGAACTGTCTTGGAACATACTGTCCGGCCGGCCGCGTCACCTTTATTGCAGGATCTGCCAAGGACTCCGGACCAGTCGGGGTGATTTCACAGTCCGGTGGTCTCGGTGTCGATATTATCCGTCGCGGCAGTATTCGAGGTATTCGATTCAGCCGACTGATCACCGTTGGAAACAGCGCTGATCTCGGCGCCAGCGATATCCTCGAGTTCTACGCCGCCGACCCGGAGACAAAGGTCATCGGCATGTACGCGGAGGGCATCAACGACGGTCGCCGCTTTTTCCAGATTTTGCGCGATCTCAATGGTGCAAAGCCCGTGGTCCTGATGAAGGGTGGTCGAACCGAGCAGGGTCAGCGGGCCGCGGCCTCGCACACGGGCTCACTTGCCAGTGACGAACGGGTCTGGCTCGCCCTGGCTGAGCAGACAGGATTGGTGCTCGTCGACACGTTGGAGGAATTTCTCGATACGTTGCTCGCGTTTCAGTATTTGACGCCACGCACGGACCATCCGACGCGAGACGTGGTCATGTTCGGTAACGGCGGCGGCACAAGCGTTCTCGCGACTGACTTCTTCGCCCGTACCGGGCTCGAAGTTCCACGGTTCGCCGATGAGACTGTCCGCCGCCTCGAAGAGATGAACTTCCCGCCGGGGACGAGCATAGACAATCCAATAGACGCGCCCGGCGGCACCATGCGAGTGGATGATGGACGCGTGGCGGGGCGCATCGTGGATGCGGTCTATGCGTCGGGTACGCCGGACGCCTTCGTCATGCACATTAATCTGCCGGTTTTCCAGGTGTCATACGACCAGGGCGCGGATTACACCGGGCATTTGGTTGAATCTGCCCTGGAGGCACAGCATCGCGCATCGGGTCATACCCATTTTGCGCTCGTATTGCGTTCCGATGGCTCTATCGAAGTCGAAGAGCGCAAGATCGCTGATCGCCGCAATGCCCAAGCTCTGGGTGTGCCGGTTTTCGACGAATTGCCCAACGTGGCGGGTGCGCTCGCCGCGCTGAGGCACTATGAACGCTTTCTCCAGAAACACCCCTGAACTCCTCACCCACCTTATCAGGCTGGGCGCCCCGTGCCTCAGAGAGAGGGTAGGGGAAGCGTAGCGACTGAGGCTTTGGGGTGCTAATCCCCGCGAACGACTCGTTGCGAACGCGACCGGAAGTCCCGGCGATAGAGCACACTGACCACCCAGGTCGAAGCGATGATGAACACGGCCGGGTGGATGAGCCAGGCCAGCGCCGCGACGGCGAAATAGAATGCCCGCAAACCCCGATTCTGATGCCGCCCGGCGAGGTCGGCGATCTTGGCCGCTTGTTCCGCCCGAGTTTCGGCATCAGGACCCAGGTTGGTGCTGCTGGGCACCGCACCGATGAGGATCGCGCAGAATCCGTATAGCCTGTACGACCAGACGAACTTGAAAAACGCATAGACGAAGACGAGCATCAAGAGCAGGACCTTCACTTCCCATTCGAGCCGGGTGGTCTCGCCCACGAGCGGAAGGGTCGACAGGACGGCGATGGCCTTGTCGGTGGCACCGAGAGCGGCGACCAAACCGCCGACGGCGAGGATGCTGGTGGATGCGAACAGCCCAATGCCACCCTGGAGGTGGTTCAGAATCATGGTATCGAGCATCCGCATGTCACGCTGAAGCATCTCTTTCATCCAGCGCCTGCGGTGCTCGTGCATCATGCCGACGACCGACTTGTTGCGTAAACGGTCGCTATCGGCGATCAGGTTGTAGCCGATCCACAGGGTAAAGAACCAAATGACGGCCGCGATATCGAGCGGTGTGAGGAATGGCATCATGAGCGGGCGTTCTCGCGCTGGAGCGTTGAAAAGATCATGCTGATGGCGGCACCGCGACCACCTCTTCATACGGGTGCTTCTTTGTGATCAATCCCGAATGGAGAAAGACATCCTGTGTGACATCGAAGGCTTCGCGTGTGATCTCGACGTGCGGTGTCCAGCAGCCGAGGCCCTGATAGAACGCGATGGTGTTGGTCAACACTGTGTTGTCGATGTCGGGGAAAAACTCCTTCTCGGCCGCGGCGATTTCACCGGCAGGTGTTTCATTGACCCATTTCCGCGACTTTCGATAGGCGCGCATAAAGGCGGCTGCCATGTCGGTTTCCAGCCATTCCCACATGCCGGCCAGGCTGGAAAATGCGCAGGGCCCGATTGCCGAGCCGACAGACGCAACGACGTGGCCCACACCATCGTGCTCCAGTTGCTGCGGGGCAGGTCCTTGCTGATGAATGTAGGATCCTTCTCCGGCCCGGAATGCCGCATCCATGGAGTCCACGTCCCCTGCATCCAGGGCATCAATGGAATCGTAGTCGAGACCCGACTTGTGACAGGCGTACTTGAACATGGCGAGCGGTTGTCCGAAGTGATCGACCAGGACTTTCTCGCCCGCAAGCTTGTCCCAGGAAAAGTTCGGGTCGGGTTCCCGCGCCGTGACGAAGAAACCATCCATTTCATTGATCTGGGCGAAATGCGCGAAGGGAGGCTTGTCACCCCGCTCCAGTACCAGAAATCCCTGCGCTGGCGCGGACTGTACGACGTCCGAGGTCCCATCGATAAGTGAAAGAACCGCTGACTTGCCGGGAGGCGAGACGCGGTGCTCGGGTTCAAGGCCCTCCTCTTTGAGGAATCCACCTGCGATGGTCCCGATGAGGGGGCTGTAAAACGCGGAAAATCTTGAGAACTCGATGCGGATCTTGGTCACAGGTATGAATCCTTTGCTTTAATGCCCGGCCGTCTTTCGCCTATCGGGTCGTTTAACGTTTGTACCGCACGAAGAGGATGAACGGCAGCGTTATCAGGCAAACAATGGCATAGAGCAGAAACGCGTTGTCGTAACCCACCATCAGTGATTGGCGTGAGAACTCGCCTTGAAGGGCAGCCACACCCGACGAGTTCTGGAACGACCATAAACCCGTCACGGAATCGAGGAGCAATATCTCATTGAACTCTGAAATCGAGCCGGATGATTCCGCATAATGGATCTTTGCCGTCCGCGTCAGCGTGATGATGCTGAGAGCGATGAACACGCTACTTCCGAAATTTCGTATCAGATGAAAAAGGGCCGACCCGTCCGGGAACAAACGTGTCGGCAAGGTCGAGAAGGTCACCACTGACAACGGTGTCCACATCAGGCCGCAACCGATGCCTTGAATAACGCTTGGCCACCCTACATGCCAGGGCGCAAAACTGAGTCCGAGCTGCGAGATCGCCCAACCACTTACGCCCATGCAGGCGAGGCCGAGCGTCATGCCGACCCGAGGGTCGAACCTGCCCATCTGAGATGCCGTGTAGAACCCGATGATCAGCCCGACGCCACGCATGGCCAGGATCGTGCCGATCAGGGAGTCCGGATATCCCTTGGCGTTCTGCAATAGGGGCGGCAGGACCACCAGCGGTGTGAAGTTGAGCATGCCGTACACGCCGACGAGAAGCAGGCCGATGACGTAGTTCCTGTTGGTGAACAGGTTCGGGTTAATGAAGGGATTTTCCGAGAAGAAGCTGTTCACCAGGAACAGGTAGGTCGCGGTGATGAGGACCATGACGAGTCCGATGAACAGATAGGAATCGAACCAGTCGAGCTGCTCACCTCGATCGACGATGAGTTGGATGGCTGCCAGGATGACCGAGAACAACAGGAAACCGCTGATATTGAAGCGGATCGCCTGTTCCCTCTCGATATCGTGGATAAACCTAAGTGCACCCAACAGTGCGAATACGCACAGCGGCACAATCAGGTAGAACACCCAACGCCAGTTGAAAACCTCCGAGAGGTAGCCTCCGATGGATGGGGCAATGGCTGGTCCAACCACGGCGGCCAGCCCAAGAATGCCGTTTGCGAAAGCGTGCTGCCAGCGCGGGTAGGTATCGAGCACGATGGCCTGAGCCAGTGGTACAAGTGGTGCTCCAAGCGCTCCTTGTGCAACGCGATAGACCAAGAGGGCTTCCAGCGAATCGGCTGTGCCACAGAGCAATGTCGAAATCGAGAACCCGACGATCGAATAGATCAGCAGGGCGCGCCGGCCGATTCGAATGGCGAACCACCCGGTCAGTGGCGTGCCGATGGCCGTCGCGATGATGTTGAGAGTGACGACCCAGGAAACTTCGTCCTGAGTTGCCGACATCGCGCCCTGAAGCTGAGGCAGCGCAACGTTGACGATGGTCATCGAGACGCCGTACAGCATCGTCGCCGTACCGACGGTAATCAGGATCAGGAGCCTGTCGGTCGCCGTGGTTTCAGATTGTGCGGTCGCAATTGAAGTCAAGGAAAGGCGTTCTGCTTACTGCCGGTACGAGGGGAATAGCGGAATACGCGAACGGAGATAGACCCAGACGCGAGGGGCGATCAGGTTCTCGCTACGCTATGCCATAGAAGAGACGATGATCATAGGTTACGGGAACCCCCATGAATTGGCGGCCTAACACCAACTTTGTCCTTACTCGCCAAGAGTGTTCGTCCTCCAGCCGGAGACACGTTTTTCGCGCAACCCGTAATCCGAATTTCTGTGCCCTCTGCGCGAGAGCGGCTCGACCCGGATGAAATGGGGCGCCAGCTCGCTTTATCGTTGCTGGCTGGATTTGCTCGGCGACATGCGCGGCAAATCCTGAACCGGCTTCGGCGTACACGTTGAAGACAGTTGATGCACCTGCATTCTTAAGCCGCTCGACATCGTCCGCATATCTGGCAGTGGCTGCCACTCTTCCCGAATAGGACGAGGCCTTGAGCTGGTCGAGGACGGCGAGATTGGCAGTGAGCCTCGGTAGCGCCAGCATGACCAGTTCGAGAGAATGAGTTGCGTGAACGCGGTCCCAAAAATCCGCGTCGCTGGGATCTCCCAACAGGACGTTGCGGCCGGTCGTTTGCTGATGCTCCACCGTCAAGGGATCGATATCTATGCCGACGACGGTGCCTCCATGCATCTGGCGCATTTCGTCATAGGCTCTGGTTCCGATGCGACCCATGCCGATGACGGCGATTGTCGCGCGACCGATGTCGAGCAGTCGGTCATCGGCGAGGCGCTCCGATCTTTGAACACGTCTCCACGTCGTTCGATATCGAGCATGAATCTGATGAGCGAAGACATTCAATCCGGCTGCGATTGCGCAGGAGAGCGAGAGCGCAATTGCGATGACAATCAGCCAGTGAGCGTTGATCCAGCCATTGGCGACACCGACGGCCGCGACGATCAGGCCAAATTCACTGAAGTTGGTCAGGTTCAATGATGCGAACAGCGAA
>DEBC01000037.1 GCA_002348365.1 Alphaproteobacteria bacterium UBA2966 | reverse complement strand
TTAGCAAACCTGTGTGCCCATCATAGTTATGGCCGGCGGCATTAAGCGAAGCCTTGTTGATTGGCGCAGTGACAATGCAACCAGCCTCGCCCATCTTAGCCATGTCCACAGCACGCACGACGTATTGATAAGCGGCTTCGCCGGCTGCTGCAGAGACCTCTCCGGCGGGGGCGTCAGCGACGCCATCTGTCTCGATCTCGATCAGCGTGACACCGTGTTCCCCGAAGGTTAGACCGGTCTTACACAGCCTATTGGCGCTCTCGAGAACTGGTCGCGACCCAATCACGGCGAGGCCCGATCGGCGTCCCGCCGGCAGTGCGGCGAGTGCTTTGCATATTACTTCGGGCCCGACTCCGGCAGGATCGCCCATGGTGATGACGTTGGGGCGCTTGGACACGGTCGTTACTACTCAGGCAGCGGGGTGAACTCGTCACCCCCCTTGATCATGCCAAAGCGGCTTTCCCTCCAGCCGGCTTTGGCCTGCTCGATGCGTTTCTTGGAACTCGAGACGAAGTTCCACCAGATGTGACGCTCCTCATCGGGGTGCATGATCTCGCCCTCGAACAGATAGGTGACTGTAGCTAGACCTATATGCGGTTGGGGGCGCACATCAATCCCTTTGTTGGAATCGAACTCCACCGGTCCTATACGGCCGAAGGAAATGAACGGCCCGGCAGTGCGCCGCTTGGCATAGGGCAACGCCCGCGACAACTCGAAGCCGACTATGTCGCGCGGGCGGCCCTTGATCAAATGCTCGATTGCGCTCGATGTCGAATTCGACACGCAGGTCTGCCTTCAAAAATGATCAAAATAAAAGGTATGCCCATACGCCTGCAAATCAACGTCCATTCTCTGTCTTGCGCTTGTTGCTTTTCAGTACGCGCCAGGCCGAAAGCAGCGCAAAATCCCGGTGTGCCCAAATTCCGGTGGCTGCTTGCTTGTAGGATTTACGGGTCGCGTCGATCACTGGCACCTCGAAGCCGTTGGCGCGGGCCAGTGCGACCATCTGGGTTGCATCCTTGGCACCGCCGCTCATCTGGAAGCTGGTCGACTTGGGGAATTTCCCGCCAATCGCATCCATAATCCAGGGCAGGCGCGCAGGGCCTACCTTCGCCGCCCCGCTGGAATCCGCGAGGATATCGGCAGCGAGCGCCCTCTTAATTCCGGCTGTTTCTGTTAGGGAGATGGCCTCACCCAGCGCTTCCCAGTAGGCGAGCAGGGGAAGGTTGATTGCGAGTTTCATGGTGTTCCCTGCACCGACGGTACCGACCCGGTCCAGCCGCCGACACAGCTGGTCGAGGATGGGTCGGGCACGCTTGAAGGCGGCGGGTGTGCTACCAGCCATGCCGATCAGATTCCCGCTGCGGGCGGGGACGATGGAGCCGCCAACCGGACATTCGACGAAAGCGCCGCCTGCGGCCCGAACCCGTTCTTCGAGGCGGCGGGTGGTTTCCGGTAGAAGTGTGCTCATCTCTATGATGAGCTTGCCCTTGAGGTTGCCTGAAAAAAGGCCATCCCGGCCCTCGTAGACCGTCTTCACCGCCTTGTCGTCGATGGTAATGTTGATCACCACTTGATTTTCGTAGAACAGCTCAGCGGGCGTGGAGACGCGTGCGGCGCCTTCGTTCGTTAGTATCTTTGTGCGCCGAGTGGTGCGGTTCCAGACCGTGAGCTTGTGTCGTTTTTCCATGAGCCGCGCGCCTATGGCTGCGCCCATGTTGCCAGTGCCGCAAAGACCAATTTTCACCGACAATTCTCCATGTGATGGCTCCCGGGCCGCACCGGGTTCACGTACCATTGACGTTACGCGCTCGGGGATTGCGAAGGAAGTATGCACTGCGGTCCGCCTTACGGGTTTATGGTATTATCCGCTCCTTAACTAGGGGCGGTCGTGGCCGTTCTGTCCGTAATAGGAATTCGAAAAATGAGCAAAGTGCGCGCCTCGTTTGTTTTCACCCCCTGGGAGGGCCGTCGGATCATCGGCAAGGCTGTTGCGGCGCTGCCCGCCGTGCAGAACGCCTATGCCAATAGTGAGATGATCATCGCGCATGGCTCAACTAACGTGTTCGTGGCCGAGGAGGTCATGGGCGAGGTGCCGCACAAGCAGTTCTATCTGTCGGGGCAAGTGATCAACAACGTGCTGTGTCAGACTCAGCCTGAGGAGAAGCCACCGATCATCCATCTGGTGAAGGGTGAGCTCACACCGCCCGCGCCGCGCATGGACGAGATGCTGCGGAACTTCGACAGCACCAGCGTCTTTATCAAGGGCGCCAACGCGGTCGATCCCGAGTTCAACGCTGGTGTGTTCTGCGCCCATCCTGGCTGCGGAACGATCGGCTTCGCTATGGGTATCATGATGGCCCGCGGTGGGCACCTGATCATTCCGCTCGGGCTAGAGAAGCTGATCCCATCTGTGACCGACGCGGCTCGGCACATGGGTCAGGATACCTTCTACTATCATGCGGGCCAGCGTGTAGGGATGATGCCCGTGACAAACGCCACGGTAATCACGGAAGTGCAGGCGCTGCAGATACTTTTCGGGATCGAGGATACTACCCATGTGGGCGGCGGCGGGGCGATGGGCTCCGAAGGCTCGGTCGTGCTGGTCGCCGAAGCAGAGAAAGCCAAGATCGACGCGGCGGTCGAGCTTTATGAATCAATCAAGGGCGAGCCACCCTTGCGCACGCTCAAGGCCTATTGCGAGGGGTGCATTCCCACTACGCCGGCCATGGACGCGTCGCCCGACGAGCAGCATGAGGCGCATCTCAAGAAACATTGCCTCTATGAGGGGCTGAAGGAGACTGAACTGCCCGATTTTTTCAAGCCGCGTACGGAGCCTATCACGCAAAACCGATAACGGCGGTTATCCCTCGCGAAGAAAGGGGTTCGTTGTACGCTCATGGCCGAGGGTAGAGGTCGGGCCGTGGCCCGGCACGAAGGTGACGTCGTCGCCCAGCGGCCAAAGCTGATTGCGGATCGAGGCGAGTAGCGTGTTGTGGTCGCCGCCGGGGAGGTCCGTTCGGCCGATCGACCCCTGGAACAGGACGTCGCCAACGAAGGCAATGCGCGAGATCGGTTCGAAGAAGATGATGTGCCCCGGTGTGTGTCCCGGGCAAAGGCGCACCTCAAAGGTCAGGTTGCCGACGGTGACACTGTCACCCTGCTCTAGCCAGCGCGAGGGTGTAAAAGGACGGCCGGCATCGATACCGAAGCGCGCGCCCTGTTCGGCCAGCTGCTCGAGCCAGAACTTGTCCTCGATATGCGGGCCCTCGATGGGCACAGCCAGCAGGTCGGACAGGTCGGCGGCGGCGCCCGCGTGATCGATGTGGCCGTGGGTGAGTATGATCTTCTCGACCTCGACCCCGTGGTCGGCGATCGCCGCGTTAATGCGGTCGATCTCGCCACCGGGGTCCACGATCGCGGCCTTTTGCGTTTCGGTACACCAAAGGAGCGAACAGTTCTGATGGAAGGCGGTGACGGGGATAATGATGGCTTTCATGACGGTCCGTGATTGATGAGGCCTTGCAAAGGTTGTGCAGGCCCGTGTGTACACGAGATGGGCGGACTTGTGGTCCCGAACCGAAAATTCGGTTTCGGTGCTTGACCTAATTCTAGGTCGAAGGCCAGCGCTTAACGCCAATGTTACCTTACTGAGCCGAATGGCAAATGGAAGCCTGTCATGAGTTTTAAAAACCTCCAACAAGTTGGCGCCGAGGTTTCTAAAATTAAGACCGGACTGTCGTTTTACGCTAACGCGAGCTTCCAGACCACGGCGCACGACAGCGTGGCGCGCTGGCGTGGGCGCGAACAAGATCACCTTTGCCTAGTAGAGTAGTGTCGTAAACGTTTTTATCACATCTGCTTCGGTGCCGACGAGGAAGGCCTTTCGCAGGTCCGCTTGTCGCTCAAGCGCGATTTTCGGTATCCGTGAGGACCGAAACTGTCGACCGACTCCATCACCAATTTCGAGGCTGCGACCCGGCCGTTGCCTTGGTAAGGGCGGGTGTTCGGCATCACGGCCGATGTCGGTTGACATTCGCCGAGGTGAAACGCGTTGGGATCTTCAACATGCTTTGTGAAGACCACATAGGTTTGTCATGAAGTCCGGCAGCGTGGGCGATCTTTCGATGACATTCAATCTGCACGGTTATATGAACATCACGCTACTCTCTCAAAAGTATCCTCACGTATTTACCGATCAGGTAAATTTGTGCGAGACGGGCACGGGCAAAATCTACCGTTAGGCCTCGCGGAATGAAGAAGACGTGCGCGACCGAGTAGGCTTGAGAAGAAAAGGGAACCGAACATGGAACGGAATGTTTCTTTCAATTCTGATGGGCTGATGCTTGCGGGCGTGGTCCACACGCCTGCCGATCTTGCGCCTGGCGACACGCGCCCTGCCTTTCTCGTGCTGCACGGATTCGGAACGGGTAAGGACGGCTCTACCCCAGAGATCTTGGCCAACATGCTGTGCGAATGGGGCTATGTCGTAATGCGCTTCGACTTCCGCAGCTGCGGTGACAGCGAGGGTGAGACCGGCTGGGTCATGTGCGAGGACCAGGTGGAGGATGTGAAGAACGCGGTCACCTGGTTTGCGAAACAGTCTTATGTCGACGGCGATCGGGTTGGCGTCATAGGCCACAGCTTTGGCGCTGCCGTCGCAGTCTATGCCGGTGGTGTCGACAAGCGGATCGCTGCGGTGATCTCGTCATGTGGCTGGGGTGACGGCGAGAGCAAGTTCCGCCTGCAGCACAAGTCCGACGAGGAGTGGGCCCGGTTCCAGAATATCCTTAGTGAGGGCAAGGCCCATCGCGAGAAGACCGGAGAGTCGCTAATGGTGGGGCGCTGGGAAATCGTACCGATCCCTGAGAATCTGCGCGGGCACATGGGCAAGAATGTGCTGATGGAGTTTCCTGCAGAGACCGCGCAGTCCATGTATGACTTCCGCGCGAACGACGTAATCGCGAACATATCCCCACGGCCGGTTCTGCTGTTCCACGCGGCGGATGATTCCGTGACACCGACCGACCAGTCTCTGCAGCTTTTTGCGCACGCGAAGCAACCTTGCGATCTCATTCTAGCCTCGGACGTGGATCACTTCCCGTTCTCGGTAGACAGTACACGCGCCCGCGACGCGGTAAAGGGTTGGTTGGATATGTATTTTCCGGTCTAGTGGGCCAGCAGGTTGTTGGTTACGCTAGCTCCTGATTCAAGAAATGAGGGAGCGAGATAATGCCAACCGAAATCTTTACGCCGACGGCGGAGGAGCTCGACGCCCGTATCGGGCGCTTTGACGAGCTCAAGCCGATGTCGACGACCGACGATTTGGCCTGGGTCCCCCAAGATGCATGGGATGTATTCTTCGCCCGAAAGATCATGGCGGTGATCCTCGAGGACACGAAGAGTCCGTTCGGAAACCGCGCGCCAATTATTGGTGCCAATGGGACCACCATGTTCATCTCGATCATGCCGCCGGGCCAGGGGCCCTGCCTGCATGATCACAACGAGACTTACGAGACTTTCATGGTGTTGCAGGGCTCGATTGAATACCGGGTTGGAGATCCGATCGAGCATAAGCGTGTACTAAACCAGTGGGACGTTTTTTCATGTCCGCCGGGCGTCTATCGCGAGTTTAATAATGTGGGCGACGGGGACGCGGTCCAGCTCACCATCCTCACGGGACCCATAGAGCGTGACGACGTCACGATGCCGCATTCGGTCAAGGAACGGGTGTCGGCTAAGTATGGCGAAAAGGTCGCCGATGCGTTCGACGAGATCATGCCGTTCGATCCGCCGAAGTCCTAGCGGCGCTGTGAGCAGTCCGATGAACGCCGGGGTAACTTGATGGCCGAAATCGAAGCCAATGGCATAACTCAGTATTACGATATCCAAGGCGATGGCCCGCCACTTTTGCTAGTTGCGGGCATGGGCGGGACCGCGAATTACTGGGCGGAACAGGTGGCGTACTTCTCGAAGTCGCGGACCGTGATTTCCTACGATCAGCGCGGTACCGGCCGCAGCAGTCATGAGCCCGTGGCGAGCATCGAACAGTTACGCGACGATCTGTTGGCGTTGTTGGATGAGCTTGGAATCGACAGTGTCGACTATCTCGGTCATTCGACTGGCGGGAATATCGCGCAGATCATCGCCATCGAGAATCCAGAACGACTTCGTAAGTTGGTGATCTATGCGAGCACCACACATGGTGATGCATACCGGTCGAAGGTTTGGCGTGTGCGCCGCTCTATACTCGAGAACCAGGGGCCGGAACTTTACGGTGATATGACTAGCCTGATGCTATATCCGCCGGACTGGATCTCGGTGAATTCGGAACTTCTCGAAAAGCAACAGGCCTCACAGGTGGCGATGCTGGCACCGGTGCCCGTCATGACTAGTCGGATCGAGGCTGTGCAGGCATTCGACCGGCGCGCACAATTGGCAGGTATCTCCGTGCCGACGCTTGTGGTGTGCGCGTGCGACGACCATCAGACGCCAGCCTATTTTTCGGCAGCGCTAGCCGACGCGATACCGGGAGCCGATTATCGTCTGCTTGACTATGGCGGACATGCCTGTTCGCGCACAGTGCCTGATATCTTCAACGAGATTGTTGAGGACTTTTTTGCAATCTAATTTCCACGTCACAGAAGGAGGTCGTCATGGCCCATGAAGCGATTATCCCGCCGGGTTCTGCCCCGCCGTTGGCACCCTATTCGCCTGGTGTCCGCACTGGAAACACCATCTATGTGTCGGGCATCCTCTCTATGGACGCGGAAGGTAACACCGTCGGGGTTGGCGATATATACTCTCAGACCCGGCAAGTGATTGAGGCGGTGAAGAGCGTGGTTGAGGCCGGCGGTGGCACCCTTGCCGATGTGGCGTTCAACCAGATATTTCTGGCGAATCTAGCCGACTATGCCGGTATGAACGAGGTCTACCAAGAATATTTTGGCAACAACCCGCCGGCGCGCTATTGCATCAAGGCCGAACTAGTGAAGCCCGAGTTTCTAGTCGAAATTTCGTCGACAGTGCATCTCGGCTGATGTACCGGACTCCGTTTGCTGGGGAGCCTGTGGCGCGCGCCTAGTGCTCACGCGGCCGGCGGCGATTAGTGCACTGACGACGACCAGAACACCGACGATTTGAAGCGGCGCTAGGCTCTGGTCGAGCAACACCAAGGCCGCGGCGATAGTCGCCACGGGTTCTATATATGAGAACAGCGTTGTCCGAACCGGCCCGATCATCTGAATGCCAACAAAGTAACCGATCAGCGCCGCGGCGAAGAAAATGTTGTTGGTGATAAAACCCCACCATGCCGGGTTCGTGTTGGGCAACAGAAATTGTCCCCTTATCAGGATTACGGCGAGGAATATCACGGCGGCCGTTGCGGCGATGTAGAGGGTGACCTGTCGCGGGTCACCGGCACGAATCACGCGGCTGCTGACAAGGGAGACCGTGGCTAGACCCAATGCTCCTACCGTAGCCAATGCAATTCCCAGCGGACTCAGCGCGCCCCCGTGAATGCCCAGGGCGAGGGTGAGACCACCGAAAGCGACGACAGCGCACAGGGCAGTCATCAGCCTGAGTTTTTCCCAGCCGAGGATGACCACCATAAAGGTGGTGATCAACGGGAAAAGATAGAAGATCAGGATCGCAAGCGGGACGGGAAGGATCTCGATCGCGGCCAGCACCGACCAAGAATAGATCGCCGTGACGGCCCCTAGACCACAGGCGATACATCCCTCTCGCCGGGGTAGGAGAAGGTTTTTGCCGGTCGCGGCGAGAATGGTGACGAGAATGATGGCGGGTAGGAAGTAGCGAATTGTCGCGACTGACAACGGATTGGCGCCGCCGGTATAGGCGAGGCCTGCCAGCGTATTGGATAAAGCAAAGCAAACGCCGACGCCGAGCACGATAAATATTCCCAGGACCTCGCGGCGCAAGTGCATCCCCTTTTTCGATGTTTCAACCGCCACAATGGTGCGGCCCTTGGAGTCGCAGAACTGATATTACTTACATATCATCTGCGAACAATTGGACTTGAAAAACGAGGCTGCAATGATCGGCGAACCCCTGATTTCTCTCAACGGTGATATTATCGAGGCCGCAGAAGCAAGGATTTCTCCCTTTGATAGGGGGTTCTTGTGGGGCGACGGGATCTACGAGGTCACCCCTTGCTTCGGGCACCAGATGTATCGTCTCGAAGATCACATTGATCGGCTTTATCGCTCGCTGAATTATGTGCGGATCGATCCGGGGCTTTCACCGGCTCAGATGATTGTGGCGACGGAGGCGCTACTCGCGGCGAACAAGGATCGGCTCAGCGAAGACGCGATGTACAGAATCGGCCATTGGGTTACCCGCGGCGAGGACACCCCGTCTATGCGCATCCATGCGGCGGGACCGGCGACCGTAATGATCTTCTTCCGGCCGGTCGATACGACGGGGATTGCGCGAAACTATTCGGAAGGTGTGCGGATGACGGTGTCGTCGGTGCGTCGAAACCCACCAGAATGCGTCGAGACGCGTGCCAAGGTCACAAGTAAGATGAATCAGATTTTAGCCGAGTTGGATGCTGCGACGCGCGATGCGCTGCCGCTGATGCTCGATCTGAACGGAAATATCGCCGAGACATCAGTGGCGAACTTTTTTCTGGTGCGTGACGGCGTGGTCTGGACAGCACCCGAACGAAACATCCTTGAGGGCGTCACCCGCAAGGTTTTGTTCGAACTGTGCGAGATCCTGACCATTCCAATTGAGGAACGCCACTTCACTATGTATGACGTGGCTCAGGCAGAAGAGTTCTTCATTACCTCCAGCGCAATCTGCGCAACGCCGGTCGCTTCAGTTGATGGATTTATTTCGAAACATGGAATTCCTGGACCGATCACCAAGCGCCTAATCGAGGCCTTTGCCACCGATACGGGCTATGATTTCCGTGGCCTCAACCCAGCTTCTTAGTGGTAAATGAGATATCGGAGCGGGGTACCTTCAATGTAGGCGCATGGATTGACGAGCCTTGAAACCTGCTCAAGCCCACTGTCGACAATGCGGCTGCCAAAAGCACGGTCGCGCTCACATTTTTCAGGTTACCAAACATGTCGAGCGCTATCCGCTCTCTTCCGCCCCAATAAAATAGGGATCCCTAGATCTGAACCACTCTGGGTTTCTGCTACCCTATTGCATGTAGCCACTGCGTGAGCCTCCTAGCGGGTCCGAATTTCCGGAGGCTTATGCGCCGTGACGGGCGGCAGATCGCCGTTGTAACGCTCTATCTCGACTAGGGCACTATGGGCGCTGGGTCCCTGCCCGAGGCGCGAGGTGCCGATATCACGGGTTAGGACGTTCGGATTGCCGTGCTTGTCGATGCTGTTTTCGGTGGCCGGGTCGGCCGGATCGTACCAAGCGCCGGTTGCGAACTGAACGACGCCAGGCCGCACATCCTCCGTCACGTAAACCCCGGCCAACGCCGCACCACGTGCGTTGAAGATGCGAACGGCATCGCCGTTATAAATGCCGCGTGCAGCCGCGTCGTCGGGGTGCATCCAGACAGGTTCGCGATCCCGGATCTTGCTGTCCCGGCTGACCCGTCCGTTGTCCATCTGCCCATGCAGGCGTGTCTTTGGTTGGTTCGAGATCATGTGCAGGGGATAGGTGCGCGCTGTCTTGCCGCCGAGCCACTCGTTGGGTTCGATCCAAGTCGGATGGCCCGGGCAATCATCATAGCCGAAGCCGTCGACAACCTCGGAGAAGATTTCTATCTTGCCCGACGGTGAGGATAGTGCTGCCGTCTCCGGGTCGGTGCGGAAAGCCTCGAGAAGTACCATCGGGCGATCCGACCGCGGTGTTTCGGCGTAGCCGGTCTCCCAGAACTCGTCGTAGCTCGGCAGGATCAGGTCGACCTCAGCCGCCTGTTGGCGGGCGCGATCATAAAGGTAGCGCAGCCACGTATTCTCCTCGCGCCCCTCGGTGAAGGCTTCCTCGGTCCCCGCGCGCCTTGCCAGGGCGCGGAAGATATCGAAGTCATTTCGTGCCTCTCCGACCGGCGCGATGGCCCGGTCCATTGCTATGATGAAGCGATCCTTCGAGGTCGCGCCGATGTCGTTGCGCTCAAGCGTCGTGGTGGAGGGTAAGACGATGTCCGAAAATTTTGCGGTCGCCGTCCACCATGGATCATTCACGATGATCGTTTCCGGGCATCGCCAAGCGCGAACGAGGCGGTTCAGATCCTGATGGTGATGGAACGGATTGCCGCCGCACCAGTAAATCAGGCGTATTTCGGGATAGATGCGCTCCTGACCATCAAACTCATAAGCTTTTCCGGGATGTAACAGCATGTCGGAAATTCGTGCCACCGGAATCCACTCTTCGCAGGGATTCGTACCAGTGGACAGGGACGGTGTTGGGGCCTCTCGGCGTGGGTTACCGGTATTCCCCATGCTGCCGTATCCGAATCCGAATCCTCGGCCAGGAAGCCCGATTCCTCCAAGCATCGCGGCCAGCGTAACCGTCATCCAGAATGGCTGTTCGCCATACTCGCCACGCTGCAGCGACCAGTTGGTGTTGATGAAGGTTCGTTTCTTCGCCATCCGCCGAGCGAGGGAGCGAATCGTGTCCGGTTCGATGTCGCAGATTGGGGCAGCCCAGTCTGCGTCCCGCGCGGTTCCGCCATTCGCCCCGATTAGGTAGGCGCGAAAGCGTTCATATCCAACGCAGTAGCGTGCGAGGAAGTCCATGTCCGCCAGTCCCTCCGTTTCGAGGGTATGGGCCAGCGCGAGCATTAGTGCTACGTCGCTGTTTGGACGCAGGGGCAACCATTCGGCGCCCAGATGCTCAGCCACGTCATTGCGAATGGGAGAGATATTCACGATATCAACACCTGCCGCGACGGCGGCCTGAAGCGACGGTGCCGAGACATGCTCCGCCGGTCCGCCCGAGAGCACCTGCATGTTCTTAAGTGGTACGCCGCCGAACGCGACCATGAGTTCGGTGTTCGCCGCGATTGAGTCCCAGCTCGTGTAGTCGGTCATCGCGGCGCGCGCGGAACCAAGGATATGCGGCAGGATCGCGTAGCCCGCGGCAATCGAGTAGGTGTGCTTCTGCGCAGTGAAGCCGCCGATGGTATTCAGATAGCGGTGCAATTGCGTCTTGGCATGATGAAAGCGGCCGGCGCTCGACCATCCGTAGGAACCGCCGAAGATGGCGCTGTTGCCATACGTATTGCGCACGCGGTCGATTTCCGCTGCGACCATGTCTAGAGCCTCATCCCAGGGCACGGCGATAAAAGGTTCGGCTCCGCGCTGCTTGCGTTTGCCGCCGGGACCATGATCGAGCCAGCTCTGGCGGATCATCGGTCGTGCGACCCGACTTTCGTCATAGACCGCATCGGGTATGGACTCGATCAGGGGAGAGGGATCCGGATCCTTCTGGAAGGGGCGGACGCCAACGATCCGTCCATCATCGACCTCGGCCGTGAAAGCGCCCCAGTGGGACGAATGACTGCGCAGGTTTGTGCTCATGGATATGTCCTTGTTTGTGGTTGAGATTGCACATTAGAGCCGGGGTCTGTCAAAGCGTGTGAGAGTGCGTACAATCATCCGGGAAGCAGAGCAGGAGAAAGTCATGGATGTACGTCTGGATGGGCGCACAGCGCTGATCAGTGGCGCGAGCGAGGGGCTAGGCTTGGCGATGGCCGGGAAGTTTGCGGAATCGGGCGCGAATGTCGCGATGGTGTCACGCTCGGTCGACAACCTGGATGCAGGTCGACAGGAGGTGCTGTCTAAGGCCGGTGGGAATAAGGTGAAGGTCGAGGCGTTTCCATGTGACGTCACCGATCCCGGCCAGATTGCGGCCATGTGGCAGTCG
>DEBC01000169.1:4450-18487 GCA_002348365.1 Alphaproteobacteria bacterium UBA2966 | reverse complement strand
TCGAATTGAAAAGTGGCGCGCCCGGGAGGACTCGAACCCCCGACCCCCAGATTCGTAGTCTGGTGCTCTGATCCAACTGAGCTACGGGCGCTTTGTTTTCCTGAAAAGGCGACGGCCTCAGGAAAAGTGACGCGACACTAGATAAATCGTTTAACCGCGGCAAGAGGTAGAAATTGGGGTGCTGATTCGTGAACCTCTGATAACGGCTTACAAAGGTTGAAGAAAACGCGCTTGTGGCGATTCTGACCATTAGTTAAGATCAGCGCCGACGGGAGGCTGGCCTAAGGGTTCTCAGCCCGTTTGTGTTTGCCTTTTAAATAAGACGGCTTCCTGCTGCTAAAAAAGACGGCTTCCTGCTGCGGTTAAGCCGACACGAAATCAAAGCAAGTGGTATTCGCAGGCATGGCATTAAATAGATCGCATGTCGCAGCATTAGGCGCGGCATTGCTCCTTTCAAGCTGTTCGTTCGCGACAGACGCATTATGGCCGTCGCTGACCGGCGAAGATCCTTCGCAAGCAGCGCAGAGCGAAGCGGCCCAAGCGCCTCAATCCGGTGACCGTGCGATGGCGGCGCCGACGCTCGGCACCGGGGCTTCGGCGTCGCCTCCGTTACTCGGCACAACACGGTTTGTACCGCCACCGGTGACCGCGGCCCAGCCGACTGGCACCTTTGTGGGCCAAAAAGTCAGCCAGCTTCGCAGCGAGCTGGGAATACTTCAGACGAACGTCCGCCAACGAAACGACAACCTCCAGGAGATTCGCCGCGCCACCACACAGAACGCTCAGCGCTACCACGGTACGGTCGCGGCGGTGAATGCGCGCTTGCAGCTCGGCACCACGCCCGGAAATCCCGTGCTGGTGAGCCAGTGGAATACCGCTCAATCGGAACTCGACCGAATTGGTTTGGATATCGCTGCAATGAACAGCCTGGCCAATTCTGTTGCCGCCGATTCAGCGATGGTGTCGTACTTGTTGGAAACGACGCGCGCCACCTACGGGCTTCAGGGAGCCATCGACGAAGACCACCGTCAGCTCGCCATCCTCGAAGACGAGACAAACAGGACGCTGGTGCTAATTGATCGACTGCTCAACGAGTTGAGTGAGGACATCAGCAGACAAACTGCTTATGTGGGCAACGAGCGGCGAAGCCTGACGGCCATCTCGCTCGCAATAAAGAACGGCGAATACTACGGTCAGAGTCTGACCAGCCGTGCTTATCTCTCTGCTGCCCCACTCACCAGTGCGGCACCAGCGAGCGGAAGCGGCGGCTTCGCGGCGACCAATCGACGCCCCCTTGTCGTGATCCGATTCGACCGGGCGGATGTCCCCTACCAACAGGCTCTATACAATGCGGTTTCTCGCGCCCTTGAAAGGCGCCCCCAAGCCGCATTCGAGCTGGTCGCGGTGACACCCTCGCAGGGTACGCCTGCCGACAACGCCCTGAATGCCTCAAAGGCAAAACGTCACGCAGACGATGTGTTGCGAACGCTGACCGAGATGGGGCTCCCCGCCAATCGGGTGAATCTGTCGTCAACGACCAGCGCAGAAGCCGCGACCAACGAAGTCCATATCTACGTGCAGTGATGACGGCAGGGCCGGAACGCTTCGGCCCCTCCCGAACATCCTGTCATCCCGAATTCGAGATTCGAAGCTTGTGCAGAAAGCTCTTCTACATCCGTGAAATGATGGTTGATTGATCGGCGGCTCTTGATCAATCCTCCCAGTAGACTGCAGCCATGTCATTTACGAACATGGGCCAGTTTTGCCACAAGCCTTTCAGTTCGCGGCGTGCGACACCGGCTTTGGCCAGCTGGAACAGGAATCCGTTCACGCAGTCCTCTGCCAGCTTTCGCTGTGCATCCCGCAAGTATGCGTAACGCTCGCCGCTGTCGAGCGCCGTATCCGCTTTCGCAATGATGTCGCGGAACCCTTGATCATCGTACTGGAAGTAATACTCAGGATTGGCGTAGATGTTGATGTCGTTGGGCTCCACGTGGCTGACGATACTGAGATCGTAGTTCTTCTGCTTGTAGACCACGTCCAGCCAGCGCGCCCACTGCACGTTCTCAATCGCGACCTTGATGCCAACCTTTGCCAGCTGCGCCGCGATGATTTCGCCGCTGCGACGCGCATACTCAGGCGGCGGCAGCTGAAGGGTCAGCTCGAGACCGCCTCCATACCCTGCCTCCTCCAAAAGTGCTCGGGCCTTGTCGAGGTCATGACCTCGTAGATCCGTGAGATCGACATAGGCGGGATGATGCGGCGGAAAGTGACTTCCGATGGGCGTCGCATATCCGAACTCGGAACCGTCGATGATCTCCTGCCGATTGAGGGCATGTGCGATTGCGCAGCGGACACGCGCATCGTTCAAGGGTTTACGCTTGTTGTTGGTCGATAGAACCGTTTCTCCCTCTGTCGTCCCCTGTAGAACCTGGAACCTCGAATCGTTCTCAAACTGCTGAAGGGTCTCCAGTGCACCAATACGGGGAAACACATCGACGTCACCCGCCATCATGGCCGCGACTTGCGCATTCGCGTCCCCGACAAACTTAAAGGTAACCCTGTTCAATCTGATGGCATCAGGGGCCCTGTAACTGGCGTTTTTCTCCAGAACCACTGAATCCCCTTTGGTCCATTTCACGAACTTGAAGGGACCCGTCCCTACGGGATTGGTTGCGTTCGACTCAGCGGACTCGGGTGCCACGATCACACCGGTGCTCTCACCAAGGTTGAACAACAGCAACGGATTGGCCTCTTTCAGCGTGATGACGACGGTGTGTGGTTCCGGCGTATCGATGCTGGCCATGTTCTCGAACCGGCCCTTTCGCTTGTTTGTGCTCTTCTCACCTGCATTCCGTTCAAAGGTGAACTTGACGTCCCCCGAATCGAAGTCTGTACCATCGGCAAACTTGACGTTTTTCCGAAGATTGAACGTGAACGACTTGAGGTCGTCAGATACCGTCCAACTGGTTGCCAATCCGGGTCCCACTTCGCCCCGCTCATCGATACGGGTGAGACCTTCGAAGATGTTGTAGAGGGTGATCTGGCTGATGGCCGCAGCCGCGCCCATCGTTGGATCCAGACCGGGTGGCTCGAGGCGCATACCCACGACCACACTGTCTTTTGCCGCCAGGGCAACCTGGGAAACGGTCATGCAGATGATGACGGCAAGGCTTGCCAGAATGCGGGTCATTACAACCTCCCTTCAATCGGCCCCGATTTTTGAGCCGTGGCGTGATCGATAACTTTGAGTACTGCCAAGAGTTTCTGCCTCATAAACGCCCCGGGCAATAGCGCGCGCCAAACAATCGCCGGCCATCATACCAGCCTCGGCGAGCCGGGCTGGTGTGCAATGTTCACCCGCCCCGGTCGAAACCGCGAACACCGTGTCTCCATCGAAAGGGGTGTGAGCGGGCCGAATCGCCCGGGCGATGCCGTCGTGGGCCATGATGGCAAGCCGCTCCAACTGAGCAACACTCAGGGAGGCATTAGTGGCGACCACGCAAATTGTCGTATTGGCGCCGACACCGGGCTCTGATGGGAACTCGAAGTCCTGTGCAAGGTTCAACCGACCCGGGCGGGCGCCGCCAAATTCGTTTCCGTTTTCCAGCGGCCAGGCCCAGAACGCGTCGCTTCCCGGCATGACGGTCGAGCCGAACGGGTTGGCTGCCACCAGGGCCCCAACCTGCAGGCCATCCGTGGACACGGATGAGGCACTGCCTAACCCGCCTTTGAGATCCGCCGCTGATGCACCCAATCCTGCACCGATATTGCCCAAGGGAAACTCGCCTGCTGCATTGTCGCAGGCCTGGAGCGCAAGTTCCCGATACGGCGACGTAGAGCCCCAATCCTTTTCGCCTCCGTTGAGAAGGTCAAAAAGAATGGCACACGGAACGATCGGGACACGTGCACCGCCGACGGCAAAGCCGCGGCCACGCCCGTGCAACCACGTCATGACTCCCGATGCCGAGTCGAGCCCAAACGCCGAACCGCCCGAGAGGACAATGGCGTCTGCCTGTTCCACGAGGCATGTCGGATCGAGCGCATCCGTTTCGCGTGTCCCCGGCGCGCCTCCGCGGACGTCGACCGAGGCAGTCATGGAATTCTCGGGCAGAACAACTGTGACGCCGGTTCGCGCCGCCACGTCTTCCGCGTTGCCAACGCGAAGGCCCGCGACGTCGGTTATAAGATTTAGTGGTCCTGGCTGGTACACGTGCTGTCCACCCGGTTGATAAATGACTTCTAAGCCATTCTAGACTTGGGCGACCAAAAATAGCCGCCTAAACGGGAATAAGGTCGTGCCGCCCGGACCCTGTGGATACGCTCCTTCAATGCAACGCTCGTAGATCCTCAGAAATTCGGTCCGTTCGGTGTCCTGGAGGGCATTCAGTAGCGGTCGCAGTATCGTTCCTGACGTCCACTCGACAACGGGAGAGTTTCCCTCCAGGGCCTGGTAATACTCGATCTCCCAGACATCGACGGCCACAGCCGATGAACTCAGCAGAGCATGGTATTGGGCAGGGGAAGCGACAGGATCAGGCCTTGTCAGCGGCTCGAGCAATTCCCGCCAGGGCCCCGAATTGACCGCATGCGTGATGCACGTGTGTGATGGCGCCGCGAAATTCTTGGGCATCTGGATCGCCAGCACCCCACCCGCTCGGAGGGTACTCAACAGCCGCGGAATTAACTCATCGTGCCGGTCGAGCCAATGAAGAACCGCATTGGAGACAATGAGATCAGGTGGTTCGTCAGGCGCCCAGCTCTCCACATCTGCTTCAATCCATTCAACGCCCGAAATCTGCTCGCGCGCCTTCGCCAGCATCTCCGGTGAACCGTCCACACCGACAATTCGCGCGTCAGGCCACCGCTCGCGCAGCACTGCAGAAACCATCCCTGTACCACAACCAAGATCGATGATGTGTTTCGGGGACTCGATCGACACGCGCGACAAAAGATCAATGGCCGGCCGCAGGCGTAGATCACCGAACTTCAAATACTGCGTGGGATTCCAGCTCAGACGCTCAACCCCCGGAGGCCGCTTGTCCGGCAGGCCTTCGTGAGCCCTCAGTGCCGTAGGGGTCCTCGTTCCGGTAACAATTGATGATTCCGAGCGTCCGATAACAATACACATTCTCTTCCGGTGGCGGCGGACCCTCCGCCTTGCACAAGAGCTCTGCTCGCAGAACCCGCGAGATCGCGCAATCACTTTTCGTCGCCCCTGACATCGCATTGTCCAGGGCCGCCACTATGGCCGCCCCGCATCCCGTCAGCGTCAAGAGCGCACCCACCACCAACGCCCCTCGAAGGGCGGCAGCCGTGGCCCCTCCCTGCCAGGTCTCAAATGGTGACATGATCCTCTCGCGAAGGCATGGGACTCGGCGAATTGTTTGCCCGACTAGGATTCTGCAAGATCCACACGAAAGCGCGTTCCCTCCGAACCAGTTTCCATCAGTCTAACATCTCCACCATGGGCCCGTGCGATATCGCGTGCGATGACCAATCCGAGACCGGTGCTTCCCTTGCATTCCGATTTAACGAATGCCTGAAAAAGATTGTCCCGCAAACCGTCCGGCAAACCGGGCCCATTATCTATCACATCCACCGAAATCATCTCATTCACGCGAATTGCAGTGATTCTGACGTCACCCTTCGCGTCGTTCTCTCGGGCCTGAATAGCTTGAACGGCGTTGCGTCCGATATTCAGGAGCGCGCGGAAAACCTGCTCGCGATCCGCCGACAATACGAAGGGGTCGCCGACCTCGTTTGACCAGGTGACGGGGCCGTCGTCAGGCAGTCCCATCGAGAGGCCGACGTCCTCCACCAGGTCGCGAAGATCGAACTCACGACGATGGATTTTGCCGTCAGCGTGACCGACGAAACTGAGAGTGTTGCTGCAGAGGTCGACAGCCCGATCGATGGCGCGAACCAATGTTGGCGTCATGCGCCGAACGTCAGGATCCGTGCTGTTGGCAGTCCGATCCGATATGAGCTGCGCCGTCGCCAGAATATTCCGTAGATCGTGGCTGATCTTGCTGACGGCGGTCCCCAGTGTGGCCAATCGATCCTTCTGTTGGAGCGAGGCGCGAAGATCGACTTGCATGAGAGCCAGCTCCCTCTGGGCAAGGCCAATTTCGTCTCCCCGCGCCGAAGGCACGATCGTGCTATTGGGATCCTCCGGATGTTAGTGAAATTCCACCATGCTCCGGGTAATTCGCCGCATGGGCCGGACCATAAGCCACTGCAGCGCGACGTAAACGAGTCCCGCCGTAATCAACGATATGACGACCGACAGACTCATGATGCGCCAAGAGTAGTCATACATCGCGGCGACGAGTGGCGCCTCGTCCAGAACGACTTCGATGACCAGGTCCGGGTTCTGCCGCGATCGGCCCACCACGTGGATCGTGCGATCGGGGCGCGGCCGAAGTGTGTCAAACGCGTCCCGAATAAGGTTATGGGGCATGGCGTCGCTGATGTAGTACATCGCGTCCACGTCCTTCGGCATATCGTCGGCAAGAACCAGTCGTCGTATGGTAAGTCCTTTTATGATTACGGTTCGCGCCTGGGCGTGAGCCAGCAACTCCATCGCCAGATCTTCACTGACCAATCTGTCCGGGGTTGCCTCGAGGGCCAGCGATGCAAGTTCCGCAGCCGCCAGACGCTCCTCCAGATACACGGCCCGGAATCTCGAGATCGACGGGACGAAGATCAGGATCTCGGCAAGCATCACAAAGGCAATCGTGAGCAACAACAGCCGTGCAGACAGGCTGCTCACCATCGGTGGCTGGGTCAGCGGTGTATCCGTCATGTCTTCAACGTTCCGCCGGATCAATCCGGTCGAGTAATCCCATACCCGAATTCAAAGCTCGGCCGGCGGCGATCATGTAGGACCAATCGGCACCACCGCAACCTTTTGCATGTTGTTCAAAGAGGTCTACCAAATGTGGAAACGGCGGAAGATTTCTCTTCCGCCGTCCGTTAACCAAATCAATCCAGCGTGCGAAACGCTGCCAGTTGGTGAAGCTGTTTATTTCTTCTTGGCTGCGCAGGGATTGCAAGCCTTCGCTGCGCCACATGCCGCAACGGTGGCGGGCGCCAGTGCGGTCGATACCATCACGGCAATCGCTGCCGCCGAAACAAGTTCCTTGAAAATAGGTAACGTACCTCCCGATTACGGTCAGAGTCGAAAAATGTCGCCCGGAGTTGATCCCAGACTCTCAGGCCCGCTTCAGCCGCCGCCCGTCGCCACATCGTTGGTGGCGCGATGCTGATGACAATGACTGCAGTCGCCGGGAGTGTCGAATCACTTGCAATCACGCAAACGTGACCGTCCAGTCGGGACTTGCCGTCAAGGCAATCGGGGTTTCAGTTCAGGTCGTAAATCGCATCAGAAACCGCACCAGCCGACGCGTTTTCTTGCCGAACAGGGACGGGACGTAGTAGCTCCCGGCTGCTCGTTTGCTGATCTCCGATAAGGTCGGATAGGTAACCACCATTCCTGCGAGAGCACCGATTTTGAGCTGCTTTGATATCGCGAGCACCCAAGGCTGGATCAGGTCACCCGCACCCGGAGCCACAATGCCTGCACCCAGCACCCGGCCGCGTTTTGTGGTGATGGCCTTGACGAGGCCATCGCAGTGTCTCTCGGTGTGTGCCCTGTCGTTCTCGGATAAAGGCCAGCGCAACACACGTATTTCACCATGACGCTCTCGAGCCTCTTCCTCACTCAGACCGACCTGGGCCAGCTCCGGATCCGTATACGTCGTCCTTGGTATGGCAGCGTAGTCGACCTTCGCCGGCAGCCGGAACAGTGCGTTTCTGATGACAATTCCGGCGTGGTAGTTGGCAACATGGGTGAACTGGAGTCCGCCGGCAACGTCACCAATGGCGTAGACCCGGCGATTCGTGGTCCGCAACGAGCGATCGACTTCGATTCCCTGGCGCGAATACCGGATACCGGCCTCATCCAGTCCGAGCTCCGAAATATTGGGGATTCGGCCGGCCGCGACGATGAGGTGTGTTCCTCTCACTTCCTGGCTGTGCCCATCGCGCTCGATCTCGACCACAATCTCGCCGCTGTGGTTGCGAACGCCAACCACTTTGCTCAACGCGTGGATAGCGGCGCCTGATCGACGCAGCGATGCCGTTACGACACCCACCAGCTCCGGATCCTCCTTGGCGAGCGGTTCGAGCATTTCCACAACGCTGACTTCAGAGCCCAGGTTGCGGAATGCCTGGGCGAGCTCCAGACCGATCGGTCCACCTCCGATGACGATCAGGTGATCAGGCTTCTCGCGATTATCGAACACGGTGTCGTTCGTCCAGAATGGGGTTTCCTGGAGACCGGGTATCGGCGGAACTGCTGGAGCGGAGCCCGTGGCGATGACGAACCGCTTCGCCGTGATTCGGGTCCCTCCGGCATCAACTTCCTGCGGCGACACGAATTTTGCGGACGCCTGGTGGACGTCCACGCCGAGGGCGGTGAACCTTTCGACGGAGTCCAGAGGCGCTATGGACGCAATGACGTCGTGAACATGATCGTGCACCTGTGAAAAGTTCACGGCAGGCTCCTGGGCCTCGATGCCAAACTGTCCGGCCCTTCGTATGGTCGCTGCCACTTTGCCCGCCGATATCAGTGACTTTGAAGGAACGCATCCGTAGTTCAGACAGTCTCCGCCCATCTTCCCTTTCTCGATGAGAATGGTTTTGGCACCCATCTGACTTGCCGCCGCGGCGACGGAGAGGCCGCCGGATCCGCCGCCGATCACGCAGATATCAGTGTTGAGTGGCTGTGCCATCTTTGCTCCTCGAGTGACTCGATGCGTTATTCTTGCGCACTATGAACGGGCCCGTGCGTCGGCTAAAGCTACGGAACCGCCGTGCTGTCCGCCAGACCCTAATGGCAGGTGCGGATCGTGTGTCGGCCTGCGACGGTCAAAGAGATACGCTTGTACCGGCCGCAGGCACCCAAAATTCTTGTGATCAACCACTCGGGGTCAGCAAAATTGAGATTGCCGCACCTAAATGGTTGTCACCCCCAATTGACTTGGACAGGACGAAACCGTATACAGCGCCGACGTTCTGGACCGCCCCGAAAAGGCGTCAACCCACGGAGCTAGTCGAGTGAAGCGCACCTTTCAGCCGAGCAATCTTGTGCGTAAGCGGCGTCATGGATTCCGCAAGCGCATGTCATCGGTCGGCGGCCGCGCCGTTCTTGCACGTCGGCGCGCCAGGCGACGTAAGCGCCTGTCCGCTTAAGAACGATGACAGCCGGCGTCACGCGGCTGAAACACCGGGCGGATTTCCTTAGAATTGCGGCAAGCGGGCGCAAGAAGGTGACGCCCGGATTCGTGTTGCAGGCCAACCAAACGCCAGGTGATGTTATCGCGCATCAGGAAAGTGCAGCCATGCGTGTCGGATATACCGTGACCCGGAAGATAGGAAAGGCCGTGGTTCGCAATAGGGCCAAGCGGCGTCTTCGGGCCGCCGCACTGGACGCGCTTGGTACGCACGGCCAGCTTGGGTTCGATTATGTACTTATCGGACGCCGTTCGACGTCGCAGCGCCCGTACGCCAAACTTGTCTCTGAATTGCGGGCCGCACTGGCTGACATTCACGCATCCAGTAGAGCGTCTCAAGGCGCTCAGTAGGGGACGGATATGCGTGACGAACCCTTTAACCCTGTGCTGATGATCTTGACCGGACTGGTCCGCGCATACCGTTGGGGAATCTCGCCATTTCTCACTCCAAGTTGCCGGTTCGCGCCTACCTGCTCGGAGTACGCTCTCGATGCCTTGCACCGATTCGGTGCATTCCGTGGGACCTATCTGACTGTTCGGCGGGTATTACGCTGTCATCCCTGGGGTGGTTCCGGATACGATCCCGTACCGGACGGCGGTGCCCCAGGCCCATCGTCAATCAACAAAGAGCACCGGGCCTAAATGTCGGATCAAAAGAACCTTATTCTGGCAGTGGTCCTGTCTGTCGTCATTTTGATGATGTGGGATTTCATGTACCGGCGTCCGCCGGTCGACGATCTCGTGCCGCCGCCGCAGACAGCGACAGACCAGGCTGTTCAGGATTCGCAGTCCACGGCCCCGCAAGCGCCCGCCGGTTCCGTCAGTGGCACAGCGCCAACGACACCAGGCCAAAACGCAACGGCGCCCATTACCCCCGAAGCGGCATTGGCCCAGGACGATTCTCCCCGCCTCAGGATCGAAGCCGAACGCATCCATGGTTCGTTGAGATTGAGGGGCGCCCGGTTCGACGACCTGATTCTCGACGATTATCGAAGTTCACTCGAGGAGGACAGCGAGAACATCGTCCTGCTTTCCGCTGCGGGTTCGCCATTCTCCTATTACGCGGAGTTCGGCTGGGCCGTCGGCGCTGGCACAAGCATGCCGGTTCCGGATTCAGCAACGCTGTGGCAAGCCAACGGAGACGTGCTCGTACCAGGAGCCCCCATTACGCTCGAGTGGGACAACGGCCAGGGACTTCTCTTTCAGCGGACCATTTCCGTGGACGAGAACTATCTGCTCTCCGTCACACAGCGCGTGTCCAATACCAGCACCTCCCCGGTGACCCTGCACCCGTATGGTCTTATCTCCCGATCGAATCCACCGGACACTCTCGGCTTTTTCATCCTCCATGAAGGGCCGATCGGGGTGCTGAATGATGAACTGAAGGAAATCGACTACGACGATCTTCAGGATGATGGTCGGCAGACGATTCAGAGTACGGGTGGCTGGCTTGGGGTTACGGACAAGTACTGGCTCACGGCCATGATTCCTGACCAGTCAGAGGCTATCGAGACGAGTTTCAATCATATCGCGGTGGATGAAGGGGATCGATATCAGGTGGATTTCCTCGGCGGGGCCCGCGTCATTCCGGCTGGCGGAGCTGTGGCTGTCACGAACCAGATGTTTGCCGGGGCGAAGGAAGTTCATCTCCTCGATCGGTACACCGAATCACATAACATCCCGCGGTTTGATCTCGCGGTGGATTTTGGCTGGTTCTACTTCCTGACGAAGCCGATCTTCTTCATCATCGACTACCTCAACCGAGGACTGGAAAACTTTGGATTGGCCATCCTGGTTTTCACGGTTTTGATCCGAATCCTGTTTTATCCGCTCGCCAGCAAATCCTTCCGTGCCATGCATGCCATGCGCCGGCTGCAGCCCGAAATGACGAAGATGCGCGAACAGTTCGCGGATGACCGACAAAAACTTCATCAATCGATGATGGAGCTCTACAAGCGCGAAAAAGTGAATCCCATGGCCGGGTGTCTCCCGATTGCCCTGCAAATCCCCGTATTCTTCGCGCTCTATAAGGTGCTTTTCGTGACGATCGAGATGCGTCACGCGCCCTTCTACGGCTGGATTCAGGACCTGTCCGCGGCTGACCCGACCACCATCTTCAATCTGTTCGGACTGATTCCATGGGATCCGCCTCTTTTCCTTCAGATCGGAATCTGGCCGCTGCTGATGGGTATTTCGATGTTCATGCAGCAGAAGATCAATCCACAGCCGGTTGATCCGATGCAGGCCAAGATCTTCCTGGCGTTGCCCATCGTGTTTACCTTCGTGCTGGCACAGTTCCCCGCCGGTCTCGTGATCTACTGGACATGGAACAACGTCCTGTCGATGGCGCAGCAATGGATGATTTACAAGCGCGCCGGCATCACGAAGCAATCGATTCAACCGGCGAAACCTACGTAACGACATGACGTCGGCGGTTGACGTTCCGCCCGAGGATGCCTGGCGCGAGGCGGAAGCGCTGGAGCATGGTCGTCTGTTGTTCGCCGGACCCTGCGAATTCATCGCGGGAGTGGCCGATTTGCGACAGTTGCCCGAAACCGGTCTGCCCGAAGTCGCTTTTGCCGGCCGGTCGAATGTCGGAAAATCTAGCCTCATCAATGCCCTGACGAACCGCAAGACTCTCGCGCGAACTTCTTCAGCGCCCGGAAGAACACGGCAGATCAACTTCTTTCTCCTTGGCGAGCGTCTGATGCTCGTGGATCTCCCCGGATATGGATATGCCAAGGCCTCAAAAAGCGAAGCCCGCGCTTGGAACGAGCTGGTCAATGCGTATCTCAGCGGCAGACCCACATTGATGCGGACGATCCTGTTGATCGACTCGCGTCATGGTTTGAAGCCGGCCGACGAGCCGATCATGGACCTGCTGGATACCGCAGCGGTTTCCTATCAGGCCGTCATGACAAAATCGGATAAGCTGAAGCCCAATTCATGCCCGACCGTACGGGCAGCCACACTCGCGACCTTGGAGACGCATGCCGCCGCTCATCCCAGCCTCCTCTTCACCAGCGCCGCTCGCGGTGACGGCATCCCCGAGTTGCGTGCCGCTATCGCGACGCTGGTGGACCAGCCATGATTGCTCTATAACCCGCGGCCCATGAGCTCAAAGCGTCAAGACAGCCCGTCATATGATCTGGAAACCGCTCGGACACTGACCGAAGCGCTTCCATACATGCATCGGTTTTCCGGTCAGACCTTCGTTATCAAATACGGAGGCGCTGCAATGGGTGACGACGCCCTGCAGGGCGCTTTCGCATCGGACATCGTCCTTCTCAAGCAGGTGGGCATCAATCCAGTCGTGGTTCATGGTGGCGGGCCCCAGATCGGCGCCATGCTCGATCGGCTCAAGATCAAGAGCTCCTTCGTCGATGGGTTGCGGGTGACCGACAGTGCGACCGTCGAGATCGTGGAGATGGTCCTTTCGGGTGCGATCAACAAACAGATCGTGGCGGCGATCAACGATGCCGGCGGGACGGCCGTCGGATTGTCCGGAAAGGACGGCCGTCTGATTACGGCCAAGCGCCTCAAACGCCGTTCGCGAGACCCGGACTCCAATATCGAACGCGTACTCGATCTTGGATTCGTCGGTGAACCGACGAAGATCAACGGTACGGTTCTCGAGTCTCTCGCGGAGAGTTCGGTGATTCCCGTGATCGCGCCCATCGCTTCGGGGCGCAGGGGAGAGACATACAACATCAACGCAGATACTGCCGCCGGCGCCATTGCGGGTGCCTTGGGGGCGAGCAAACTGATCATGCTTACCGACGTTCCCGGTGTTCTCGACAAGAAGGGCGAAATGATCAGTGAGTTGACGCCGACGCAGGCGCGACGCCTCGTGTCGGGAAAGACTGTTTCGGGCGGCATGATCCCAAAGGTGGAAACCTGCCTGTCCGCGCTCAAATCAGGCTGCGGTGCCGCTCACATTCTCGACGGTCGGGTGCCGCACACCTTGCTGCTCGAAATATTCACCGAGCAAGGCATCGGAACCAAAATTGACAAGAAGTAGATTGCGTTAATCGTCAAAGAAGTCGAGATACCAACTCATCTCGCCTTCGGTCATCGGATAGCCGATGCCATCGCGTGCCAGCAGCAGATTCTTTTGTGAGACGGCGCAAATCTGACGCTGCAACTTTACTACCGTGCGCATGCACAATCCCGCTTTCCAGTTGAGTGCGGTAATGCTCTTGCCGTTACCCGATGCCATGATTCGTTTGACGACATCCAAGGGCATCATTGTCTGCAAGGCCAACGCATGCGTGACCATTTCGCGGTCCTCGGCCGCGATGGCCTTGGCCAATCCCTTGTCGTTGATCATGTCCTTTTCGTGAAGCTTCTTGGCGCGTTCCAGGGCCTCGTTGGTCTCCTTGTTGCGCTCGTCATCCTCCATACGATCCTTGTCCTTGTCCGTAATCTCCTTGGCCGTCTCCTCGTCAAGGTCGTGGCGTTCTTGCAGAATATGCAGCACGGACGATGCAACGAATCCGGCTATCCGACGGAGTGCGCGTTTTGACAATCCCGAGCGGCAAGCCAGTGGTTCGTGCATGGGCTCGCCGGGTTCTCCGATCTCTTCAGCTTTCTCGATGACCTGATCCAGTGTTTCTTCACGGATCTGCGCATTCTTGTTTGCCAGCAGCGCCGCGACCGCCGGGATATCGTTGGCGCGAACAATGGCATCGGAGATCGACACATCGACTCTTGCGCGGCGGGCAACGGCGCTCAGACC
>DEBC01000169.1:0-4052 GCA_002348365.1 Alphaproteobacteria bacterium UBA2966 | reverse complement strand
GGATATGCTCAACAGGTCAGGAATGCCGTCGTCACCCTTTGATCCCCTGAGGAAATCGAATGTCGTTCGCACCAATGGCAATGTGGACTTAGCCATGATCGGGCAAATCTTGTCGCGGTCGGTCTCGACTTTACAGTAACTTTTTTCTCATTTCGCAACCGTTGACGCGGGACTCACACGCGACACGGAGATGATCCGGTGGCCTGCCGATGTTGGGTGGCGGATATTCCCGCACCCGGCTTGCCGAACAGGTATCCCTGTCCGTAGTGGACATCGGCTTCACGCAGAAATTCGGCTTCTTCCTCTTCCTCGATCATCTCGGCAACCGTCTGCACCTCGATATCGCGACAGAGCGTCGCCATGGAGCGAAGGAATGCTTTGCCGTTCTTTGTGGTCAGCGCCTCACGGACATAGACACCATCGATCTTGACGTAGTCGACTTCCAGAGCACGCAGATACTGATAGGCGGCAGCTCCGGCCCCAAAATCGTCGAGGCAGACATGGTGACCCAGATTGCGCAGGCTCTGCAGGATGTTGTTGGTGGATTCCAAGTCCGTGATCTTCGCCGACTCCGTGACCTCGAACAGCAAATCCTCTCGGATGGCCCGACAGGTCTTCAACAGCTTGTGCAGTTCGTCAACGACCTGCGGGCTTTCGAGGGAACGACCCGAAAGGTTCACGGCGATACTGATGATGTCACCGCGTTCGCGCGCCTTGGTGATTTTCTGAATCACCTTGTTGACCACCGCGATATCGAACTCACCAATGATGCCCACCTCCTCAGCAAACGTGATGAATTGGTAGGGTGACGACTCCGGACCCCCCGCTCTCAGTCGTGACAACGCTTCGTAGTGGTGCACGAAGCGCGTGGACAGCTCGACGATCGGCTGAAACATGATGTCGAAGGCGCCTAGTCGGATGGTCTCCTTGAACGCGCGAATTTTTCCTTTCGTCTCGTTCATCATCAGCTTGTAGCCCTCGCTAAGCTCGGTGACCGTGAAGTCGCCGCGCGATTCCGAGAACTTGTTGACGGTATACAGAAGCGCCTTGGCGTCATCCGCCTCGGAGAGACCGGCAGATTCCAGATCGACAGTGGCGACGCCGACGCTTACACCTGCGCCATCGGGGTCTGCTTCCTTGGCGCGTTCCGCGATCGTTGCTTCCAGTGCCTCGATGTTGACGTCGGCATCGTGGACCAGACCAAACTTATCTCCGTTCAGATGGCCGGCCGAAGATCCGTTAACGGAGTTGGCTTGCAGCTCGGCAGTAACCGCGGCGATGAAATCCTCAGCTTCTTCGTCACCCAGCTTGGCCTTTACCTTCTCTAGACCATCCAGGTCGAGAAGCGTCATGTTGTAGTCTCGGCCCTGCTCCTTGCCGGCTTTCAAGGCTTCCGCAGCCATGTCGGAGAAGGATTCCTTGGTCAGCAATCCCGTTTCTTCGTCGATTGCGGAATCGTCCGCGGTGGCGCCGGCCGCCATACGCTGGGCGCTCAACGCGAGATAAATCCGACCCTCATGAGTGGGCAGGTATGAACCAAACATCGCTGTCTTGATCGGCGTCTCGTCGCCGCGAGAGAAGCAAACGTTGATGGGGCCAAACCGTCCCTGCCGTTTCACGCCGCCCAGAGCTGCACGTACCATCGGCCGATCCGCCTGATAGACGAATTCAATCAGAGGCTTGCCGATAATCAGATCATGAGACGTGCCGGAAAGCCATTGAACAGCTCCCACGGCATAGTCGACGTTGAATTCCTCATCGAGTTCGAGAAACGCGTCCGCGGACGCGAAGGCGAACGCGACAAACCTGTCACGCTCCTCGCGAAAATCGGGGGCGCTGACCGCAGTATTAGCCATAGGCCGGCACAAACTCCGGAGAATTCAGCGGGAATGCGTCTCCCGCACCATTATTTCTCGCCAAACCAAAATACCATCATGACATTGTCAGGTTGCCCCACGATATCACGTCCGGGGCGGCAGGAGTCCATTGTGACGCTGTTTCGGTTTTCCGGCGAAAAGCCCAAGCGACCTCGGTCCGACGCCGCACCCCTTGCAGTCCGCCGTTCTCCACGACAGAGTGCGCCCTATGAATGACGACCCGAAAGCCCCCAACGGACAGTCACGATTTGCTGAACCGCATGACGTGGCACATATCGAGACTTGGATCTTCGATCTCGACAACACGCTGTATCCTGCCCAGTGCCGACTGTTCGACCAGGTCGACCGGAAAATCGGCGACTACGTTGCCTCCTTTTTTCAGATCGACCGCGATACGGCGCGGCACAGGCAGAAGGAATTCTACCACAGCTATGGAAGCACCCTGCGGGGCATGATGCTGCTCCACGACATGGAGCCCGACGACTATCTCGAATATGTCCACGATATCGACCTGTCGCCGGTGGCCGCCGATCCTCTACTGGATGAAGTCCTGTCGCGCCTTCCGGGGCGCAAACTTGTTTTCACGAGCGCGACAACGGCGCACGCTGAGCGAGTGATGACGAAACTGGGCGTGGATCATCACTTCGAGGATATTTTCGATGTCGTCGCGGCCGACTACACGCCAAAGCCCCACGCCGTGACGTACGATCGCCTCATCGACCGGCACACCGTCGATCCGAAGGCATCGGTGTTCTTCGACGACATTCCACGAAACCTGAAGCCGGCTGCGGATATCGGTATGACCACTGTGTGGATCCCCGGTCATCACAACTGGGCTCAGATCGAAGACGGTGGAGAATACATCCACTTCGTGGCAGAGCACCTGGCTAGCTGGCTCGACGTGGCCGTACCGCGCTGAGTCGCGGCACCCGTCCTCGGTTGACAGTGGGCGTTCCCCCACTATGTTCGGGCCTCGCTTAGAACGCGCGTAGAGGGAAGAGTGATGGCAACGTCCGATCTTCAATCAACTATCGAGGCGGCATTCGAGGACCGGGAGTCGATCTCGCCGGAAACCACCGGCCCGACTCGAGAAGCGATCGAAACCGCACTTGATGGTCTGGATGCCGGGACGCTTCGGGTCGCCAAGAAGCAGGGTGACGATTGGGTCGTCAACCAATGGCTGAAAATGGCGGTGCTGCTGTCTTTTCGCATCTATGACATGGCGCCGATCAGCGGTGGGCCGGGCGGTAACGCACCGTGGTTTGACAAGGTCGCTTCCAAATTCGACAACTGGGATGAAGCGCGATTTCGTGATGCGGGATTCCGCGCCGTTCCAAGCTGTGTCGTTCGTCGCTCGGCGTACATTGCACCCGGCGTGATTCTCATGCCCTCGTTCGTCAATCTCGGTGCCTATGTCGATTCGGGAACCATGATCGACACCTGGGCAACCGTCGGAAGTTGCGCCCAAATCGGAAAAAACTGTCATATCTCCGGTGGTGCGGGGATCGGCGGCGTGTTGGAACCGCTGCAGGCGAATCCGGTGATCGTCGAAGACAAATGCTTCATCGGAGCCCGTTCCGAGGTCGCTGAGGGCGTAATCGTTGAAGAGGGCGCCGTGCTGTCTATGGGCGTGTACATCGGTGCGTCGACCCGGATCGTCGATCGAGAGAGCGGCGAGGTCCACTACGGACGCGTTCCTGCCTACTCGGTCGTGGTGCCGGGATCGCTACCCGGACGCAGCCTTGCGGACGGCTCTTCCGGGCCATCGCTGTACTGTGCCGTGATCGTCAAACGTGTGGATGCCGGCACCCGGGCGAAGACTTCGATCAACGAACTCCTTCGCGATTGAACCGAGGCACGATCCCGCAGCCGTTTCATGTCCCAATCTCCTGAAATCGACGCGGTCGAACTGGCAGCCAGCATGATTCGCTGCCCCAGCGTGACGCCTGCGGACGCCGGCGCATTAGGCGTACTGGAGGGAGCGCTGGAAGCGCTCGGTTTTACTTGTCACCGCTTGCCTTTTTCGGAGCCCGGAGCCGCCGACGTCGAGAACCTGTTTGCCCGGCTGGGTTCAGGCTCTCCGGTATTCTGCTTTGCCGGACATACAGACGTGGTCCCGGTAGGGAACCAGGACCAGTGGAAATCCGATCCCTTTTCGGGAGAGGTCCGCGATGG
>DEBC01000028.1:11769-41224 GCA_002348365.1 Alphaproteobacteria bacterium UBA2966 | reverse complement strand
ACCTCCATCTCGCGAAGCAACGCGTTCATTTCCTCAACCGTCAAGTGGCGACCGGCACGGACACTCCCGTGGCAGGCCATGGTGCTGCAGACATCTGCCAGCCGTTCGCGAAGCGCCAACGTGTCGTCCAGATCCCGAAGCCCGTCAATCAGGTCCTTGACCAGTGACTCGGCATTGACTTCTCCGAGAACCGCAGGTGTCTCCCGGACGACCACAGCGTCAGCACCAAACGGCTCCAGCGTGAGTCCGAGTTCAGAAATCTCGTCGGCGCGTGAGCCGAGCAAAGCAACATCGTCTTCGAGAAGTTCAACCACTTCGGGCAACAACAGCATCTGACGCGCCACACCGGCATCCGACAGATCCTTCTTGATCCGCTCATAAACCAGCCGCTCGTGAGCCGCATGCTGATCAACGATGACAATCCCACTCTCGGTCTGGGACAGAATGTATGTCGCGTGCACCTGGCCGCGCGCGGCACCCAACGGATAGTCAGCCGAACTGTCGACAGCATCGGGTGTCGTCGTGCCTCCGGATGGTGCGGAGGGCACGAAGGTGTCCCCGTTCGCATCGTCGAGTGGGCGCTGAAACGTATCGGCGGACTCCGCGAATCCGGTCGCGGGTCTCCCGCCGTAGCGGGAGTACGATGCCGCAAATGTCTGCCCCGGAACCAACGGCGACTCGCTTCTGGCTGCACCGAGCATTGCCTGGCCCACGGTTGATGAAGCGCGATGACCCGATTCGGCAAGGCCGTGCTTAAGCGCTGAAACGATCAGACCTCGGACCAAACCAGCATCCCGGAAGCGGACCTCTGCTTTCGTCGGATGAACGTTCACGTCGAGATCACGGGCAGAGATTTCGAGAAACAAGGCAACGATGGGATGCCGGTCACGGGCCAGCAAATCCTGATAGGCGGCCCGAACCGCGCCACCAAACAACTTGTCCCGGACGGGTCGTCCATTCACGAACAGGAACTGGAGCCTGGCATTGCCGCGATTGAGAGTCGGTAGACCCGCATATCCGGAGAGTTTGATGCCTTCGCGTTCAGCCTGGATAGGCACGGCGTTGCTGACGAAGTCTCGCCCGACAATCTCACCCAGTCGGTCGAGACGACCTGTGAACAAGTCGGCCTGATGTGCGGCGACACGCAAAACCTCACGGCTGCCATCACTCACCGTAAAGGCGATCTCCGGATGGGCCAAAGCCAATCGCTTCACAGCGTCGACCGCGTGCCCGAACTCCGTCCGTTCCGTTTTCAGAAACTTCAGTCGAGCGGGGGTCGCATAGAAGAGATCGCGAACCTCGATGCGGGTTCCAGGTGGATGCGCGGCTGGCTGGACCTCGCCAACCTCGCCACCCTCGACCCGCAGCGACCATGCCGCGTCGCCGTCACGGGTCCGACTGGTGAGCGTCAGTCTGCTGACCGATCCGATTGACGGCAAAGCCTCACCTCGGAATCCCAGGGTTTCGATGTCCAGTAGGTCATCCGAGGCGAGCTTGGATGTGGCGTGACGCTCGACGGCGAGCTGGAGTTCCTCTGGAGTCATGCCAATGCCATCGTCGACGATCACGACGCCTGTGCGGCCTCCGCCTGTCACTGTGGCGTCTATTCGGCGAGCACCTGCGTCGATCGAATTTTCAACGAGCTCTTTGACTGCTGCGCCCGGTCGTTCAATCACTTCGCCAGCGGCGATCCGGCTGATCAGTGATTCAGGGAGGCGTCGGATTGTCATACGGATCGCACTTCCAAACAGGAAATACTCAGGCTGCAAGGACCCGAACCTTACCATGGTCGCAGTCTTCGAGTCGGAGCCGGCGGGACATAATCAGGGCGAGGCGGGCAAAATCCTATCCATCGTTCTGAATCCCGACGGGATCACCGACAACAACGATCGTCAGGCCGCCGCTGCCCAGAAGTCGCTTCGCGATACGCTGGATATCTCCGAGTGAAACCGCGTTGATGAGTTCTGGTCGCCGCTGAACGTAATCCTTGCCCAGGCTGTCGAGCTGAATGCCGACCAGCATGCGGGCGATCTTTGCATTGGAGTCGAGGCGAAGCGGAAAGGATCCATTGAGGAACGTTTTAGCGCGTTCCAGTTCTTCCGCCGTAATTCCGTTCTCCGCTACGTCGGCAATTTGCGCCCGGATGATGGCGAGGGATTCACCGATTCTCGCGTTCACGGTGGCCACGCCTCCCAGATAAATCGCCGAATATTCGTAGGGATAGAGATAGGTGTAAACCGAGTAGGCCAGTCCGCGTTTCTCTCGAACTTCCTGATACAGCCGAGACGTGAAACCTCCGCCACCGAGCACATAGTTCATGACGTATGCGGCGTAGTAATCCGGGTCGTCACGCTTGATTCCGGGGAGACCAAAGGTCACCACGCTTTGTGGAATCTGCTTCCGAATGACCGTGACCGAACCTTCAGGAGATGGCATGGTTTCGGGCACCGTGATCGCACCAGCGGTGGCAGCGACGCCGCCGAAACTGATGTCCAGGAGCCGCGATAGCTCCTCCGGCGTGACGTCACCTACGACACCAATGATTGCATTGTCTCGCGCGAATCGAGTGCGGGTAAAAGCGGCAAGATCCTCAGTGGTTATTGCCGCAATGGATTCCACCGACCCACGGTTCGGTCTGCCGTAAACGTGATCGGGGAATACCTTGGCGAACCAGGTATGGCTGGCGATCCGATTAGGATTCTCCGCGTCGCGGTTCAACCCGACGGTGATCTGTTGCCGAATTCGTTCCACGGGTTGTGGATCAAATCGCGGCTCCGACAGGGCGAGCCCCAACATGCGGAACGCCTCGTCACGATGCTCGACCAGAGTCCGCATGCTGATACGAAACGTGTCCTTATTGGCGCTGGCGGAAAAGCCGATAGCCAGCTCCTGCAGGCGTTCCTGGAATGCAGCAGAGTCGAGTTCGCCCGCTCCTTCATCCAAAAGTCCGGAAACCATGTTGGCGAGGCCTTCCTTGCCAACCGGGTCCGTGATCGTACCGCCCCGGAAGGCGATTTGAACGGAAATGATCGGAATGCTGGGCTCGCGCACCAGCCAGGCGTTGACGCCGGTATCCGTTTTGATCTCGAGAATTTCCGGAGCCGCGTTGGAAAGCGATGCAAGTGGCAACGAAAGGACGCACACCAGCATGACGGGTAGAACCCGTTTCATCGCAGCGCGAAAACAATTCAAACCGACTGGGACAACTGATTTGGCCTCCATGGCATCCTTTACCCGCCTTGCTTCGGAAGCAGAAGACCCGTCACCGAAAGGCGCTCCTCAAAAACATGCCGCGCCGCAGCCAGAATCTCTTCGGCGGTCACCGCGGCGATCCGTTGCGGCCACGACTCTACGTCTTCGGCAGTCCGGCCGACGGCCAGGGCAGCGCCGAAAAAGCGTGCGCCGGCCGCCAAACTGTCGCGCGCGAAGATGGCACCCGCGACCATTCCCGCCTTGGCCCGGTTTAGCTCTTCCTCAGTGACGCCCGACACCAATAACTTGGCGATCTCTTCCTCGATCACGGTTTCGATCGGTTCGAGGTCGCCACCCGGCTGCGGACTGGCATAAACATAAAACCGGGACAGATCCTTGGAGCTTCCACGATAGGACGCGCCCGCCCCGCTTGCGATCTTTTCTTCCACTACCAGTCGCTTGTATAGGCGCGCCGTGGTTCCACCGCCGAGGATCTCCGATAGTACCTGCAGCGGCAGCGCATGCTGAGATTCGCCTGCTGTCTGGCTCGGAGCAAGGTAGGTCCGGCTCCATGAAGGAACACGGACTCGCGGGTCCCGCATGATGACGCGCCGCGCCGCGCGTTGAGGCGGTTCGCGCAGACGCTTGCGCGATTCGATTTCCTGCGCCGGGATTGCTCCATAATATTTCTCGGCCAAGGGCCGAACTTGTTCAACTGTCGCGTCGCCGGCCACGATCAGCACGGCGTTATTGGGCGCATAGTGTTCGTCGTAGAACTCCAGCAAATCAGAGCGGGACAGGGCCGCGACTTCATGCTCCCAACCGATCACTGGACGGCCATAAGGATGGGATAAGAACTGCGCGGAACTCATTTGCTCGCCCAGCAACCCGCCGGGATTGTTCTCGAGCCGTGATCGTCGCTCTTCTTGAACGACTTCTCGCTCTGCTGCGATGTCCGTCTCGCGCACAACGAGATTGCTCATGCGATCCGCTTCGAGTCGCATCATCGTATCAAGGTGCTGGGACGCAATTGTCTGAAAATACCCGGTGTAATCGTAACTGGTGAAGGCGTTCTCGCGGCCTCCAAGTCGCGCCACGATCTTGGAGAATTCGCCCTCCGGCACCGTCCGGGTCCCCTTGAACATCATGTGTTCGAAGTAATGAGCAAGACCCGACTTGCCTGGCGGGTCGTCGGCAGCGCCTACCTTGTACCAAACCATGTGCGTCACGACCGGCGCCCGATGATCAGAAATCACCACCACCTGCATGCCGTTGCCCAAGGTGAACTGTTGGGGATTGAACAGCCCGCGTGAAGTGTCTGCGCGGGCACCTGCGGCAAACGAACCCAACAGCAGGATCGATGCCGTGACTGCAGCAATCGCCACCGCGTGCCAGCGCGCGGCCATCGAAATTTTCGCAGTCAGGTTCAAGCCCATACTTGTGCCGCTATGGTCGGATCAGATGATGACGTCGTGATACATCGAGAATATGGGGCTGCGGTCGGCAACCGCAAGCGAGAGTGCATCACGCCACCGTGAGTAAGCACTCGTTCTGCCGACAATTCTGTCGCCAGGAAGGGAGGCCTCAAATCAAAAGATACGCTTGAGAATCGACTGTCCAGTACGCTCTATGACTGGAACTTCTCCCTTGGCAGGAGACTCGCCTTTCGCTGCCGCCTCACGCAAGCGTTCGGCCTCCTTCTCGGCATCAATCAGGGATTCGTCTTCTCTGTCGCCACGCCAGAACATGAGACGGCGCGTGAACGACGAATCCTTCTCGGCCAGCGCCAACGTCTCACGACGGATGACGGTCCGAATCTCCGGATCCGCCTTGTCTGCACCGGCATTCCTCAGAAAGACCGTTTCCGCACGACTGCGGCTGGGTGGGGCTGCAGTACTGGTGATCGTGGAAGTGTCAGACTGTACCCGGCCACTCCGCAGAAGGGCGCGCCGGGCCTGTTCCTGAACCTGGATCTCCTGTGGACCGGCTGCTCCAGGCCGGGGCGGGCGCAATGTAAAGTCGGGTGGAATGATTAGCGGAGCCTTGGTCACAACCGTAAACTCGTCTGGTGCATACTTCGCCAGTCCGATCTGCTTCTTGATCCCCTCGCACGACGTTAACACCACCGTCACACCGATGACGGCAAGGCTATGGGTGATCCATCGGCTTCTCATGTCCAAGATCCCAATTCCTCTGATCCCTATCCGACTGGCCCGGTCAGGTCTCTGCATCGCCTTGTCGTGGCCGCACCAGCCCATCATATAGTAACGCGATCACGCCAACGATAATGGCAGTATCCGCCACATTGAATGCGGGCCAATGATAACCCCATACATGGAAATCCAGAAAATCGAATACGGCGCCGAACATCAAACGATCGAAGGTATTGCCGATTGCCCCACCGATGACGAGGCCGAGAGAGAACGCCATGAGCCTGTTCTCGGCGCGTCGAAGCCAGACGAATAACGCGACAACGATCGCCAGGGCCAGGCCCGATAACAACAGAGGCGTGGTCGGAGATTGGCTCTGCAACATCCCGAAGCTGACTCCGGTGTTCCAGACCGTCACGATATTGAAGAAGGGTGCAACCTCGTAAATTCGATCGCCCAGACTCCAAACGTCGAGCACCAGCCACTTAGTGAAGCGATCACAGACGAAAATTACGGCTGCTATCCCCGAACCGAATCGCAGCATCAATCATTTGCCACCGCCGCCGGCGCGGCCATGTCTACCGCATCCGCACATCGACGGCATAGATCGTCATGCTCAGGATGGTCGCCCACTTCAACGAGGACCTGCCAACAACGTTCGCATTTCTGCCCATTTGCGGGGAACGGCTCGACAGTGATCCCCGCCACGTCTTCCAGACGAAACCCGTTTGCGGGACCGTCCGACACGATCAATTCGGCGCCGGAAGTGATCGAGATTTCACCAAGGTCCAGGCCCTCCAGCGCCTCCGCGAACTCGGGCGTGACATAAACCTTGGGTTTGGATTGCAGGCTAGATCCGATCCGCTTTTCCTGACGCTCGATTTCGAGAGCACCCGTCACAACCCGTCTCAGGCTCCTGATTTTCTCCCACTTGTCAGCCAGGCCATCGTTACGCCATTCCTCGGGAATGACGGGAAAGGTCTTCAAGTGAATGCTATCGTCATCACTCGGATTCCGGGATAACCAGGCCTCCTCGGCTGTGAAGCACAGGATCGGTGCGAACCAGGCCGTCAGGCATGCGTATAGCTGATCGAGTACGGTGCGCGCCGCGCGACGGCGGGACGAGCCGAGCGTATCGCAATACAGAGAGTCTTTGCGGATATCGAAGTAAAGTGCGGAAAGATCGACCGTACAAAAATTGTAGAGAGCAACGAACATTCGGTGAAAGTCGAAATCGTCGCAGGCCTTTCGGACGAGCTGATCGAGCTCGAATACCCTGTGAAGCATCCAGCGTTCGAGTTCCGGCATGTCTTCGATTGCAACGCGTTCGGACTCGTCAAACTCAGCAAGATTGCCCAGCAAGAAGCGCATCGTGTTGCGGATCTTCCGGTAGGCGTCGACCTGGGTCTTGATGATTTCCGGGCCGATTCTCAAATCTTCCGTGAAATCCGAACTCACCACCCAGAGCCGGAGAATGTCACCGCCGTGTTGATCCATGATTTCCTGTGGCCCGACCACATTGCCAAGCGACTTGGACATTTTCCGGCCATGCTCATCGAGCACGAAACCATGCGTCAGCACCGCTTCATACGGTGCCCGCCCGCGTGTACCGCAGGATTCGAGCAAGGAGGAGTGGAACCACCCTCGGTGTTGATCCGATCCTTCCAGATACAGAGATGCCGGCCAGGACAGGTCCTCCCGGTCTTCCAGGACGAAGCTGTGGGTTGACCCGGACTCAAACCAGACGTCGACGATATCATCGACCTTGTCAAAATCCGCCGGGTCATAGTCCGGCCCGAGGAAACGCTCTGGATCACTGGTGAACCAAGCGTCTGCACCATCCTGCTCAAAAGCCGCCACGATTCGATCGTTAACCTTTGAATCGCGGAGGGGTTCCCCCGTCTCCTTGTTGACAAAGACCGTGATCGGCACACCCCAAGCTCGCTGCCGTGAAATCACCCACTCCGGCCTCTGCTCGACCATCGAATAAATACGCGTGTGCCCTGTCGTCGGCACCCACCTCACCTGATCGATCGCCTCAAGCGCGGTCTTTCGCAGGTCGTTGGTCGACATGCTGATAAACCACTGTGGTGTGTTGCGGAAAATCAGCGGCGCCTTCGAACGCCAGGAATGCGGATATGAATGGGTGATCTTGCCGCGGCCGAGAAGCCCGCCGGCACCCTGAAGTGCGTCGCAGACTGGATCGTCGGCTTTAAAGACGTGCACGCCGGCAAAAAGAGGCACATGGTCGAAAAAGCGACCGTCTTCATCCACCGTGTGAGGCACTTCGATGTCGTGAGCTTGACCGAGTTCGAAATCCTCAGCTCCGTGTCCCGGCGCAATGTGAACGAAGCCGGTTCCCTGCTCCATGTCGACGAAATCACCCGACAACAACGGCACATCGAAATCGAAGTCCTGACCGCGCAGGGGGTGTCCGCACACCGTCCCAGCGAGATCTGCACCCGTCACCCGGGCGACCTGCTCGTGTCCGGTGATCCCGGTCTGCTGGCACACACTTTCGACCAGAGCTGAAGCGACAAAGAACTCCTCGCCAATGACAGCGAGCCCCTCTCCATCCGTCTCTGTAACTCGCAAGCGTGTGTATTCAACATTGGGTGAAACAGCCAGGGCCCGGTTCCCGGGCATTGTCCAGGGTGTGGTCGTCCAGATGACGATGCTGGCCCCAGCCGCAGTGCTGTTCGGAGATGTGTCAAGCACAGGAAAGCGGACGTAGATCGTCGTCGAGACATGATCGTGATACTCGATCTCTGCTTCCGCCAGCGCCGTCTTTTCGACCACCGACCACATAACAGGTTTGGAGCCCTTGTAGAGCCCGCCGTTCATCAGGAAGCGGCAGATCTCCGCTGCGATCTTCGCTTCCGAAGCGTGATGCATCGTGGCATAGGGACGTTCCCAGTCCCCCAGAACGCCGAGTCGCTGGAACTCATCGCTCTGGATTGCGATCCACTTTTCGGCAAACTCCCGGCATTCCTGGCGAAACTGAACGATGGGAACCGCATCCTTGTCACGGCCCGAGTCGCGGTAGGCCTGCTCTACCTGCCATTCGATGGGCAATCCGTGACAGTCCCAACCCGGGACGTAATTTGCGTCCTTTCCCATCATCTGTTGGGAACGATTGACGACGTCTTTCAGGATCTTGTTGAGCGCCGTTCCGATATGGATATTTCCATTGGCGTAAGGCGGCCCGTCATGGAGGATGAATTCCTCCCGGCCCTTGGAAGCCTCGCGCAGACGCGTATACAGGTCGAGACCGGCCCACCGGGCAAGCAACTCAGGCTCGCGTTTGGGTAATCCGGCGCGCATTGGGAAATCGGTCTTTGGCAGGAATACCGTCGGTCGGTAATCCACGGTGGAACGGTCGGAAGATTTCTCTTTGGTAGACATTTTCTGATGCAGCTTTCGCAAATTTGGAGCGAACAGGAGGTAATGGCGCGCGTACCAGCCCTCAGCCGAGGACCGGGATCGTAATTCGTTCGCTTCCCAAGTTTCGCTTGTGCACTGCTACCAACATGGGCGCATGTTCTAACAGCGTCTTGATTCAGTGTCGAGCGCCGCAGCCTCTCAACTTTGGCCGGAGTTACTGACCGGGCCGGGCAGGAAAACGGTCATTCGAATAGTCCGGATTGGCGAGGATGTCACGTGCGCCGTCGCAATCGGCCGCGATCTGCGCCTTCAGGGCATCGAGGACATCGAACTTCCGCTCGGGCCGAAGGAAGTCTAGGAAGGCGACCCGCACGTCACGGTCGTAGATGTCTTCGTCGAAGTCGAAGATGTGCACCTCCAGAAGCGTGCTCTTGCCGTCGAAGGTCGGTCGCCGGCCGAGATTGGCGACTCCACCATGCCAGGTCTCTCCATTTTCGCCCTCGACGGCAATTCGGACCGCGTAGACGCCGAGCGCCGGCTCGAGATGGTCGTTCAACGCGATGTTGGCGGTCGGAAACCCGAGGCGGCGGCCGCGCTGGTCGCCAGGCAGAACGGGTCCGCTGATCTCCCACCAGCGACCCAGCCGATCGGCTGCCGGAAGCGGCCTGCCCGCCCTCAAATACTCGCGGATGCGACTGGAGGCATAGATCTCCCCGCCCTCGGCTGGATCGCCGTGCGTAACGCCCGCAACGACGGTCAAGCCATATCCACTGTCGTTGGACATCCGTGCGAGCAGTTCGTGATTGCCGGTCCGACCCCGGCCAAATACGAAGTCATACCCGACCACCACCTGCCGGACACCCAACGACTTCACGAGAACGTCACGAACGAAGTCCTCGGCCGAAATGGAGGCGAAATCCCGATCGAATGGTGTAGCGACCAGAAAACTTGCATCGAGCTTCTCGATTTGAATGGCCTTGCTGTGAAAGGGAGTCAGTCGAAACGGTGGATAGTCGGGCTGAAACACGCTGCGTGGATGGGGTTCGAAGGTTAGGACACCGAAGGGAATACTCAGATCTCTTCCCAGGCGACCCGCCTCGCCGATTACTGCCCAGTGACCTTGGTGCACGCCATCGAAGTTGCCGATCGCCACCGCCCCGCCCCGAATATCCTCAGGCAGGTCCCGGTAGTCCCTGAAGGTGCGCAAGGCCATCCGGTCAACCTCTCGACGGTACTTTCGCCAGTGCTTCGCCCTCCGCGACGACGGTTTCGCCAAGCGTGCACGAACAATCGAACGCCACTCGTTGCTTTTCGTTGTCAATGCCGCTGACGGTCACTGTCGCAACAACGACGTCGCCAGGCCGAACGGGCGATCGAAATCGGATGCTCTGGCTCATATAGATGCAGCCGGGTCCCGGCATTTTGGTTCCGAGCACGGCACTGAAGAGACTGGCCGTCAACATGCCATGGGCGATGCGACCCTCGAACATGGTGCCCTCTGCGTATTCATCATCCAGGTGAAGTGGATTGGTGTCACCGGTTACGGCTGCAAACTTCACGATATCGTCGTCGGTGATGCGCTTTTCGATGCTCCCCGACATACCGACGGCGAGATCCTCAAAACAGAGACCCTGAGCTTCAACCATGATCGACTACAGCCTGCGCGCACAAACTTGTGGCACGCCTAGAGCTGACCCTCGATGGCATAGCCAAGAATACGGACAATCTGATCGGGCGAATCTGCGGTTGCGAGCGCTGCGGCGTCCACTTCCTTCAACGCGTGATCGAGGCCCGAATCATGGAGGGTTATAACGGGCTTACCCTTGGCGGATGCGTATCCCGCATCGAACGCCGCATTCCATTGACGATACTTCTCACCGAAGCGCACAACGACCACGTCCGCCCGATCGATGAAGGTACGCGTGCGGATCGCATTGATACGCGCGCCCTTGTTGTCCTTCCAGAACGCCTTGTCTTCCTCCCCGAGGATCTCGACGCCGCAATCGTCGCTTGTTGCGTGATCGGTGACGGGAGACGTGACCGTCACCGGCAGGCCTGCCTGAGCGAGTCCCGCGGTTATCTGCTCGCGCCAGTCGCTGTGAATCTCTCCGGACAGATACACGGTCCATTCCTGCTTTTCAGCCATTCGCATTCCCCTTTCGTCTCCTTGATTCCACTGGCATAGCAGATCGTGGGAAAAGATGCATTTCCGCTTCGCTGATCGAATCTGGACTCGGCCTCATGTTCCCGTGAAGGCCGCCGGGCGCTTCTCGACATAGTGTGCAACTCCTTCACGGAAATCGTCGCTGGAAAAGCTCTGGAACATCTCCACGTTGGCGGCACGCACCGCCTCGGCCAGGTCCTGCATCAAGGCTTCGTATATCTGGCGCTTCATGATTCGCGTCGAGCGCGGCGAGACATTTTCAGCCAGATCAAGGGCATAATCCATCACGCCTGACATGTGCTCTTCAGCAGGCAGCACCTGGTTGACCAGACCCATGCGGAGTGCCTCCGACGCTTCCACGCGCCGGGCCGACAGGGTGAGATCGAGAGCGTGCGCGTGTCCCACGATCCGGGGCAGCAGCCAGCTGATGCCGTGCTCTGCTATCAGCCCCCGGCGAGAAAATGCCGTGGTGAAGACCGCCGCATCGCTCGCGATGCGAATATCGCAATAAAGCGACATGATCAGGCCGAGGCCTGCGGCGGGGCCGTTGATCGCGGCGATGATCGGTTTGGGAACAGCAGGGAAATAGGAGTACTGGGTTTGAAAGTCGGGCCGAATGGCGGCATCGAACGGTTCCGTCTTGGGGACCTCACGCCGGGTTCCACTCGAGATGCCGTCGAGATTGTCCATGTCTGCGCCGGCGCAAAAGCCGCGGCCCGCGCCCGTCAAGACGATCACGCGTACATCGTCGTCGTCAGATGCCTCCCGCATGGACTGGCGAACTTCGCCCTCCATCTGGGATGTCCAGGCATTGAGGCGGTCCGGACGGTTTAGTGTGATCGTGGCGATGCGGTCCGTGACCCCGTACAGGATCTGCTCATAGGCCATGCTACCTTCCTTTCCGTTCGGGTTACGTTCGCCGGGAAAACGGTTAATGTTGCCCGAACATGTGACGTACGTCACATCGGTATCACCTTGTGGCAGGGCGAGTGCAAGCCAATCTGTTCAGGAGTGGGTAACAATGACGGTGGTTGGCAGCAGAGACGTGTTTCATCACCGCGTGTCCCGATCGATCGGTATCGTTTTCAGTAGCGCAGTAATTGCTGCCGCAACATCCGCCGCCCTGGCAGCCGGCCCGCAACTACCGCCAGCAGAATTCAAGAGCCCGCCCACAGGGACGGAAATCGAGTACGACAAGTTCGCGTGTACCGTTCGCCGTTCCAAGGATTTCGAGACCCTGTGTGTCGATTTCGGCGGTGGAAAGATATGCCATTACAGTCACTTCCAGCTGTTCGACGATCTGCCGAATGTTGAACACATCCAAACGATGACGCCGCTCGATTGTCCGGTGGAATATCGGTACGCGTACTCCGTGCGCCGCGTCGAACTTAATCAAGATGCGAAAGAGGCGTTGAAGTCCCTGTGGCCACTGAAGGTCGGCAACAAGGCCACCTATGAGGTCCAAACGCGGTACCACAATTCCCGCGCCGAGTCCGACAACGCGGTCAGCTTCGAAGTGACAGGTACGTAGGAACTCGTGATCGGCGGAAACGTCCATCACACCTACGTGGTTGAGCAGAATGTTGACCGTACCATCAACTGCATCGCCAATTACAAGCGAACCTACTGGTTCGACCGGTCACTTGGAGTCGTCGTCAAGGATCGCATCGAACAGACGGGCAATCGTCGCCTAGGTGCAAAAACGAGTGAAGTTCAGATCGCCGGCGTACATTTTCCACCCGGCACCCCCGTTGCCGCGAGACCAGAACCTTTGCGCTCGGTCCCAACGGTGTCTCCAGCGACCGCAAGCTCTGCACCAACAGAGCACGCAGCGAATTTCTCCGGCCCTCCCAAAAGTACGGTCATCGAATACGACACCTGGACCTGCGAGGTCTCAAGATCCACGGAATTCGAACTGGAATGTCGCGATCCCGAGCATGGCCGTGTCGGATTTTACGGTGGTTTCGAAACGACTGGATCCTATGCGGACATCCCGCCTCTCAAGGCCCTGGTTCCCTTGATGTCCTACAATCTTGGCTATGAGTCTGACAAAGCACTCCCAATAAGAGGCTTTGCGCTCAACGCCGAAGCCCGTGCCGCAATCGAGAGCCTGTGGCCCCTCAAGCCGGGCATCCCCGTCGAACTGCGCCCCCGGTTATTCGACAAGTTTGTGCAGGCGGATGCATCTGCATCGCGTCGGCGCGGCGGCACAGGCCTCGGACTCTCGATAGCGAAAGCCATCGTGGAAGGAATGAACGGGCGCATCGGCTTTCAAAACGGCTCTCCCGATGGAACCGTCTTCTACTTTGAGTTGCCTCTCGTTTCGGCCTCCGAGGCGGCGTCCCGCTAGAGACACCCCGCTTGCCGAGTTTTTCCGGTTCAAACCCCCTGGGGTGGTTCACGCAAACCTCGTGACCGTTCTGTTCTACTCGTCCGGCAGGCCGTCGAATTCTGCCGTCGAATAATCGAAATGAGTCACGCCGTCCCCGAACTCGGACGCGAAACTGAATTCGGTCTTTATGTCCTCGATGCGCATGGGATATAGGACACCATCGAGATGATCGCATTCGTGCTGAAGCAGCATGGCGTGAAACCCGTGCGCAATGCGCTCCTCGGGCGTTCCATCCAGCGTCGAGTACGTGATTCGAATGTCGCGGTGCCGCTTTACCTTGCCAAACAAGCCGGGAAGAGAAAGACAGCGCTCCCAAATCATCTGCGTATTGTCTGACAGTGGCTCGATCACCGGATTGACCATCGCCGTCCAGGGGACCGGTTCGGTCCTGGAGTCCTTGGGCAGATGTTCTGCAGGAAGCCGGTAGACAACCAGCCTCTGGCCGACAGAGACCTGCGGCGCGGCAATACCACGCGAGTCGATATCGATCAGAGTCTCCTTCATGTCTTCTGCAAGGCGCGAGACGTCATCCGCCCGGGCATTCTCCACCGGCGCGGCGACTTCCCGAAGAAGGGGATTGCCCATTAGGATGATCTTGCGAATGGCCATGTTTCTGCCTCCTCTGTCCACCTGACAACAGTGCCGGGCCAGGAACTTCTTTTCTCTTATACCGCTCACACCAGCATGAGTCAGTGTGGTGCCGCCGCCTGTGCCTCCAACGAAGAAGAAATACCGCCGAGCTGCCGCCAAGCCCAGATCAACGACAGAAGAACCATGAGAGCCCCCATGGCCAGCGGCCAGCGCAATCCGATGCTTTCTGATGCTGCGCCCATGATGAGGGCACCGAGTGCGGGCACGCCCCGAAACGTCAGGCCGAAGATACTGAGGACGCGTCCCCTGACGGAAGCATCGACAGTCAGCTGCATCAGTGTCTGCACCCCGATCCCCATGATCGTCATCCCGAGTCCCGCAATCGTGACAGCCGGGACGGCGATCCAAAGCGAGTCCGTGGCCACAAAGGCGAAAATCGAGACGGCTTGAATGACCGTCGCTAGCAGGATCAACCTCGCCAGTCCCTCCGGACCACTGCGCTGAGCCAGCCACAAGCCGCCGGTCACCGCACCGATGCCGATCGCACATGTCAGTAAGGCCAGAATGTCGGCACCACCCCCGAAGACGTGGTCCGCGAAGCCGGGAAGCAGTTCCTGAAACGGGCGAATCCCCAGACAGACGACGATGAGGATGATCAAGATTGGCGCGACGCCGGCGTGGGATGCGACATAACGGACCCCTTCGCCGAATTCGCGAATCAGGCCGGGCCGATCCTTTTCACGCGGTGCCACGGCAGTCTCGATCCGCACCCGGCTCAGGGCCCAGAGAAACACCGCGAAACTCAACGCGTTCAACCCAAAGGTCGCACCTGTTCCAAATACGAGTATGACCACCCCGGCGATCGCCGGCCCTATGAAGCGCGCCAGATTGAACGAGATGGAACTCAAGGCCACCGCCGTCGGTAAAAATTCGCGATTGATGAGGCTCGGAACGAGCGCCATGCGGACGGGCTGATGGAATGCATTAACGATGCCGAGGTAGAGCGTCAGTGCAAACAGGATCTCAATCGTGATGAGGTCCGAAACCGTGAGACCAAACAACAGAATTGCCTGTATGAGTGACAGGACCTGATTGATCTTGGTGAGCCTGAGCCGATCCCAGCGATCGGCCGCCGATCCTCCGATCGGTGATATGAACACGGCAGGAAAGAGGTCGGCGAAGGCGACGGCCCCGAGCCAGGCAGCCGACTCGGTCAATTCCCAGGTCAGCCAGCCGACACCGACCCGTTGGATCCACAGACCGACCATCGAGATCGACATGCCGCACATGTAAACGCCGTAATTCGGCTGTTTCAGGGCATGGCCGATGCGTACGAAGCCCGTGAGACGAATCATGGAGCGCCACGGGCGGAGAGGATGGGCCTTGAAACCACGAGTTTTCGATGCGTTAGTGACGGCCGACATGTCCCGAGGTCCGGAACCGTGGTGTCGGTTCGCCTCAGGCACTCGGCTGGTCAGTATCCACTGTTTGTGCCACCATCGTGCAGGGGACGCAATGCTGGCTTGGGCGCAATTCGCTCCGCCGCATGTGATGTTCCCTTCCCGAAGCAGACAGGAATGAGGATATGAGCGACACCGTGCTGTATGAGGCCGATGGTCCGGTCGCGACCGTGACCCTGAACCGCCCCGAAAATATGAACACCATGAACAACGAACTTCTCGCGGCTGCGGTCGACGTGTTCGAGCGAATCGCCTCGGACGACGCCATCCGTGCGGTCATATTCACCGGTAACGGCCGGGCGTTCTGCGCGGGCGGCGACCTCGGAGGCGGCGCCGGCGGGGGCGTCTTCGACGACAGTCCTGTACAACACCAGATCGATCGACTGCGGCGCGCCATGCGGACCTCCCAACTCCTGCACGAAATGCCAAAGGTCACCATCGCGGCAATCAACGGTGCCTGCGCCGGTGCCGGGCTCTCATGGGCTTGTGCCTGCGACCTTCGTTACGCCGCCGCATCAGCAAAGTTCAACACGGCCTTCCTGTCGGCCGGCGTTTCCGGGGATTTCGGCGGCACCTGGACCTTGCCGCGGATCGTTGGAGCATCGAAAGCCCGCGAGCTCTACATGCTGTCTGAGCGATTCACGGCGGATGAGGCGGAACGTTTGGGTCTCGTCGCGCGCGCTGTTCCTGACGATGAGTTGATGACAACGGTCCGTGGGGTTGCCGAGAAGCTCTCAAAATCCGCGCCGCTTGCGCTCCAGCGCATCAAAGCGAATTTCAATGATTCCGAGCGGGTGAGTTTCAGTGAGGCATTGGACCTCGAAGCCGACCGGCACACCCGGTGCTCCTTGACCGAAGATGCGACCGAGGCCGCCAATGCTTTCATGGAGAAACGGGAACCCCAATTCAAAGGGAAATAGTTTCCGAATTCATTGCTTATCGAGGGAATCCACATGGCCAGCACTGCTGACGCGATCGCTCAGCCCCTCAGCAACTCCACGATTGTTGCGGCCTACCGGGAGAAGACACCAACTTCCCAACAACTTGCCACGGAAGCCCGTGACGTCTTCCCCAGCGGTCTCACCCACGACAGCCGTCACCTGTCACCCTATGGAATATATGTCGACCACGCTAAGGGCTCACGCAAGTGGGACGTCGATGGCAACGAATACATCGATTATTTCGGGGGACACGGCTCGCTGATTCTCGGGCACGGCCACCCAGAGGTTCGTGCGGCCGCCCACCGAGCTCTTGATGGCGGCACACATTTCGGGACCGGCCACGAGAGCGAGATCAGGTGGGCGCAACTGATTACCCGGCTCGTCCCGTCAGCCGAACTGGTTAGATTCACCTCGTCAGGCACGGAAGCAACTCACATGGCACTGCGAGTCGCCCGGGCCTTCACGGGACGCCGGCGAATCATCCGGTTCATGGGTCACTTCCACGGCTGGCATGATCACATGGCGTCAGGATTCAGCAGCCATTTCGACGGTTCTCCGACTCCCGGCGTGCTGAGTGAAGTTGCCGAGGCCGTGACCCTGTGCCCACCGGGCAACATCTATGCGGTGTCAAAGGCATTCGAAACCTACAGCGACATTGCTGCCGTCATCCTCGAGCCCCTGGGCAGTCAGACCGGCCAGGTGCCGCACCCACCGGGCTTTCTTGCCGAACTTCGGGCGCTCACAGAGGCCAACGACGCCCTGCTGATATTCGATGAAGTCGTGACCGGGTTCCGCGTGTCACCGGGCGGTGCCCAAGCACTTTATGGCGTGACGCCGGACCTCACGACGCTGGCTAAGATTGTGTCCGGCGGTGTCCCCGGCGGTGCCATTACCGGTCGTCGCGATCTGCTTGAGTTGCTGGATTTCGAAAAGGCTGCTGCGCACGGCAAGACAAAGATCGGACACCAGGGAACCTATAATGCGAATCCGCTGACGGCTGCCGCAGGCCTCGCCGCCCTGACTCTCATCGCAGAAACGGATGTTTGCGAAACCGCCAGCCGTTCGGCAAGCGCATTGAGAAAGGCGCTCCGCGACGTGATCACGGAAGATGGTGTTCCCTGGGGCGTTTACGGTGAGTCTTCCGTGATCCACATATTTACAAACCCCAACGGCCGATCGATTGATCCAAGTTCCTTTGATCCACTCGAATGCCAGTTCGAGGAACTCGCTCTCAAGCCGAAGGAGCTGACCCACAAGCTTCGTTTGGCCCTGCTCATCAATGGAGTTGATTTCACTGGCTGGCCGGGTGGGACCGTATCTATCGCGCATACAAATGATGATATCGCCGAGACAGTTGAAGCCTTCGCTGGCGCATTGCGCATGCTGCGCCAAGACGGCGAGATTTAGGAGGATTTACGGGCCGACCGACGGTGAGCGATTCGTTTCTTCAACTTGTCGAGTTCTCCCCGCTCAAACCGAAGATGGCGAAGCTGTTCCGCATTTCCGTCTTTGGACGATATGGATTTGGAAAGCTGCTGGATCACTTCCTCAATCACGCGCACAACTTGGTTGAGCTGCGATGTCGATTGGCATGAAACGACCACATCGTGATCCATCATGAGTTCGGCGAAGCCATCGGGATTCGATTTCCCCAGCCGGGTTAATTCCTCGTCGACTTCGCGCCAAGACGCCTGCCAGCGCTGGTACAGCTGATCTCGGGGACGCTGGCCGCGAAGACGCGCGCTTGCCTCAAGCCGCACCATGACTCGGACAAACTGCCAGACCGAGAAAGTGAGACTAACGTCGGAGTCACGAGGAGATCGCCGGCGAGCGGCCACGCCGGTCTCCTCGGCTAGGTTTCGTTCGGATTTCTAGAATATGGCTGGAATAGCGCGAATGAAGACAAAGCCGAAGATCAGAAAACTAATCAAGATCAGCCCGAGTGCCCCGAAACCATAGATCACCCAAGTGGACGGTTGACTCCAGTCCAGAACAATCTTGCGATCCTGTTGCGTACGGGCGTCGAGCTCGGCTTGCGCTTCCTCTGACAGCGAAGATTCTTGTGACATTCCTGCCTCCAACCTATCCCACACCTCAATTGGATGTCCGGCGGGGTCTAAGCTATTCAATTGTTTTCGGAACTCACAAACCGGATCCCGAATCGGCGCTAGTTTACGGGTCTTGGCGTGCTGTGCAAGTCTCCGCCGTCCGATGATGCTGTATTTTTCACGACTTCGTGCGAAGGACTTGCGAAATGGCGCGGAAACTATAGGGTTGGCGCCACTTGTCGCAGATTTGACCCATGATGGAACTTGAAGGCGATCTGACATGGACAGACCCGTGCGCATCTACCTTGTGCGCCACGCGAAAACGGCAGAGCCCTGGCGGACCGCGCTGGATGCACCCTTGAGTTCGGTGGGTCTGGAGCAGGCGGAGCGCGCGGCTCAGGACCTCTCTCCGCTGGGTCCCCTTCCTCTGTTTTCCAGCCCGCTGCAGCGAGCGCGCCAAACGGCAGCTCCGCTCGCAGATCTTTGGCAAACGGAAATCCGGATTGAACCACGAGTTACGGAGATCCCGGCACCAAGCGCAGATCCAAAAGAACGCGGCGACTGGCTCATGCGGATTCTGACCGCGAAGTGGTCAGCGATGGAGTATGAGCTCGTAGAATGGCGCGATGGGGTGTTGGATGCCATTACCGCGATCCAAGAGGACACCATCATCGTCACGCACTACGTGGTCATCAATGCCGTGGTAGGTGCAGCGACGGATGATGATCGGGTGATCAGCTTTCATCCCGACAACACTGACACCACCGTAATCGACAAGAGCGGCGATCGCCTCAGCGTTGCTGGTTACACGCTGAAGGACGTGTCCGATCCGGCATTGGTGACCTGAGGACGGCCGCTAGTCGAGATCAGAAACCCCGCGATAGTCGCCCTGGCTATACAGCAAGGCGTGACCGTCATCGTGATCGTGGGAGAGAACTTCCACGACGTCGCCGAGAAATATCGTATGGGATCCTGAGACAACGGTTTCACGAGTGCGACAGATGACGTTTGCACGGGCTTCCTTGAGGATCGGCACTCCTGCTTCCGACTCGATCCATTCGGCGTCACCGGCGGCAAAACGGCCATCCCAATCGGCAATTCCCGTTTGTCCCGCAAACACCTCTGCGATCAACCGTTGGTCTTCATTGAGGATATTGACTGAGAAGCACTTGGCCTCAGCGATCAGATCGTGCGACGAGGAAGACCGGTTTACGCAGATCAGCATCGTCGGAGGATCGAGCGACACGGAACACACCGCCGTCATGGTCAGCCCGCCACGATCATCCCCCGAGCGCGCCGCGACTACGGACACACTGGCCGCCAGTTGCCGCATCGCCATCCGGAGATCGTCGGCAACCATCCGGTCGCGGTGAACCTCAGGCTCGATCGCTTCCTGTGTCATCGCCTATCCCACATTTTTCGAAGTGTGACACAGGCACCTCAATCCAACCAAATTCCCCGATGAGAGGGGCACCGACAATCGAGAGCTATTCGGCCGCCACCGAAGGCAGATCAGTGAGCGGAATATCACCGCGGAGATTCGGCATGACTTCGTTGACAAACAACGTCATGGATCGCTTCACCATGTCTTGGGGCATGCCGCCGAAATTCATCCAACAAATCAGGTTGTTAACACCGGTTTCGGCGCCCAGGCTACGGATCTTCTCAATGCAGGTGTCGACTCCGCCGAATACCATCTCGTCCCGTTCGTGATCTCCGATCGGCCGGAACAAGGCCGTCGAATTCATGTAGTAGTCGATGAATTCCCCGCCCAGACGTTTGGCCTCGGCATCGCTCTCCGCGACGAACACGTGACGGAGACAGGTAAAATCAAAAGCGTCGGTCATGCCATTGTCCGCGCGCGACTCAGTCAGCAGCTCGAACGTCGAGCGAAGTTCCGGACGGGGTGCCCAGGCCGAGAGCATCCGATAGTTGTTGGCGACGATGAAATCGATGGCCTCTTTGGTCCCCAAGCGTGTGGCAACCCAAACCGGCGGGTGCGGCTTCTGCACAGGTTTCGGCACCAGCGTGAGACGGGGAATGTCCCAGAACTTGCCCCGGTGCTCGTACTCATCCGTCGTCCAAACACCCAGGACGATTTCGAGAGCTTCCTTGAAACGTTCAAGCTTCTCGTCGGGATCGATTTTGAATCCGTCGAATTCATACTTGCGATAGCCCAGGCCGACGCCAAAATCTATGCGTCCACCGGAAATGATGTCGGCCATGGCGGCATCTTCTGCCGTCCGCAGCGGATGTTCGAGCGGCAGGATCTTGATCGCCGTACCGATCCTCAAGTTCTTGGTCACGCTTGCTGCAGCACACGCCATCGAGAATGGCGAAGCACACAATCCGTATTCACCCGGAACGTTGTCGACATAGGGCACCGAGGAGAAGTGGTGCTCTGTGAGCCACATCCAGTCCATGCCGAGTTCGTCAGCGAGAGCCATTTGCTCAAGATGCTCTTCGTAGACCTGGGCCTCGGTCTTGGTGAACGGCCCTTCCATCAGGTGGAATGTTCCAAATTTCATGCCACGCCCTCCTCGATCATCCCGGCCACGAATTGGCGTCGAGATATCTACATTTGCATTTGAAGCGCCGGAAGAATGATTGTGTTAATTGATACAGTCAATTGATACATTGTCACTATGACAACCTGGCTCCCTGATATAGAAGCGAGGACCGGGCCACGGTATCTGGCCATTGCCCAAGCCTTGGCCGAAGACGTTGAGGACGGGCGTCTACCGCCGGGTGCAAAGCTTCCGACGCATCGTGATCTCGCATTTCGCCTCGGCTTGACGGTTGGGACGATCAGCCGCGCCTACGCCGAGGCCCAACGCCTAGGGCTTCTCAGCGGTGAAGTCGGTCGAGGCACCTACGTGCGAAGCGCCGGAACAAGCCTGGGCACGCTCGATCCCCGCGAAATTCTGCCGGTAGGTCAGGTGGATCTCAGTCTCAATTACCCACCGATCTGCGGCATCGAAGAACAGACCATGCGCCGCGCTCTCCGCGCGGTTGCAGACAGCAATGACCTTTCGCAGCTTTTGAACTACCAACACGACGGTGCCACATCATCACAATTCGAGGTCGCCGCGAAATGGCTGCGCCACGCTGAAATTCCAGTTGCCTCCGACCGACTGATCATCACGGCCGGCCTCCAGCACGCCATGACGATTTGCATCGCGGCATTGTGTGAGCCGGGAGACATTGTTCTGGCCGAGAATCTCACGTATCCGGGAATTCGGGCGCTTGGAATGGTGCAACACCTGCGCCTGCAGGGCATCGCCATGGATGATCAAGGACTCATTCCCGAGTCGTTCGAGGCGGCGTGCAGTGCTGCGTCGATTCGTTTGCTTTACACCATTCCGACGCTGCAGAATCCCACGGCCACAATCCTGCCTGAGAACCGCCGCAGGGAGATCGCGGATATTGCACGTCGTCATGAAGTGACGATCATCGAGGACGATCTCTACGGCTTTCACCTCCCCGACGCACCGCCACGCTTTGCTGCGCTGGCGCCTGACATAACCATCTACCTGACCAGCGTGTCCAAATGCCTTATGCCCGGACTCCGGGTCGGCTTCGCGGTACCTCCCGAACGCTTGATGAGAAAACTGGGCGCGATGGTCCGTTCGACGCTATGGATGAACGCCCCACCGATGATTGAAGTCTTCCGACAACTGGTACTCAGCGGGGATGCCGAGCGCATCGTGACGGCACGACACACCGAGGCTGCCGCGCGACAAGAGATCGCGCAGCGTATCCTGGGCGATCATGTCGACCTACCACACCGGATGAGTCCGCACCTGTGGCTGCCGTTGCCCGAGAACTGGCAAGAAAATGACTTCGTGAGTCACGCGCGCACGCGGAACGTCATCGTGTCTACGGCAGAGGATTTTGCTCTCACGCATGCGGCCGGAGAGAACCACGCGAGGCTCTGCCTCGGATGTCCCACGAGTCGCGATTCGCTGGAAACGGCACTGACAAAGATTGGAGACCTTCTGACGGAAGGCCCGGACCTTTCGTGGTCATTCGCCTGAGGTCAGACTCCAGGGGGTCAGGATTTTGATTCGAGTCGAACCAATGAGATAATGCCGCACTGATGCGAGATTTCATTAGATCGAACGATCGGGAAGGCGCATCGAAACGGCGACGAGTTCGTCCGGTAGGACAATTCAGATAGTTCGGTCAAACAACATACGGGAGACAGTCGGATGACGGACAAAGTGATCATCTGTGTGGCGCCTACAGGCGCTCTCAATACGCGCGAATCTGCGCCCTACATGGCGTACACGGTCGAAGAGCAGGCCGTGGAAGCCAAAAACTGTGAGGATGCTGGGGCGTCCGTCTACCACGTTCATGTCAGGGATGAGAGGGGCGCGAATTCGGGCGACCCAAAGATTTACGGCGAACTGGTCGAACATGTCAGGGCGAAATCGAGCCAGCTGATTCAGATCGGTGGCGCGCTGGGACCCGTCCGCGATCCCGATACGGGCATCATCGGTTATCCGTTTACCGAGGAAGACAGGCTCAAGGCGCTGGAAACGAAACCCGCACCGGACATGTTCACGGTGAAAATCGGTGCGGTAGAGCTTCGTATACCTGCAGAAAACTACGACACCATCGGCCTTCGGAATTCGCCGAAATTCCTGCGACAGGCAATCCCCACAGTGATGGAAAAGGGTTTGTGTCTGGAGCTGGAGATCTTCGATCTCGGTTGCCTCTACAACGCCAAAATTCTGGAAGATGAAGGCCTGTTTGGTCCCAGCGGACTGAGCTCGCCCGGCTGCTACATGCACTATGTGATGGGTCATGGCGGCCAGCCGGCCACAATGAAGCACCTGATGTACATGTACGAAGAAGGTCAGAAGCTGTTTCCGAACGCGGAGATCTGCGTGAGCGCCGCGGCGGACGACTGCTATCCCCTGGTCACGACCGCGATGCTTTTGGGCTGCAACATGGTCCGTTGCGGCATCGAGGACAGCCGACGGCTGTCGAACGGTGAGCGTGCCAAGAGCAACGTCGAGATCGTCGAAAACGTCGTGCGGATCGCTCGGGAGTTCGGGCGTGACGCAGCTACAGTCGAAGAAGCAACAGAAATGTTGATGCCGAAGAGCGCGGCTCAGCGCGCCGCCTAAACGGTTAATTCCTTGTCGGAACTGCTTCCGGCCAAGTTCAAGAAACGAACAACCGGTGAGGAGAATCATCGAGATTCTCCCTCACCGGTTTCTCATTAACGCGAACGGGGAGAGACCACATGGATATGGGACTTGACGGCAAGGTGGCATTGGTCACCGCCGCCAGCAAGGGCATTGGCAGGGCGATTGCTCAGGAACTGGCTGCCGAAGGCGCCAAGGTTGCGATTTCCGGGCGCAATGAAGACACCCTGAAAACCGCGGCCGACATGATAAAGCAGGGGACCGGTCAAGATGTCGCCACTTACTCCATGGATCTGACGAGCGAAAGCGACGTCAAGAAACTCATCGACGACGTCGAAAACGACCTCGGCGGCATCCATGTCTTGGTCAACAGTTCGGCAGGGCCGCCCACCAAACCGTTCGAGGAACTGTCCGACGAGGATTGGAAGGCAGCACTGGACATCAAATTCATGGCGCAGATGCGTCCCTCGCGTGAAGCCATGCCGCGTATGAAGAAGCGTGATATCGGGCGAATCATCAACATCATCGGAAGCCACGGGCGCTTTCCCCACGCTTATGCCATCACAGCTGGGGTCGTGAATGCCGCCCTGCTGAACCTGACCAAGGCGATGGCGGAGGAAGGCGCCCCGCACAACGTCCTGGTGAACGCTATCAATCCGGGACTTACGGACACCGAACGGGTGACATACCTGGCCAACATCAAGGCTGAGAATCAGGGCATCACCTATGACGAAGCCGTGGCAGAGATGTGCGAGGATCAGGTTCTCAAGCGCCTCGCGGATCCCTTGGAAATTGCTTCAATGGCCGTGCTGCTTGCCTCTCCACGGGGCGGCTTCATCACAGGGTCGATGATCGACGTCGACGGCGGCATGACGCCGTGCATCTGATCGACAGGATCAATTAACGGCCAAGGATCCGTTCTCTCCGAAACGGCGAAGCCTGACCTCGGCGACCGCATCGATCAGGGCGTCCGTATCGATTCCATAGCTTCGATAGAGTTCCGCGACGCTGCCGGACTGTCCGAAGTGATCGACGCCGAGAGGCGCTATGGCGTGGCCACACACGGACCCAAGCCAGCTCAGTGTTGCGGGGTGAGCGTCGATCACGGTGACGAGAGACGCATTGGGCGACAATGAACCGAGCAGCATTTCCGCATGACTGATGGCCCCACGCGCGCCCGCAGCGCGCTCTCGCATGGTCGTGCGCCAATCGGTGTGGAGGCGGTCGGCCGAAGTCACCGCCAACAAACCGGCATCGGGCGCATCATCGATCAAACTGGCATGCGCCTCGATGGCCTCGGGCGCCACCGCACCTGAAAACACGATTGCAAGATCAGCATTGGGCCCCGGTTCGCGATACCAGTAGGCCCCCGAGACGATATCCTTCTCCAGCGCGGGAATCATAGCCCGCTGCGGCTGCTCCAGGGGGCGGGTGGAGAGACGAAGGTAAACGGAATTACCGTCCGGCTTCTGGATATGCTCCATAGCCCAACGCATGCTGACGGCGAGCTCATCGGCGAAGGCGGGTTCGAACGTGAGCAGGTTGTCCTGCGCCATCCCGACCAGGCTGGTACCGACCGATTGGTGGGCACCACCTTCGGGCGCCAGGGTGATCCCCGACGGCGTCCCGACGAGCAGAAAGCGGGCGTCCTGGTAACAGGCGTAGTTGAGCGCATCGAGGCCCCGATCGATGAAGATATCGTAGAGAGTCCCGATGGGCAGCAGACGCGTGCCGAACATGTCCTCGGACAATCCAAGCATCGAGAGCAGCAAGAACAGATTGTTTTCGGCGATGCCGAGCTCGATGTGCTGGCCGCTGGGAGATGTCTCCCATTTTTGAGCGGAGGTGATGTGTTCAAGCCGGAACTGATCAGAGCGGGTTTCTCGATCGAACAAACCCCTCTGGTTGACCCAGCCGCCCAGATTGGTGGATACCGTGACGTCCGGAGAGGTTGTGACAATCCGGTTCGCCGCGTCCGAACCACCTCGTCCCAGGTCGTTCAACATGCGACCGAATGATTCCTGAGTAGAGGTCCGTTTGGCCTCGGGCACGGCGATTTCGGGGATGGGAATGACAGCGGGCTCGTTCCGGGTTCGACGAACGTTGCGGTAAGGCGCAGCGTTCAGGAACTCAGTCAGTTCCTCAGCAGACGGCTCGAGACCTTCGAAGGGCTCCCATTCGCGTCCCTCGGCGATGTTGTTCGCCTCCCGGAAGCGCTGCATCTGTTCCACGTTCATCAGGCCGGCGTGGTTGTCCTTGTGCCCAGCGAACGGAAGACCCAGGCCCTTGATCGTGTAGGCGATAAAGCACTGTGGCGTGTCATCCTCCACGGACTCGAACGCATCCAGGACACTCGTCATGTCGTGCCCGGCTAGATTGGTCATCAAGTGGTGAAGGCTTTCATCATCGTGTGAGTCCAGCAATTCCTTTACGCCCGAGGTGCCGCGAAGGTCGCGCTTGAGATGATCGCGCCAGGCTGCGCCGCCCGCGAACGTCAGAGCGGAATACATCGGATTGGGGCAATCATCGATCCAACGTCGCAGGGCCTCGCCCGCCGGCCCCTCGAATGCCCGTTGAAGTCGAGTGCCATATTTCAACGTGACGACATTCCAGCCCACCGACCGGAAGAAATCCTCGATCTTCTGAAAGAGGAACATATTGATCACGCCGTCGAGGCTCTGCCGGTTGTAATCGATGACCCACCAGAGGTTTCTGACGTCGTGCTTCCAGCCCTCCATGAGAGCTTCGAAGACATTCCCCTCGTCGAGTTCCGCATCCCCTGCAACCGCGATCATGCGTCCGGCCGGTTGATTGGACTCAACGAGGCCATGCATGCGCAGGTAGTCCTGGACCATGGAGGCGAACAGCGTCGCCCCGACACCCAGCCCCACCGAACCCGTTGAGAAGTCGACCGGGCAGGCGTCCTTGGTACGTGAGGGGTAGGATTGTGCACCGCCGTAGCCGCGAAACCGTTCCAGATTCTCGCGCGTCTGAAGGCCGAACAGATAGTGGATGGCATGCATGATCGGCGAAGCATGGGGTTTTACGGCGATCCGGTCTTCTGGCTGCAGGATACGGGCGTAAAGCGCCGTCAACAGGGTGCTGGCCGATGCACACGATGCCTGGTGCCCGCCGACCTTCACGCCATCGTCATTGGGCCGGATGTGATTGGCGTTGTGAATCATCCAGGTCGCCAACCAGAGAGCCTTACGGTCGATTGCCTCGAGATTCCGGATGAGCGCCGCGCGCCCATTATCCGACTGCGACTGTTTTCTCCCAGGTGTTGACTGACCAGACGCGCGACGCCTCGCCATGGGGACTACTCCGCGACTTTCAGGATCCTGTATTCGATCAGGTCCCGAAGACTGATGATCCCTTCGATCTTGCGATCCTCGATGACCGGGACGTGACGGAAATGTCGCTCCGTCATCATCTTGATGACGTCATTGATGTCATCCTCCAGGTCACAGCTCACCACCCCAGAGGTCATGACTTCGCCAACTTCCATGGACAACAGCTGCGCGCGATCCGCGGACAGTCCGTGCACGACATCTCGTTCGGAGAAGATGCCGATGATGACACCCTCCCAGTTGCGCACCATGACCGCGCCGACCTCTTCCTTGGTCAAAAGATCGACGACCTCCTGCACGCTCTTCTCCGGAGTAGTCGCCACCACCCGGGGCTCGTGCATCCCAAGAACATCTTTGACTTTCACGGCGTTCTCTCGCCTCCCAGGCGTTCCGTCCCTATCCAGACGGCCCCACCCTGCGAACCACACACAATCCCGGCGAATTCAGCACTTACACCGTCGACGCGTGTCAAATTGTGTCGCCTGCGCATTGCCAACACAAGACAGACAACTCAAACGAGGACCGCAGTATATACCACCAGGGGCCCGATCACGCCGCCAGCTTAGTCGAGTAAGAATCCCTGCCGACGAACAAACTCCCCGAAATCATCCCGCTCGGGGCGCGAAACCTGTCGGGCCTTGTCCTCAGACCAGCCATAGAATTCCGCAATCCCGTAGTCATCCACAAATTTTTGCTTCACTTCGGGGATAGAATATCGCAAATTCCGACGCTGGTCATATCCGTCGAGTTCACGGTCCAATGCCGTCTGATCGTACGAGTCGACGTGGACAGTTAATCCAAGTGGCAGGCGTACGCTGACATACGCTTTGGCGGATGGATATCCAACACAGAGCCCCGCCACCGGGAACACCCATTCGGGCAACTGAAGGATCTCCGCCACCCGGGTGGCATGGTTTCGGATCACGCTGATCGGGCAGCAGCCGAGGCCGCTGGCTTCCGCCGCGATGATGAGGTTCTGCATGACGATCGCCGCGTCGACAGTGGCATTGAAGAAGGCGTCCAGATGATCATTGGCGAAGAGCTTTCCGCGACGTTCACAAATGCCTCGAATTCGACGTGAGTCACCGCAAAAAACCATGAATTCCGGCGCCGAGCCGATCCACGGCATGCTTGGGATCAAAGACGCGATCGCCTCACGCTTATCTTCGTCGACGACTCGGAGCACCGTCGCTTGCTGGAGGTCCGACTTCGACGGTGCCGAATATGCACAGGCCAGCAATGTCTCCATAAGAGCAGCCGGCACCGGATCGGGCAGAAATCTACGATGGGTGCGGTGCGACAGTATGGTTCTGACGACCTCATTCTCCGCCGCGGCCTCGGGCTCGGCGCCCATTTCCTGTGCAAAGCGCTGGTTGTAGAGTTCTGCGATTGTCTCCGTCATTTCCGTTTGTGCTCCAGACTGTTCGCGATCGACCGATGGTCCCGACCATTCCTATTCGCAGCGAGTAAACGCGATGTCATAGTGGGAGTCACGCGGAAGGAAAGGAGAATTCGATGCAAGACCTGGGTGCCATGGCACAATCGGTTTCCGCCAAGCTCAAGGAAAGAGGCGAGACCGTATCCGTTTCGGAATCCTCCGGAGGTGGCCTGATCTCAGCGGCACTCCTCTCAATTCCCGGGGCTTCCGCCTATTTCATGGGTGGCGGTGTCTTCTATACACAGGATGCGCGGCACGAGCTTCTGGGCGTGCCTGTCGAGGCGATGACAGGGCTACGTTCCAGCACCGAACCCTATGCCCGTCTACTTGCCGGTCGGATGAACGAAGTTCTCAATACGACCTGGACCCTGAGCGAGACCGGCGCATCCGGCCCAACCGGCAACGCCTACGGCGACAAGCCGGGTCACAGCTGCATCGCCGTTGTGGGACCGGTGGAGCGATCGATGACGCTTGAAACCGGTGACGACGACCGGGTCGCCAACATGTGGGTGTTCGCCCAGACCGCCCTCGACTTTCTCGAAAAATGCGTCGATGAGGCGGATTAGGCCGAAAGAGCCTGAATCCCCCCATTTCCATACCTGTCGCATTGTGAAGTAGCGCAACGTTGGACCTGTTTGCCGCGCTGGAACTGACTTACAAGGCATTCGCCTTTGCCGCGGCGATGGCGTTTGCCGCTGGGTTGATCCGAGGATTTTCGGGTTTCGGCGCAACCATGACCCTCGCGCCGTCCCTGAGCCTGGTCATGCCGCCGACCGAAGCCGTGGCGATCGCTCTCATTATGGAGATTGCCGGCGCGTCGCAATTGCTGCCTCGGGCTGCCAGAGAAGCCAACTGGCGGGAGTTCGCGCCGCTCACCGTCGCCGCCTGTGTGTTGGCGCCCGCCGGCAGCTATTTTCTGGTCACGTTGGATCCCGACATCACGCGCCGCATGATCGGCGCCACGGTCGTGATCTTCGTCTTCATCATGCTCGCGGGATACCGTTTCAAGGGCCGACCGAGCCTCAGCGCATCGCTTTCGGTAGGAGGGCTCGGCGGCCTTCTGCTCGGCAGCACAGGGGTCGGCGGCCCGCCCGTCATCCTCTACCTGCTGTCTACGCCCTCGCCGGCGGAAACCGCGCGTGCCAATATCATCATCCACATCGGCGTCACCTCTGCCGTCCTGCTCGTG
>DEBC01000028.1:6186-11375 GCA_002348365.1 Alphaproteobacteria bacterium UBA2966 | reverse complement strand
CCGATCCTCATCACCGCGAACTGGGCCGGGGCCCGTCTGTTCGGTCTGACCAGCGAAATGACGTTTCGCCGGTTCGCGCTAATCTTCCTGGCCTGCGTCGGACTGGTTGCGTTGTCGCTTTAGCGGAAAGATCAGAAGATCCCGTCGCGCACACCGGTCGCGATGAAGCCGCCGTCGACGTTCAGGACATGCCCCGTAATCCATGAACAATCGTCGCTGGCCAGGAAGAATGCGGCGTTCGCGATATCTTCCGGTTGCCCCAAGCGGCCCATCGGAATGTGGCCGAGATAGCCAGCCGAGGATGCTTCCACGTCCGTATTGGCCTCCAGCCACATCTTTGTCTTAACCGGCCCCGGCGCAATTGAGTTGATCGTCACACCGTGCGGTGCAATTTCACCTGACATTTGCTTCGTGAGCGCGATGACCGCTCCCTTGGTCGTGCCATAGGACATGCGGCGGTCGCCGGACCGCTGGCCCATTATCGATGAGACGGTAATGATGCGGCCGGACTTTTGTTTGACCATCTGCCGTGCAGCGATCTGAGCACAGAGGAAGGTTCCGGTCACGTTGACATCGAACTGCCGTTGCCAGACCTCGTCCGTGCAGTCCAATGCCGGTCCAAACAAGGCGACGCCGGCGAAGGTGACCATCACATCGAGCCGGCCGTGTTCGTTGACCGTTGACGTGACGACTTCTTCGACTTCATCCCGCTTGGTGACGTCCAGGGCCACCGCCGAGGCCCGCCCGCCGTTGTCCTGGATTGCCTTGGCAACGCTTTCGGCAGGCTCTTTGTCCAGATCCGCGACGACAACAATCGCGCCTTCCTTCGCATAGCGGAGACTTGTTGCCTCGCCGAGTCCACGTCCGCCCCCCGTCACGATGGCCACTCGATCCTTGAGTCTTTGTTCGCTCATTTGACACCTCACCCTGCTTCGGACCTTTCAAGCACAGAGCTTGGCCTGGCATCAAGTGTGGGTAAATGACCGCAGTGGCTGAAACCAGGGATTACCGCTAGAGTTTCATCCAGCGCTGCAAAGACCGCCTGTCGCCGGTTCGGAAAGAGAATATGGACTATTCATTCTTCACCATGCCGGTCCACCCGACGTCACGGGACTACACCGAAACCCTGCAGGAAGATCGCAGGATCATTACGCTGGCCGACGAACTCGGCTTCAAGGAAGCCTTCGTGGGAGAGCATGTCACGGACCTGGCGGAGAACGTCCCGTCTTCCACCGTCTTTCTGGCGAGCCTCATCGATTGCACCGAGCGCATCGTGCTTGGCACGGGAACGGTCAATCTACCAAATCATCATCCCGCCCGGGTGGCGGCCGAGATCGCCATGCTCGACCATCTCTTGAAGGGTCGGTTGATGTTCGGCATCAGCCCCGGGGGCCTCAAATCGGATGCCGAAATCTTCGGGAATCTGGACAAAGACCGAACGGCGATGTTCGTCGAATCCATAGATCACATCCTGGGACTGTGGGCCAGTGACGGGCCGTACAAACGCGAGGGCAAGTACTGGAACTTGTCCACCGAAAGCGCCTTCCTGCCGGAGGTAGGGCAAGGTTTCATGGTCAAGCCGTACCAGAAGCCCCATCCGCCGATCGTGGTGACGGTCGTCGCACCTTATTCCAAGGGTATTGTGGCCGCAGCCGAGCGTGGCTGGTACCCGATCTCCGGAAACTTCCTGCAAACACCCTGGGTCGCCACCCACTGGCCACTCTACAAGCAAGGCCGGCAGAACGTCGGTGCCGTCGCCGATCCAAAAGACTGGCGGGTCGCGCGATCGATCTTCGTCGCGGACGACGAGCAGACAGCCAGCCGCTATGCCAAGAGTGCTGATGGCCCCTACTCCCACTACTACTGGTCTCTGCTGACCAAGCTGAAATGGGCCGGAAGGATCAACCTGTTCAAGACTCACCAGGACCAACCGGATGAAGAAGTCACGCTGGAACCCGTCGTCGATTCCCTGGTCATCGCGGGTACCGTGAACAGCGTGGTGGATCAGATCCTGGCGTTCCGCGAACAGGTCGGGGACTTTGGCACCCTGCTTTACGCCGGTCATGACTGGAAAGACCCGGAGCTCGGCCGACGTTCCATGGTACTTTTTGCCGAGGAAGTGATGCCGCGGATTAACGACGCCCTGGCCCATTCGGCTGCTGCCGAGTGAGTGCCCCGCCGGCTGAAGATTCGATGGCCGTCGACCAACATGTTCTTTCTCCAAAGCCGGCGATGCCCGACGGTGATATCTCGGGGCCTCACGTCTGGTATGGCAGTGAAATGGCCCAATCCGACGAGTGGATCCATGAGTTTTCAGAATCCGACATTGCAGAAATCGATACCGCCTTACGGCAGTGCACGGCACGTGGACTGGATACGCTCAACATTACGCCCGAAGAGTTTTCTCTTCCCGGGCTGACACCCCAGTTACTCAGCCTCCGAAATGAAATCCTTCGAGGGCGCGGCTTTGTCCTGCTACGCGGCCTACCTGTCGAGCACTGGTCCCGTCAGCAGGTCCTAACCGTCTACTGGGGTCTCGCCTGCCACATCGGATATCCGCTGTCGCAGAACGTCAACGGCCACATGATCGATCATGTGCACGATTCGGGCCGAACGCTTGCCGATTGCGAGGTACGCGCATACCAGACGTCGATCCGGATGTCCTATCACACGGACATGGCCTGCGACGTCGTCGGATTGCTTTGTCTCAGCACGTCTGAGCACGGCGGCCTGAGCACGATCGTCAGTGGCGCCACTCTCTTCAACGAAATCCGGCGGCGCGATCCAGAATTGTGCGAAGTGCTGTTCGAGCCATTCTGGTTCGACCGCCGCGCCGAGATTCCCGAGGGGAAGCTGCCCTACTTCCCGATCCCGTTGTTCAACTACTTCGGCGGAACCCTGAGTGTCGTCTATTCACCGATCTATATCGAATCGGCTCAGCAACGATTTCCGGAGGTTCCCAGGCTCACCGACCGGCAGAAAACCGCGCTCGAATTGTTGGAGAGAACGGCGAACAATCCCAGCATCTCCCTGGCAATGGATTTCAAGCCGGGCGACATTCAATTGATCAACAATTTCACCACGATGCATGCACGCACGGCTTTCAAGGACGGTACGAAGAGCGATGCGAAAAGACACCTTCTAAGGATCTGGTTGTGTGTACCTGACGGCCTCCCGAGTCCCGAGTCAACAAGGACCCGCAGGCTTGGCTGCACTCCGACCGGAACTCGCCCCCAAAAATTAAATAGGGCGAGAGCAGCCGAGTTCTCGAGCGGAACTTCCGCTGGTGCAGATGTTCTGACGAACATCACCAGTCTCAAAGGGAAAAGGGGTGCCTTGGGCACCCCTTTTTCACGTGGAATCCCGTCGGCCTTCCAAGAATTCAATCACGAGAAACACCGTACGTTGTAAGTTGCCATGCTAAACCGAGTGGATATTCCTCTCGAAATTTGGCAAACACCGCCTGCGAACTGTCACAATGTCGCTTGCTGGCTCTATGGAGGAGCCGTCACGCGGACATTCACCTCGGAGAACTTCAATATGAGCGTCGCAGAAACGGACCTCGACGAGGGACCTCGCGACTTCATCCGCGACATCGTGCGCGCCGACCTTGCGGCAGGAAAAGTAGAGACCGTGGTGACCCGGTTTCCGCCGGAACCCAACGGCTATCTACATATTGGCCATGCCAAGTCGATCTGCCTCAACTTCGGGGTCGGGCAGGACTTCGGTGGCCGCTGTCACATGAGGTTCGACGATACGAATCCGACGAAGGAAGAGCACGAATACATCGAAAGCATCCAGGAGGACGTCCGCTGGCTGGGTTTCGATTGGGGCGAACATCTCTACTTCGCCTCCGATCACTTCGAACGATTGTACGAGTGGGCCCAGCACCTCATCCGCAATGGAGATGCTTATGTTGATGATCTGTCAGCGGACGAAATCCGTGCGCATCGCGGCACGCTGACAGAGCCCGGCACCAACAGCCCCTATCGGGACCGACCCGTTGACGAGAGCCTGGATCTATTCACCCGTATGCGCGCCGGAGAATTCCCGGACGGCGCACGTGTGCTTCGAGCGAAGATCGATATGGCGTCGGGAAACATCAATATGCGCGACCCGGTGATCTACCGGATCCTGCATGCTGAACATCCTCGAACCGGCACGGACTGGTGCATCTATCCGACCTACGACTTCGCACACGGCCAGTCAGACGCCATCGAGGGCGTCACGCATTCGCTGTGCACACTGGAGTTCGAAGATCATCGACCGCTCTATGACTGGTTGATCGAGCGCCTGCCCGTGCCTTCCGTACCCAAGCAGTACGAATTCGCTCGGCTGAATCTGACGTACACGGTGATGTCCAAGCGGGCACTGATTCGGCTGGTCCAGGAAGGTCACGTCAACGGCTGGGACGACCCCCGCATGCCGACGCTGAGTGGCATGCGCCGGCGGGGCATCCCTCCCGGCGCCATTCGGGACTTCATCGGGCGCATCGGCGTCGCCAAGGCTGACAACCTGGTCGATGTGGTCATGCTCGACCACTGTGTCCGAGAGGAATTGAACAAGTCATCGCTACGCCGCATGGGCGTGCTCAACCCACTGAAGGTCATCATCGAAAACTATGCGGAGGGACAGTCCGAAGAACTGGAAGCGATCAACAATCCCGAGGATCCTGACGCCGGCACCCGAGCCGTACCCTTTTCCCGTGAGATCTACATCGAACGGGATGATTTCATGGAAGAACCGCCGAAGAAGTTCTTTCGCCTGGCGCCCGACAAAGAGGTCCGCCTTCGTTACGCCTACTTCATCACTTGTACGGAGGTGATCAAGGACGATTCCGGAGAGGTTGTCGAATTGCGCTGCACGTATGACCCGGATACCCGCGGCGGTAACGCGCCGGACGGCCGCAAGGTGAAAGGCACCCTGCACTGGGTCTCTGCCGCGCATGCCGTGTCCGCAGAAGTTCGCCTCTACGACCGCCTGTTCACTGAATCCGACATGAATGCGAGTGCCGACTACATCGAAGACCTCAACCCCGACTCGGTGACCGTCCTGACCGAATGCCAGCTCGAACCGGAAGCAGCGACAACCGCACCCGGTGCTGTCATCCAGTTCGAACGGCAAGGCTATTTCTGTGGCGATCCCGACACGTCGAACGACCGGCCAGTCTTCAACCGCACCATCGGCCT
>DEBC01000028.1:0-5848 GCA_002348365.1 Alphaproteobacteria bacterium UBA2966 | reverse complement strand
CGCGATACTTGGGCCAAGATTCAGAAGAGTGAGGGGAAAAATCGCGGTTAAGGTAGAGGCATCCGGCCGTTCCAGGAGAAACGCGTGACTCTCGACTACGATGCCCTGCTGAACCACGAGTTTGAGGAACTCGTCCACACATACTCGACCAGCGATTCTGCGCTTTATGCACTCGGCGTGGGTCTTGGTCACGATCCCGTCGACGAGGCCCAGCTGAGGTATGTCTACGAGAAGGATATGCTCGCTCTGCCGACCATGGCGACCGTTCTCGGCGCATACGGGTTCTGGCTGAAAGAACCTTGGACAGGCGTGGACTGGGTGCAGGTCCTTCATGGGGAACAGGGTCTGCGCCTGCACCGCACCCTGCCGGCGGAAGGCAGGATCCGGTCTCGCATGAAGGTGACGGAGATCATCGACAAAGGACCGGACAAGGGGGCCTTCATCTACTACGACCGCGAGATCACCGACGACAAGACCGGCGATCTGTGGTGCACGCTGACATCGACGACTATCGCCCGGGGTGACGGCGGCTTCGATGGCCCGACAGGAGCAGGAAAACCGGTTCATACACTCCCCGGCCGAGAGCCCGACGAGGTGTGTGACCTGCCCACGCTTCCTCAGGCGGCGCTCATTTACCGCCTGTCCGGCGATTTCAACCCTCTTCATGCTGAACCCGCCGTCGCACGCGCCGCAGGCTTCAAGGCGCCGATCCTGCACGGCCTGTGCACCCTGGGGATCGCCGGTCATGCCCTGCTCAAGACATGTTGCGGTTATGACCCGGCCCGGTTTGCCAGCCTGGATCTCAGGTTCTCCGCCCCGGTTTATCCCGGCGAAACGATCCGCACGGAAATGTGGCGGGATGCAGAGGTGGTGTCGTTCCAGGCGCGCGCGATGGAGCGCGATGTTGTGGTGCTGAGCAACGGCCGAATGGAGGTTCGGGATCCATGATCAGCGGCGAAGCAATCCATACTGGAGAATGTCTTTGCGGCGCAGTCCGCTACGAGGTACGGGGCCCGCTACGCGGGGTCGTCAACTGTCACTGCACCATGTGCCAGCGGCTGCACGGGGCCTACGCCGCGCACTCCAAGGCCAAAAAGGTGCACATCGAGCTTGTTGAGGATCGCGGCCTTCGCTGGCATGCGACATCGGAGCGCGCGCGACGCGGGTATTGCGGCGAATGCAGCTCTAATCTGTTTTGGGAACCCGTGGATCAGGATGCGACCGGTATCGTAGCAGGGAGTCTCGATCAGCCCACAGAGCTCGAGACGATCGGACAGATCTTTACGGCAGAGAAGGCTGATTTCGTGGAACTGATCGAAGGCATTCCGACCTTCGAAGGGTCGTCGGAAGGTGCGCTTGAAGGCGACCGTGTATAAATCACACCCGCTTCGAAAAGCCACCACGTTGCTCCCATGCACGTCCTGATCTGTGGCGGTGGCGTTATCGGCACGTCCATCGCCTACTTCCTGAGCCTAAGGAGTGTGAAGTCCACCGTCATCGAGCGCACCGGGGTTGCCAATGCGGCTTCGGGCAAATCAGGTGGGTTCCTGGCTCTCGATTGGTGCGATGGATCGCCCGTAGAACCCCTGGCACGGCGCAGCTTCGAACTGCACGACGAACTCGCTAACAGTATTGACGACGCGTGGGGTTATCGGCGCCTGGACACATTGAATGTCGTCGCAAGCACACGGAGAGACGTCAGTGCCTATCGACAGCTCGACTCCCCGGACTGGCTGGGCAGAGGCGCGGCCGTGCACACCCAGCTCGGATCCCAAAGCACGACAGCGCAGGTTGATCCCGCGGCTTTCACCAAGGGCATGATGCGGGCGGCCATGAAATCGGGTGCACAGCTTCTGATCGGCAACGTAACGGGACTTACCTTCAAAGCGGATGGCGCCACGGTGCGCGGTGCGATGGTGGACGGTAGGGAAATCGCTGGAGACAGCGTCGTTATCGCCATGGGGCCGTGGTCGGTGCTGGCAAGCCAGTGGTTGCCGCTTCCCGCTGTGTACGGCCTCAAGGGTCATAGCCTGGTCTTTCAATTTGAGCCCCCGATGATGCCGCACGCACTGTTCGTCGAGCTTGAAACCGAGTCCGGCGGAATCGCCTCGCCCGAAGTGATTCCCCGCGATGACGGCACGACGTACGTCTGTGGCCTGTCCAGCGAAGCGCCGTTGCCCGTCGATCCCGTCCATGTCGTACCCGATGATGGAGGTTGCGAGGAACTGCAAGCCATGACCGCTGCCTTTGCCCCACAACTGGGCAAGGCCGAGGTACTCGCGGCTCAGGCCTGCTATCGCCCCATTGTTCAGGATGGATTACCGCTCATGGGTGCCGTTCCAGGCATCTCCGGCGCCTACGTCGCAACCGGCCACAGCGTATGGGGAATGCTCAACGGCCCGGCCACTGGAGAGGCCATGACCGAACTGATCATCGATGGTGCGACCAGAGCGGTGGATATTTCACCATTTCGACCGGAACGTCTTGCCCCGCTGGAGGCATCGGACCTGCACGCCGAACCGTGAGCTAAACTGCTGGAAAATAATCGGAAATTCCATTGAATTCGCACACTTCGTACAATGTCAGGGGGCGTCCCGGATCCCGCCGATTCAGAGTAGAATCCAGCTAACCGAACAGGCGGGTCATGTAGCTGCGCAGCGTGTCTGTCATTACCGGTTTGACGATGAACCCGTTGATTTTGTGAATGCGACCCTTGCGAACGTTTTCGTCGGAGGCATGGCCGGTCAGCATCAAGATTGGGATATCCTTTCGCTCTGGAATGGTGCCATACCTGAGGCGGCGGGCGAATTCGAAACCATCCATTTCGGGCATCTCGATGTCGCAGATAATCAGGTGGATGGAAACTTCCGATTCCTGCAGAAGTTCCAACGCTTCGCGGCCGTTCTGCGCCACCAGTTCCACGCTCGCACCGAGGTTCTCGACGATCCGCACGATGGCGGTTTGCGACAACATGTCATCGTCGTCGATCACCATGACTTTGATTGAATCGAAGGACTGGTCGGGCAAGTGAATTACTCAGTTGGAAATGATCGAGTGCAATCTCAAACTCGGTTGAGAGGGACTCCTGATGTCCGCGTGATGAGTAACACAGTAGATCATGATCACTGGTTGAGATACGGGAGGTGACCGTCCGGCACACGATTACCCGCCGCGACGTCCTTTGGAAATGTCATGTTGAGCGTTTCGAGCTCGGTCGGGTCCAATGAGATCGATGCGGCCGCCGCGTTTTCTTCCACGTAACGGGGTCGCCGCGTGCCGGGAATCGGCACGATGTCATCGCCCTGGGCAAGCACCCACGCAAGCGCCACCTGTCCAGGGCTACAATCCTTCGAAGTCGCGATGTCTTTCACCGTCTGAAGCAGCGCCTGATTGCTGGCAAGATTCTCGTCCGAGAATCGCGGGAAAATGGTTCGCCGGTCATCATCCGGCAAATCGGCCTGGCTCTTGATGGTACCCGTGAGAAAACCACGGCCGAGTGGACTGTAGGGCACAAGGCTGATCCCCAACTCGCGGCAGGTCTCGAGCACCTCCCCCTCCGGATCCCGGGTCCACAAGGAATATTCGCTTTGTAATGCGGTGATGGGATAGATGTCGTGTGCGCGCCTCAAGGTCTCCGGCTTGACCTCGCACAGTCCGAGAGCCCGCACCTTACCGGCTTCGACGCAACGACCCATGGCACCCACGGTGTCTTCGACCGGCGTATCCGGATCAACGCGATGCAGGTACCACAGGTCGATCACATCGGACCGAAGGCGGTGAAGGCTGGCATCACAGCACTGCTTGATGTATTCGGGATCCGCTCGATGTCCGGACCCGCCTCCATGTTTGGCGTAGACACCAACCTTCGTCGCGAGCGTGATATCGCTGCGGAATTCCCTCAGTGTCGATCCGACAATTTCCTCGTTTCGGCCATCACCGTAGTAGAGAGCGGTGTCGAAGAGCGTCACACCCACCTCGACCGCGCGCCGCAAAGTGGCGACGACCTCCGCATCATCGGGCACGCCATAGAATGGTGTCATGCTCATGCAGCCAAGGCCGATGGCTGACACTTCGAGATCACTCTTTCCCAGACGTCGAGTCTGCATGAACTTTCCTCTGTTGCCGGACGGCGGCGCAGAGTGTCACAAACGCCGCGCCAGCCTCAAGCGATGCCATGGTTGACCACAACGTGTAGATCGAGCCGACGCCACCTTGCGGCCGACAGGAATTATCGCGTCAGCCTGTTCCGGGATAATCACGTATGTGAAATGCTGGCAGGAAAATGACTTCTGCATTTGCGTTCTGCGACACCCGCAACGAGAACATAGATGAAGCTGACCGGCACACAAATTGAGCAATTCGAGCGTGACGGTTTCCTCATCCTGCCGTCATTGTTTACCCGGGATGAAGTGGCGATCCTCACAGTGGAGCTTCCCAAACTTTTCAGTGAACGCTGTCCAGAGAATTTCCGCGAAAAGGACAACGATGCCGTCCGCACGGCCATGGGGTTGCACCAACGGAACGACGTCTATGCCCGTTTGGTCCGGCACCCGCGCCTGGTCGAGCCGGCACAACAGCTTCGTGGCGAGGAGCTATACGTCCAGCAGGTCAAGGTAAACGCCAAGGCGGCTTTCTCCGGCGATGTCTGGCAGTGGCACTAAGATTTTGCCACCCACCAGGGCGAGGATGGTGTCCCGGAGCCACCGGCGTTGAACCTCCACATACTTCTGGACGAAGTGACGGAATTCAACGGCCCCCTGGTGTTCATCAAGGGCTCGCACACCCACGGGCCTGTCCCGGCAACCCTCGATACCGAGACCACGAGCTACCCCCTCTGGGTCGTCGACAATGAAACCGTCTCGAATCTCGTCGATAACGGCGCACTGGTCTCCGCGAAGGGCCCGCCCGGCACGGTTCTGATTTTCGGTGATAGCCTGGTCCATGGATCGTCCATCAATATGTCGCCATGGCCCCGGATGATCTTTTCGTTGATCCTGAACCCCGTTTCCAATGCCCTGACGCGACACCAGCGTCCGGAACATCAGCACCATCGGGATACCAGCCCGGTCATACCGCTGACGGATGATTGCCTTCTAGAGGGAGCGGCCGCTTGAACGAGCCCCACATCCGCTATTTTGAGGCATCTCTGGCGGAGACCGATCCGGAGGTCGCCGCGGTCATCGCTGATGAAGCAGCGCGTCAAAATGATCAGATCGAATTAATCGCATCCGAGAACATCGTCAGCCGTGCCGTCCTGGAGGCCCAGGGATCAATTCTCACGAACAAGACCATCGAGGGGTACCCGGGACGGCGATATCACGACGGTGCCACAAACGTCGATGTGATCGAAAAACTCGCCATCAAACGGGCCTCCCAGTTGTTCGGCTGCGCCTATGCCAACGTACAGCCCCATTCGGGCAGTCAGGCCAACCATGCAGTGCTGCTGGCCCTTGTCAGTCCGGGTGACACTCTGCTGAGCATGGACCTCGCCGCAGGCGGCCACCTCAGCCACGGAGCGGGACCTAACCTGTCGGGCAAGTGGTTCGATGCGCAGCACTATGGTGTACGCCGCCAGGACGGGCGGATTGACTACGATGAGGTAGAGCACCTAGCGACCGAACACCAACCCAAACTGATCATTGCTGGAGGCTCAGCGTATCCGCGCGTCATCGATTTCGAACGTTTCCGCGCCATTGCGGATGGGTGTGGAGCCTCCCTTCTCGTCGATATGGCGCATTTCGCCGGACTCGTCGCGGGTGGCGAACATCCCAGTCCGATTCCACACGCCCATGTGGTCACGACCACGACGTACAAAAGCTTGCGAGGCGCGCGCGGCGGCCTGATCCTG
>DEBC01000120.1:1500-3923 GCA_002348365.1 Alphaproteobacteria bacterium UBA2966 | reverse complement strand
AGTTGGCGCGAAGGCGGCCAAAGGTTCGGCATCCGCGTCGAATATCCAGATGTAATCGAGGACCTGCGCTTCGACCAGCCGGCGGTGTAAGGGACCGATGACGTGCGCAATGCGTTTTTTGTTGCCGCTCGCAATCGCGGCAATTGGGCTGCGCCGGCCCCGAAGGCGCCAAATGGAGGGTTTTCCGGGGCTCGCATCGTGCGCGTAGAACTGCATCCGTTGGAATGCGGCGTCGCGAACCTTGCGCCACGTTGAGCCCTGTCCTGTTAGCGTGACCGCGACGAGCCGTTGATCCGCCAGAGTTTTAGTCAGGAAGAATGCACCCGCGACTGTTGCTACGAGTACAGTCAAGCCGACCAGATAGGTCAGGATGACCTTAGTGCGCAGAGTCATGGAGCTTCACACTCGGAGTCCGCCAGCGGAAAGACAAGCGCTCATTTCAAGGCCCCTGCCATCCGAAAGCAACCTGTGCTGGAAGCGCGGCGCTTCTTTAGCGTCTTTTCAAGGGCTGACCGTCAATGTCGCTGACGTGGCTAAGTGCGGCTATGGATACAATGCTGAGTCATTTGTGATTGACGGCGACACCCTAAACCCGACTACAGGGCACTGCCTTAACGGTTGCGGACAGTGTTTCTGATTTGGATGATGCCGTTGTTCATCTCTACCCTGCGAGGCGCTCCCCCAATGACCGATTCCGCAGTCAACGGCGATCGGCTCTTCCGCTTCGCGGTCATTGCTGACACACATGTCACCGAGGCTGAAGCGGCGGCTGTCGGCGGGTATGACGTTGATACGGTGAAGTTGGGCGCAGGTCGCTCCGCCTATGTGGTGGGCGAGCTGAATCGCAGAGCGCCTGACTTTGTCGTTCATTTGGGCGACATCACGCACCCGGAACCCGGTACACCGGCTTACGAAGATTCCGCTGCCCGTTTCCACTCTCTCTATCGAGCGCTCGAGCCTCCCCTCTATCTGGTGGCGGGAAATCACGATGTGGGTGAAAAGGCTTTCGTAGGAGAGCCATTGGCCTTTCGTCAGGCACAGCTCACTGTGAGCGATCAAATGATCGCGGAGTATGAGCAACATTTTCAGCCCCAATACTACTCATTCGAACACCAGGACTGCCTGTTCGTCGTCATCAACGGGATGATTGTCAATTCGGGGCTCGCATGTGAGGCACGCCAGCGCGACTGGTTCGAAGTGCTACTCGAAACCAACCCAGGGCGGCGGATATTTGTCTTCTCCCACTATCCGGCATACCTGAGGCGTGCCGACGAGAGCGAGCACTACGACGCGACGGACGAACCGGGCCGATCTTGGTTGCTGAACATCCTGAGACGCCATTCCGTCGAGGCCTTTTACGCGGGGCACGTGCACAACTTCTTTTTCAATCGATATGCTGAGACCAGCTGTTACGTACTCCCATCAACCTGTTTCCTACGTCACGACTACCACGAACTATTCCGCGTTGCGCCGGGCGAAAAGCAAGGACGACACGATAGCGCCAAACTAGGCTTTGCCCTCGTTGATGTGTATACCAAGGGTCACTTGACCCACATCATTCGCACGCACGGCAGAACTCGCGACTGGACAGGCCCGGCCAACGATGCAGAGCCGGTTACGCCTGATCCATTGCCCTTGGTTCACGCCCTTGAAGAACGCCGTAAAGGCGTTGGGGTTCATTTGCGCCAACCTTGGTGTGAGAGCGCCGATATACCCACGCCATGGGGATTGGACGCCTTCAGTCGAAAACGGATCCGCAATGACTACCCGCTTCTCGCTTTATGGGAAATGGGGGTTTGTAATTTGCGGATTCCGCTCGACGATCTCGTAGATCCAGACACCCGGGATCGCATGGCCGAATTGAAGGCACTCGGTCACCGCTTCACGGGGTACTCCTACGGTCTGCCTAAGGGTGCCGCACGACAGGCGTTATACGAGCACGGGCGGATGCTGAGCGGATGGGAAGTCGTCGCACCAACAACGAATGCGCCCGAACTGTTTGCGGATATTTCGGCCCTCAAGGGAGAGACTCCGGTCCACTTCAACGCCTACCGGGATAGAGGGACATTCAGCAATAGTCACGGTTTGCAGCCCGACGAACGCGGGACCATCGAGTCATTGCTCACTATCGACGGTGCCAGGGACGCCATCGACGCTGTGGTCTTCGGCATTGGCTGGCGAGAGCCGCCGGTTACCGCGATGGCAGCGGCGACTCGCGGTGTCATGGGGCTCGGGGTTCTGCCCGTTGTGCATGTGCAGTTCGCTCATCGCGAGCCGCTGGGTGGAGAGGATCTGAAACGCTACGATGCATGCCGGGTCGCGGAGGCTGCCCTCGGCGCACTGGCCAATCGCGGCGTCGCGGTCTATCTGGACAATTTTACGGGTATCGACAGGGGCTACTATTTCAGCGGCGGGCTCGTTGA
>DEBC01000120.1:0-1108 GCA_002348365.1 Alphaproteobacteria bacterium UBA2966 | reverse complement strand
CTTCCCCACGGATGCGAGATCGGTGAAATCGCCGACGATGGCCGTGCCCGGATCATTGAGCTGCGTAATCCCGGTGGGGCATTGGTACTGCCGACAAAGGACAATGACCTCAAGACGTTCCCGTTTGCGCTGACGCGCTCGATAGGGCGCTGGATTGATCTGGATTCGGGTGAACCGGTGGAGGAGCACCTTGGTGGACCCACCTTGGTCCTTGTCTAAGGGACCGAACAGAACACGTACGTCCTTCCGGCGGCTCGGGACGAGAGCTCGTTCTGTTCCTCTAGATTGTGATCGCGTAGGCGGGTTGCCGCGGGTCGGCCCCTGATCGAAAGAAGCCGGTGCTCGATTCGTACAGAACGGCCTCTACAGCTGCCAGGCGACGTGAATATCCAGGGAATTGTTCGATCCGGTGACCCATGGACATGAGTTCGTCAATGGTGCTCGATGAGAAACGCTCTTCTAATCCCAAGAGTCCCGGGTAGTGGTTGTAGGGTGCGAATGAGTTCGGGAAGCTCATGGTCATGAAACGCGGCGCATCGATGGCTTCTTGAATGTCCATTCCGAAGTGGAAGGCATTCAGCACGACCTGCAGCATTGCTTGCACTTGCGCGTCACCGCCTGGTGCACCGAAGGGCATGACAGAACCATCATCGCGAAGCAGAATCGCTGGGTTGGGTGTGAGCCGCGGCCGTTTCCCTGGCGCCACCCCAGAAGGGTGAGCGGGATCGGGGCGTGATTGGGTGCCGCGTCCCGACGGCACGATACCGAGTCCGGGCACCACTGGTGCGCGCCAGGAAGCATCCGATGGCGTGGCGGAGAAGGCATTTCCCCAACGATCGACGACGCACAAATAGGATGTGTCCGGGTCGCGTTCCGGTGGCTGCGTGGCGGCCTTCGGTCGTTCACTGTTGTGATACAGATCCGGAGGCATATCGGGCATCGCCAAAGTCCGGTCGACGCCATTTAACCGTTTCTGAATATGCTCGGGTGAGAACAGCGTATCCAGTCCAACATCGACGAACCGCGGATCCCCATAGTGATACTCACGGTCGGCAAAGGCGCATTTCAGGATTTCCGTGATGAGGTGGATATAGGCTGGCTCGTTGTG
>DEBC01000043.1:2971-5272 GCA_002348365.1 Alphaproteobacteria bacterium UBA2966 | reverse complement strand
TGCACGAAGGGTCCGCTGTTCCGGTTGAGCGGGTTTCGCCTGAGCAACGCCACAACTACGAGACTGAACGCGATCAGCATCCAGTGCGAGGGCGCTACTACCTGACGCCGTCGCCGGCCGATATCCATGTTCTAATTGCGGGTGGTCCTGGCAAGCATTCGGCGTTTATCCCGACCTTCGGATCGACGGAGATTAGTTCGGCTAAGATTACCCCATGAGTGAGGACCTGCCGCTACTGCCAGAAGATATGCCATGGGAGGCGGCGCAGGCGGAGCTGGAAGCACTCGAACTCGGTGATGGGTTGCCGCTGGTACCGCCGACCTTGGCCCGCTACGAGGCGATGCTGGCGGGGCGAGGGTCGCCGGCACAGTCGTTCGGATGCCTGATGCCGTTGATGGGGGAGCTTACCCTGGAGGCGGTTGCCTACAACTGCATTCTCGCGGGCTGCCGCCCGGACGAGCTACCTGTTGTCCTGAGTGCCGCCGAAGCCTGCACGGAAGATGCGTTCAATCTTCTCGGTGTTTTGAGTACGACGGGAACACCGACAGTCGCGGTCTGCGTGCATGGTCCCGCGGTCGAGGCTTTGGGCATGAATGCGGAGAGCAACGTGCTGGGTCCTGGCAATCGTGCGAATGCTTGCATCGGACGCGCGGTCAGCTTGGTTATGCGGAACATAGCGGGCGCAAAGCCGGGAACCGCCGATATGGCGACGATGGGCCAGCCAGGAAAGTATACGTTCTGTTTTGCTGAACGCGCGCATTCTGGATTTCCGAGTTTGTCAGAACGGCGCGGATTCGATGTGTCCGAGAGTTGCGTCACGGTATTTGGTGTCTCCGGTACGGACGAAGTGCTGCCGCGCTCCGGCGGCGATTCACCCATATCCGTCCTGCAGCCGGTCGCGGCTTCGATGAACAGCGCGATTGATGTGAGCAGCCTGACACGCAAGCCGGATCGCAACGAGCAGGTCTTCCTGATGCCGCCCGAGATGGCGGATATTCTGGAGACCGGTGGCTGGGATCTGCTGCGCGTGCAGGAATATCTCTTTAACGGCCGCAGGCCGTTCGCCTATGAGGGTGAGAATGATTTGGACGATCGCCCGCTCGCACCGACGCCAGAAGACATTCATCCCATCGTCACTGGCGGGGTCGGCGTAAAGATGACCCACCTGCCACTTTGGGCCGGCGGTACGCGGACGGTGACGCGGGCGGTGCACTCGCTTTAGGGTTTCCGCGCGAATACTTGCCCCAAGCGGTTCGCCAACAGCCAGTCGTATTCGGCATCAACGAAACCGGCGCGTTCGAGATAGGCGCAGTATTCGGGGCCACTCGGCACATGGCCGGTGAAGTGGCCCTCGCGGATGGCCTGCACGTGATAGAAGACGGGATCGAGCGGGCCCGAGCGCTCCTCGTTTAGCATGTACCCGACAATCAGGATACCACCGCCACTCGGCAAGGCGTCATAGGCATAGCCGAGCGCCGTCATTACGTCGTCTTCAAGATACCAGTGCAATGGCGTGATGAAGGAGATCAGATCGCAGTCATTTGGGTAGTCTTCGGGCTTCAGGAAATCGCCGGGCTCCGCGTCGATCCGAGATTCCAGACCGTGTTGGGCGACAAATTCTCGGGTCACCGGGATGACGTTTGGATGGTCCTTCACGATGACATTGATTCCGTCGTGTCGCTCGCAGGCCGCGATCGCATAGCAGCCGGAGCCTCCGGCGAAATCGAGCCAACGGGTGAAGCGTGAATAGTCGAACCGTTTCGCCAAACGGTGGGCGAGGGCGATGGACGAGTTATAGCCGGCGGTGGTGAACGCCCGCGCGCGTTCCGGATCGTGTAGGTCACCTTCGTAGAGTTTTGAGGGCGGCGGCGCGGAGCTCGCATCCTTGATGTTCTCCGCGAATCCGAGCCATTCGTCATACTCGGCGCCGATTGTGAAACGCAGGAAGTCGCCGAAGAAGGTCGGTTTGTCCTTCACGAAAAACCGCTCCACATCGTCAAGGTTGACCGCGCGTCCGTCAACGTCGGCGATCAAATCCATTGCCTTGCAGATGATCATAAGGCGGTCGGCGACCTCGCGGTCGATGCCGCATTTGGAGGCGACTTCCTCCGGTGTCCCGGCGCCGGCGGCGATGGCACTGAACAGATCGCATTCAAGTGCGGCCGATAGCGCCTGACTCTTCTTGAAGGACATCGCGAGCTCATTCAGCCGCTCGGAGCTGCTGCCGGTCGTCGGATCGTCCGGGACTGCTCGTGTGGTACGTTCGGTGTTGCCGGATTTGGACATATCCGCTCTTCCCTG
>DEBC01000043.1:0-2578 GCA_002348365.1 Alphaproteobacteria bacterium UBA2966 | reverse complement strand
TCAGCTGGGCGGAATGAATGAAAGCCGCACTATTGCGCCGCCAGAGGTTTTTCCGGAAGGGCGATGGTGGTACCGCTCTTCTTCGTCTTCCAAGTCATATCGTGATTCGTGAATCCTTCTGGTTCGACGAATTTGTGGTGAACGTCGGCGCCATCGAAAACCCACTTGAGATAGCCGACCCGCCGAATACAACCGTCGTCCTTTTGGCTGGGTGTGATGAAGGCGGTGGTCGGGCACCAAACCAAATCGATTCCGTCGTGACTAATGTAGCGATACCGGTGCAGATGGCCGGACGCGACAAAACGAGCATTGTGATCCTTCAGCAATTTCATGAGGCGAGCCCTTGGCTCGGGCAGGGTACTCCACTTGCTTGCGACTTCGTCGGGTTCCGTTGCGAACAGCGGCTTGTGGGTAAAAAGTCCCAGAGAGCGACCGGCTGCCTCGCGTAATGATGTCTCCAGGAATGCCCATTGGTCTTCCTCGGCCGGAAGTCCGCTGCCAAGTAGTTCGCCGTTGATCCCAATAAGTCGCCACGATTCGATGTCTCGCACGAACCGGTCGTCTCCGAAATACCGTTTCCAGTTGGCGAGCCGTGCATCGTTGACTGGTTGCTTGAGACGCGGATTGTCGCCTGGCTCGCCAACATCGTGGTTGCCGGGGACGGCCAGATAAGGAACTCCTAACAGCTCCGCCTCAGCGTGTGAGAACGCGAGGTCCTCCACAACCGCTGGTCCGTTGAATGAGAAATCGCCTGTATTGATGACAAGGTCAGGAGCAAGCGCTCGCACTTCGTCGACAAAAACCTGCCAGTTATCGGTAAAATAGGCGTGGGTCGCGCTAAGATGCGTGTCTGACACCTGCAGGACAACAAAGGTCATGGTTTCGTCATTCCAAAGTGTTTCTCCAAAACCCGGCCATAGTATGTCGATGGCCTCCCTATGCCCATAGTTAGGGTTAAGGAAGTCACACTTGAATCTGGCCGATGTCATGACAGCGCCATACGTTATAGAGACATTCTGACCGAATCATGATGAGTTGAAGATGACCGAACCGCTCCTTTTTACGCCATTCGCTATCCGCGACATCATTCTAAAAAACCGGGTTGTCGTGGCGCCGATGCACCAATACGCGGCGGAAAAGGGCTTTCCGACGGATTGGCACTTGATGAATATCGGGCGTTTCGCGGCGGGCGGCGCCGGGTTGGTGTTTGTCGAATCGACCAAAGTCGACCGCCGCGGTTGCGGGACGGTTGGCGATACTGGTCTCTGGGACGATAAGTTTATCACGCATTTCAGGCGTCTTGCTGATTTCATCCGGGCGCACGACTCCGTGCCGGCCATTCAGCTTGGCCATTCCGGACGAAAGGCACGTCGTTTTCGCCCCTGGGAAGGGGGGGCTCCTCTGACGGAAGCACCCGAAGGGTGTGATGATTGGGAAGCATGGGAGCTCGTCGCTCCAAGTGCCCTTCCGGGCGGCAAGAGCGACCCGGAACCCCGTGCGCTCAGCAATGCCGAGGTCAAGGACCTGGTCGGTATGTGGGGTGAGGCGGCACGCCGCGTTGCCGAGGCAGGTTTCGATATTCTCGAAATACACGCGGCGCACGGCTACCTAATCCACCAGTTTCTGTCGCCATACGCGAATGTGCGGAACGACGAGTATGGCGGCTCGGAGGAGAACCGGATGCGGTTCGCTACGGAAGTTGTAGAAGCCGTTCGTGCTTACTGGCCTGCCGATAAGCCGCTCTTCATGCGCTTGTCCGTCGAGGACAATGCGGGTTGGGGACCTGAAGAGAGTGTTCGTCTGGCACAACGCGTCGGCCCGATGGGCGTGGACGTCATCGACTGCAGCTCCGGCGGTATGATGGGCAGTCCCGTGGTCGGCAAGGACATGCGCCCCGGCTACAATTACCAGGTGCCCTATGCGGAGAAGCTTAAGCGAGAAAGTGGGGTCATGAGCATGGCGGTCGGCATGATCGTGCATGCCGACCAGGCGGAGAAAATCCTTCAGGACGGCCAGGCCGATCTTGTCGCCTTGGCTCGGGAAATTCTCTATAACCCGAATTGGCCGATGGACGCGGCGCGCAAGCTCGGGCTTGAACGGGACTTCGAAAGCGTGCCGCCACAGCAGTCTTACTGGCTCGCCAAGCGGGCGCAGTCGATCGAAGATATGGTGCCCTCGACCTATCAGGTCGGGATCGACGGGAAGGACGGGTCGTCCTAGCGCGGCACCACGTAGCCGATACTCTCGCGATCCCAGGTGTCTTGCGTGATGCCCGCATCTCGCAGATCTTGCTTGCGAAGTTTGCCGGTCGGCGTTTTGTCCAGTTCACCGACGTACTCGATATAGCGGGGCACCGCATAACGCGGCATCCGTTCGACGCACCAATCAAGAATTGAGGTGAACTCGGGCGCGTTACCGGTCGGCACGACACAGGCTTTCACTTCTTCCTCGCCGCCCGCATCCTCATCTCGGACGCCGATTACGCAGCTCTCGGCGACATCGGGATGGTTGTTGATGACCTGTTCGACTTCGAATGCCGAGATATTTTCGCCACGGCGCCGGATGCAATCCTTGATCC
>DEBC01000153.1:27486-44513 GCA_002348365.1 Alphaproteobacteria bacterium UBA2966 | reverse complement strand
GGCAAGGTTCACTTCTGGATCACGTTGATCGGGGTGAACATTGCCTTCTTCCCGATGCATTTTTCGGGCCTCGCCGGTATGCCGCGCCGAATTCCCGACTATCCCGACGCTTACGCCGGTTGGAACATGGTGTCGAGTTTCGGTGCATACCTTTCCGGTTTCGCGGCACTCTTGTTCCTCTACATCGTCTACCGGACGCTGACATCCGGGGAGAAATGTGCGGACAACCCGTGGGGTGAGGGCGCAACGACGCTTGAATGGACGCTGTCGTCACCACCGCCGTTCCATACCTACGACCAGCTGCCCCAGGTTCGATAAGCGGGAAGTGGTCGTAGAAGGCAGGTATCGGACTAGCCGATGAGCATCAGTAGCGGAATCGTACAGCCGGAGATCGTTGAGTCCGGCGCCTCCGATTACATGGCATTGTTGAAGCCCCGGGTCATGTCGCTCGTGGTGTTCACCGGTCTGGTGGGGCTGTTGCTGGCGCCAGGAACCTTGCATCCCGTGTTGGCCGGTATTGCCGTCCTGTGTATCGCCATCGGTGCTGGTGCGTCGGGCGCGATCAACATGTGGTACGACGCCGATATCGACGCTGTCATGCGGCGCACGCGGGGCCGTCCCATTCCGCAGGGCCGAATCAGCCGCGGCGATGCCCTGGGCTTCGGTGTCACCCTTGCCGTCGCATCCGTGGCACTGATGGGCCTTGCTGTGAATGTCATGGCGGCGCTCGTGCTCGCGGTCGCGATCGGCTTCTATGTGTTTGTCTACACGATGTGGCTCAAGCGCCGTACACCTCAGAACATTGTGATCGGCGGTGCGGCCGGTGCGTTCCCGCCTCTGATTGGTTGGGTCGCAGTGACTGGCGAGATCTCCATTGCACCACTCGTGCTGTTCGCGATCGTATTCGTGTGGACCCCACCACACTTCTGGGCGCTGGCCCTCTATCGCTCAGAGGAATACGCGCGTGCCGGCGTGCCGATGCTTCCGGTCGTGTCAGGCCTGGAAGAGACGCGGCGCCAGATACTTCTCTACAGTTTGCTTCTCGTGCCTGTCACGTTGATGCCGGCGGTGCTGGGATTCGCAGGCCTGGTCTACGCGTCCGGAGCCGCTGTACTGGGTGCGTTGTTTCTGGCTGGTGCTGTCCGCGTACGGTCCGCACGGAACGAAGCGTCGGCGCACCTCTTGTTCGGATTTTCGATCATTTACCTGTTCTCGATCTTCGCGTTGCTGGTGATCGATAACTGGATGGGCTTGTTGGGATGGCATGCCGTTATCTGAGGAACATAAACGCCGCCGTGGCAGGAATGTCCTGTTGGGGGCCGCGCTGGTTGGCCTCGTCGTCCTCTTCTATGTGCTCACCATCGTCAAGATGAAGGCGGGCGTGTGATGAATGGATTGAAACGTCGCAATACCGGCACGGCCGTTGTTCTCGGCGGTCTGGTTGCGGGCATGGTTGGTTTGGCCTACGCCGCTGTGCCGCTCTATCAACTCTTCTGCCAGGTGACGGGATATGGCGGAACGACCCAGACCTCTGCTGCAGCTCCTGGTCCCGCGGGCGATCGTGTCATGACCGTCCGGTTCAACGCTGATACCGCGGGTGGAATGGAGTGGTCTTTTCGTCCCATGCAGCGCGCGGTAGAGGTTCGAATTGGTGAGGAGACTTTGGCCTTCTACGAGGCCTCGAATACAACCGCCCGCAGGCTTGCCGGCACGGCGACATTCAATGTGACGCCGCACAAGGCAGGACCTTATTTCGACAAGATCGATTGTTTCTGTTTTCAGGAGCAGATCCTGGCACCCGGCGAGCGCGCTGAGATGCCTGTGTCGTTCTTTATTGACCCAGCGATCTTGGACGATCCCAACCTCGCGGACGTGAACACGATTACGCTGTCCTACACTTTCTTTGAAGCCGATTTGGACGAGGAGGAAGATGCCGTTCCTGCGGATCGGCAGACTTCATCGTTAACCGACCGGTCCGATGCCGTGAATTGACGGCCGACCGCTGTGACTGAATGAATGCCGAATTATTACGGTGAGGAGTGAATAGAGAAAATGGCTGACACGCACGCAAGAGGACACAGTTATCACCTCGTAGACCCGAGTCCGTGGCCCGCGGTGGGAGCCGTTGGCGCGCTCGTGACGGCGTTTGGCCTGGTCTTTTACATGCATGACGTGACGCCTTGGTTGCTGGTGATTGGTTCGGCGATCCTGGTGTACACCATGATTGGCTGGTGGCGGGATGTCATCGATGAAGGTGAACACCGCGGCGACCACACGCCGGTGGTTCAGATCGGCCTACGTTACGGCATGGTGCTGTTCATTGCCTCGGAGGTCATGTTTTTCGTCGCCTGGTTCTGGGCATTCTTCGACGCATCCATTTATCACGGCGGTGTTGAGAACAGCATGGAGATGATCGGGCGCGCAGAGCACACGGGCGGACAATGGCCGCCAGTTGACGTCACGCCCTTCGACCCCTGGACCTTGCCGTTCCTCAACACAATCATTCTGCTGACTTCGGGCACGACCGTGACCTGGGCCCACCACGCTCTTAAGGCGGGTGATCGGCGCGGTTTGATACTCGGACTGTGGTTGACCATCCTGCTGGGTGCGACCTTCACCGGCGTGCAAGCCTATGAGTACGTGCACGCTACGTTCACCATGGATGGGGGCATTTATGGGTCGACCTTCTTCATGGCAACGGGCTTTCACGGCGTTCACGTCCTGATCGGAACCTGCTTCCTCGCAGTGTGCCTGGGCCGCGCCTACAAGGGGCATTTCACGCCCGATCACCACTTCGGGTTCGAGGCTGCCGCCTGGTATTGGCACTTCGTCGATGTCGTCTGGCTTTTCCTGTTCACCTTCGTTTATTGGTGGGCGACCTGGGGAACGACGACGTTTCACTAGGGCCCGTATCCGTTTCGCCCTTCCGTGCCGGGTTTGCCTGTCGCTGTCCCCGATGCGGAAGGGGTAAGCTCTTCAATGGATGTCTCGAAGTCGCCGAGTCATGCGCGAATTGTGGACTCGACATTGCCGATCATGACACGGGCGACGGGCCTGCTGTGTTTGTCATTCTCATTGTCGGATTTGCAATTGTTGCGGCAGCGCTGATCGTCGAAATCAAGTTTGAACCTCCCTTATGGCTTCATCTTGTGGTTTGGATTCCTTTGATTCTCGCACTCTCACTTGGATTGCTCCGCATTCTGAAGTCGCTCCTGGTTGCACTCAGGTATTACCATCAGGCCGGTGAACAGCCACCAGCATCCTGATTCCTCGTCCTCCCGCGTTGGCGTCCTGCTTTGGCCCACGGTTATCGCTGTGCCGGGGTTGGCCCTGTTGCTTGGCCTGGGAACCTGGCAGCTCGAACGTCTGGAGTGGAAGACGGCACTGATCGCAGAACGGGAAGCTCACCTTGCCGCGCCAGCCCTGGCGCTGGACATGAGCTCAGATCCCCTTGCGATCGAGGAATTCAGGCGCGTTTCGCTTCGCGGAAAGTTCCTTCACGAGCATGAAATCCACCTGCTTTCCAGAACCTACAAAGGCCGTGCAGGAATTCAGGTCGTAACCCCGATCGTTCCCCATACGGGAGGGTCCGAGGGGATCGCGGTCCTCGTCAACCGTGGCTGGGTTCCTGGCGAATTGAGCGATCCGGATTCGCGTTTGGAGGGTCAGGTGCGCGGAACGGCGGAAGTGACCGGAATTGCACGAACCGGAATCGGGGGTCGCGGCTGGTTCGTTCCCGAAAATCGACCAGCATCAGGAGTCTGGCATCACCTGAACATCGAGGAAGTGTCGCAGGCAATCGGTCTGACGCTTGCGCCTTTCGTTGTCGAAGCGGGACCGGAACCCAATCCCGGCGGTTACCCGATCGGCGGTCAGACACGAATTCATCTGCGCAACGATCACCTGGGATACGCCATAACCTGGTTCACGTTGGCCGCGGCACTGGCGCTGATTTATTTCCTTTTCGTCAGGCAGAAACTTCTGCGTCAACCACCGGAGACATCGTGACCACGGCCTATCAAGACCTCGAAACGCGGTTTCATCGCCACTCCGTTTTGCAAGGGGCCATGGCGGTCCTTCACTGGGATTCGGCGGTGATGATGCCGTTGGGAGGGGCGTCAGCCCGGAGCGATCAACTGGCGGAACTGGCCCTTGTCTGCCACGAGATATTGACAGCGCCAGAACTTGCAGAGGTTTTGTCGGCAGCCGAGGCCGAGACAGACCGCCTCGACGACTGGCAAGAGGCTAATTTGGTGGAAATGCGACGACGCTGGCTGCACGCGAATGCTGTTCCAGCAAGTCTCGTTCGGGAGCTGAGCGAGGCCTGTTCCAAATGCGAACTGGTATGGCGTGACGCCAGGGCAGAGAACGACTTTCCGGCAGTCCGCCCTTATCTCGAACGAGTTGTCGAACTCACGAGACAGTCCGCTCAGGCAAAATCGGAACGCTTGGGGTGTGCCCCATACGATGCGTTGCTTGATCAATTCGACCCCGGCTCCCGATCGGAAAACATAGAGCCCTTGTTCGATGAGCTTTTTGGCTTCCTCAGTGAGTTCATAGGCGAAGTGATGGAAGTCCAGGCACAGCGGCCACATCCCATCGTGCCCAGTGGAAGGTTCAGTGTCAGTGCGCAACAGCGACTTGGCGAGGACCTCATGCGTCGCTTGGGTTTCGACTTCGAAAGGGGCCGGCTGGATACCAGTCACCACCCCTTCACGGGTGGAATTCCTGAAGACCTGCGCTTGACGACACGTTACGACGAGGCAGACTTCACCAGTGGATTGATGGCTGTCCTCCACGAGACCGGTCACGCGCTTTACGAACGTGGTCTTCCGATCCAGTGGCGACATCAACCCGTCGGGACATCGCGCGGCATGACCGTGCATGAGAGCCAATCTCTTATCATCGAGATGCAGGCATGCCGGAGCGATGGATTTATCCGTTCATTGGTGCCACTTCTAAAGGATGCCTTTGGCGGGAATGGTGAAGAATGGCAGGCCGCCAATCTGATCCGTCTCTACAGACGTGTTTGTCCCGATTTGATTCGTGTCGATGCGGACGAGGTCACATATCCCCTGCACGTCATCATGCGGTTTCAACTTGAACGCTCGCTGATCTCAGGCGAGTTGACGGTCGCTGATCTCCCCGATGCCTGGCGGGAGGGTATGCAGCAGGGATTGGGGGTCGTGCCGGAAGACGATCGCAACGGTTGTCTGCAGGATATCCATTGGTTCAGCGGGGGATTCGGATACTTTCCGACCTACACGCTGGGTGCAATTGCCGCGGCTCAACTGTTTGCAGCGGCCCAGCGCGACAACCCGGAAGTCTCGGCGTCACTGGAGCGGGCTGATTTTGCGCCACTTCTTTTGTGGCTCGGAGAACACGTTCACGATTGCGCTTCCCGTTACAGCCCTGATGAAATTTTGATCCGTGCCACGGGTCGGTCGTTCGACGTCGAGACCTTCAAGACGCACCTGAGGGATCGCTACCTTAACTAGGCGGTTCTCTAACCTCGGCAGGCGGTAGCTATATCGCGGGTGTGCCTGCCTTCAATGGAGACCAGGCCTCCAAACCCCTTGCCTTGCACCGCGATGGTGGTGTCATTAGGGTTGCGCCGCTGATCTCAGGCATGAAGGGTTCAGGGCGTGCGGTACGTCAGTACGCGGGGTGAAGCCCCGCCGGTCAGATTCGATGAACTGTTGCTCGCCGGGCTTGCTCCCGACGGCGGCCTTTACGTGCCTGAGGCGTGGCCAACAATCGACGTAGACGACATCCGGGCGTTGGCCGGGCTCTCCTATTCACAAGTGGTGAACCGTCTCGTTTCACCCTACCTGGGCGATTCGATAGAGCCGGATGTTATGGAAGGTATCATCGAGGACGCATACGCCGGTTTCGGGCACGCAGCCGTAGCGCCGCTGCGGCAAATTTCGTCGTGCGAGTGGATGTTGGAGTTGTTCCATGGCCCGACCCTGGCATTCAAGGACTTTGCGCTCCAGTTGCTGGGGAGACTGTTCGACTATTCCCGCTCCCAGAAAGGTGAACACATCACCATCGTCGGTGCGACTTCAGGCGATACGGGATCAGCAGCGATCGATGCCTGCCGCGGGCTGAAGCGCGTGGACGCTTTTGTCCTTCATCCGAAGGATCGGGTGAGTGAAGTGCAGCGTCGTCAGATGACAACGGTCGCCGATCCAAACATCCATAATATCGCTGTCGAGGGCACATTCGACGACTGCCAAGCCGCTGTGAAGGCGATGTTCAACGATCCGGAGTTTCGAGACTCCTATGGATTGACAGCAGTCAACTCCATCAACTGGGCTCGCGTCATGGCCCAGATTGCGTATTACTTTTATGCGGCTGTGGCGCTCGGTGCTCCCGACAGGAAAATTGCCTTCGTTGTGCCTACCGGAAACTTTGGCGATGTCTACGCAGGTTACGCCGCTCTTCGTATGGGACTGCCGATTTCCCGGCTGATCGTCGCCACCAACCGCAACGATATCCTCACTCGATTCTTCAAGACCGGTGAATACCGGAAGGATGTCGTACACCCCACTATCAGCCCCAGCATGGATATTCAGGTGTCCAGCAATTTCGAGCGGCTTTTGTTCGAAGGAATGGAGCGGGACGGTGCCGCTGTTGCGAAACTCATGGTAGACCTCGATACCGAGGGTGGTTTTCACTTCGAAGGTGACTGCCTCGATCGGCTGCGTCAGGTATTCAGCGCCTGCGCCGTCAGCGAGGAGAAGACCCTGGAGGCCATTGCCATGACGTGGCGGGAAACCGGAATATTGATCGACCCCCATACGGCTGTGGGAGTCGCTGCCCTGCGATCGGACGTCAGCGAACCAGCGACACCCTCTGTGGTTCTGGCTACGGCGCATCCGGCAAAGTTTCCTGACTCGGTGGAAGAGGCAACAGGCGTCAGGCCTGCGTTGCCGCCGCATCTCTCCGATCTGTATGATCGCGCCGAACGTTGCGACACCCTTCCGAATGACCTAGACGCCATCCAGGAATACATCAGGGAACGCATAGCAGTGGGATAAACTCAGGGGCGACGGACGTGAGCGTGCAGGAGACCATGCTTCCCAGCGGATTGCGGGTAGCGACGGACACCATGGAAAGCGTCGAGACGACATCGGTGGGTGTATGGGTTGATGCCGGGGCCCGAAACGAAACACCAGACCTGAATGGCGTTTCGCACATGCTCGAACATATGGCCTTCAAAGGTACCAAACGCCGTACGGCGCGCGGTATTGCGGAGGAGATTGAGGCTGTTGGCGGACATTTGAATGCCTATACGTCTCGGGAACAGACGGCATACTTCGCTCGAGTTGTGGCGAATGACCTGCCGCTCGCCGTCGATATCCTCGCTGATATTCTTCAAAATTCGACCTTTGACGAGCAGGAGCTCGAACGTGAACGGGCGGTGATTATTCAGGAGATCGGCCAAACTCAGGATACGCCTGACGATTTGATTTTCGACCAGCTCCAGGAGGTTGCCTTCCCCGAGCAATCTCTGGGCCGATCCATTCTTGGCACGGTGGAACGGGTTAACGGGTTCGATCGCAGCACGCTTCGGTCATACATGAGTGCCCACTATCGCGCGCCGGGAATGGTCGTCGTGGCAAGCGGCAAGGTTGTTCACGACACCTTTGTCAGCCTGGTCGAGTCGGCGTTTGACGGTCTTGGCGGTGGCGGTGGAACATCCTGCGAAGTCGGTAAGTACCAGGGTGGTGACTGGCGAGAAGAACGAGAGCTGGAGCAGGTCCACCTGACCCTGGGATTCCAGGGTTTGCCGTTTCGTGACGATGATTTCTACGCGGCCCAGATTCTATCGACAGTGCTTGGCGGCGGTATGTCTTCTCGACTTTTTCAGGAAGTCCGGGAGATTAGAGGACTTGCGTATTCTGTCTTCTCATTCTCCTCCAGCTACAAGGACTGCGGCCTGTTTGGCGTGTACGCCGGAACGGGTCAGGGCGAGGTCGAGGAACTGGTGCCAGTGGTGTGCGATCAACTCGTCGAGATTACCAGGGGGATCGGGGAAGACGAGTTGTCACGGGCCAAGACTCAGCATAAGTCGGGTATGAAGATGGCGCTGGAGAGTTCGATGTCGCGCTGCGAACAGTTGGGGCGACAAATGTTGATCTACGGCCGCCCCATTCCGATTCTCGAAATTATCGCCAAGATCGAAGCCGTTGACACACACGCCGTCCGCCGGGTCGCGGATCGGATTGTTTCCTCGGGTCCGCCGACCGTGGCCGCCATCGGTCCGATCGGGAATCTGGAAAGTTATTCGGCAATTGCGGGCCGGTTCGGATAGACTCGGGCCGGCTTGGGCATGCAGGGTATGATTTTTTGAGCACCTTTCTTCGCGGACTCATCCCCACTTCTACGTCTGACCACGTCACGGGGAATGCGGTTTATCTCCGCGCACCTGAATTGCTTGATTGGGAGAGCTGGGCCCGTTTGCGAGCAGAGTCTCGGGAATTCTTGGTGCCCTGGGAGCCTACCTGGCCGCGTGACGTTCTGACTCAGGCGTCTTTCCGCCAGAGAATTCGGCGCTATTCCGAAGAAGCACGAAACGATCGAGGTTACGCGTTCTTTGTTTTCCGCAAGGAAGACGATGCGATCGTTGGCGGATTGAATCTCAGTCATGTCCACCGGGGCGTGACGCAAAGTTGTTCGCTCGGCTACTGGGTGGGCAAACGCTACGCAAGAAAAGGATACGTTTCAGACGCCGTGGCAGCGATCGTCTCGTTCGTATTCGATGAGTTAGGCTTGCATCGTTTGGAGGCGGCATGTGTGCCCACCAACGAAGCGAGCCGGCGTCTACTCATGAAAGTAGGTTTCACGCAGGAGGGGTACGCTCGGGAGTACCTTCGGATTAACGGTGAGTGGCGGGACCATCTGCTGTTCAGCTATGTCTCGACCGATCCTCGTTCAGAATAGAGGCTGAACCAAAGGCTCCTGCCACGCCTCTGTTATGCGTGGCCAGCCTCGCCTGATAGCAGTGTCAGGTCGATTCCAAGTTTGGCGACCGCCGCAGGCCACTTCCCTTCGTAGTCCAGCCCGAACACCAACTCTTCGTCTGCCGGCACATGGAGCCAGCCGTTGGATTGCAGTTCCGATTCGAGCTGGCCCGGAGCCCACCCCGAATAGCCGAGTGCCATGAGGCATTTGTCCGGGCCTTTGCCATCGGCAATGGCCTTGAGAACGTCGACCGAAGCCGTGAGCGAGTATTCCTCGTTCACTACCAGCGACGCGTCCTGGGCATAGTCTGAGGAATGCAGAACGAACCCACGGCTTTGCTCGACCGGTCCTCCGAAAAAGACCTGGATATCCCGTTCGAGTCCCGTACCTTGAATGCCCAGCTGCTCGAGAAGGTCAGGAAATGTGATGTTGTTCATGACCTTGTTGACGACCAGGCCCATGGCTCCCTGGTCCGAGTGCGCACACATGTAAATAAGCGTGCGCTGAAACCTGGGATCTTCCATGCCTGGCATGGCAATAAGCATCTGGCCTTCTAGATAATCGCTCTCAGATTCCATGGGACTATCCGCATCGGGAAGTGAGTGACAATCGACTCATATATAATTCGAGCTGATTATAGACCAAGGAAGTTTCTCAATCACAAACACATGAATTCCGCGGATTGGGCGGACGGTGCATCATGTATTGAGCAGCGTCGGGTAGGAGGCCGAGATTGACCGCCAGAGCATCAATGTTGGGAGTCTTGTTGGCTTTAGCACTATGGCTGCAGCCAATGGGTGCCCGCGCCGCGGCGAGCGGCTGGGTCACGACGGAATTCAGTCAACTCCGACTGATTTCGGCCCAAGACTTCATATCAGGACGCCAGTCTCTCAGTTTCGGCATTCAAATCCGACTGGAGGCAGGCTGGAAGACATATTGGCGGAATCCCGGGGATGCCGGGATCCCGACCTTTTTTGACTGGTCAGCGTCCCAGAATGTCGAAGACGTAGCCCTGGCATGGCCTGCACCCAAGCGCATCTCATTCGAAGGTCTGGACTCGTTCGGGTACGAGGAGGAGGTGATTTTTCCAGCACTTGTTCGGCTCGTGGATCCCTCGAGTCCAGTGCGTATCGACGTCAAGGTAGCCTATGCCGTCTGCAAGCATATCTGTGTTCCGCTAGAGGCTCACGTGACTTTGGAGCTCCCTGCAGTGGGTTCGGCTCAGGAAACCGCAACGACGGCCCATCGCTCACTGATTCAGCGCTTCGAAAGTCGTGTTCCAGACCGCAACGGCACGCAACTCGATATCATTGAGGCTCGCGTGGGAGGTCGCACTGGCAGACGGGTACTGCACCTGACAGTGGGCGCCGAGGAATCGTTCGATCACCCCGATGTGTTTGTCGAAGGACCCGCCGATGTGATTTTCGGACGGCCAAAAGTGGCGTTGGCAGAAGATCGTCGGCGTGCGGTTGTCGGCATTCCGATCGACGAGGCGGAGGATGTCACCTATGGCTATGAGCCCCTCACCATTACGCTTGTTGACGGGGACCGTTCGATCGAGAGAGAAGTGACCCCGCCACGCAACTGACGACCATTCGTGGCGGGCTGGACATCGCGGCAAAATTCAGTATCTCTCAGCCCTGAACGCGAGGGCGCGCCATTTGGGTCCTCGGCAAACAAGGAAAGGAGCCCATGGCCGTAAATGTTGGAGATTCAATTCCAGATGTGAACCTTGCCACGATGGGTGGCTCAGGACCGGAACAGGTGTCGACCGAAGATCTGTTCAAGGGCAAGAAAGTGGTGGCGTTCGCGCTGCCCGGTGCTTTCACACCGACGTGCTCAGCCAAGCATCTTCCTGGATTCGTTGCCAACGCAGATGCCATCAAGGCGAAGGGCGTGGATTCGATTATTTGCCTGTCAGTGAACGATGTATTTGTCATGGACGCATGGGGCAAAGACCAGAATGTTGGCGATAAGGTCGCGATGATTGCGGACGGAAGCGGAGCACTGGCCAACGCGCTGGGACTCGAGCTCGATCTGACGGAACGGGGGCTCGGTGTTCGCTCGCGGCGCTACTCGATGATCGTGGATGACGGCGTCGTCAGTTTGCTCAATCTAGAGGATGGCGGTGCTTTCGAAGTCTCCAGCGCAGAGAAAATTCTCGAGCAACTCTGAACTGATTTCGGGTTAACCATCTTACCGGCAGGGCAGGTGTTGAAACTTTGCCCTGCCGAATTGACCTCAAGGGCGTGAGCGGCTGAGGCAAGCGACTTCACCGAATCCCGACTAGTCCGCGGCTGGTTGCCAACCGAGTGGTGGCGCCCATTCCGCGGATTCCCGCAGCTCGGAATCTGCCTCACTCGTCTGGGCCATAAGCTCGATCACGTTCCCGTCCGGGTCCTCGATATAGACGTGAAAGGTCATGTCCTCCGCATGCACGCCCGGGCCGCGGATGATTCTCACACCTTGGCGTTCAAGATCCGCACCGATCTTCTTCACATCCTCGGGTGAGTCCAGTTCGAAGGCGACGTGATTAAGGCCGGTGCGCTCCCAATACTTGTCATTGCGGCCCAGCATGGCCGTGAGGGCAAGATCGTGGTACCAGAGTGTTTAGTCGTCGGAATACTGCCCGAAATTCAACCAGGCCTTGTCCGGCTCGCGACGTCCCGCGACCTGGAACCCGAGCATCCCCGTATAAAATTCGATTGCCCGCTCGAGGTCCCTTCACATTGACGTGTACGTGATTGACGCCGCGATAGTTGTAGCGCTTCATCGCCATATCGCCCGGCTTGTATAAGGCCTTAGTTGGGCCAGGTATGTAGTCTGGATCTTATTCCGCTTTCATCATGCCGTCCCGCGCGAGTTGGTCTGCGCGTTCATTTTCGGGATGTCCGGCGTGACCTTTCACCCAATGCCATTCCAGTTCGTGACGTCCGGCTGCTTCTTCCAATCGTTGCCAGAGATCGACATTCTTGACCGGCTTTTTGGCGGCCGTCCGCCAGCCATTATTCTTCCAGCGCTCAATCCACTGCGTGATGCCATCGCGCACATAAACGCTGTCGGTATGCAGCCGAACTCGGCTTGGTCGCGTAAGCGTCTCCAGGGCGCGGATGGCAGCCATGAGTTCCATGCGATTGTTCGTTGTGTCCCGCTCGCCGCCAGAAATCTCCTTTTCATGACCCTGGAAAATCAACAACGCTCCCCAACCGCCTGGGCCCGGATTCCCCGAGCATGCGCCATCTGTATAAATGTCGACGGCGTCCGTGCTCATGGAGCCTCAGTCCAGTCCATAGGCGCTCGGCCCCGTCACGCCTTGATGGAATTTTAGCTTGGTGAAGTATTCCAAAGGGTCCTTCGGTCTCACCAGCGCGCCATCTACCCTATTCAGCCAGTCGTACAACCGGGTCAACAGGAATCGCATGGCTGCACCCCGAGCGAGCAAGGGCAGGACCGCCAATTCCGCGTCAGAGAAGGGGCGCACGCGACGGTACGCCGAGAGCAGGTGCTTCGCTTTGGTTACGTTGAATTGATGGTCCGGTTCAAAACACCAGGCATTAAGACAGATCGCGATCTCGTAGGCGAACCAATCGTTGCACGCAAAATAGAAGTCGATGATGCCGGAAAGCTTTCCGCCGAGAAAAAATACGTTGTCAGGAAACAGGTCCGCATGGATCACGCCTTCCGGCAGGTCGGTCGGCCACATCTTTTCCAGATGGTCGAGTTCTGCAGCGATCTCGGTTTCCAGTCCCGGCATGACTTGTTCCGCCCCGTCGCGACAGGAGTCGAACAGGGGTCGCCAGGCTGTGACACGGAGGTCGTTGGGGCGGCGCATCTCAAATCCCGAGCCTGCGACGTGCATGCGTGCGACGGCCTTGCCTAGTTCGGCACAGTGACTTGGGGTCCGCCCCTTGGGCCAGACGCCATCGAGAAAACTTACAATGGCAGCAGGCTTTCCCGATACCTGTCGAAGGGCCTGTCCGTCCTTGCCGTGAATCGGTGTCGGGCATGGGATGCCCGCTGCTGCCAGATGATCCATAAGTCCCAGGAAGAATGGCAGATCTTGGGGCTTCACACGCTTTTCGTAGATAGTGAGGATGAAGGTACCCGTCTCGGTCTGCATGAGGTAGTTGGAGTTCTCGACACCTTCAGCGATCCCCTTTATCGACGTGACCTGACCGATGTCGTACTCCGCGACGAACCGCTCCAGATCGTCATTGCTGACTTCAGTATAGACGGCCATGTTTGATCCGGTCGAAGATCAGGCGTCCAACGCCCTGGGAAGCTTGAAGCTGACGTCCTCATGAGCCGCGGACACCTCCTCGATAGCGACTTCGAATCGCTCGCGGCAGGCGTTGATAACTTCGTCCACCAGGATTTCAGGTGCCGAGGCACCTGCGGTAATGCCGAGTGTTTCAACCCCTTTGAAGGCTTCCCAGTCGATGTCATGGGCGCGTTGGACCAGTGTGGTGTGAGGGCAGCCATGATGCTGAGCCGTTTCCCGCAGACGCAACGAGTTCGACGAATTGGGGGCGCCGATCACCAGCAACGCGTCACATGCTTCGGCAATCTGTTTGACAGCGGACTGGCGGTTTGTCGTTGCGTAGCAGATGTCTTCCGAGCTCGGCGCGATGACCTTGGGGAATCGCCGCCGCAATGCCGAGATGATATCCGAGGTTTCGTCCACGGAAAGGGTCGTCTGGGTGATGAAGGCGATATTGTTGGGATCCTTGACCTCAACCGATTCCGCGTCCTCAACCGTTTCGACCAGCAGGATAATCCCCTCCGGAAGCTGTCCCATGGTGCCGATTACTTCGGGATGACCCGCGTGTCCGATCAGGATGATCTGGCGGCCGGCCGCGTGGTGGTGCCCGGCCTCGCTGTGCACCTTGCTGACCAGTGGACAGGTGGCATCATGATAAGTGAGTTCGCGGTGCCGTGCTTCAGCGGGAACTGATTTCGGCACACCATGTGCCGAGAAAATCACCACGGCGTCGTCGGGAATCTCATCCAATTCATCGACGAACACGGCGCCACGCGACTCCAGGTCTTCGACCACGAATCGATTGTGGACAATCTCATGTCGCACGTAGACCGGGGCGCCGTGGATTTCGAGAGCCTTCTCGACGATCTGGATCGCACGGTCGACGCCTGCGCAGAAACCACGGGGGCTGGCCAGGAGGATTTGAAGGGGTGGCTTGTTCATGGCGAAAATCGGGGCGGATAGTACCGGATCATTGGAAAGATGACGAGGCGTGTCCGTGAAAGAACGATGGTTCCTTGTTACGGTACAAGGGCTCGATTACAGTCCGAGCCGCTGGCAATGGGTGGTCGCTCAAAGTTGGGCATTGAATTATTCTTTGCACAATTGAGGCAACTGAACACGATCGAAGGGGTAGAGAAATGTCCGAAGCCGTCGTCGCACAAAAGGCTCCGTACGCGACCGAGATCGAATCGGGCAGCAGATACGCTTGGTGTCGATGTGGGCGGAGTGGGAAGCAACCATTCTGCGACGGTTCGCACAAAACGACCGATTTCACGCCGGTGATCGTGGAGGCGGAGGAAACCAAGACGGTATATTTCTGCGGTTGTAAGCAGACTGGAAATCAGCCGTACTGTGATGGTTCGCACAACGCGCTCTAGGGGCGCCGAGCATTGAATTTGATTCATCAGGGTTTTCTCAGGGCAGGCGTTTTCTCATTCGCTCTCGCATTGGGCGCGTGCTCATACTTCGACTCCAGCACGCCACCGCCGTGTCCGAACGTGTCCATCCTGGCGGGAAGCGAGCGCCTGGTCCTGTTCAAGGATGGTCCCGGGCGTGACATCATCGATATTCTTTTCGAGGCCGATATGTCGGGCCTGCGGGCGGCATGCGAATATGATGATTTGCGCGTCGATGTTCAAACGTCCTTTGAAATCATTGCTGCTCGGGGTCCCAAGTCGGACACGGCGCGCGCCATGATTGTCTTTTTTGCCGCAGTCGTAGATCCGGACGGGCGGGTGGTTGCTAAGGAGACGTTCGAGAGCCGAATCGAATTTCCGTCGGGCCGACGCCAGATCGGTGTCCGCGAAGAGATGGTGCAGCGGATTCCGTTGTCGACACAGATCAGAGGACCGGAATACCAGGTTCTCGTGGGATTCCAGCTGACCCCAGATCAACTCGAATACAATCAGTCCCGCCGTCCCTAGGCGCTGCGCCGCGGATACCGCACGGTTGTTCCAGCCAGTTGTGGACGAGTGAAGCCTTTACGTGGCAGTTGACACCGCGTCGTGTCCTCCTATCATCCAAATTACAGCCAGACGATCTTTGCGGGAGAGAGCGGCTTTTCGAGAGCCGGCGCCGAAGGAGCAACCGCCCCGGAAACTCTCAGGCAAATGGACCGCAAAAGGATGGCGCTCTGGAAAGCGGGCTCAAGTTACTCGGTGACATGAGCCCCACCGAAGGGGAAAGCCGGAACAGCACCTGAGCTGTTCCTGGTCAATCTCTCAGGTCCAGTGACAGAGGGGGCAGCTTCTGCCGGATTCGGCGGAAGGCTCTGTCGGAGGGCGCCATGAGTACACCGCAGGCTCGTTCACAGGCCTATCGAGAAATCAGAGCAATTCCTGACGGAAGGTCGGGCATCGGGTGGTGCCGGATCAGTGTTGCTCGCCTGCGGCGCGCAGAAGCCAGCACATGCGCCTCTTTCGTGGCCCATCTGCACGGTATGAATTCGTTCTGCCCATAGAGGAGTGAACTATGAGTGACGTCAAATACACCAGTGATCATGAGTGGATACGTCTTGAGGGAGACGTCGCCACCATCGGCGTGAGCGACTATGCACAAGAGCAACTCGGCGACGTCGTTTACGTCAACCTGCCGGATGTTGGTAAAGCTGTTGCCAAGGGCGCTGAGGCGGCCGTCGTTGAATCCGTGAAAGCGGCAAGTGAGGTATACACGCCACTCACGGGAGAGATCGTCGAGGTCAATGACTCGCTCGGCGACAATCCTGGTCAAATAAACGAGGACGCCGAAGGAAACGGATGGTTTATGAAAATTCGCATCAGTGATCAGGCAGAACTCGACGGCCTCATGAATGCTGATGAGTACGCCACATTCGTAGAGAACTTGAGCTGACGGACGCGGGGGCAAGAGCGCTCGGACAAAGGAGAACGCAGATGACCAAGGGCAATGTGCACGTCTCCCAATATGATCAATCGGACGATTTCATCCAGCGGCACATAGGACCCGGCGACGAAGAGATTTCAGCGATGTTGGAAGCGTTGGATCTCGATTCGCTTGAAACTCTCGTTTCCAGGGCCGTTCCGGAAGCTATTCGTTCGGAGTCTTCGCTGGATCTGCCGGGCCCCAGGACCGAAGTTGATGTCCTGTCAGAGCTCCGTGCCATGGGACACAAAAATCGAATATTCAAATCGATGATCGGCCTGGGTTACCACGGCACCATCACGCCACCGGTAATCCTTCGCAATGTGCTCGAGAACCCCGGCTGGTATACGGCCTACACCCCATATCAGCCAGAGATCTCACAGGGACGCCTCGAGGCACTGTTGAACTATCAGACCATGATCACCGATCTGACGGGGATGGAACTGACCAATGCTTCCCTACTCGACGAAGGAACGGCTGCCGCGGAAGCCATGACAATGTGCCGTCGAGTGAGCAAAGCGGACGGGAACGGTTTCTTCGTCTCAAGTCGATGCCTGCCGCAAACCATTGATGTCGTGAAGACCCGGGCCTTACCGCTCGGCATTGATGTCATCGTCGGCGATGAAGCGACGGATCTGGCCGCGTCAGAGGTCTTTGGTGCACTGCTCCAGTATCCGGATGTCACTGGCGCAATTCCGAACTACGACACCATCATTGCAGACCTTCACGCCCAGGATGCCCTCGTGGTCGTTGCGGCTGATCTCCTTTCGCTTGTTCTCCTCCGAGCGCCGGGTGAATTCGGCGCAGATGTTGTGGTCGGCAATTCTCAACGCTTTGGTGTGCCACTTGGGTTTGGTGGGCCGCATGCCGCATTCCTTGCCACTCGGGACGAATTCCGTCGAACGGTGCCTGGTCG
>DEBC01000153.1:0-27083 GCA_002348365.1 Alphaproteobacteria bacterium UBA2966 | reverse complement strand
GAACAGCACATCAGGCGTGAGAAGGCGACCAGCAATATTTGTACTGCCCAAGTCCTGTTGGCCGTCATGGCAGGCATGTATGCGGTTTGGCATGGACCGGAGGGATTGCGTGACATTGCCGGCCGCGTTCATCGGTTCACGGCGGCCCTGGCGGCGGCCCTCGGACAATGTGGTCTCACGGTCCGAAACGAAACCTTCTTCGACACTCTGACAGTCGAAGTGTCTGAAGGCGCGCAATCGGTCATTGATCGAGCACAGGAATCCGAACTTAACCTCCGCCGCGTCGACGACGACACCGTTGGTGTCACATTCGATGAAACGGCGACCATGGGCGATGTGGAGGCCGTGTTCGCCGCACTGTCGGGCGGCATTTCAGTGTCCGTGGATTGGGATCAGGAACTGCAAGGTGCGGAAAGCGGGATCCCAAAGGATGACACGCGCACGTCAGCGTTTCTTGATCACGAAATTTTTCATCTCTACCGCTCTGAAACAGAGATGTTGCGTTATCTCGCCCGTTTGCAAGCCAAGGATATTGCTCTCGACCGGTCGATGATCCCGCTCGGGTCGTGCACCATGAAGCTCAACGCAACCACCGAGATGCTGCCCGTCACATGGCCTGAATTTGCCAACATCCATCCGTTCGCGCCGCTCGACCAGGCGGCAGGCTATCTCGAGCTCATCCATGGTCTACAGCACATGCTCGCCGAAATCAGCGGGTTTGACACTGTTTCGCTCCAGCCCAATGCCGGATCACAGGGAGAGTATGCGGGTTTATGGGCCATCCGCGCCTGGCATCACAGTCGTGGCGAAGAAGTGCGGGACGTTTGCCTGATCCCGAGTTCCGCGCACGGAACCAATCCGGCGAGCGCCGTCATGGCGGGCTGCGAAGTGGTCGTGGTTGACTGTGATTCAGACGGCAATATCGACGTGGCTGACCTCGCGGCCAAGGCGGAACATCACACTGCCCGGCTTGCGGCGCTGATGGTGACGTATCCCTCCACGCACGGCGTATTCGAAGAGCGAATCAAGGAGATTTGCAAAATCATTCATGTCAACGGAGGGCAGGTATATATGGATGGCGCCAACCTGAACGCATTGGTTGGGATCAGCCGTCCGGCGGACCTCGGTGCCGACGTCATGCACTTCAACCTACACAAGACATTCTGCATTCCACATGGCGGCGGGGGGCCAGGCATGGGGCCAATCGGCGCTAAATCTCATCTGGCGCCGTTCATGCCCAACCATCCGTTGATTGAGGAAGCCGGACCCGAGACAGGTGTGGGGCCGATCTCCGCAGGGCCCTGGGGTAGTGCATTGATCCTGCCGATCTCATGGGCTTATATCGCGCTGATGGGTGACGCAGGTCTTCGCAAGGCAACCGAAGTCGCGATTCTCAACGCCAATTACATGGCCCGGCGTCTGGAGCCGCATTACCCGGTCGTCTACCGCGGGCAGAATGATTTCGTCGCGCACGAATGCATTATCGACTGCCGCAGGATCCAAAATGATACCGGTGTCACCGTGGAGGATATTGCCAAACGCTTGATGGACTACGGATTCCACGCGCCGACGATGTCGTGGCCCGTGGCCGGCGCGTTGATGATCGAGCCGACGGAAAGCGAATCAAAGCATGAACTCGACAGATTCTGTGATGCCATGATTTCTATTCGTGAGGAGATCAGTGAAATCGAACGGGGCGAGGCGGATGCAGAGGACAATCTGCTGCACAACGCACCCCATACCATGGACGACATCGCGGATGCCGAATGGACACATCCTTATTCGCGTGAACGCGCGGTTTTCCCCGTGCCGGGTCTGCGGGAATCAAAGTATTGGCCGCCGGTTAACCGCATCGACCAGGTTTATGGTGACAGGCACCTGATCTGCGTGTGCCCGCCGCTGGAGGCGTACGCCCAGGTGGCTGAATAGGAGTCCGTGTCAGGTGCGGGAAATAATGATCATGCCGCGTCGTGGAAAATGATACCGAGGGCGTACCGCTGGCCCGCGCGGATCCGGCTGACTCCATGGCGCATATTCACCCGATACGTTCCGCGCGTGCCCTGAACCGGTCTCTGGCGCACCGGGAACACGACGCAATCACCCAGGCTGAGGGGTGCGATCTCCGCACGCGACTGCATGCGTGGCCGCTGTTCCGTGAGGATGAATTCACCACCTGTGAAGTCCTGTCCGGGCATTGAAAGCAGGATCGTGGCCTGCATCGGAAACACGAGCTCACCGTATAGGTCCTGGTGCAGGCAATTGAAATCGTCCACACCGTATTTCAGGAGGAGCGGCGTCGGCTTGACCTGGCCCGCGCGATGACAGATCTCGCGGTAAGCAGTGTGCTCATCCGGATAGCGAACGTCGATCCCCATGACTTGGTTCCAGCGATTGGCAATCAGCGCGAGTCCGGCGAAGAGGGAGGATCTGAGGCCGACGATCATGTCGGGAAGTAGATAGTCGAAGTACTGGTACTCTCCGCGTCCGAAATTGTGGCGCGCCATCATTACCCGCGAACGAAACAGTGTGGCGTCTTCATAGTGTGCGGTCAGGGTTTGGCACTCCTCCGCGGTCAGGAGAGAGGGCAGAGTGGCATAGCCGGCCGCATCGAGGTGCGTGGAGAGGTCCTGCCAGTCGAGGTCGGCAATGCGTGCGGAGATTGGTTCGTTCATAGTAATGATTATCCCGCTCCTGGTGGCTCACAGCATTCCGAATGTTGCTCGATGTGGCCGACCATTCTGGGTCATCCCTGACGAATTGGCGAAGAGTCGCCAACGGAAAACGCCGGGCCGTGCGTGGCACGACCTCTGCGGAGTTTCCAGTTTCGAATTTAGGAAGGTTACGTGTTGCGCAGGCAGTTAGTGGACCTTACGGCCCAACTCTGAGATGGCTTCGTCGACGATCTTGTTGGCCTGTTCGTCACCAAGGCGTTCTTCAACAAGTTGTCCTGCCGCGCGGACTGCGATGTCGACCGCCATGTTGCGGACATCTTCAATGACTTGCGCTTCCGCTCTGGCGATCTTGGCCTGCGCCAGTTCCGTACGGCGCATGACCTCAGTTTCCAGGTCCTTGGCGGCTTGTTCCGACATCCTTTTGGCGTCCGCCTTGGCCTGGTCGATGATTTCCTCAGCTTCTTTCACGGCGTCACGGTGCTTCCGCTGGTAATTTGCCAGCAGCTGCTGCGCTTCCTCGCGTAAACGCTTGGCTTCTTCTATTTCGTCCCTGATCCCTTCCGCCCGAGCATCCAGGGCTTCTGTGATCTTGCCATATGCGAATTTGATCAGCACACCGATGAAGGCGACGAAAGCGGCGGCGACCCAGAACGAAGCGTCGAACATCTAGCGGTTTCCTTCCAGGGCGGCATCTACAGCGGCGCCGACGGCACCGTCATCAGGCTCGGTACCGATCAGGCACTGAGTGACGGCTCGGGCCGCGTCGATGGCAATTTCCCTGATGTTGCCCTGGGCCTCAACCTGAGCGGCACGAATACGCGAACTCGCAGCCTCGTTCTCTTTAGCCAGGGCTTCGTCCAACTCCGCCTCACGGTCCGCCGCCTGCTTCTTGATTGCATCGCGTGTTTCGGATGCAGTCCGCTGAGCATTGGCTCGCGCCTCGCCGAGCGCCTCTTCGTAGGCGGCCAGTGCCTCATCTGCTTCGCGCTTGAGACTCTCCGCGCGCATCAGATCGTCGTCGATACGACGCTGCCGTTCCTCCAGTACATCGACGATTCGCGGTATGGCGACACGCCACATCGCCAGGTAGAGGGCGATGAACGTTATCGCCAGCCATACCAGCTGGGGTACAAAGTCGGCGGTTGCGAGTTGCGGCATTCCGTTGGTCCTGGCCAGTACTCTCGAGTTCCGGGTCGGTTCCTCGGTTGAGGATCAACCGAACAGGATGAGGAAGGCGATGACGAGTGCGTAAAGCGCGACGGCTTCAACCAGAGCGAAGCCCAGCAGAACCTGACCAAACATCCGCGGTGCGGCGGCCGGGTTGCGAATACCTGCGGCAACGTAACTGGCAAAGATATTTCCGATACCGACGCCCACACCGGCCAGTCCGATGGTCGCGAGTCCGGCACCAATCTGCTTGGCTGCTTCGAGTTCCATTTTCTTCGGATCCTTCTGTTGTTGTTTGAGTTCCGGCGGAACGGCTGGCCCGCCGCCGAGAGTGGGTTTGTCCCGTTAGTGTTGCAGGTGAATCGCGTCGTTCAGATAGAGGCAGGTGAGGACAGTGAATACATAGGCCTGGAGCACGGCGACAATCAATTCGAGAGCGTAAATGGCAATGATGAAGACAAAGGGCGCGAAACCGAACAAGCCCAGGGCGACAACGAAACCGCCGAACACCTTCAACATCGTGTGGCCGGCCATCATGTTGGCGAACAAACGCAATGAGAGGGTAATGGGGCGCGCCAGATACGAGATTACCTCAATGGGGACAAGGAGGGGCGCGAGCACCACGGGCAGGCCTGGTGGAACAAAGAAGGTGAAGAACATAAAGCCGTGACGGACCAGCGCAATAATGGTGACTCCGACGAACACGACCGCCGCTAGCGCGAAGGTGACAATGACATGGCTCGTCACGGTGAAACTGTAGGGCACGAGCCCCAGCAAATTGCAAAAAAGGATGAACATGAACAGCGTGAAGATGAACGGAAAATAGCGCCGTCCTTCGGAGCCCACGTTCTCCCGGAGCATGTTCGCTATGAACTCGTACGCCAGTTCGACAATGGACTGCCAGCGTCCCGGAACCATCGCGCGCTTGCTCATGCCGAGGCTGATCAACATGGTGGCGAGAACCAGTACGAATATCATCATAAGAGACGAATTCGTGAACGAGGCATCGACACCTCCCAGCTGGATGTCGATCAGTCGTTTGATCTCGAATTGGGTCAGTGGGCTTTGTTCTTTCACGGCCGACTTTCAATGGGCCACGGGAACGGAGTGTCCAGGGGACCAAAATACATTGTGCGCTCAGTCATCGCGCGAATTTGATTCATGCTCGGCAGACATTCTCATGGCAGCGCGGTAGGCGTTCAACATGCCGGCAATGGCTCCGAGCAACAAAAAAACCAACAACAACCACGGCTTGGTGCCCAGCCAACGATCGAGAAACCATCCGATCGCGCCGCCGACAATAAGCGCGGAAACCATTTCCGCCGCCAGTCGGAGGGCTGTGGCCAAACCGCTCTGCGGTACACTCGGATGCGGGTCGACGGTGTGAGCGCTGCGCGCCCGTTTGAGCCGGCTTTCGAGGTCGTCGAGAGACGAATCCTCTTCACTGTTGCGAACGTTATCGCCGCGTTCGGGCGGATCGCCCATGTGCCGGCTCCTGTCCCGTCCCGCGTCCTGCCGCAAAAGCGGAATCACGTAAAAGCCGCGCGAACAATAGGGAGTGGGTGGGGGCCTGTCAAGCGCCCCCAAATACCATCTAACTTGTTGAAATTAAAACACTAATTATAGGGATTCCGTGCATAGGCGGTAGCTCTCAGATCTTCCGCTTGGGCCAGATCAACAGACACGAGTTGGCTGATGCCACGTTCAGCCATCGTCACGCCAAACAGGCGGTCCATGCGCGCCATGCTCAGCGGGTTATGCGTGATGATGAGGAAGCGCGTGGCCGTATCGCCGGCGATCTCCTCCACCAGGTCGAGGAATCGCCCGACATTGGCGTCGTCGAGCGGCGCATCGACCTCGTCGAGCACGCAAACAGGAGCGGGATTGGTCAAGAATACGGCAAACAGGAGGGCTAGAGCCGTGAGTGCCTGTTCGCCGCCAGAAAGCAAAGACATGACCTGCAGCCGCTTTCCAGGTGGACTGGCGAGAATTTCAAGTCCGGCTTCGAGCGGATCGTCGGAATCCACCAGCGACAGGCGTGCCTCGCCGCCGCCAAACAGACGTTTGAACAGTTCGCCAAAGTGCCCGTCCACGGTCTTGAAGGCTGTCAGCATGCGCTCTCGGCCTTCACGATTGAGACTTGAGATCCCTTGACGCAGACGGGCAATTGCGGCTTCCAGGTCCTCGCGTTCGCTCTGCATCATGTCCAGCTGCTCGGAGAGTTCTTCCGCTTCCGCATCGGCTCTCAGGTTCACCGGGCCCATGTTTTCCCGCTCACGCTTCAGTCGCTCGAGCCGGGCCTCAACAGATTCAACATCTGGCAAGTCCTGATCTTCAGTGATTTCTGCAACTGACGCGATCTCGGCTGGCGTGCATTCAAGCGCCTCGCTCATGGATCTCGAGATATCGGACTTGAGCTGGTCGGTTTGTGAAACCAGACCTTCCATCCGCACCCGTTCTTCGCGTGCCTCTGCCAAGGTGGCTTGAGCGTCCTTCGAGACCTGCGCAAGTTCAGCCAGTTCCGCTTCCGCCTGGGCTAGCACATCTGCGGCTTTCCGGCGTTCGGATTCCGCGTCCGCCAACTTCTCAAGCAGTCCCGAACGCTGCTCCGACAGGGCTTGCGGTCGTGCCTTGGCCTCTTCGAGCTCGACACCGGCTTCAGCTTCGCGCGTCGCGAGCTGCTCCAACTGAGATGACGCCGAGTCAAGCCGTTGCTGCCAGTAGACGTTCTCTTCGGCAATGGCTGTCAGGCGCTTCACCCGTGTCACGGCCTCTTCTTCGACACGACGTCGCTCCGAAGCAGCATCAGTCGCTTCTTGACGAAGGCTGGCGACGTCCGTTCGCAGTGCCGCCAGACCAGTGCGGTCGTTCTCCGGATCGCTGAGCGTAGATAATTCCTCGGCGACAGCGGTTTGGCGCAAGCGCATGGATTCGCCCTCTGCCTCCAGGGCTGTGACGGTTTCGTCAATGGCTGCCAGTCGGGATTCACGTCGGGCACGCTCTTCGGTGAGCGCCGAGCGCCTTTCTTCGCAGGCGCGCAATTCTTCGAGTGTGTCTCTCAGGCGGGTCCTTGCGTCGTTGTCCTCGGCGACAGCTTGAGATTCCGAGGCCTGCGCAGCCGCGAACGCCTGGCGGTCTTCGTTGACGGTCTTCGTACGTTCACCGACTTCGTCTTGAAGGACTTTTAGGCGGTTGCGTTGGTTGAGCCGGGTGGTTGCGGTTGTTGCGGCGCCGGACCGGACGGTATAGCCGTCCCAGCGCCAAAGGGCGCCGTCGAGTGTAACGAGACGTTGTCCCGGTTGAAGACTACCGCGCAAGCGGTCTCCTGAGGCCTGATCATCAACGACACCGATCTGTGCCATGCGACGATTCAGGGCTCCCGGGGCCTTCACATGCTGCGACAGTGGAGCGGCTCCTGTCGGCAGAGTCGGCGCCGACTCCAGCGGCGGAAGGTCGCGCCAGTGAGCTGGGGCTCTGTCGTCACTGGAAACTGCCAGATCATCGCCGAGAGCGGCGCCCAGGGCGGCTTCAAATCCGGCATCGACACTTATTGAGTCGATCAGCGGAGGCCACAGGTCGTCTTCATTGACTGACAACAGGTCCTTGAGGGCGTCCGCTTCCGCACGGGACCGTGCCAATTCTCCTTCCGCCTTCTGCAATACATCTCGCGCGGCGACTTCGACGGCATGCGCCTCGGATCTTGCCGATTCGGCGGCGTCGGTCTCACTGCGCGCTGCGGCCACTGCCCGACGTAACTGGTCAAGTTCAGCATTAGAATCGTCGCTGGGGATGTCTTCGCCTGAAATGGTTATCAGGGATCTGCGTTCGCCATCCAGATCCTCAATGCGGCGTGCGGCTTGTTCGAGGCGCTGTCCCAGCTCTGCGGCTTCCGCACCGAGGCGTTCGCGGCGTGCGGCTTCACTGGCAATTCGATCGGTTTCCAGTTCGAGTTCGCGTTCGCGCTTGTCGAGAATCTGCCCAGCCATCGCAGCGCGCTCCTCGGTCTGCGCGACAACTTCCTGTTGAGTGGCCTGAAGGGCACCTATCTCTTCCTGTTCGAGTGCAAGTGACTCCATGCGGGCAGTGGAGTCCTGAGCATGCTCGGTCTCGCGGGCGGCATCGTTCCGAATCTGCTGCAGCCGCATCTCAAGTTGCTCGGCAAGGGCAAGGGCCTGCCGCTCTTCTTCGTCGAGACGTTCCTGCGCCAGGGTCAGCCGATGAATGCGTGCGGCGGACTCTGCTTCATTTTGCCGCAGTGGCGGCAGAGTCTCCATTTTTCCGGCTTCGTCCGCCGCCGCCCGCGCGGCGCCACGGGTGAGTTCGGTCACCTGCGCATCCGCTTCGGTCAGGCGACGTCGAGCCTCGTGCCAGCCGTCTTCGGCCGCCGTCCAGCGCAAGTAGAGGAGCAGTGCCTGCGCCTTGCGGATATGACCCGACAGGTTCTTGTACCGAGTCGCCTGTCGCGCCTGTCGTTTGAGCCCTCGCAGCTGAACGTCCATGTTTTGCATGACGTCATCCAGCCGTTCGAGATTGGTTTCCGCCGCGCGCAACCGCAGTTCTGCTTCGTGCCTTCTAGAGTGCAGTCCTGTGATCCCGGCGGCTTCTTCCAGCAGCACACGCCTTTGCTCCGGTTTGGCATTGATCACCCCTCCGATCTCGCCCTGACTTACCAGCGCCGTGGCGTGGGCACCGGTAGCGAGATCGGCGAACAGGCGCTGGACATCACGGGCACGCACATCGGCTCCGTTGATTCGGTAGTCGGAACCGGAGTCGCGTTCGATCCGGCGAAGGATTTCGATTTCATCGTTATCGTTGAATTGCGCCGGTGCACCGCGGTCGGCGTTGTCCAGCTGAAGTACAACCTCTGCAATATTGCGGGCGGGGCGACCGGTGGTGCCGCTGAAGATAACGTCGTCCATGCCGCTGCCGCGCATCTTCTTGGCTGAGGTCTCTCCCATCACCCAGCGCAAGGCTTCGATGAGATTCGACTTGCCACAGCCGTTGGGTCCGACAATTCCCGTCATGCCCGGTTCGATGATCAGTTCGACGGCGTCGACGAACGATTTGAAACCCGACAGCCGCAAACGATTAAAGTGCACGGAAGCTGGTCCTATTCAGCCTTATGGAAGCAGTGGGATGATGATTTTCTCGATCTCCTCGAGCGTAAGTGCCCCGCGGTAGGTTTTTCCGTCGATTACGAAACTCGGAGTGGAGGTCACGTCATGCTGTTGCTCGCCTTCGAGGCGGGTCTGGAGAATGCCGTCGCCCAGTGCCTGGTCTTCGGAACAGGCTTTGACTGCGCTCGCGCTCAGACCGCCAAGCCGAGCGATCTTGAGCAAGGCCTGAAATGGATCCTCTGCGGAGTACCAGCTCTGCTGCTTCTTGAAAAAAACGTCGACGAAGGCGAAATAGCGCTTCTCGCCGGCGCAACGGGCCATGATCGAAGCCCAGTATGCCGTTCGCTCAAGCGGAAATTCGCGGAACACCAGGCGCACCTTACCCGTATCGATGTATTTTTCCTGGAGCATCGGCAACGTCTGCTCGTGGAATTTTGCGCAGTGAGGGCACGACATTGAAGCGTATTCGATGATGGTGACCGGGGCATCATCCCGGCCTAGCGCCATTTCCATATCTGCGGGTGCGGGTGCGGCGGAAGCCGGCGCGACCGCACCTGTGGTCAGCGCCACAGCGAATATGAAAACCGCGAGGCACGATACTCTGATTAGCGTCAATCTACTCTCCACACCACTACATATAGTACGATTATAGGAATTCATAGAAACCTCCACAAGACGATGTCGTGTGCGGATTGTTTGCCGGGAACGGCCCTGCTCAGGAGCTATGGAGGCGCTTGCCAAGAGCCTTCAAGGCTTCCCGCAAAGCTGGATCGCGGGTTTCAGCGATCCGATCCCCCAGCGCTGCCGGTAACTCTAGATCCGGCGTTGCGGCCGGAGCGGATGCCCTTGGCGATGCCTTCTTGATCTCATCCTGGCTTAGGCGAACGGCACCGATCGCACGATAACCGAAATAAGTATTGACCCGCTCGATGACCAGGGGGGTCATATGCTGGAACTCTGTTGCGCGCGCGCTTTCCACACAAACGTGAAGAACGGCAGGCTCACCGTGACGAGACGGATGCGATATTCGCTGCGGGATGCTGGCATCGGAGAGCTCTTTCCCAACAATCGCATTCCACCGATTGATGATTTCGGTGTGAATGAATCCGCGTTTGCGGATTGCCGGATCGGTGATCTGGTTGATGATGCGTCCCAGGCGCTGCAGGCCACGCCGCTCGCTCTTCTTCGCCATGGCGGCATCTTGGGCGAGAACGTCGCCGCCGTCATGTGGAATCGGTCTTCCGCTGTGGTTATCTTGATCGACCGGACACCATCGGAGCCGTTTTGCATCTCTCAACCAAACTCTTGAAGTGGTATGACCGGCACCGCCGTCATATGCCTTGGCGCGAATCGCCCGGTACCACGCCCGACCCATACCGGGTCTGGCTGAGCGAGATCATGCTCCAACAGACGACCGTCACCACGGTAATACCCTATTTCCATGAATTCCTTGAACGTTGGCCGACCATCGAAGACCTGGCGGCGGCGGATCTGACTGACGTGCTTTCCGCCTGGGCTGGGCTCGGCTATTACGCGCGGGCTCGCAATCTTCACAAATGCGCACGGGCAGTTGCGAATGCGGGCGGCTGTTTCCCCAGCACGGTTCCTGAGTTGAAGGCGCTCCCTGGAATAGGTCCCTACACGGCAGGCGCCATAGCTGCGATCGCTTTCGACGCTCCCGAAATTGCGGTTGATGGAAATGTCGAGCGGGTGATCAGCCGGTACTACGGGGTCCAGGAACCGTTACCCGGGGCAAAATCCCAAATTCAGGACTTGAACCGGGCCCTGGTGCCTCGACAACGGCCTGGAGATTTTGTGCAAGCACTCATGGATCTGGGTGCTACGATTTGTACACCCAGGAACCCCGCCTGTAGTCGGTGTCCCTGGTCTGCAAATTGCGTCGCCCGCCAGGAGGGAAGTGCAGAAGATCTACCGCGGAAGGCACGAAAGCCCGACCGTCCGCTACGTCACGGCATCGCCTTCTGGCTTCTGGATCCACAGGGGCGCGTCCTGTTGCGAAGAAGACCCTCTGAGGGCTTGCTCGGCGGAATGACGGAAGTTCCCTCGACACCTTGGACGGATAAAGTATGGACGCTCCGAGCGGCACGAAGCCATGCGCCGATTGGTGCGGGTTGGCGGACGCTACCTGGTGTCGTGTTCCACGGATTTACCCATTTCCAGATCGAGTTCCGCGTGGTTCGCGGCCAGGTCGCACGCGTACCTCTGGTTACGCCTGATGCGGCGTTTTGGTGCGCACCGGCCGACTTCGATCAGCAGGCACTGCCAACATTGATGAAGAAACTCGCGCGGCATGCTTTGGATAGCTCTTTGCCTGACTGAGAACGGGCGACGTTACGGCGTTAAATCCACAGGGCGAACACAACGGAAATCACAAGAAGCACCACAAACACCAGATTGATTGCGCGGTTGATTGCGGGATGCCGGAACGCCTGCGTCAGGGCAGCCCCCGCCAGCAGCCAGGCGAGATTGACCACCAGCATCGTCGCCGTAACGACCGCCAATTTCGCCGCCGCATCGGACAGGAGGTTGGTCTCGATCAAGACAAAACCGGATTAGAGTGCGGCCATCGCCGCATATCCCTTGGGATTGACCAGGGACAGGAACAAGCCCGCCCGAAACGAAGGACGAGAGTCACGGTTGCCGGTCCCCACGAGCGGTGGCGCAGTTGCGATTCGGTATGCCAGCCAGAGGATGTACGTCGCTGCCGCGACCGCAACGACAGGCGTTACCCCTGGGATTGCGAGCAGTATGCCGCCGAGACCGGTTGAAATGGCGCTCATGACGAGAACCATGCCGATGAGTATGCCGCTCATGTAGCGCAGGCCACCGACGGCGCCAAACGTTGCTCCGGTCGCGGCGAGGCCTAACGTGTTAGGGCCCGGACTGCCGATCAGCGCGATCCCTGCCGTCGTGAAACCAATTAACTCTTCCATCGAGGTCCGTCGGCTTATGTGGCGCTACGAGTTGGCGTCGGGGCGATGGGGGATGGGATATTTCATTACGTGACCTGTGGCGACGTCTGCTGCGCGAATAGGCGCCGCCATATCCGCACATTTCTCGCACAAAATTAAGGTAGCCGGCACCAGTTGCAAAGAAACACGCGAAACCTCTATTTTCTGCCCAAACCTAAACAGAGACATCGTAAGGGAATCCCATGAGTCCGGCAGCCGTCGCTGAAGCCGATCAAGAACCGCAATCCTCGCATAGCGCCGCTGAGAGCCCGCATCCAGCGCAAAGAATCGGAGTCATCGGGGCGGGTGCCTCCGGTCTCTGTGCGGCCAAGCACCTGATCGAGGTTGGACTCGACGTCACCGTGTTCGAGATCGGAACTCAGGTGGGCGGGCTGTGGTGTTACATGAACGACAGTGGCCGTTCGTCTGCCTATCGTACACTCCACATCAACACGGCTAAGAACGTCACCAACTTCCGGGACTACCTGTTCAAGGACGACGTGCAGCGATTTCCCAGCCACGAGGATATGCACGCCTACTTTAAGGATTATGCCGAGCACTTCGGTGTGATGGAGAGGATTCGCTTCAACTCGGAGGTTGCTGAACTAAAGCCGCTGTTCGAGCCGGGAAAAGAAGACCCGAAGTGGGAAATCACCACGGTCGAGGGTGCGAAGCACGTTTTCGATGCGGTCTGCGTCTGTACAGGACATCTGACCAAGCCCGTGCACGTGCCCATGTTCCAGGACGATTTCAAAGGCACGTACATGCATTCGCACGACTACAAGGAGCCCGAGCCGATGGTCGGCAAGCGGATCTGCGTCGTCGGAATCGGCAACTCGGCGGTCGATGTGGCGAGTGACGTCTGCGTACACGCGAAACGTTGTGTGCTGGTGGCTCGTTCCGGTGTCTGGATCGCACCGAAGATGGTGTTCGGCGTGGCCTTCACGGACCTCACCGACTACTTCATGAAGCCTTGGGTGCCCAGTTGGTTGCGTCAGAGATTGGTGAAGTTTCTCGTCTGGTGCGTCCATGGCGAACCGACCAAGCTCGGCTTGCCGCCGGTGACCGAGCGCGTCCACGCCACCAGTAGCGGGACCGTCGTCAACGACATTGCCTATCGCCGCATCGATGTGAAACACGGCGTCGAACGGATCGACGGTCAGACCATTCACTTCACCGACGGAACCTCGGGCGAGTTCGACGTTCTCGTCGCCGCCACCGGCTATCTCATAGACTTGCCGTTCCTTTCCGAGGACATCGTGCCACGCGCAAATAATCATATTCGCCTCTGGAAACGGGTCATTCCACCGGAGTGGCCGGGGCTTTATTTCATAGGCATGCTCAACGTGGTGACCCACTCAAACCTGTGGGCCTACGAGTACCAGATCCGCTGGCTGCGCGAATTTATTCTTGGCAATGCCGCCACCCCGTCCATCGACGAGATGAACCGGGACAACGATACGAAAGATCGTTACATCGCCAAGGAATTCAAGCAGACCATCCGGCATACCATCGAAGAAGAAACGGTCCGCTACTTCCCGGAACTCGACAGGGCGCTCAAGGCGGCTCGCCGACGGGCAGCTCGCCGCTGAATTATCAAGGGATCAGGGGCTCTTCGGTCCGACGACCAGGTCGTCCAGGATACGTATTGCTTCGTTCAGGTCGGCCTCAGCGATTTCGCCAGGATCAAGGTTCGCGCTGACGGTTCTCTGATGCGACTGGCGAATGGCCTCGCTCATCAGCGGCGGAACGCCTGTTTCCTCCAAATTCTGGATCGTTTTCTCCATCTCCTCCATGCGCCGTTTGGCATGCGCGAGATGGGTGATGGCCATGACCTTGACGAATTCCGCGAGTCCCATGGCGTCGACGTCGTCGAGATTGTCGAGCGCCTGATCGACCAGTCCCTGGCGCCGAGCCGCCACGAGGAACTCCACCGACAGCGCCTCGATACCCCTCATCAGGATCGACCGAAGGATCTTGATGGCACTGGCATCGCCAATGCCGTCGCTCAAGATTTTGCCAGGGGCGCCAATGGTGTCCAGGAAGGCGGCCATCTCGGGCGCACGAGGACCTAACACCACCAAAGGAATGCGGTGACCGACCGCCTTGAAGGAACCCATCACCGCCACATCGACGAAGTCGACATCGTGAGGTTCGAGTTCAGCGGCTACGGCAATGGTTTGAGGGCCAGTGATTGTGTTGAAAACCGCTTAGAGAGTGCCGGGGCGTAGCCATTTGCCGGCCATGCGTACTGCAGAGGCGGCTTCCTCGCCAGTCACCACCGATATCACCAGATCACAGGCTGACAAGGCGTCCGTGAAGTTGCGCTGAATTGGAAGATCCAGTTTCTCTGCATGGGTCGCCATGGCTCTGCCCCTGGGCCCATCGCCAACGCGATGTCGATGGCCACGACTTCTCGCCCAGGAGCGCCGCTGCGCCAACCGCCTTCGCCGCATAAACCGGTGGCGATGGCGGAACCGGCTTCTCCGAGACCAAGCAGCGCCACCGCACCAGGGTCGAAGCCCGGTCCATCCGTCATGGCAATCTCTCCCTGCTATTCGACTACCAGTCGCGTTGGGCGGCGTAAAGGAATTGCCCTTCGCAGTCACGGCCACGATAGTGGGACATTACGCGGCCGCTTCAGCGAGGATGTCGTGGATAGCTTCCGCGATGGGGATTTTCCCACTCTGGATGGGACTGATGAGGGCAAGCTTTCGGACCTCGACGGGCCGGCAGAACGGAATACGGACGACTTGTTCGGAAAGAGGTGGTGAGAGGAAGCCGTGAGGCACGATGGAGACACCGAAACCTTCGATCACGAGTTGCACCGCGGCCTCATTCGAATTGACCTCGAACCCCTCATCAACCTCGATGCCGCGAGACTGTAGCCTCGCCGCTATCTGCTGCCCTAGCCAGGCGGCTTTGGTGAAGAAGATGAACGGCATGCGCTGGGCAAGTTCGGCATCGCTCGTTGCGTCCGCCTGTGACAGCGGACCTATTACGTAGAGAGGCTCCGATGCGATCTCTGTAATGACGAGTTCGGGAATGTTCTCGCGTGGCACCGTCTGAATCGCGAAGTCCAGTTCCTGTCGGGCGACCGCATACGCCAATTCCTCCGAAAGCCCGAATTTCACAGCGATCTCGATATCGGGATATCTCTCTCTCAGCCCGCTAAGCACGGTCGGCAAAAGGGTCGGCAGGGCGGTTGATATGAACCCGATGGAAACGGTGTCGACGACAATCCGACTCGCGGCGACGCTTCGAATATGTTCAATCTGGCCAAGGACATCCTGGGCCAAAAGAGCAATGTTTTCGCCAGTTTCGGTAAGTTGGGGCGGCCGTGAATTGCGGTCGAAGAGGGAAGCTCCAAGGTCTTCTTCCAGTTGACGCATCTGCACGCTGACTGCGGACTGGCTAAGACCTACCCTCTCACCCGCGGCGGAGAAGCTGTGCTGGTCGAGCAGGGCGGTCAAGGTGCGGAGCTGGCGGAGGTTCATCGACGTGAAAAAATATGAAAGAAATGAATGATATTCTTCAAATAATATCATTTTTAATAGAATAATAGAATGGATATCATCCCATTGGACATGAATGCAGTGGTCGCCAGGACCCATGCCGAGAGAGGCCTTCAACTCGTCCAAGTGAAGCCGCTAATCTCGCGTTTGACGGTAATTCAGGGAGAGAGATCGACATGAACAAGGACAAGATGGCGCATATGCCGTACGGCGCCTATCACAAGACTTCAATCCCCGCGCACGACCCCGAACTCACCAGCACGGATCCGGGCACGCCGATGGGTGAGGTCATGCGCAAGCAATGGCAGCCGGTCTGCATGTCGGAACAGCTCACCGATGTACCCAAGGCGATTCGCATAATGGGTGAGGATCTGGTGGCGTTTCGCGACCGGTCGGGAACGGTCGGTGTGCTGCAGCGTCATTGCAGCCACCGCGGCACCTCACTCGAGTACGGCATCATTCAACCCAAGGGTATTCGCTGCTGCTACCACGGCTGGGTTTATGACGTCGACGGCACGATATTGGAAATGCCGGCTGAGCCGAAGGACAGCAAGATATACGATACCGTCTATCACGGTGCCTATCCCGCGTTCGAGCGCGATGGTCTCGTGTTCGCGTACATGGGGCCGCCCGACGAGAAGCCGGCCTTTCCCGACTTTGACACTTATCACCGGCCCGAGGGCAACAAGCTCGTACCGATGTCCCTGTTCAGTCCGTGCAACTGGCTCCAGGTCTACGAGAACATCATGGACCATCTGCACGTGGGCACGCTGCACAATCCTCAGATGATGACGGTCCAGGGCGTCAACGATTCAGAGATCGAGGGCATGGATTACGCGGCGCCTATGGGCTTCACCGAGCAGCCGGCCCTCGTCTGGGAACCGACCCGGGGTGGTAACGGCATGTGCTTCATCGCCTGCCGGCGCAATGCTGACGACCAGACAGTCTGGGTCCGCATCGTCGAGACCATCTTCCCGAACTATCTACAGATCGGCTGCACATTCCCTTCAGCGCGGACCTCGCGCCGCTCGCAAACCGTGTGGACTCGCTGGCACGTGCCAGTCGACGACGAGAACATGCTCGTGCTGGGCTGGCGTCATTTCAACGACGAGGTTGACCCTCTCCATCTCGGCGTTGAAGAAAAAGTCGGCCTGGAGAAGCTCGACTTCCTCGGTGGTGTCGTGGGTGATCGCGCCTATGAGGAAGGTCAGCGAGCGCCTGGTGACTACGAGGCCATGGTTGGCCAGCGTGCGATTGCCATCCATGCCTATGAGAACCCGGCTTCTGGCGATGCGGGGGTATACATGTGCCGCAAGTTGCTGCGCGAAATGGTGCGCGGCAATACCCCTCCACACAAGTCGCTTGAGATCGATGAGAGTGGGAAGAACAAGCTGCACATCTACACCCAGGACTCCGTAATGACCGTGCCAAAAGATCCCGGCAAGGACGATATGGAGGTGATGCATGCCCTGGGGCAGCAAGTGTTCCAGATCATGCAGGAAGGTGACGAGGTTCCTAGTGCCAACCGCGAAGAACATATCCGAGCCCGGTTCGACGAGCTCGATGGCGGGTATCTGGAGGCGGCCGAATAGGGAGTGCGAAATGACAGTTCAGGAAGGGGCTAAACCGCAGGGCTACGCGGGATATTGCCTTCGTGACATTCCGGAGGAGGATCCCGAGCTTACACATACGGGTCCGGGCACGCCGATGGGTGAGCATTTAAGGCATTTCTGGCAACCGGTGTGTCTGTCCGAAAACCTGACGGATCTGCCACATGCCATCCGTATCATGGGTGAAGACCTCGTCGCCTATCGTGACAAGTCAGGCCAGGTCGGAGTCCTTCATCGCCATTGCAGCCATCGCGGCACGTCGCTGGAATACGGTATCGTCTCCGAGCGAGGCATCCGTTGCTGCTACCACGGTTGGCTTTTCGACGCCGATGGAACCATCCTGGTGACGCCCGGCGAACCTCCGAATTCGAAACTCAAGGATTCATTTCTTCACGGCGCCTATCCGGCATTGGAAAAAGGCGGCCTGGTTTTCGCTTATATGGGCCCCGCCGAGTTGCAGCCGGATTTCCCCGAGTTCGACGGCTACGATCTTTGGGACAACCGGTTGAAGGGTTTTTCAATCCGTTTTCCCTGCAACTGGTTGCAGGTGACGGACAACTACATGGATCCGATCCATGGTGTGTTCCTGCACAGCCGCTACAACGGGATCCATCTGACACCGGCCTGGGATGAGATCCCGGTGCCTCAGTATTTTGAAGTCGGAGACGGCGAGGACGTCATCTATGCCTCCGTACGCCGCACGTCACCAGAAATGGTCTGGCTGCGTTGTAACCATGCCATCGGTCCCAACATCGGTGAGGCTGGAACGGTATGGGAACAAGGCAAGAGTGAGAGCTATTTCCTGCGCGTCGGCAACACTCGCTGGATGATGCCCATCGATGATGAGAACAGCGTCATGTTTGGCTGGGCCCACCTGAACGAACGTCTCGATCCAGACCGCAACCGTGATGAATCCATGATCGGCCACAACAGAATCGACTTCGATGCCCAAGTGGCGCGGGATACCTACGAGGAGCAGCAACGCAATCCTGGTGACTGGGAAGCCATAGTTGGGCAGCGTCGTATTGCCCGGCACGGTTTGGAACACCCCGGTGCCACCGATGAAGGCGTCCAAATGCGCCGGCGTCAGATGCGTCAGGCCATACGTGGTGAAATCCCCGGCGCACTGCCGAAGCCCGCCGGGCAGAATGATGGGCCGATCCTGACTTACACGCACGATACCGTGCTGCGTATTCCCGAACGGTCGAGCGAGCCGGAAGACAGAAAACTCCTGTTCGACGTGGGTACACGTCTGACTGAGGTCATGCTCGAAGGTGATGCCTATCGCGGAATTGAGCGACAGGAGTTTGTCGAGGGCCGCTTCAAGGACGTAGAAGCGGAGTTCGCTGGTTAGAGATATGCAATACGACGATCGGGGACTCGCGCTCAGTACCGAAAGTGCCGAAACGGCCCACGCTTTGAGCTTGGCAGCGGAGAGCTTCATTGGCCAGAAACTCGACACGATGGCTCATGTCAACGCTGCGCTAGAGGCAGACCCTGGCTGCGTCCTTGGACACCTCATCAAAGGCCTGCTCATCGTCGGTGTCAGATTGCCGCAGCGCTATCCGGAGGCGCGGGCCGAATTGGACGCGGCGAGGGCAGGCGGAACCGCGAACGAGCGCGAGCAAGGGTACATCGCTGCGCTTTCGGCATTGCTCAACGGGCAGGTTCTTGAGGCGGTGAGCCATTATGAGACCTTGCTGCAGGCCTACCCCCTCGATCTTCTGGCTCAGCGCCTGGCGCAATTGGAGCTGTTTTGGATCGGCGAAAGTGTCTGGATGCGAAATATCATCGAGCGCGCCGCCCCAGCCTGGTCTGGCGACGTTGCCGGGTTCACTCACTTTCAGGCTCTGCGCGCCTTCGGCAACGAGGAAAACGGCTTTTACACCGACGCCGAGCGCTACGGCCGCGATTCGATCGAGCGCGACCCGACCAACGGCTGGGGCGCGCACACGGTCGCCCACGTCATGGAGATGCAGGGTCGCCACGAAGACGGCATTGCCTGGCTTGATGGTCTCAAGGACCACTGGTCGGGTCTGAACAACTTCGTCCATCACTTGTGGTGGCATCGCAGTCTTTTCCATCTCGCACGCGGCGAATTGGACACAGTGGTGGATCTCTATGATCAGCACATCCGTAATCCGGGCTCGCCGCTGATCAAGGCCAATCCCAGCCATTACGGCGACTTTCAGAATTGTGTCGATCTACTGAAGCATCTGGGAATGCACGGTCACGATGTCGGTGACCGCTGGGAACCCGTCGCCGACGTTGCCGAGGGCCGCATCGGCAATCAGGCCGCGCCGTTGTCGAGCGCGCACGTGGCCACGGCACTCTCATCTGCCGGTCGGGACGCGGCCGTGGAGAAGTATCTGGCGGCTCTGCGGGACTTTGCCACTACCGATGAGACCAACAACGCCGCGCGTGTCCGCACCGCCGTCTTGCCTGCGGCAGAGGGGGCTATCGCGCATCAACGGGGCGAGCATCAGAGGGTGCTGGATGTCCTTATACCGGCGCGGCGAAGCTTGTGGCAAATTGGCGGAAGTCACGCCCAACGCAATATCTTTACCCAAATGTTGGCAGATTCGGCGCAACATCTCGGCCGACAAGATGTGGTCGACTTGCTATTGGAGGAGATGCTGCAAAGGGGATTCGAGCAACCGGCTGAACGTCTTGGTCTCCCCAATCCAACAGTGCATTGACGTGAGGACGGCACGATGGCACGGAAGAAGGATAGCGTCGCCCCTGGCCAAAACGCGCTGAACACGCCCTACGGAGGCTACTTCCAGCGCGAAGTGCCCGGACCGGATCCCGAGCTTACGAGCACCGATCCTGGGACCCCCATGGGCGAGTTCATGCGGCGCTACTGGCAACCGGTTTGTCTGTCTGAAAAGATTGACGAGCTGCCGCAGCCGATCCGCATCATGGGGGAAGACTTGGTTGCCTTCCGCGATCTTGGCGGCCGCGTCGGGGTCATGCATCGACACTGCAGCCACCGGGGTGCTTCTCTTGAATTCGGTTTGCCTCAGGAAAAGGGTATCCGTTGCTGCTACCACGGCTGGTGGTACGACATTGACGGCACCATCCTCGAAATGCCCGAAGAGCCCGATGACAGTCCGATCAAGGACAAACTCTGCCACGGCGCCTATCCAGCCATTGAACGTCATGGTCTGGTTTTCGCCTACATGGGCCCCCCGGACCTCAAGCCCGATTTTCACGTCTATGACTCGATCGATGTGCCGGACAACAAGATCTACGCGTTCTCCAACTGGCTGCCCTGCAACTGGCTTCAAGTGCACGAGAATGTTGCCGATCAGGCACATATCTCAGTTTTTCACAATGGCGTCGGCAGCCGAGCGCTTATGGAGGGTGCAGGCGCGGACTCCACGGAAACGTCGCTGCCCAAGGCTTTCAGCGCTGAGTCGCCGGTCGTGGAAAACCGGGTCACCGATAACGGACGGACCATGGTCATCATCACCACGCGCCGCGTCGGTGACAGGGTCTGGGTCCGCAATAATCACTTCATGGTGCCCAACTACCTCGAGATTGCCGGTGTTTTCGAGGATCTGGAATCTCAGAAATACTTTGCAGGCGCCTCTCACGTGCGTTGGAACGTGCCCCACGACGATGACAGCTGCTCGGTCTTCGCCTGGCGATATTTCAACAAGGAATCGGATCCGAAGGGGAAGGGTGATTCTTCGAAGCTTGGTGTCGAAGGTGGGGATTTCCTCGAAGGACTGACCGGTGCCCGCCCACGAGAAGAGCGTCACCGTTATCCGGGTGACTGGGATGTTCTCGTAGGTCAGCGGGCGATCGCCGTGCACGCCAAGGAGAATCTGGCCGCCTCGGATCAAGGGGTCGCGATGTGGCGAAAGATCTGCCGCGACGCATTGCGAGACGAAACCCAGCATCACTGGGCCAAGCCCGGCAACGGCGGTGAAGCTCACTTTAGGGGCTACGTCAACGATACGGTGTTCTTCATTCCCCCGCTCGTCGATCCAGCCGAGGATAGGGATCTTCTACGCGACGTCGGCCGGAGGGTGACCGACATCATTACAGACGAGAGTCTTTCTCCTGGAAGAGAACGCAAAGACGAAGTCCGCAAACGTCTGCAAGCATTCGAAAACGAAGTGTGTGAGGCGCACGGATCTTAATCGTCTCACGGTGTAGGGAGGTACCCAATGCTCACCCCTGAAGAAGTCGCGCAGTACCACGAAACGGGTCAGGTGACATCGGCATTCCGACTCGACCTCGACGTCATCTCTGCCATCGAGGAGAAGATGGAAGCGCTGTTTGCGGAACGAACCGATTTCGAGGAGCTCGACCTCGCGGACAGTCTGGTTGAGATTGACCGAAGCTGGATTGAATTCGCAAGAATTCCGGAGATCCTGGATTGCGTCGAGCAGCTGCTCGGCAAGAACCTCATCGTCTGGGCGGTCGAGTGTTTCCGCAAGAAAGGTAAAAGTAGCAAGGCCGTGCCTTGGCACCAGGACGGCTGCTACTGGCCAATGCGGCCGCTCGAATCATGTACGGTGTGGATCGCATTGGACCATGTGACGCCGGAGAACGGCTGTATGCGAATCATTCCCGGATCACACAAGGAGCGTCGCCTGTCCACGCACGTAATTACCGAAGGAGACCACGTAAACTTGCGGCAGACCGTTGCTGCTGACGAGATGCCCGATGCCGTACCGGTCGATGTGGTGCTCGAGCCCGGCATGATGTCATTCCACGACGTTTACACCGTTCATGGTTCTGCGCCGAACAATTCGGGGTCACGGCGCGCTGGACTTACGATTCGCTATATGCCGTCGAGCTCCTACTACGATAGGAAGCTCGCCGTTGAGATCGGCGGCTCGCCCAAGAATGCGGTCCATGAACTCCATCTGGTTCGCGGCATTGACGAATGCGGGCGGAACGACCTCTACCAACCAGAACTGGCTTCCTGAAATGGCTAATTTGAAAACGCCTGGTATCGACGCGATCATGATTTCGCAGAGCGATAATGTCGCGACCTGCCTGCACGAAATCGATGCGGGCAAGCTGGTCACGGTTAAGTTGGGGATGGAAGATCTGACCGTCACCGCAGCGGACCCAATCCCTCGCGGCCACAAGATCGCCGTGCAGGACATCCCTGACGGAGATGCCATTCGCAAGTACGGGGAGGTTATCGGGAAGGCGTCCGCGTCAATTGCAACCGGACAACACGTTCATAGTCACAACGTTGTAGACTAGCTCCTTCCAGCCTATTGGCGCTCCACAGGAGAAGCGAATGTTCTACGGATTTCCGCGCAGTAACGGCAGTGCCGGTATCCGGAACACCGTCGGCATCATTTCCCTCATGGATAACGTAAACGGAATCGCTCGCAGAATCGCCGAGAATGTGCGTGGTACCGAGCTCGTCACCGATCTCTTTGGCCGCAAGCTCATTGGGCTGAACCATGAGATGCGTCTCAAGGCGATCCATGGCATGGCCATGAATCCAAATATCGGCGGTGTGATCCTGGTGACGCTCCACGGTGTGTCGGCGGAGACTTTCGCTGAACCGATCGCCGCGGCCGGCAAGGACGTCGAGTGCGTGGTCTATCAGGAGATCGGGGGCACGTTGCGCACTATCGAGCGTGGCACTTTCATCGCAGCCCAAATGGTCAAGAAGGTGTCTGGGGTTCAACGCAGTGAGCAGCCGCTCTCGTCACTCATCATGGGTGTCGAATGCGGTGGCTCCGATTTTTCCAGCGGCATCGCGGGCAATCCGGCCCTCGGACACGCGGCCGACCTGCTCATGGAGGCGGGCGGATCTGTCGTGCTGTCGGAAACGGCGGAAATCATGGGAGCCGAGCACCTCATGGCCGAACGTGCCGTCAACAACAAGGCCGCCGCCGACATTATCGATGCCATCGCCGAGATGGAGGAGCTGGCGCGGCAGGCTGGTGTCCCGGACATTCGGCGCGGGAACCCCTCGGCAGATAACATCAAAGGCGGCCTCACTACGCTGGCCGAAAAGTCTCTCGGTGCCGTCAAGAAAGGAGGCAGCAAGCCCCTTCAGGGGGTCGTCGGATACTGTGAGCCTGTTATCCCTGACCCACCGGGTTTCTATTTCATGAGTACGCCGTCACCGGCGTGCGAATCAATGACCGGATTGGCTGCTGGCGGCGCCCAGATCATCGGATTCAATACTGGCCTTGGGCAGCCCTCGGCTCATCCTTTTGTGCCGACGATCAAGATCAGCGGTAATCCCGCCACGGCTGAGAACGGGCCTGACGACCTCGACGTATCGGTGAGTGATATTCTGACCGGTGAGATCTCCATCGAGGAAGGCGGTCAGCGCATCTATGAGGAGATCCTCGCCGTCGCCAATGGCAAGGCAACTTTTACAGAGCTCTTCGGAACGGGTCAGTCAACCATCAGCATCGCCGGCGCCAGTTTCTAGTCATCGAGGCGCCGTTATTGGTAAGGGGGACAGTTCAATAGGGGCGCAACCCGCGGCCCGATTCCAGAATAGGCCTCACCTGCAAAGACCGAACCTGGGCTTCGAAAATGACTGTGCACGGCAATTTGTGCCGGGTGAAAACTGGAAGCGGGTGTCTATGCACAGAAAATTAACCATCTTATATCAGTATGTTAGCCGCCAGCTTTGGTGCAGTCCTTTCTTGGCATGCGGGTTGCAACCATGTGATCTGCCGAGAAGTTTCCGTCAAGGGTAGAAACCCGTCGCGGAAGGGATTCAAGGTGTGGTGAAGGAGCGGCCTGGAACAGAGTTGTAGGCCCGGGGAGAAGTCTGATGGTCCTCTCCATTAACACCAATGCGGGGGCGATGACCGCCCTGCGCAATCTGACCTCCACGACGAACATGCTCTAGGAGCGCAATCGCGACTCGGCTGACAAGGTCAAGGCGTTGATGTTCACATTCGAGGATCTGCAAAAGCTCGATCCAACCGGCGTTCAAACGCTGCTCCGACATGTTGAGAAGACGCAGCTTGCCGTGGGCCTTAAGGGTGCTTCCGATACCATTCGCGATCTTTTCTTCAGCAACATGTCAGAGCGGCAAGGCAAGATTTTGCGAGAGGATATGGAAAACATGGGTCCGGTGAGGCTGACGGACGTTGATGAGGCCCAATCGGAGATCGTGTCCAAGTGCAAGGACCTCTCCGACGCGTGAGAACTGATCATTGCCGATGGCAGCGAAGAAGGCGAACTCGTCTACTGATCTCGTTCGGATGCCGAGAATGCGACCTTTCCCAGTGTTTAATCTGGTGGTCAGCTCTCCCTAGGGGGAGCTGACTTCGGGCGAGGCAGACAGGTATGACCGCCACGGCTCCATAACGAGCTAGAGTTGAGGGACTTTTCAGTCTCCACCGGAAGAGTGGGCATCAGAGGTACCTGCCGGTTTCAACAGCCATCTGAAAAACACTGCTGCGACAACCGCGGCAAGAACCTGTGCCACGAGAAAACCTGGAACATTGACAGGCGCGATGCCCGAGAACGTGTCGGTGAATGCTCGCGCGATGGTTACGGCTGGGTTTGCAAACGACGTTGATGCCGTAAACCAGTAGCCAGCGGTAATGAACAGGCCGACTGCATAGGGCACCGCTTCCGGTCGCCAACGCAGGGTCCCGAAGATCGCCGCGAGAAGGCCAAAGGTTGCTATGCCTTCAGACAACATCTGGGCGGGCCCCGCTCGAACCGTCTCCGAGATCTGAATGACGGGGAGTTCGAACATCAGGTGTGTGATGAGAACACCGGCGAGCCCGCTGGCAATCTGAATCGGAACGTACAGGCAGGCATCTGCGATAGAGATCTCACGACGGACCAGAAAGCCGATCGTGACAGCGGGATTGAAATGCGCGCCGGATATGGGCCCGAAAATCAGAATGATCACTACGAGGATGGCACCAGTCGGAAGGGTATTGCCCAGCAGTGCCAACGCCGCGTTACCATCTGCAAGTTGCTCGGCCATGATTCCCGAGCCGACCACAGTTGCCAGCAGCAAGGCTGTCCCCAGCCCCTCCGCTGCCAGCTTTCGTGCCAATCCGAACTCAGCCATTGCCGCCAGACGAACGCATCACGTGAAACGGGCGAGGTTGGGGTAAGTGTGTCGCAGCGAAGGAGATGGGAGCTACTGCGCCGCAATTCCATCGGGAACGCGGGCGGGTCAATGAATTTCCTGGCGCATCCGTTCGCGTAACAAGGCGATGGGCTTGAGATCTCCTCCCTCGACGTCGAAATGCCAGAAAGTCCAGCCATTGCACGCCGGCGCGCCTTGCAGGTGAGCCCCCACCTTGTGAATTGAACCGGTGACGCCATCCGCCACCAGCGAGCCGTCGGCGCGAACTTTGGCCGCATAGCGCCGTCGGGCGTCATAAAGCTGATCCCCCGGGCTCAGCAACCCTCGTTCAACGACCAAGCCGAAGGGAATCCGTGGCTGGCTGCGCTTGGACGGCGTGACTTCGAGTGCCTCCTCGCTTGCAACCTGGACTGTGCGCAGACGTTCTTGCGCCAGGGTGATGTAGTCCTCCTGGCGCTCTATGCCGATCCAATGCCGGCCCAGCCTCTTGGCCACGGCCCCCGTGGTGCCAGAACCGAAGAACGGGTCGAGCACCACGTCTCCTGTGTCTGTCGCGGCCAGGATTGCCCGGTGCAGGAGCGCTTCCGGTTTCTGGGTCGCATGGGCCTTTTTGCCGTCCTTCTTGAGGCGCTCCGTCCCGGTGCACAGCGGTATCAGCCAGTCCGACCGCATCTGCAGGTCGTCATTGAGCGACTTCATGGCGTCGTAATTGAACCGGTATCCCTTGGCATCGCGACCCTTGGTACACCAGATCAGCGTCTCATGGGCGTTGGTGAAGCGTCGTCCCCGGAAATTGGGCATCGGATTGGTCTTGCGCCAGATCACGTCATTCAAGATCCAGAAGCCGAGGTCCTGCAACGCCGTGCCGACCCGAAAAATGTTGTGGTACGACCCGATGACCCACAGCGTGCCTGTAGGTTTAAGCAGGCGTTGGGCGGCGCCGAGCCATTCACGGGTAAAGGCGTCATACGCCGCAAAGCCTTCAAACTGGTCCCATGCGTCGCTGACGCCGTCGACGCGAGAATTGTTCGGTCGCAGCAATTCGTCTTCGAGCTGCAGGAAATAGGGCGGATCGGCGAATATCATATCCACGGACTCCGCCGGAAGCGCTTTCATGCGCTCGACGCAATCGCCCTCGAGAATTTTGTCTATCGGCGGCGTCATGGCCCCACTCCCTGTCCGCGCCCCATCGGTGAAGCGCGGCAGCATGCTCAAGTCCGACTCCGCCGTCAAGAGTCTTTTTGGAATCAATTAGTTACGGAGGTTGTCCACAGATTCGCGAACAGGCTTGAATGAACGGCGATGGTGCGGACAGGGACCGATTCGCTGCAGCGCTTCCGCGTGTTCCCTCGTGCCGTAACCGGCATTTCGTTCCCAGCCGTACCCAGGGTATTGCTGTCCCAGTTCGCGCATATGCCGATCACGCGTCTCCTTGGCGATGATGGAGGCGGCGGCAATTGATAACGAACGGGAATCACCCTTGACGATGGCTTGGGCATCGCATGGCAGATCTGGCAGGTGATTGCCGTCGACCAAGACGTGCGCAGGCGGCGTGGTCAGCGCGGAAACGGCGCGCTGCATGGCAAGCATCGTAGCCTGAAAGATGTTCAACGCATCGATCTCGACCACCTGCGCTTCGCCAATTCCGACTACAGCTACCGCAATGATCTGATCGAAAAGGTCCGCACGGCGTGCCTTCGTCAAGCGTTTCGAGTCGTCTATACCGGTTGGCGTATCATGCGGTGGGAGAATGACAGCCGCCGCCACCACCGGTCCGGCCCAGGGACCGCGGCCGGCCTCGTCAATGCCGGCAACCGGATGCGGCACAGTGGCTTCCAGCGAAAAATCAGGCATCGCGTTCGTGGTCTCGATCCAGGATTGCGGTTCGAAGGCGCCAATTAGATCGGTTCGGACAGATTTGTTCCATTGATCGCCGTAAGGTGATGACAGTTCTCATGTCCGAGCTTG
>DEBC01000068.1:25598-25898 GCA_002348365.1 Alphaproteobacteria bacterium UBA2966 | reverse complement strand
CGGGCACCCCTCCGGACGACGACGAAAAACTGCAATTTCTGGTTGGCCGCACTATGAGAATTTGCTGCCTGATGTCAACTTCAAAAAGACGCACAAACCTGCTGACTGCAGCAGTTTTTTTCGCCGGCAGCGCAGGTCTCGATTCTTCACAGAAAAGACTATAAGACTGACGGCGCCCTTGTGCAAGGTGTCTTGCAACCCGAACGACCGTTCGAAACGAGCTGATTTGCCCCAGAAATCGCACCGCAGAAAACATAGAAAGTCCCGCCCAGGCTCCCGTGGCGGCAGCGGCGCGCGTGA
>DEBC01000068.1:0-25211 GCA_002348365.1 Alphaproteobacteria bacterium UBA2966 | reverse complement strand
CAACCCGTCGCGCAAATGCCAGGACCTCCTCGTCACCCCCGATGCGGCGACGCGTTTGGCAAAAACACTGGATTTACTTGAGCCCCAGCGCATGCCTGCCCTCCAAGAAGTGAGTGCGGCGGATATCGACGCGGTTTTGCCCGGTGGTGCCGTTCATCAGGGCGTTGCGCTGAAGGCATCCCGCCTTGACCAGGCACATATCGATGAAGCCTGTGCAGTGCGTGAGGACGAACGAAATGTGGTCGTCGTTTTGGATCATGTGACCGATCCACAAAACGTCGGCGCCGTTCTGCGATCGGCCGCCGCCTTCGGTGCCCGCGCCCTTGTGCTTACCCAGTCGCACGCCCCGTCCGAGACCGGCAGCCTCGCGAAGGCAGCCTCTGGGGCCTTGGATACAGTTCCCTATGTACAGATCAGCAATCTCGCGCGCGCGTTGGATCAGCTTGCGGAACTCGGCTACTGGCGAGTCGGGATGGCATCGCAAGCCGAGACGACGCTTCCCGAGTCTGACCTGAGTGGCAACGTCGCCCTGGTGCTCGGTGCGGAAGGCAGCGGCTTGCGGCGCCTGACCGCCGCAAAATGCGACCACCTGGCCCGTCTGCCCACAAATCCGGATTTTCCGGACCTGAACGTGTCGAACGCGGCCGCCGTCGCGCTTTATGAGATCACGCGCAACGTGGCTTGACCTTCTCCCCACCACTTGGAGAGACCCGCTCTCACGATGTTGTTCTCGCACACGGACGATCAGGCCGACGTTACCTCGGCAAGCTTGGGTGCCTCGCCCGGTGCCGGCGTGTAGGGGTAATTGCCCCGCGTCATCACCGCTTCGAGCCCGCCGAGCGATTCGATCTTGGCTTGCTGGTCGGCAAAGGCCTGTTCATTGGCTGCCGCCGGGTCGACGACCGCGCGCAGGCGCCGGTCGCAATCGGCGACCACGTCCGCGTAACTGGGATCGTCTGCCAGGTCGGTGGCCTCGAACGGGTCCGCATCAAGGTCGAAGAGCTGGGGCGGGTAGCCTTCGTAGTGCACATACTTCCACTTTCCGACACGAATCATGAAGCAGCCCGTGATCGACGTCGCAGCATGGTATTCCACCAGCGGCGTGCGTTCCGGGACTGAACCCGTCGCAATATCGAACAGGGAGTGGCCGGGCAGTTCGGACCTCTCCTCGTCGGTCAATTCCTTACCCACGGACTCAATGGCAGTGGGATAAACGTCCACCAGGGTCACCGGGTCGGAAACGACATGGCCCTCGGGAACATCGGGACCCGCCATGATCAACGGTACTCCAGCGCTCTCCTCATACATCACCGCTTTACCCCAGAACGTCCGCGCGCCGAGATTGTCACCGTGATCACTGGTGTAAATCACCCGCGTCGACTCACTTAAGCCGTTCGCCGCCAACGCCGTCAGGACCTGTCCAATATTATCGTCGAGGAATGAGACCATGCCGTAGTAAGCGGCGATAGCCTCGCGGCGATGATCATCGTCCCTGAAATAATCGTCATAATTCTGGATGCGCCGAATGGCCTGGAGCACGGGATGGCGGGGCTGCGCGTCAGGCTCGCGCTGGATCGACCAAGGCATGTCCTCGTGAGGATACATGTCGTAGAATTCGTCCGGCGCCTTCAACGGAAAATGTGGACAGACCAAGGACACGAACAGCACCCAGGGCTTGTCCGAATAGTTGGGCGCTTCTTCTGACAACCACCGGCAGGTTTCCGCGGTAATTCCTCTGTCGTATTCGGTGTAAGTCGATTCGCCCCGACCGACCTCCGCGGCAAGCAGGCGCGCGTTGGGTCGCTCGAGCGGCGGGCTTCGCATCAGGCCGACAGCGTCACCGACACCGTTCAGCACGTGCATCGGCATAATTTCCTCGTCGAACCCGTTGGGATCGTCGGTGTCGCGGTAATGAAGCTTACCGATCGAGGTCACCCGATGCCCTTCCGCCATGAGACGGTGTCCCCAGCCCGGAACCTGCCCGGCATAAGGGTGTCCGTTATCCCAGTTGCGAATTTGGTGAACGTACCGTCCCGTTGCAAACGACGCCCGCGCCGGCACGCAGATGGGGCAATTGGTATAGGCGTCCGTAAAGCGGGTGCCGCGCGCTGCCAGCGCATCCACATTCGGTGTCTTGACCAGGTCGTTGCCGTGGCAGCCGAGCACGCGACGGTTGTGCTCGTCGGACATGATAATGAGGAGGTTCGTGGGCTTCATATTGCTCCGCCATCCAGTGACGGCTCCTGAAACTCTAGATCAACGCGACAGAGGGCAAATTATATGTGGAACCAACCTGTCAACAATATCTGGCAAGCCGTTCCATACGTCCCAAAACGGCTCCGGTAAAGCGACAGACGTGACGCTTTGCGCGAAGAGACTTCCTATTGGGCGGCGACGATTGAGGTATCCGCGTTCTCGCCTGTGCGTGACAGTTGGAACCCGCGGTAGCCATCCGCAACAATCTCCTCACACGTTTTGAGATAGCGCGCGAAGCCGCCGAAGTAGGGCATGTAGACGCGTTTCTTGCCCGGCACGTTGGCACCGACATACCAGGAATCGGCGACGGGCATCAGCGTCGCCTCCGCGACCTCCCTCGCGTGCTCCACCCAATTCGATTGGGCCTGTTCGTTCGCCTCGATCCGGTCGAGCCCGTGTTCACGAAGGTGGTCCAGTGCCTCCATGATCCAATCCGTATGGTGCTCAATGGCAATGACCATGTTGGCCTTCACCGAAGGACTGCCCGGTCCGTTGATCAGGAAAAGATTGGGTAGGCCCGCGACCATTAGCCCCAGATAGGCATCGGGCCCGTCCGACCAGGCGTCCTTCAACGAGGCGCCGCCGCTGGTCCTGATGTCGATTGCCAGGAGTGAGCCCGTCATGGCGTCGAAACCGGTCGCGAAAATAATCGCGTCGAGTTCATAGTCCTCGTCAGCTGTCTTGATGCCAACTGCCGTGATGCGTTCAATCGGACTGGTCTTAATATCGACCAAGGTGACGTTGTCACGGTTGAAGGTCTCATAGTAGTCCGTGTCGATCGGTGGACGCTTCGAGCCGATCGGTAGGTCAGATGGTGGGCACAATCTTTCGGCGACCTCCGAGTCCTTGACGATCTCCCGAATCTTGTCGCGCACAAAATCGGCGACGACCGAGTTGGCTGCCTCGTCGACGCCAATGTTCTTGTAGGTTTCCATCAGCGCCTGCGGCATACCGCCTATTTCCCAGCGAGATTCGAGGTAGGTGCGGCGTTCCTCGGGTGTGTTCTCGTGGAAGAACTTTGTAGGCGGCGAGAAATCCGTTATGGCGTTGAAGGTTTGCTTCACCTCTTTACGCCATTGGTCTCGACGGGCGTTGAACGCCTCCTGCTCACCGGACGTCATGGGGCGGTTTCGCGCGGGTGTCGTGTATTGAGGTGTACGCTGAAATACGGTCAGGTGTGCGGCTTCCCGTGCGATAACGGGGATGGCCTGAATTCCCGTGGATCCCGTACCGATAATCCCGACACGCTTGCCGGTGAAGCTGACTTCTTCATGGGGCCAGGTGCCAGTGTGATGCCACTCGCCCCCAAAATCTTCGATTCCAGGATAAGGCGGCTTATAGGGTGTCGACAGGCTGCCCGTCGCCATAATGCAGTAGGGCGCCGAGACGACATCGCCTTTGTCAGTCCGGACAGTCCACAAATTTGTCTCTTCATCGAAGAGTGCGGAAATGACACGTGTATCGAACTTCGCGTCCCGCCGCAGATCGAACTTGTCAGCAACATAGTTGCAGTAACGCAGCAGCTCGGGCTGGGAAGCGAACCTCTCCGACCACCGCCACTCATTCGTGAGCTCGTCGGAGAAGTTGTAGCAATACTGCACGCTGTCGACGTCAACTCGGCAGCCCGGATAACGGTTCCAGTACCAGGTGCCTCCGACGTCGCTGCCGGCCTCAAACGCACGAGCTGTCAGGCCCCGCTGGCGAGCGCAGTAGAGGTTGTACATACCCGCGAACCCCATGCCGACAACGAGCACGTCAACACGTTCCACTGCCGAGTCTCCGTTCCTATCCCTGATGTTTGTGTCTGACATCCAGTATTTCCCGTCTGCCGTTGGGAAGTTGCGCCCTAATGCACCAAGATCGATTGTATGAACTCATGCCGCAAAGGCGGCGATACCTGTTTGATGCTGACCCAAGATGAGGGCATGCATATCCTGTGTCCCCTCGTAGGTGTTCACAGTTTCAAGATTCATCATGTGGCGGATCACGTGATACTCGTCTGAAACACCGTTGCCCCCATGCATGTCACGAGCAGTGCGCGCGATCTCAAGCGCCTTCATGCAGTTATTTCGCTTGAGTAGTGAAATAGCGGGTGGCGACCAGTTATGGCCGTCCATCATGCGTCCGAGACGCAAAACCGCCTGCAAACCCAATGCAATCTCTGTCTGCATGTTCGCGAGCTTTAGCTGGATGATTTGGTTGGCAGCCAGTGGCCGCCCAAATTGATTTCGACCAAGTACGTAGTCACGGGCCGCATGCCAGCAGAACTCGGCAGCTCCGAGAGTGCCGAATGCAATTCCATATCGCGCCTTGTTGAGGCAACCGAAAGGTCCTCTGAGACCGACGACATCGGGAAGCAGGTTGTCATCCGAGACCATGACGTCTTCCATGACGATCTGTCCAGTTTGCGTGGCGCGTAGTGAGAACTTACCCTCGATGCGCGGAGTCGAGAGGCCGGGCATGTCACGCTCGAGGAGGAACCCTCTAATCTTTCCATCCGTTTCCAGCTTCGCCCAGACAACAAACAGATCCGCAATGGGAGCGTTAGTGATCCAGCTCTTGACACCCGATAATCGATAACCTCCTTCCACGGGACGCGCCGTGGTCGTCATGGAAGCCGGATCTGAACCGGAATCCGGCTCAGTTAAGCCAAAACAGCCAATCCATTCGCCACTCGAAAGTTGTGGCAAATACTTTCGACGCTGCTCCTCCGATCCGTAAGCGAATATGGGATACATGACGAGAGATGACTGGACCGACATGACGGACCGGTAACTGCTGTCTACACGCTCCAGCTCTCGGGCTACTAACCCGTAACACACATGGCTGGCTTCTGCGCCGCCATACGCCGTCGGTAGGGTCGTCCCCATAAAGCCGAGCGCCCCCATCTCTCGGGCAATCGCTTTGTCAAAGGTTTCATCACGATTGGCCTTCAGGATTCTCGGCATGAGTTCGGCTTGCGCGTAGTCCCGAGCCTGATCACGGACTATTCGTTCCTCTTCCTCGAGCTGCCCTTCCACGAACAAAAGATCGTCCCAGTTGGCGCCCTCACGCGTCATCACTGTCAACGCCCTATATCCGCTGCCTGGAGCTGCGTCCTCGCCGTGTCCCCTCTCTCACTAGAGCGCGACAGATGAAAACCGCGATATCCGTCCGCCACAGCCTGTTTGCAAATTTCGCGATACTGAGGCCAGCCGCCGAAGTAGGGCATGAAGACCTGTGGCTTCCCTGGAATGTTGGCGCCCGTGTACCAGGAGCCGGCCTTGGAAACCAACGACGCCTCGGCCACATCGTTCGAATGTGCAATCCATTCGTCTTCGGCCTGTTCGTCCGCCTCGATCCGGTCGAAGCCGTTGCCGACGAGGTGATCCAGAGTACTTAATGCCCATTCGATGCCATGTTCGACGCCCAGTACGTTGTTGGCTTTGATGCCGGCGCTACCGGGGCCATTGATGATGAAAAGATTTGGCATTCCCGCGATCATCAGTCCCAGATAGTTCTTTGGGCCTTCGGTCCAAAGCTCTTTGAGAGTGGGACCGCCTTTGCACCGGATATCGATTGCCGACATGGCCCCTGTTATGGCATCGAAACCCGTCGCGAAGATAATGACGTCGAGTTCGTACTCCGCATTGGTGGTACGCAATCCATTCTCTGTGAAGCTCTCAATAGGGGCGCTTTTTACGTCGACGAGGGTCACGTTGTCCCGGTTGAAGGTCTCAAAGTAGCCAAACTCGAGCGGGACGCGCTTTGCTCCCAACGGCTCGTCCTTCGGACACATCAACTCGGCGGTGACGGGGTCCTTGACGGTGGCACGGATCGTCTCGCGCACGAAGTTACAGGCAGTTTCATTCGCCTTTTCGTCCGTCAAAAGATCTTTGTAGGCATAGAGAAGGGTTTGGGGGTGGCCGCCGTTGTCCCAGCGATCCTGGAACCACCGGCGACGTTCCTCGGGAGAATCCTCCAACGCCGACTTTGTAGGCGCAGGAAAGTCGCTGGTCTGGCCACTGAACATGCTGTGGACTTCCCGAAGCCAATCGTCGTGACGGGCGTTGAACGCACGGTTTTCATCCTTTGAGAGTGGCCGGTTGATTCCCGGCGTGGCGTAATTCGGCGTGCGCTGAAATACGGTCAGGTGCGCAACCTCGGGCGCGATGGTTTGAATGATCTGAATACCCGTCGATCCCGTCCCGACGACACCTACTCGCTTGCCAGAAAGCTCCACCTTCTCATGCGGCCATCTGCTGCTGTGATACCACTCCCCCCGGAAGTCTTCGACACCAGGGAATGGCGGTTGATAGGGCGCCGACAGGAGACCCGTCCCCATGATGCAATAGGTCCCTTGGGCGACATCTCCCTTGTCGGTCGTTACCGTCCACAGATTCTCCTCGTCGCTGTACACGGCAGAAACGACTCGTGAATTGAACGTGATATCACGGCGAAGATCGAAGCGGTCCGCCACGAAATCGAAGTAACGAAGAATCTCCGGCTGGGACGCATACCGCTCCGACCAGTCCCACTCCTCACGAATTACATCGGAAAAATGGAAGCAGTACTGCAGACTCTCGATGTCGACCCGGGCGCCTGGGTAGCGGTTCCAGTACCAGGTCCCGCCGACATCGCCGGCTTCCTCGAATGCGCGGGCGCTGAGGTCGCGCTCGCGTAAACCGTGGAGAGCGTAAAGTCCGGCGAACCCGGCGCCGACGACAACGACATCGACGTGCTCAGGCCGGGCGCCTGCAGCTCCGTCGTGGCTGCTTGAGTTTGACATAGAATTCCGAGGGGGTGGGTTGGTCTAAAAGAAGATGGTGATGCTACGGGGCAGCAATGACTGGTCAAGAACGACCTTACGGTTGGTGATCTGGTAGCTTCCGTTCTCTGGCCGCAGTCGATCTTCGCGCCGGCCGACGAAAATCTTCTCCGTCCGCTCGAGCCGAGACTGATAGACCATCAGATTACAACGCACGTCGAGATCACCGGTCTCGCCGCCCTCCGCGTCCTCCACCTCAATGTTTGAGATGAAGTAGCGCAGGCGCGAAGGCGGCTGTTCTGCGTGCGCCAGGCGGTGGCGCAGCCGCTGCACGCGTGCACGCATGAAGTCCTTGTCGTCGTCGACGTGCGGCAGGTAGTCTTCGCCCCGCTCTGACTCCTCGCGCGTGGCGGTCGTCTCGCGGATCGGCATCAAGTAACGGGAATCTTCGGTAAAGAGATCGAGCCATTCCTCGAATTCACCCTCCGCAAGCATGCGGACTTCGCGATACAGGAACTGCTCGACTTTGTGCTGCGTATCTGGGCTTGTCATGACTCTTCCGCCTTCCGTGCCGTTGATACCGATCAGCCCCGTGCCGCCAACTTCGGACCTGCATAAACCTGCTGCGCGCCTTCTCCGCCGCCCATCAGTTCGGCGTAACGTCTGTAGTAGCGACGCTGATTTTCCTCCGAGTTGTATGTTGAGATGAAGCCCGGAAACTGGTCGAGGCCCTCGACCGGCTTGCGATCCAGTGTCATCTGGTAGTTGAAATCGAGGCGCTGGGCGATGACTCCTGCGGTCGAAGCCGTGACCTGCTCGAAGTTCTCCGTGTCGTCCTGGGCCAGAATTCCCACAGATGCTTGATTGCGAATGAGATCCTGACGAACCCGGTCCTTCAGGATCTTGGGAGCGTCCTTGTCCGTCGCACCCCACTGCCAGACCTCCAGGCGTCCTGGACCCTTGGGAGTCCACAGCATGAGGCCAATCGGCCTGAGCGCGCTGAAGTTGTTGATCGAGAAGTTGGGAAACAGCGTTCCGAAGGTCCACGCGTAAAAGTCTGCATGGGCCTGGGAGAGTTTGACCAGCCTGGCATAGCACTCCTCGACGTACTCAACGACCTCGGGACCCAGCTCCTTGGCCTCCATGCGATCCACCTCGATTCGCTCCCCCGCCAGTGTGGCTTGCGAGAAGCCGTGACCGTTGTCGAGGCCGATGTCGTAGTAGGTCAGCGTGCCCCTGTAGCTGCTGAAGGGATTGGCCGGGTTGAGTGGGCGGGCTGGCAGCGTGAACGCCGACCCGTGGCTTTGGGCTATGTGATAGCCATCGCCAACGAAGTTCTCGGATGCGATCTTCCAGTTACCATCGACGGAGTACCGCTGCCCGCCGGGGAACACCTCGAGTCCACCAATCGCCCGCTCTATCACAACGTCCAAATACCAGCGCGCATTTCCGAGGTAATCATCGAGGCTCCCGGCGTCCTCGTCCCAGTTGCCGAATATGAACCCACCATAGTTAGCCAGCCGCGGGACTTCGTGCAGACCCCATTCCGCCAGGTTCAGATCGCCGAAATAGCTATCGTCGAAACTTGGCACCGTCTTGAGTTCGCCATTGCTGCCATAGGTCCATCCGTGAAACGGACAGGCGAACTGGCGGGCGTTTCCGACATCGGTTCGACAGATACGCATGCCACGGTGGCGGCAAGAATTGAGGAAGGCGCGAATTTCGCCATCCATGCCCCGCCAGATCAGCACCGGGTCTTCGCCCATATAATTCGTCGTGTAATCACCCGGATTGGGAAGCTGGCTTTCGTGCGCCAGATAAAGCCAGCACTTGGCGAAGATGTTCTCCAGTTCGGCCCTATAAATATCTGGATCGACGAAGATCTTGCGGCTGATCAGCCCTTCATCGACCCTGACCAGATCTTGGATACTCGTGTCTGACATGAACGCCTCCCAATAGTCGAACTGAATTGAAGCCATCCGGCGATGGACATTTTGGGGATCAGCACAGTTCCTTGGCCGCCTACCCTACAAACCAAAATTAATTCAGACTAACTAATTTCACTTAATCATAAATTCACAATTTGTTATCGTGTTTTCATGCAACTCAATCATCTCAAGGCACTTGTCGCCATCGTCGACACGGGCGGCTTCAATTCGGCCGCGGCCAAACTGGGGCTGACCCAAGCAGCCGTCAGCATGCAGATCAAACGCCTGGAGGAGTGGCTTGGTTTCGAGCTCTTCGAACGTTCCGTCAGGCCGCCACGTCTCAACAATGCCGGCCTGGAGCTCTTGGACCAGGCCAGAGAGATCGTCGAGTTGTGCGAACGGTTCCGGGACTCTGCGCCGGGTTCCAGCCGGCTCAGAGGCACGATCAAGATTGGGGCGGTGACCGGACTATCCCATTTCATTCCTCAAACGCTGAGCGACCTCCGCGCCAAGTACCGTCATTTGCAAGTGCAAATTGTGTCTGGTTTCGCTGGTGACTTGGCACACGCGGTTGTACGTGGCCGTCTGGAGGCGGCAGTTATCACCCAGTTTCCCGAGCTTGATCCAGATTTGAATTCCAGGCCGATCTTTTCAGACTCGATGGTTGTCGTTGCCCCTCGCAGTTACGCGGGCCAGAGCGACACAGAGATCTTGAGCAACAACCCTTACGTCGGCCCGAACCGGAACACAGAGGTCGGCCGCCTTATCGAGAACTCTCTGAGCAAACGTAAAATCAACAGCGATCAGATCATGGAGTTCGATACGGTGGAAACGCTCTTGATGATGGTGCTGCATGGCCTGGCAGTTGGGATCAATCCCAGAACCACAATCGGTGATCGGTACCTGGACGACGTTTACCTGGCTCCCTTCGACGCACCCCCCATACAACGCACGGTTTCACTCATTCAGAGGCGCGAGTCGCGTCGGCCACAGTTTCTCGACGCGTTGTACGACTCCCTGTGCCAGGTCGTGGTGCACGACAGTTCAAAGGTGCAGACTGCCAGCCATTGATCAGAATGATGCCCTGTTGCTCAAACTGCGTTTCTCGTCTGCGAACTCGCGGCATAACAGAAATTGAATTAAAAGTTCAGCAATATTGCTTTGACTGAACATGTTTCCAGAACCTAGCGTGTACTGCTCCTAAAGTTTGCGCCGTCGTCCGGCGCAAACAGCTTGTGAGTGCTGGTGGCGGTGTCGCTCCATGGCAACGCCAGTAAAGGTATGCGACGGAGGCGACCTTGAAACACCACGCGACGGCGATGGGCGTTCGCCCGTCATAGTCTCAACCCATGACTGAGAAGCCAACCGGCCCGCTTTCGGGCATTCGCGTGATCGACATCACGACGATCGTTCTGGGCCCCTATGCAACGCAGATGCTGGGTGACCTGGGCGCGGACGTCATAAAGATTGAGTCGCCCGGTCCCGGCGACCCTATCCGCCATGCCGGACCCAAACGCAACGATGGCATGGCCGGGATCTTCCTCAACCTGAACCGCAACAAACGGGGCATTGTTCTCGACCTTAAGCAGGAACAGGCGAAAGAAGTACTGCGCCGCCTCGTTCCCACTGCGGACGTCTTTTTCCACAACATGCGCCCACAAGCCATCGGACGACTAGGGTTTGATTATGACGCGGTTCGTAGTTTGCGGTCGGATATCATCTACTGCGGCGCATACGGCTATTCTGAAAAGGGCCCCTATGCTGCCAAACCGGCCTACGACGACCTCATCCAGGGATCATCGGGCCTGGCAGTCCTCGGCGCGGATGCCGACGGGGCGCCGCGCTACACACCCACCATCCTGGTCGACAAAGTCGTCGGTCTGGTCGCGAGTCAGGCAATCCTCAGCGCCCTGTTCCACCGATTGCGGACCGGAGAAGGCCAGGAGATCGAGGTGCCGATGTTCGAAACCATGGCCACGTTCTTATTGGCCGAGCACATCAGCGGGCGCGCATTTGAACCGCCTCTCAGCGACGCCGGATATGCCCGCCTCACGTCTCCTCATCGCAAACCAGCCAAGGCCAAGGACGGCTACATATGCATCATGCCCTACACGGAAAAGCAGTGGTCCGCCTTCTTTGAAATCTCCGGCCGAGGACAACTACTCGACGATCCCCGGTTCAGCGACTATGGCGCGCGCATCAAGAACATCGATGCGTTGTACGCGCTACTGGGAGAGGCGATCGCGGAAAAGACGATTGCCGAATGGGCAGAGCTTTGCGAGCGGACGCAAATTCCCTGGGCTCCGGTGAATACGCTCGACGACCTTTTCGACGACGAGCACATGCAGGAAATCGGCTTCTTTCACCGTTCGACCCATCCGAGCGAGGGAGAGACAGTGCTTACCGAGCCGCCGGTCCAATTCTCAGCGACACCCGCATCCATACACCGGAATGCGCCACGATACGGAGAGCACGGTGCCGAGATCCTGAGTGAGTTGGGTTACTCGGACAACGAAATCTACCAACTCAAAGAGGCCGGCGCCCTGATGGTGCCCTGATCCCAATCAAATGATCAGAAAAGTGAACGCACAACAAAGGAGAGGCTAAATGTCGCACACATTGCTCATGATCCTGATGGAGAAGCCCGACGAAGTCAGCGAGGAGGACTTCAACCGTCTCTACAACGAGAGTCATATCCCGGCGCTGCTAGGCGTTCCCGGTGTGCACGGTGCAAAACGTTACAAGGTGAATAAGGTCGATGGCGACCTGGACGTGCCCACGTATTGTGCGATCTACGAGGTTGACTCCGCCGAAACCAGATCTTCGGAAGCCTGGCAGGCCGCAATTCGTACCGGTGAATGGGCTGAGAAGGTCCGGCCACATCTAGGGAGGCGTTCATCGATCACACTGGATCCCATCGACTGAGGCTCTCCCTGCGTGGAGTGAGTGCTCACTTGTTACATGGTCTGGGTTCCAATGTTTCTCTGGTGGTGAGTTTAAGCGTTCTGAAATCGCAAAAGGATCTGGAGGTCCAAAATGTCTGCAATGTCCGGTCTGGTGGAAGATGTCTTACTCGGGTCGCACACCAATTATGCCGCGGATGGATACCGACTGATTGAGGTTGAGCCGCTCTCCGGGGCGTTGGGCGCGGAAATCAGCGGCGTTGATCTGTCTGAGGATCTCTCTGACGATCAATTCGAAGAAGTCCACCGGGCATTCCTTGACCACTGTGTGATCTTTTTTCGCGACCAGAATCTCACGCCCGAACAACACAAAGCCTTCGCGCGCCGGTTCGGCGAGCTGCATGTCAATCCGTTCATTCCGGGAATCGAGGGGCACCCGGAGATCATCCCCATCGCCAAGGAACCGGAGGACCGCTACAGCGTCGGTCACGGATGGCACAGCGACGTGACATTTACGGAGAAACCGAGCCTCGGCTCCGTGTTGTACGCGCGGGAGCTGCCGCCTCACGGTGGCGACACCCTTTTCGCTAACATGTACATGGCTTACGAGACGTTGTCAGAAGGGATGAAGGACCTTCTGGACGGTGTTTACGCGGTGCACCGTGCCGGTGCCGCCTTTGGTCCGGATAAATTGACCAGTGAGGAAGCCGTCGACGGAATCAAGGCCGTCAAGTTTCAGTACAGCCCCGAAACTGAACAAAGCGCAGAACATCCTGTCATCCGGACGCATCCTGAAACGGGACGCAAGGCCCTGTATGTGAACTCAACCTTCACCGTGGGCTTACGCAACATGCGTCAGGTGGAAAGCGACACTCTTCTGAGCTTTCTGTATCAGCACGCAACCAATCCGGAGTTCACCTGCAGGTTCCGATGGACCGACGGTGCCATGGCGATGTGGGACAATCGTTGCACGCAGCACTACCCGATAAACGATTATCACGGGCAACGCCGCATCCTGCACCGCGTCACCATTCTCGGAGACAAGCCGTTCTAACGACCTGACGTCGCCACGTGCCCGCACACTCGGTGTAGTAGCGGCGACTACTCTGCGGCTTGGAGCCAACCGCCATCGAGGTCATCGAGACGCGCCCGCACATGTGCGTCGCGCTGATGGCTCGGTAGCTCGTCGGTCTCCATCATGATGGCCAGGACCTTGCGGCCGTATTCCTTCATCAGTTTCGCATCGTCCTTGCCGGGCTGCACCGGAACATTGAGTACCGAATCCTGTGTGTACATGTTCAGGGTGTCCTTGCCGCCGGCACTGATCGCGCGGGTCGTATCGGCTGGTGTCTCGCCGCGAACGAGACTTCGCAGGAGCTTGCGGCAGAGGTAGACGCCGATGTCGGATTGCCCCGGGTTCTCCAGCGCGTGGACCGCGATCGGCCGCTGGCTGCCCAACGCCTCCCAATCGCCCGGCGCACGCTGGCCTTCGTCGTAGGGACGTTCGGACTGGCCGTCCAGGAAATCGATCGTATCGTAGCCGCAGTCATCCTTGTTGCCGGCGCCCCACGGATCGACCTCGTCGTTGAAATGACGCCAGCCGAACATCTTCATGTGGGTGTTATCGACGGGCACGTGCCAGCGCGTCAGGCACATGGTCGAATGGCGCTGCGCCCGCGCCGATGGGAACAAGGCCCCGATCTGCAGCATGTTGGGGAACACCATTTCCGTGATGCGGACCCAGATGGTCCGGTTGTCAGGATTGCGTCGATTGGCGATGAAAACACAGCCATTCCCGTTCCGGGTCGATTCCCAGTCCATGACAGGCATGTCGTTGAAGCCATCGAGATTGACCCCGTCCGCAATCTGAGCATCGACGCTCTCGACGGTCATGTTGGTGTGCAGCGTCGCGGTGTGCATGTGGTCCATGATGTTCTCGTAGACCTGCAGCCAGTTGCACGGATAGATGTGTGAGAACGCGTGATACTCCGTGCCTTCCGGGAGGTGGTAGCCGTCGTATTCTGGGAAGTCCGGTTTCTCCGCCGGGTCGCCCATGTACACGAACACCAGGCCATGACGTTCGAACGCCGGATAAGCACCGTGAACAACGGTATCGTAAATTCTGCTGTCCTTCGGCTCGGTCGGCATCTCGAGGATCGTGCCGTCGATGTCGTAAACCCAGCCGTGATAACAGCAGCGGATGCCCTTGGGCTGGATGATGCCGTACTCGAGCGAAGTGCCACGGTGGCTGCAATGGCGTTGCAGCACGCCCACACGACCGGATCGGTCACGGAACACCACGAGATCCTCATTGATAAGACGGGTTGCCAACGGCACGTCCGTCAGTTCCTCGGAATGACAGATCGGCTGCCACCATTTGCGCATCAGCTCACCCATCGGCGAACCCGGCTGAGTCTCCGTGAGCTCAGCATCGTGAGTGGGTATGTCACGCTGATAGTAGGCCCCGAAGGGTAACATCTTGGTCTTGCCGTCGGTCATCTCAAATGGTCTCCGTCACATCTCGCGGTCGCTGAATTTTAGCGCACCGCACACGAGTGTTAAGTGGCTAGCTGTTGATTGCGCTACTCGGCCGCTTACTGCAATCCTCCGTCGAGTTCGTCGATACGCGCTCGGATGTAGGGATCACGCTCAGCACCGGGCATGTCGTTCGCCTCCTTCATGATCTCCAGGATCTTAAGACCGTAAGACATCATCAACTCCCCGTCGTCCCCGTCAGAAGTCTTCGGAGCATTGATCACGGTATCCTGGGTGTAAACGTGCAGTGTGTCCTTGCCGCCGGCGGCAATCGGCCGGGTCGAGTCTGCCGGCGTATTGCCTCGGACGGCGTCCCGCAACAATTTCCGCAGCATGTAAACGCCGGTATCGGAGTAGCCAGGGTTCTCCAAGGCGTGGATTGCAATGGATCGTTGGCTGGTCAGGGCCTCCCAGTCGCCAGGGGCCCGCTGGCCATCCTCGTAGCTCCGCCCCCCGTCTGGCCCTCCAGAAAATCGATGCTGTCATAACCACAGCGGCTCTCATCGCCTTCTCCGTCGGGGTCCACCTCATCATTGAAGTGACGCCAGCCGAACAGAATCACGTTGTGATTGTCGACGGGCACGTGCCAGCGCGAGAGTGCGACCGTCGAATGGCGCTGTCGCCGCGCCGCGCCATACAGAGCACCGAACTGGATGAAGTTCGGGAAACTCAACTCGATTGAGCGAACCCAGAACGTCTGGTTGTCGGGATTGCGCCGGCACGAGACGAACATGAGGCCGTTGCCGTCCCGGGCCGCCTCCCAGTGCACGGTCGGAAGTCCCACGAAACCACCCAGCGTGATGCTCTTCTTGGTGGCCTCGTCGAGCGTGTCCACCGTCATGCCATTGTGCAGGATGGCCGTGTGGAAATGATCGGCGACGTTCTCGAACGCCTGAAGGAAGTTGCAGGGATAGATGTTCGAGAATGCCACGATCTTCGTTCCTTCCGGGCGCGTGAAGGAGTCGTATTCGGGGAATTCTGGCTTCTCCTCCGGGTCCCCCATGTAGGCGAAGACGAGCCCACTGCGCTCGAAGGCGGGATAGGCTCCGTGCACGACGGTGTCATAAATCCGGCTGCCTTCGGGTTCTGTCGGCATCTCCAGGATCGTGCCGTCGATATCGTAAACCCACCCGTGATAGCAGCAACGGATGCCCTTGGGCTGGATGATTCCATATTCAAGTGACGTGCCTCGGTGACTGCAGTGGCGCTGCAGGACACCGATCCGTCCAGATCGGTCGCGGAAGGCCACAAGGTCTTCACCGAGAATTCGGATCAACTTGGGCACGTCCGTGAGTTCTTCGGAAAGACACACTGGGTGCCAGAACCGGCGCATGTACTCGCCCATGGGCGAGCCCGGCTGGACTTCCGTGAGTTCGGGATCGTGAGCGGGAACGTCTCTCTTGTGATACGCCCCGAAGGGCATCTGAACCGGTCCGGTCTCGGTCATGACGTCGACCTCCATCATCGATGGCGACGCGCCAATCCTATCAATCCTGCATCCGGAAGGGGAATCGCCTCCAGCGCGGAAATAGTTACCCCGAACGCAACGGCTGGATCACTCAGCAGCTTCCTGCTTGGCGGCCTCCGCGAGCTTCGAGTAGCCATCCCGCGTTTGCGGCACCTTCATGCCGAGGATCGACCCCGCAACCTGCGTGCGCAGGATCTCCGCCGTGCCGCCCCCGATCGTGAACATCCGGGCGTCCCTCAACATGCGCTCAACGGGCAGGTTTCGCGAATAGCCCGCCGCACCATGCAGCTGCAGGGCCTCGTTTGTGACCATGATCGCCGTCTCAGAGGCCAGGATCTTGGCCTGCGCCGCCTCGCGCATATCCGGGAAGCCTTCGCCGGCATTCCGAGCCGCCTTGTGCAGCAGCGCCCGAGATGCCTCCAGGCCGATCGACATGTCGGCGAGCTTCCACTGCAGTCCCTGGAATTCGGCAATGGGACGTCCGAACTGGTGGCGTTCCTTCACGTAACGAAGAGCCTCCTCGTAGGCGCCTTGTGCGATCCCCAGTGCCATCGTCCCAGCGCCCACACGCTGGCCGTTATAGGCATTCATCAGCCCGGCAAAGCCACGGCGCAGACCTTCGGGCGGGATGACCACCATATCCTCGGCGACCTCCATGTCCTCGAAGACCACTTCTGCCTCGGGGATACCGCGTAGGCCCAGGGTGGGTTCGCGGCGCGGTATCGAGAGCCCCGGCGTCTCGTCGCGGACGGCGATGAAACCTGCGATGCCCTGCGACTGTCCGTCCTCCATGACGCGCGCGAATACGAGGTGCAGCCTGGAGACACCGCCACCCGTGATCCAGTGCTTCTTGCCGTTGATAATGTAGCGGTCGCCCTTCTTGACCGCGGTCGTCGTCATCTCCGTGGCGGCGCTGCCGGCGCTCGGTTCGGTGATGCAGATAGCGGGTTTGTCCCCGGCGAGCACGATCTCGGTCGCCATCTTCTTCTGCTTCTCGGTGCCATACTTCAGGATGGCACCGATGGCACCCATATTGGACTCGACGACAATACGTCCGGTAACGCCGCAGACTCGCGCCATCTCCTCGATGACGAGGACAGCATCGAAATAGGTCTTCCCTGGTCCGCCGTATTCTTTCGGGATCGTCATCCCGATGAATCCGGCCTTGGTCAGGCGCTCGACATGATCCCAAGGGTACTCCTGGGTCTCGTCGATTTCCACGGTGCGCGGCGCGATCTCGGCCTCAGCCAGTTCGCGTGCCTTCGCCTTCAGTTCTTCTTCGGCGTTGCTGAGCATGCTCATCTGAGTGTCCTCTCCAGGTTTATTCGGCGGCGGCGGGCTCGCCCAGAATTTCAGCGATGATCTCGTCTGTGTGCTGGCCGCAGGTCGGCGGCGCATGGCGATACGTCACTGGCGTCCGGCTGAAGTTTACGGGGTTTCCGATCAAATCGACCTCACCGGATGCGGATTGATGGTGCGGCATCGTGATCTTCATGTTCCGAGCGATGGCCTGCTCGCTCTCGAACACCTCGGATACCCGATTGATTTCCCCACCGGGCACGCTGCGGGCCTCCATTGCCTTGATCAGGTCGCCCTTGTTTCTGGCGGCGATCACCGGCTTGAGCAGGTCGATGATCTCCGATCGGTTCTCCAGCCTTGCCGAGTTCGTCGCGAATTTGGGATTGTCTGCGAACTCAGGCACCTCCAGAATTTCGCAGAATGCGCGGAACTGGCTGTCGTTGCCCACGGCGACCACCACGTATCCGTCCGCGGTGGCGAATACCTGGTAGGGCACGATATTCGGATGCTGGTTGCCGCGCCGAACCGGTTCCTTGCCGCTGGTGAGATAGTTGACGCCTTCGTTAATCAGCCAGGCGATCTGGGAGTCGACCAGCGCGATGTCGATGTACTGGCCCTCTCCGGTCGCATTGCGATGGTTGAGTGCTGCGAGGATCGCGGTCGTCGCATACATTCCGCACATGACGTCGGCAATCCCGACTCCCACCTTGGTGGGCTCTCCATCTGGCTCGCCCGTCAGGCTCATCATGCCTCCATAGGCTTGTGCGAGGATGTCGTACCCGGCGCGATGGGCGTTTGGTCCCGTTTGTCCGAATCCGGTTATCGAGCAGTAGATCAATCCAGGATGTTCCGCTGTCAATGAGTCGTAATCCAACCCGTACTTCTTGAGCCCTCCGAGCTTGAAGTTCTCAATCAGGATGTCGCAATGGCCGACCAGCCGACGCACCAGGTCCGCGCCTTCGGAGGATGCTATGTCGACAGCGATGGAACGCTTGTTGCGGTTCGACGACATGTAATATGCACTCTCATGCGTCGGCTCACCGCCCTCACCAGGAAGAAACGGCGGACCCCACGTCCGCGTGTCGTCTCCGGTGCCGGGACGTTCCACCTTGATAACGTCGGCGCCATAGTCGCCGAGTAGCTGTGTACAGGTAGGTCCTGCGAGTATGCGGCTCAGGTCGAGCACCCGTACTCCCGCAAGCGGTCCTGACGCTTCCGTTCGGCTGTTCATGCCGTGTCCTCCAGGGGCAATTCCCTTCGCGACCGATGAATGCCGGCCGATCCAGCGTCTAATTACGCGGAATCAGCCCGCGTGGCAAAACACTCCAAGATCGAAATTAGTGGATCGCCTGAAGTGCCGTCCACGGAACCCAACCTTGTTGCGATCTTTTTAGGGTTTCCTCACTTGAATGACGCGGGCGCAATGTCCCCGATAGAAGTCGCAAGCGGGCCGGCCTCAATCGATCGATCCTCCGAAAGCGATGGCAGCGGCGTGACATGCTCATAATCCGGATAATCCTGCTGCTTCCGCCAGGTCTCACGCATTTCGCGCCAGGCGCCAACCAGGGTTCGTGTCTCCGGCATGTCGGAGGCCACCTCTTTATGCAGCTTCGCCAGGTTGTAGTAGGGGACGGCGGCAAACATGTGGTGCTCGATATGCCAGTTCATGCGCCAGTAGAGAAACTCCGAAATCGGGTCGAGGGTTATCGTGCGCACGCATAATCGGAAGTCAGGTACGTTACTTCGCAAGCCCATATGCATCGGCGCACCGACAAAATGCCTCAGCCAGCCTCCGATAAAGGAAAATAAGGTCAGCAGGACCGGCAACAACCAGAGCTCGAAAACGATTGCGACGGCGAGGACGGCGGCATGAAACAATAAAATGAGGCGCGCGAAATTGACCGCCTTGCGTTTCACCTCTGGCTGATCCGCAATCGCGTCAGCGTTCCACTGTCCTCTCTCGTTACTGTCGTGTCGCCCGAGCGCCATCAGGATCGTACCTTTAACAAACGGCAGAAAGCCGCGGGCCTCGAAGCCACCAAAAACGTTGAACGTAAACAGCTGCAGCAGGAATAGCGGCTTCAGGGATGGCGCCTTCGGCAGCAGCACTTCACGGTCACCCTGCGGGTGCAGGGTGTAGCGGTGGTGATAGGTATGGCTCAGTGAATACTCCCGATGATTCCACCAGGACAGGATCGAAAAGATGTTCAGGAACAGTCGATTGAGCCATGGGGTCTTGAAGACCGTCGCATGACCCAGTTCATGGGTCGCGATCCCTGCAAAGAAACAACCCACCGTCCCATGAGCGAACAGGGCCAGCGCGAAGGCGATCCACATTCCCTGTTCGAAAAAGTAATAGGACAGCACGCCAGTACATGCGAACAGCGCCAAATGCCCACCCGCCTGCAGCAGGCCATGTAGGTCGCTCCGGGCCGCCAGTTCAACAAGCCTGGCGCGCACGATCGGAGAGCGATACCAATCAATTTTCAGGTCCTTGCGAACTTCCTTGAGTGGCGGAAATTCGGCTTTCAAGATTCTGTCCCAATCAGGGGATCACGGGCCCGGCCAGCGCTCGGTCCGCACGTTACTTCTGGGCACCGTGACTCGGCAAGACGGGGCCCGCCGGTCTGTAATGAGACGGACCCTACTCCGCTGCTTCCTGCAGTCCGCCGTCGAGATCATCAAGTCGCCCGAGGATATAGGAACGGCGACTTTCGGAGTCGATGGCATCTGCCTCCGCCATGATGTCGAAGATCTTCAACCCGATCTCGCCAATAAGCTCGCGGTCCTTTTCGCGGTCCTGCTGACGAGGCAAACGCACGGCCGAGTCGTGACCGTATGAATGGAGGGTCTGGGACCCGTCGTCGCTCATCGGCCGCGCCGTAAGTTCTGGTGCTTCACCGCGCACCAGATCGCGCAAAAGTTTCCGGCAGAGGTAAACACCGACGTCGGAACCAGCCGGGTTCTCGAGATCATGGACAGCGATAGCACGCTGACTGTTGATGGCCTCCCAGTCGCCCGGAGCCCGTTGACCGACGTCATAGGGACGCTGGCTTTGACCGTCGATGAAATCGCACTTGTCGACCCCGCACTCTTCCTCACGCCCGTCGCCGTACCTGTCGATCTGGTTGTTGAAATGGCGCCAGCCGAAGATGATCATGTGGCTGTCGTCGACAGGGACGTGCCAACGCGACATGCACAAAGTGGCGTGACGCGCCTCATGCGCGGAGCTGAACACACTGGGAATTTGCACCAAGTTGGGAAAGACAAGCTCCGACGACCGCGTCCAGACCACGTCGTCGTCGACACGGCGACCGGAGATGAAGCACGCGCCGTGACCGTTACGGGTCGGTCTCCAATTCACGACCTGCAGATCCGAATAGAATGCCTGGGGAGCCGTTACCCCTTCCTTGGCCGAGGCGTCCGCACTATCGACCGTCATTTCACCGCTGTGCAGAAATGAGGTGTGCACCGGATCGATCAGGTTCTCGAACACCTGCAACCAGTTGCAGTGATAAATGTGTGAGAAGCCGACCAGCTTCGTATCTTCCGGAAACCGGTAGACGTCATACTCGGGGAACACGGGCTTCTCTTCGGGCGGGCCCATGTAGGCAAACACCAGCCCAGCCCGTTCGAAAGCGGGATAAGCACCGTGATAGACCGTCTCGTAGATCCGGCTGTCATTAGGCTCGGCGGGCATCTCGAGGATGGTTCCGTCGATGTCGTAAACCCAGCCGTGATAGCAGCAGCGAATCCCCTTGGGCTGGATGATCCCGTATTCGAGGGACGTGCCGCGATGGCTGCAATGCCGCTGCAGGACACCGATGTTCCCGGATCGGTCACGGAAGGCGACAAGGTCCTCACCCATGATCCGGATGGCTTTCGGAACATCAGTCAGTTCTTCGGAGAGACAGACCGGCTGCCAGGATTTCCGCATGAACTCGCCCGTCGGCGTGCCGGGGCCGGTTTCCGCGAGTTCGGGATCGTAGGTGGGTACCCGAGTCTTGTGGTAGGCGCCGTAGGGCACCTGCTTAGGGTTGGTGGTCGTCATCGTCCCTTCCCTGTCCTGCCTGAGTCGGGTTATCGGACAGCAAATTATTCCGCAGCGTCAAGCATACCGCCGTCAAGCTCATCGAGGCGCGCCAGGATAAAGGCCATGCGGTCAGCCGAATCGACAGCGTCGGCGTCTGCCATGATGGCGTAGACCTTTCGTTCCATCTCCCTGATGGCCTGCTCGTCCGCCTCGAGGTCGGGATGAAGTGGCATTCGCAACGTCGAGTCCTGGCCGAAAGAATGGAGCGTTTGCCCCTGGTCCTCGTTCACCGGCCGGGAAGTGTCCGGCCCCGCCTCCCCGCGCACCAGTTCGTGCAACAACCTGCGGCACATGAAGACTCCTGCATCGGAGCTGACTGGATTCTCCAGGGCGTGAACCGCTATCGCGCGCTGGCCCGCAAGCGCCTCATAGTCGCCAGGGGCGCGCTGTCCGACGTCGTAAGGACGCACGGACTGGCCATCGAGAAAGTCGATCTTGTCGACGCCGCAATCCTCTTCCCGGCCGTCGCCGTAACGGTCGATCACCTCGTTGAAGTGGCGCCAGCCGAAGATGATCATGTTCTCGTCATCCACCGGCACGTGCCATCGAGTCATGCAGACCGTCGTGTGACGCGCCTCGTGCGCCGACGAGAACAGACTGCCCACGTGGGTGGCGTTGGGGAACACCAACTCGCTGTGGCGCACCCAGATCACGTCGTCGTTCACCCGGCGCCCGGCGATGAAGCACATGCCGTGGCCGTTCCGCGTGCGCTCCCAGTCCAGGATGGGCATCCCCGAGGTGAACGCGTCAGAGAACGTCAGGCCGCTCTTTATCGCCTGATCGACGCTTTCGACCGTCATGTTGTTGTGCAGGAGCGCAGCATGGATGTGGTCCATGGTGTTCTCGTACGTCTGCAGCCAGTTGCAGGGATAGACGTTCGAGCACGCGACCAGCCTGTTGTTTACGGGAAAGTGCAGGAAGTCATACTCGGGGAACTCGGGTTTCTCTTCGGGTGGGCCCATATAGGCGAATACGAGTCCGCTCCGCTCGAAGGCCGGATAAGCTCCGTGATAGACGGTCTCGTAGATCCTGCTGTCTTTGGGCTCGGCCGGCATCTCGAGGATGGTGCCGTCGATGTCATAAACCCAGCCGTGATAGCAGCAGCGGATCCCCTTGGGCTGGATGATGCCGTACTCGAGTGACGTGCCACGGTGGCTGCAATGACGCTGCAGAACACCGATGTTCCCTGAGCGGTCACGGAACGCGACGAGGTCCTCACCCATGATACGGATCGCCTTCGGGACATCCGTCAATTCTTCGGACAGGCAAACCGGCTGCCAGAACCTGCGCATGTACTCGCCCATTGGCGTACCTGGACCCGTCTCCGTGAGTTCGGGGTCGTAGGCCGGCATTCGGGTCTTATGGTAGGCGCCATACGGTACTTGTTTGGGATTCTTGGGCGCCATCTCAGGTGTTCCTATGGTTCAATTCCAACTGAAGCCTAAAAAGCCGCTTTATCTGTAGCCCCACGCATGCCGCCGTCGATCCCGTCGAGACGCGCCATGATGTCTGCGCGGCGGCGCGCGAGACCCAATGAGGTCAGGCGACCAAGGGCACGCCTTCGACGGTCACGCGATGCATGACGCGCCCTCCACCCTCGTAGTCATTGACCGCGTAGTGGCACGTGCAGCGATTGTCCCAAAACGCGATCGAGCCCGGTTTCCACTGGAACCGGTAGGTGAGCTCCGGGCGCGTCGCGTGTGCGAACAGCATCTTCAGGAAGGGTTCGCTTTCCTCATCGGTCCAGCCGTCGATCTTCTGGGTGTAGCCGGGGTCCACATAGAGCACCTTGCGCCCGGAAATGGGGTGGCGGATCACGACGGGGTGGATCGTTTCCTTAATGGCGTAGTCCTCGGGCTTGCGGCCGCGCATGTCCTCATCCTGAGCGACCAGCCTGGGCCTGTTTCCCGCGACGCCGTAGACATGGCTGGTGCCATGCACGCTTGAGAGTTGCCCCAGCACTTCCTTGAGCCCGTCCGACAGCGTGTCGTAGGCGGTGTACATGTTGGTGAACAGGGTGTCGCCGCCGCGCTCCGGCGTCTCCCGCGCAACCAGGATGGATCCGAGGGCCGGCTCCTTGTCGTAGGAATGATCCGTGTGCCAGTCCCCGCCGATGTTGTAGCGCTGGCCCTTCCGTTTCTGCACCAGGGAGATATCGGGGTAGCCCGGCACCTGATCGAGGAACACGTTGGGAACGACCGGCGCGAAACGACCAGCGAAGGCAAGGTGTTGGTCCGGCGTGATGTTCTGATCGGCAAAAAACAGCACGCCGTAATCGCCGAGCGCCTGAAATAGCAACGCGACCGAGTCATCTGAGAGTTCGGTTCTAAGATCAATATTACTCACATGTGCGCCAACACCGCCGCCCGTCGGTTCGATTGTCGGGGTGTCTCCGGACATGGTTACGTCTCGATCGCGTGGCCCGTGGTGCCTTGTTGCTATGCGGAGTCTTACCCGGAAACTGTCTGTGTAGGAAGACTGGCGCCCTACTCCGCCGCTTCGCGTACCCCGCCATCGAGTTCATCGAGGCGCGCCAATATGAAATTTCGACGGTCCTTCGACGGCAAGGGATCTGCTTCCGCGACGATAGCGTACACCTTTCGACCATATTCCTTCATCAGCTTACGATCTTCATCCCGGTCGGGCAGGCGCGGCACGTTCAGCGTGGTGTCGGAGCAGACCGAATGCAGCGTCTCCTCTCCATCGTCGCTCATAACCTTCGTGGTATCGACTGGTGCTTTACCCTCAGCAAGATCCCGTAGAAGCTTACGGCACATGTAGACACCGATGTCTGAACTTCCAGGGTTCTCCAGCGCGTGCACTGCAACTCTGCGTTGATTGCAGATGGCATCCCAGTCCCCGGGCGCCCGTTGACCGATCTCGTAGGGCCGCTCGCACTGGCCGTCGAGGAAATCAATTTTGTCGTAGCCACAATCATCTTCATTGCCCGACCCGTGCAAATCTATATCAGCGTTGAAGTGGCGCCATCCAAAAAGGATACAGTTCTCATCATCTACTGGCGTGTGCCAGCGCGTCATGCACGCGGTGGTATGCCGTTGTTCGTGCGCACTGGTCATTAGATTCGCGTTCTGAATCAGGTGTGGAAAGATCATCTCGGTCATACGCACCCAGATGGTGTCATCGTCTACTCGCCGCCCGGCAATAAAAGTAATGCCGTGGCCGTTGCGCGTCGTCTCCCAGTCCATGACGGGGATGTCCTGGAACATCGTGGGGAAGTTGAGGCCGTCCTTCAGGGCCTCGTCCACGCTCTCGACGGTCATATTGTTGTGGAGTAACGCCGTATGGCAGTGGTCCATGATGTTCTCGTAAACCTGCAGCCAGTTGCAGGGGTAGATGTTCGAGAACGCCACCAGGCGGTTGTCCTCCGGATACCGATAGACGTCGTAGTCGGGGAACTTCGGCACCTCCTCCGGCGGTCCCAGGTAGGCGAATACCAGCCCATCGCGCTCAAACGCGCGATAGGCACCATGAACCACGGTGTCATAAATCCTGCTTTCGTCAGGCTCAGTCGGCATCTCCAGAATGGTCCCGTCGATATCGTAGACCCAGCCGTGATAGCAGCAGCGGATGCCTTTTGGCTGGATGATCCCATATTCCAACGAAGTCCCGCGGTGACTGCAGTGGCGTTGCAGTACGCCGATATTCCCGGACCGGTCCCGGAAAGCGACAAGATCCTCGCCAAGTATGCGGATCGCCTTGGGCACATCCGTCAGTTCTTCCGACAGGCACACCGGATGCCAGTGCCTGCGCATGTACTCACCCATCGGTGTGCCCGGGCCGACACTGGTCAGCAGGGCGTCTGAGTCGGGCACCTCACGCTTGTGATAAGCGCCGTACGGCATTTGAACAATCTTGGCGTCGGACATCGTTACAGTAGATCCACGTTAAAAATATCGCTGCTAGTTTTACCGATTGTGATTGGTCTGTGACGTCCCACAGCGTTGCTGTCCTACCAGCGGCC
>DEBC01000058.1 GCA_002348365.1 Alphaproteobacteria bacterium UBA2966 | reverse complement strand
CCCGTATACACGCTTTCCAAGCGTGCGCCTTCAGCCTCTCGGCCATCCCTCCGCATGAAGCGTCCGGCAAATTAAGGCTGGGTTCGCGGTTTTGCAACGGCGTCGACAGATCACACAGACAAACGGTTCGAATGCCCCAGATTTAAACTCGTTGAGAATTGCTCTAGTGTTGGCGGACTTCAGCCAGGAGTGCTCTCCCTATGACGATATTGGTGACCGGCGGTACCGGATTCATAGGCGGCCGGGTAGCACGGAATCTGCTGTCCAAGGACGAATCCGTCGTCTGTATGGATTACGCCCCCAATCCGGCACCCTTCGCCGATCTTGGAGATGACCACCGACTGAAAATCGTTCAGGGCGATACCACGCACGTGGATGACGTCGTCGCGGCAATCCGAGATCACGATGTCCATCGGATCATTCATCTCGCGGCATTGTTGCCCCCCGCGACGGAGGAAGAGCCGCGGCTTGCCATGCGGATCAACATCATGGGGGCGACCAACGTCTTCGAGGCGGCGGCGAGACTGGGCCTCGAACGCGTGGTCTACGCCAGCTCTGTCGCCGCGTACGACGACCAGGAATATTACGGCGATCGGGCGGTGAACGAGGATGACGACCTCCATCCCTACATCATCTATGGATACACCAAGATGATGAATGAGGTGGTTGGACGGCGCTATACGGAGAGATTCGGGCTCGACACGCGGGCTTTGCGTCCTGCCTCGGTCATCGGATACGGCCGCATGAGCGGACGCAGTGCCGAAGTGTCGCGGCTCATCTGCGGAGCGGCCATCGACGGTTCCTTCAAGGCAACGCAGTCGCCGAAGCAAACGTCCTCACTGATTCATGTCGACGATATCGTCGAGATGTTCGTGCGCCTCTGCATCGCGGACGCGTTGGAGAGAGACGCGTACGTTTCGGGGGGCACCACTGCGTCCCTGGAGGAAATCGCCGAACTGGTGCGCACGCACCTGCCGGACGCCGAGATCACGTTTCCCGACGGTGTGGACCTCTATCCCAATCTCCAAAAGTCGGACGGCAGCCGCCTAGCCCGCGACATCAAGTACCAATTCCCGGACATCGAGACGCGAATCGTCGATACGATCAACGAGGCGCGCCGGGATCACGGCATGGCCCCCCTATCGTGACCACCGCAAGGAAAACCACGAGCGATCCAACGACATGATCATCGGCCGCAGTCTCGGTTGGCTCATCACCGCCATCGCCCTGATGGCGACGGGCGCTGAAATTCTCGCTTCCCTGGAAGCTGGGGCGTACCAGAGTCTGGCCATCGGCTATCTCTGGTTCAAAATCGATACGGGCAGCCTGAATCTCTCGCAAGCGGTCATCCAGCGCTACGTGCATCCTTCACTTTGGGACCCCGTTATCGTGACGGTCCTACAGTGGCCGGCCTGGATTACGCTGGGAATCCTGGGGCCAACCCTTGCCCTGCTGTTCCGCAAGCGCACCCGACGCGACACCGGCCTCGACCTGGATTGAACAGCGCCTAGTGCAATTCCATTTCAAAAGGCTAATTTGCTCTACTTTTGACTGGGTAGAGCAGATTCATGCGCTTAAATGGATCACGCAGTGATTCCATTTAAACCCGATCTACTCTAGGACGCGTCCTCCGCTGAATATCCGGGGTATTCAACCGCTTCCGCATCTACGCCGAGTCCCCGAACGGCCTCCACAACTTTCGACGACCACTGAATGGTGGCACCGCGATGGGCGCCCTGCACGGCAAGCATGTAGGATTCCGAGTCCGACAGATTGACGACACCGTGCATGATGTTTGGCGGGACCGTGATCATGTCGAAGGGTTCCAGCTCGATTGCCTGATCGGCAGCCTCACCGAACGTGACCGACCAGCGACCGGTAAGAATGATGAAGGCTTCATCAGAATCGTGTGCGTGCGTGCCGATGCCGCATTTGCCTTCGCACGACACGAAATTGATATTGAATGCCTCGACCTCGCCCACCCGCTTGTCCGGCCAGTTCTGTTCTGTCGAACGCCCGGTCACCGGGTAGCGCTTGCGCTCAAACTCCGGCAGCGCCATATCGAGCAACCGCACGGGCGAAACTCGATTGGGCAGATCGTTGTAGCGGATCACGTATTTTTCCATTTCTTCGAGCGATAGTTCGGTGGAAGCCATCCCGTCCCTTTCCATTTGCATGGCCCCAAGTCTGCATCCACAGACCAACAGATGTCGAGACCATCCCGATCGTTGCGCCTTGGCACCTTGAGTCGCCAATGATACAAGCGCGCCGATGACCGAGCCGGCACACATTCGCAATTTTGCCATCATTGCACACATCGATCACGGCAAGTCGACCCTCGCCGACCGTATGATCCAGCGATGTGGTGGCCTGACCGACCGGGAGATGCGCGAACAGGTTCTCGACTCCATGGAGATCGAGCGCGAACGCGGCATCACAATCAAGGCCCAAACCGTTCGCCTCAATTATGCGGCCAAGGATGGCCAGCAGTATCAACTCAACCTGATGGACACGCCGGGCCACGTCGACTTTACCTACGAAGTCAGCCGGTCCCTTGCGGCGTGCGAGGGATCACTCCTCCTCGTCGACTCAAGCCAGGGCGTGGAGGCCCAGACCCTGGCCAACGTCTATCAGGCATTGGATGCAGACCATGAGATCGTCATCGCCCTGAACAAGACGGATCTTCCCGCGGCGGAGCCCGATCGGGTCGCTCAGCAAATAGAGGACGTCATCGGATTGGGGGCGTCGGACGCGCTTCTCGTGTCCGGCAAGACCGGAGACGGTATCGACGAGCTGTTCGAGGCCATCGTCGAGAAACTGCCGCCGCCAGAAGGTGACGCGGACGCACCCCTTAAGGCATTGCTCGTCGATTCCTGGTACGACCCCTATCTCGGCGTCGTCATTCTTGTGAGGGTCAACGACGGATTCCTCAGGAAGGGCCAGCGCATCAAGATGATGGCAGCCGGAACCGAGCACACTGTGGAACAAGTCGGCGTATTCACACCCAAGCGGACCGATGTGGGCCAGCTCGGGCCCGGCGAGGTCGGTTTCATCACTGCAGGAATCAAGGAAGTTGCCGACACTCATGTCGGTGACACCATCACGGAAACCAGGCGCCCAACCGAAGCGCCCCTGCCCGGTTTCAAGCCGAGCGTGCCGGTCGTGTTCTCGGGCCTCTTTCCCGTCGATACCGCAGACTATGAAAGGCTCCGCGAAAGCCTGGCAAAGCTCCGACTGAACGACGCAAGTTTCGAATACGAACCCGAGACATCGGCAGCCCTGGGCTTCGGTTTCCGCTGCGGCTTCCTGGGCCTGCTGCACCTGGAGATCATCCAGGAACGCCTGGAGCGGGAGTTCGATCTCGAGTTGATCACAACGGCACCATCCGTCGTCTACAACATTCACCTGACCGACGGCAGAACGATCGAGCTCCATAACCCCGCCGACCTGCCCGATCCTGTACATATCGACACCATCGAAGAACCCTGGATCAGCGCAACGATCATGGTCCCCGACGAGTACCTCGGCGGTGTTCTCAAGCTCTGCGAAGAGCGCCGGGGTGAGCAGGTTGACCTCACCTATTCAGGTACGCGCGCGGTCGTCGTCTATCGCCTGCCCCTCAACGAGGTCGTCTTTGATTTCTACGACCGGCTCAAGTCGGTCAGCCGCGGCTATGCGAGCTTCGACTATCAGATAGAGGAATACGCTGCGGGCGACCTGGTGAAGATGGCGATCCTGGTCAACGGCGAGCCCGTCGATGCCCTCTCGACCATCGCGCATCGGGAGAATGTGGAATCCCGGGGACGGACCATGTGCGAGAAGCTCAAGGAACTCATCCCGCGCCAGCTGTTCAAGATCCCCATCCAGGCGGCTATTGGCGGCAAGGTGATCGCCCGCGAAACCATCTCGGCCTTGCGCAAGGACGTTCTGTCGAAGTGCTATGGCGGTGACGTATCGCGAAAACGGAAGCTTCTGGAAAAGCAGAAGGCCGGAAAGAAGCGCATGCGTCAGTTCGGCAAGGTCGAGATTCCCCAGGAAGCCTTTATCGAAGTCCTCCGCACGGACGCCGGCTGATCCCCCTCCATTCAGCGAGATCAGGACAATCCGAATTCCGCCGCCGGATTATGCGTCGGGAAGAAGGTTCTCCAACGTAAACCGTGGGTCTTCCTGGCTCGGGATCTTGCACACGGCGCTTGCGCGCACCAGCGTCTCACCTCCGGTGCTCAGAATACAGGTGCCGAAGGCGAGATTACGCGTCGTGCGGATCACCTCCGTCTCACCCTCCAGCCAATCTCCGATCCTGCCGGGCGCGACATAATCGAGGGAGAGGTTGATCGTTGGCAGGAAGGCTTTGACGTCGGCCTGAACGACGATACCGATGGCGATCTGCAGATCCGCAAACATCGCGTGCATTCCGCCATGGCAGATACCGACCGCATTGCAGTGCCGATCCTCCAGACGCAATCCGATACGAAACTTACCGTCCGTGTACTGCGCGAAGAGCGGGCCGTTGATGTCAACGAAAGGCCCCGGCAGGTGCAGGCGCGTGAAGCCCGGCGGCATAGATGCGTCGTCTGATTCGGAACCCGTTGTCATGATGGGCTCAGGTCCGGAGCCGGCCGCCCGTGGCCTTCTCGACGGCGGCCACGATCATGCCCGAGACCTCTTCGATTTCGGCCTCGGTCAAGGTCTGCTCCGCGGGTTGGAGGCGGACACTGATGGCGAGGGATTTCTGCCCGTCTGCGAGAGCACCGCCTTCGAACACGTCGAAGACGGATACATCCGCAATCAAACCCTTGTCCGCGCCAGTCGCAGCACGCACGACGTCACCCGCCGGCACGTCCGCAGAGAGAACGAAAGCGAAGTCACGGTCGACTGCTGGAAGATCGGATGCATCGAGCCGCGCCCGCGTGTACCCCTTCTTGCTTTTTGAGGCCGGCACAGCATCCAGGAAAACCTCAAACGCGACGATCGGCCCCTCGATGTCGAGATCCTGCAGGACGCCCGGGTGAATCTCGCCGAAGCGGGCCGGGACGGTCTTGGGACCGAGCCGGAGTGTTCCGGAACGTCCCGGATGGTACCAGTCCGGTGCCTCCGCGACCGTCTGAGTACTGGCCAAGGGCGTGCCGGCGGCCTCCAGAACGGCCATGGCGTCGGCCTTGGCGTCGAAAGCGTCAATATCGCGCTCGTCGCCTGCCCAGTGGCGCGCCGCGTTACGGCCATGCCGCAATCCGGCTGCGACCACCCGCTGAGCGTCGGGCGCGACTCCTTCATAAACGGCCCCGACTTCGAACAGCGCGATCTGAGTTTCTCCTCGGTCGATATTTCTGCCGCACGCGGCCATCAGGTTTGCCAGGAGGCTGGGCCGCATGACATCGAGGTCGCTGCTGATCGGATTGGCAAGATTAAGTTCGGCTTCCGGGTCGCCGAATAATTTTGCCAAGCCCGATGACGTGAATGACCAGGTGACGACCTCGACCAGTCCGCGGGCCGCCAGAACACGCTTGGCATCGCGTTCACGCCGCTGGCCGGCAGTCAGGACGGCACGCGACACCGGTGATGGGTTGTCCATCGCAACGGAAGGAATCTCGTCAAATCCGTAGATACGGGTCACTTCCTCAACCAGGTCGGCTTCGCCGTGAACGTCGGACCGCCATGGGGGTGCTGATGCCTTCATTTCGCCATTGACCAGCGAGACGTCGAACCCCAATGACTCCAGGATTTTCTGCACGTCCGTTTGCGGAACATCGATACCGCCCAGATGGTGTATGCGGCTCGGGCGCAGCGTGATATCACGCCGCCATTCGGGGGGTCCGCCTGCCACGACGAGTTCGCTGGGCTCCCCGCCACAAAGCTCCATCACCATGCGCGTTGCGACTTCCATGCCCTCGCGAACGAACTCGGGATCGACACCGCGTTCGAACCGGTATCGCGCGTCCGAATCGATCATGTAGCGGCGGCCCGTGGCGGCCGTACGCAAAGGGTCGAACAGCGCGGCCTCGATGAAGACATTGGTCGTTTCCTCGGTGCATCCCGATGGCTTGCCGCCGATCACGCCACCGAGTGCCAGGGCTCCATCATCGTCGGCGATGACCGTGACTTCGGGATCGAGCGTGTACTCCCTGTCATTGAGCGCCGCGACCGCCTCACCCGCTTCGGCGAGTCGCACATGTATGCCCCCGGACAATGTGTCCGCATCAAACACGTGAAGCGGGCGCGCGAGGTCATAGGTGACGTAGTTCGTCATGTCGACCAGTGCCGAAATGGGGCGCAGTCCGATCGCCCGCAAACGGTCCTGAAGCCACTTCGGGCTCGGGCCATTCTTGACACCCTTGATGTAACGGCCGACGAATATCGGGCAAGCATCTCGGGTCTCGGGGTCAAAGCGCAGATCGACACCGATGGGGCTATCGAAGGTGCCGGGCACGACATCGATCCCGTACGGTTTCAGCGTGCCCAGCCCGGCAGCGGCCAGGTCCCGGGCGATCCCGCGGACACCGAGGCAATCCTGACGGTTCGGCGTAATGGCAATCTCGATCATGGGATCATCGAGGCCCAGCACGCGTGCAAACGGCTCTCCCAGCGGTGCGTCTTCGGGAAGTTCGATAATGCCTTCGTGCTCATCCGAGAGGCCCATCTCCCGTTCCGAACACAACATGCCCCGGCTCTCGACCCCGCGGATCTTCGCCGCCTTGAGCTTCATGCCATTGCCGGGAATGGTCGTCCCCACCGGCGCGTAAACGCCCTTCATTCCGGTGTGAGCGTTTGGCGCCCCGCACACCACATCGAGTGTCTCGCTGCCCGTATCGACCGTACAAACCTGCAAACGGTCGGCGTCCGGATGCGGCCGCGCTTCCACGACGTAGGCGACCGTGAATGCGTCCAACCCCGCCGCCTTGTTCACGACCTCTTCGACTTCCAGACCGATCGCGGTCAGGGTCTCGGATAGCTGGTCGATGGACGCATTGGTGTCCAGATGATCCCTGAGCCAGGAAACGGTGAATTTCATCGCGCCAACCCCCCAGCCAGCGTCGGCACATCGAAGGCGGCGAACCCATAATGCCGCAACCACCGCAGATCGGAGTCGAAGAAGGCGCGCAAGTCCGGAATGCCATACTTGAGCATGGCGATGCGATCGATCCCCATGCCGAAGGCAAACCCCTGCCATTCGTCTGGATCCAGACCAACGTTCTCGAGCACGTTGGGATGCACCATCCCGCAACCCAGAATCTCGAGCCAGTCGTTGCCCTCACCGATCTTGAGTTCGCGTCCCTCGCGAGAGCAGCCGATATCCACCTCGGCCGACGGCTCGGTGAAGGGGAAGTGACTGGGCCGGAACCGCATGCGCAGGTTGTCGACCTCGAAGAACACGCGGGCGAACTCTTCCAGGCAGCCTTTCAGGTGGCCCATGTGAATGTCGTGGCCGATGGCCAATCCCTCCACCTGATGGAACATCGGCGTATGGGTCATATCGGAATCACAGCGGAAGGTGCGCCCCGGCGCGATAATGCGATAAGGCGGCGATGTCGACTGCATGTGCCGGATCTGGACCGGCGATGTGTGGGTCCGCAATACCAGCGGGGCGCCATCGCGCTCGGCCTCGAGATAGAACGTATCGTGCATCTGTCGAGCGGGATGCTCGGGCGGAATGTTGAGCGCCGTGAAATTGTGGAAATCGTCCTCGATGTCGGGACCTTCAGCGACGCTGAATCCCATGTCCGCGAAGATGGCGACCACTTCATCGATGACCTGTGTCACCGGATGAATTCGCCCCCGCGCCTCGGCACGAGCCGGCAACGTGATATCGATCCCTTCGGTTTCGAGCTGTTCTGTCAGTGCCGCGTTCTGCAAAGTCCCGCGACGCGCATCGATCGCTGCGGCGATGTCATCCTTCAACGCATTGAGAGCGGTTCCTGCACTTCTCCGCGCCTCCTCATCCATGGCGCCGAGGCCCTTCATCAAGGAGGTGATCTCGCCCTTGCGGCCCAGGGCGCTCACCCGGACCGCTTCGAGATCGTCCAGGCTTCCCGCCGCTTCGACGGCGGCTTGAAGCTCATCACCTAGCTTGTCGATGTCCTGCATGTTTCCACCCACGAAAAAAGGGGCCATCGTCGAGGCCCCTTCGCAACATCCGAACTTCTGAGCTTACGTCCGAAGGACCTCAGGTCACGCGGCCTGGCCGAGCGCGGACTCCGCTTGCTCAACCAGCGCCTTGAAGGCCTCAGGCTCACGCGCCGCGAGGTCAGCAAGAATTTTCCGGTCGACCTCCACTCCGGCAAGCTTGAGGCCATTCATAAATCGCCCATATGTCAGGCCATGCATGCGCGCTGCTGCGTTTATCCGTTGAATCCACAGGCCACGGAAGGCGCGCTTGCGATTTCGCCGGTCCCGATACGCGTACTGAAGCGCCTTCTCGACCCGCTCCAGCGCCACGCGATACGACGTGTGGCCGCGGCCGCGATAGCCCTTGGCTTGCTTCAGGACTTTTCTGTGACGGGCGTGTTTGGTTACGCCCCGTTTGACGCGAGCCACCGACGACCTCCTTAGCCGTAAGGCAGGAACTTGCGCACGACCTTGGCGTCAGATTCCGCCATGATCGTGGTTCCGCGCTGATTGCGGATCTGTTTGTTGGTGCGCTTGATCATGCCGTGCTGCTTGTTGGCTTGATTCATACGCACTTTTCCCTTGGCGGTCAGCCGAAACCGCTTCTTGGCGCCGCTCTTGGTCTTGAGCTTGGGCAACCGTTTTCTCCGCCCGGTACATCCAGAATGACTAACGGCGGAACGACCGGGATCTACCGGCGCCGCCGTGGCGTGGGTTTATAACCACTGGTCCGTTGGAATGCAAGCGATGCGCGGGGCCGCATTCCACGAGATTTCGTTGGGGCCAAGCCGTGGTACGAACATAAGAAAGGCCGCAATTGCGGCCTTCGAATTTGTTGGCGCTGGGGCGTTGTCGAGCCCGGCCCCAACGCCGGTGCTTGAAAAGGGGGGTCGATAACCAAAGGACGCTTGACCCTACGAGTGCGGGCCTCACCCGCTCATCGTGCATATGGTCAGCGCAGCGACATCATTCAACACGTGACTCCGGCGATTCGCCGACTCTGTGACGCACGTTACGGATTCATCGGGCAGATTTCCCCGAATTCCTGCAATTCGCACACTGTCTGGGGTGGCCGTTCCGTATGGGCCAGATCGGTGCTTCGTCTCATGCATGCGCATTAACCGGCTAAATTTCAATGGCTTACAACACGTTCGGCGCTTCCCACCTGTTGAGGCAGAAAATTATATGAACAAATGAACATCATTACATATGTTTGTTATTTAGAAATCATGAGAACTCTCGACGAGGGCGAAATCCTGGCGCTGGCGGAAATGTTCCGACTGATGGGGGAGCCGAATCGCCTTGCCATCATTCTCGCGGTGCGCGATGTCGCGAAGTCGGTTGGCCAGATCGCCGCAGAGCTGGGCCAGTCACCATCTCTCGTAAGTCACCATCTTCGTTTGCTGAGAGCGTCGCGAATTCTCAAGGCCCCGCGGCAGGGAAAGCACGTTTACTACAGCGCCGCAGACCAGAACGTGGAACGGGTGATTGCCGACATGACCGAACATGTGGGCGAACCAGTGTCCCATCACGCTGGAGGTGATGGATGAACCTGTGCGGCCACTCTTGTCACGATCCCGGAGCCCTGGACGCGATGCAGTCCTCGCTGCGGCTATGCAGTCGTAACGATGCCCTGGGAAACCTTGCCGTCATGGCCGCCGCAACCGGCGTTTTCGCCAGCGGCACGCACTGGCCCGACATTGCGGTTGCGGCCGTTCTCGCAACACTGTCGATGACGGCGTCCTTTCACATTGTCCAGCAGGCCTGGGCCGAGCTCCACGCCTTCGAGGGGAGAGAATCTTCGGAACCCGTTCACGAATCGCAAACGAATCACGCCTAACCTGAAAGACTTCACTGAGCGAAGGAAGCGTCAGATGGATAGCGCATCTCTTCTCGTCTCAACCGCCATGCTGCAACAGGCGATCGACAACGGATCCGCAGCGATCGCGTTAAAGACCGTCTCGCAAGCGCGTGAGCTTGCAGAGAAATTCGGCGAACAGGTCAAAGCGAGAGCAGCGGCCGGTGATGGAATCGGCGTCGATATCGACGTGGATGCCTGACATACCACCGCGGGAGATCGTCAGATCTCCACTCGCAGTCCTGGAGACAAACGCGGCCGGTTGTCGAAAGGCAATCGGCCGCCGGCCTGCCGATCCAGCGTTCCAGTCAGCCGTTAAGAGCTATTTGGGAGCCACCACCATCGTGAGAAGGCGGCCTTCCATCTTCGGGAACTGTTCGACCTTGGCGATCTCGTCCAAGTCCTCGCGAACTCGCTGGAGCACGTTCATGCCACGGTCCTGGTGAACCATCTCCCGGCCACGAAAGCGCAGGGTCACCTTCACCTTATCCCCATCGGTAATAAAGCGTTGGATCGAGCGCATTTTGACATCGTAGTCATGAGTCTCAATCCCCGGTCGCATCTTGATTTCCTTGACTTCAATGGTCTTCTGCTTCTTGCGCGCAACATTCGCCTTCTTTTGCGCTTCATATTTATATTTTCCGAAGTCGAGAATCTTGCAAACGGGGGGGCTGGCGTTCGGAGAGAGCTCAACCAGGTCAAGTTCTGCCTGCTCGGCCATTTCGAGTGCGTTCTCGAAGCTTACAACTCCAACGTTTTCGCCGTTGTGGTCGATGAGCCGAACCTCGGGCACATCGATCATGTCATTGACACGCGGCCCTTCACGGGTCGGGGGTGCCATAATGGGTCGTCTTACGATCTAAGGACCTCCATCATTCGCCACCGTGCTGCCAGCCTGGTCGTCCTCCCTATCGCTGGCGGCCAAGGATGGCCGTTACACACTTCAATATGAGCGCGACGCGCCAACTGCCACTGACTCAGGTGCCGGGCGCACGTGCTTCATCACTAAGTCTAGCCACCGCCTCGTCCAGCGCAAGACTTTGTTGCTCCTTGGACCCCAGGCGCCGAATCGACACACTGCCGTCCTCGGCCTCTCGCTTACCGACAGCAATGATAGCGGGGACCTTGGCGTGACTATGCAGCCGCACCTTGTAGTTGATTTTCTCAGCGGACGTATCCAGGACCACGCGCAGACCCGCAACTTTGAGGCGCTCGGCGACTTCTGACGCAAACGCATCGCCATCATGGGTAATCGTCGTGACAGCGACCTGGGTAGGCGCCAGCCACAGGGGAAATCCACCGGCATATTGTTCGACAAGAATGCCGATGAAGCGCTCGAACGAGCCCAGAATGGCCCGATGAAGCATGACCGGCCGATGTCGCGCGCCGTCTTCGCCGGTGTACTCGGCGTCGAGACGTTCCGGAAGAACAAAGTCGACCTGCAGCGTGCCACACTGCCACTGGCGGCCGATGGCATCCGTGAGTTCAAAATCGAGCTTCGGTCCGTAAAAGGCACCATCCCCCGGATTGAGGGTGTAATCGATCCCAGCCTCTTCCACGGCATTGCGAAGAGCCCCTTCGGCCTTGTCCCAGGTTTCGTCCGTTCCAGCTCGTACCTCTGGTCGATCCGAAAAGCGGGCCTGGACCTCTTCAAATCCGAAGTCTCGATAGATCCCCGTCAGCAGCTCGCAGAACTGCTTGGTCTCTGAGTTGATCTGGTCTTCGGTGCAGAAGATATGGGCGTCGTCCTGAACGAAACCGCGCACGCGCATCAGTCCATGCAATGAACCCGAAGGCTCGTAGCGGTGACACGAACCAAATTCCGCCATCCGCAACGGCAGCTCCCGATAGCTCTTCACCCCTTGGTTGAAGATCTGGACATGGCACGGGCAGTTCATCGGCTTGAGCGCAAAGATGCGTTCCTCCGACTCCGAGGTGTACATATTCTCGCGGAACTTCTCCCAGTGCCCCGAAGCTTCCCAGAGCATGCGGTCGACGAGCTGAGGCGTTTTCACCTCGACGTACCCCGCTGCCTCCAGCGTGCGGCGCATATATGCCTCAACCGTGCGGTACAGGGTCCACCCCTTGGGATGCCAGAACGCCATTCCGGCCGCTTCTTCCTGGAAGTGGAAGAGGTCCATCTCGCGACCGAGGCGCCGATGATCTCGCCGCTCTGCCTCTTCGAGGCGGTGGAGATAGGCCTTGAGTTCCTTCTCGTTCCGCCAGGCCGTGCCGTAAACGCGCTGGAGCATCTCGTTGCGCGCATCACCGCGCCAGTACGCGCCAGCGAGTTTTGTCAACTTGAATGCGTGACCCAATTTGCCCGTCGACGGGAGATGGGGTCCCCGGCAGAGATCGATGAATTCGCCCTGCCTGTAGAGGGTGATGGGCTCGTCTCCGGGTATCTCCGAGATGATCTCCGCTTTGTAGTGCTCTCCCATCGACTTGAACAATTCGATGGCGGCGTCCCGGTCCCAGACCTCGCGGGTCACTTCCTCATTGCGATCGACGATCTCGTGCATGCGGGCTTCCATCGCCTCGAGATCTTCAGGCGTGAAAGGCTCATCGCGCGAGAAATCGTAGTAAAACCCATCTGAAATGGCCGGGCCGATCGTGACCTGAATGTCGGGGTAGAGTTCTTTCGCGGCTTCTGCCAAGACATGGGCAGCGTCGTGCCGCAACAGATCCAGGACAACGGCATCCTCGTCTTTCGCCGTGACAATCGCGATATCCGCGTCATCGCCTAAATCGCGAGAGAGATCCCACAGATCGCCGTTCACACGGATTGCAAGAGCCGCCTTTGCCAGTCCCGGCCCGATATCCGCCGCCACGTCGGCACCACTGACGGCCGCGTAGTATTGACGAACCTGTCCATCGGGAAGCGTGAGCGCAACCATCAGAGTTTCCTTAAACCGGCCGCAGTTTGCAGCGCCAAAACGCGAAACATATGTGCATCGGGTTCGCTGTCAAGGATGCCGCGAACATCACCGGGGATGGTGAACTTCCTCCAGTACGTCTTCGACCGCGAGCTCTTCCAAGCGCTCCCGACGAACAACGGAGACCTGGGCACCTCGCGGCGCGCACAGCGCGGGGTCGGAATCGTGCGAAAACAACACGATGGTCCGGCATCCGGTCAGCGCTGATATGTGCATGGGCCCGGTGTCGTTGCCGACGACGACGGCGGCCCGACGACATAACGACGCCACTTCAGCCAGCGACGTCCTGCCGGTCAAATCAACCACTCCTTCGCAACGCCGGGCGATCTCCGACGTCACGCCTCTTTCCGCTTCCGTACCGAGAAGAACAGGCGACATGCCCTCAGCGAGCAATGCCTCGGCAAGTGCCGCGTATCGATCCGCGGGCCAACGCTTTCCCGGCCTTTGGGGCGATCCTCCCGCCACGAGAATGGCCATGGTGCTGGATGGTTCCAAGTCAGACACCGGCGCGTCGAGCCACTCGACATCGGGCTGCGGCACGAAGTCGATCCCGGCATGCCGGAGCTGCTCGGCCTGCCGATCGATGGTATGCATGTGATCACGGTCTGGATTGTCGTGTAGATGCGAGCACCCGCTCGCAACGCCTGACCACTCGGGCTTGGGGGATTTCATCAACCGGAAATACCATCCCGAGCGGCTCGACGTTTGAAGGTCGTACACCCGCTGAAAATGACCACCGGACAGTCGCCGGCGCAAGGCAAGCCAGGCACTGGCCTGAAGTAGACGAGGGCGCGAATCCAGCCAGATCTCATTGAAGTACCCGCAGTCCCGGCCAAAGGATTCGAAGGGTGCGGTCGTCAACAGGACAATGTGGGCATTGAGATGGTGTACGCGTATGGCCTTGAAGGGCCCAGTCGCGAGTACGAAATCGCCCAGTGCACCGTGCTTAATAACCAGGATGCGCTGGGCGCCCTTGTCCACGGCATTCATGCCACGTCGGGTTCGTGATCGACGAGCGACTCGTAGACGGCCAGTGTCCGCTCACACATCAGTTCGACAGTCAGATTCTCGGTGACGTGCCGGCGCGCCCGATCCGCTAGATCCTGCCGCGTCGAAGCATCGATTCCCAGAGCCACCTCGAGAGCTTGGGCCAGAGCATCCGGGTTGTTTGGTGGGACCAGCCAGCCCGTCTGGTCGGAAATAATGGTCTCTCGCGAAGCACCGTGATCCGTTGCCACGACCGGGCGGCCCATGGCTTGCGCCTCCGCCGTGACACGACCAAATGCCTCAGGATCAGTCGACGCGGAAACGACCACGTCCGCCAACATATAGGCAGCAGCCATATCACGGCAGTGATCCACAATTCGAACGACTTCACCCAAACCAAGTGAGTTCGTGAGATTTTCGAGTTCGGCGCGATACCGGGTGCGCCCCTGATCGGAGCCAACAAGTACGCAGCAAAGATCACGCCGTTGCATGCGAGCGAGGGCCCGGAGCAGAACCGCGTGACCTTTCCATCGAGTCAGCCGACCGGGCAGCAGCACGACCTGCACGCCGTCGGGCAGGCGCCAGGCGTTTACCAACTGAATGACCCGCTCGGCGCTGACGTTGCCCGGATCGAAATTTTCGGTGTTTATGCCGCGCGGAATGGTGATCAGCCGGGAGGGTTCGACGCGATAGGTTTCCTGGACATGCCCGGCAATGAAATCCGAGATAGCGATTACCCGGCCACTGCGCGTCATCACCGAGTTGTAGAGCTTTTTCAAGCCACTGCCGCCGTTGTACGTGCCGTGGTACGTCGTCACGAAATGACAACCCGCACGGCGCGTGGCAAACAATGCACTCCAGGCCGGCGCGCGCGATCGGGCATGAACGATATCAATCTTGTTGTCGTAGATGAGTGCCGTCAGCTCGCCCGCATTCCGGTGCATGATGAAGGGATTTTTTGAATCAAGTGGCAAGGTGATGTGGCGGAGACCGATCTTTTCGAGATCGTAGACCAGGGGGCCCCCGGCCGAGACCACGAGAGACGCGCCCCCGGCCTTTACGAGCGCGGCCGCAATATCGATCGCACCACGCGCGACGCCGCCGGTTTCCAGCGCGGGAAGCACTTGCAGCACACGAGGGCCGGTTCCGGGATGACGTTGCTCGCCTGCTTCTTCCGCCGTCGGGTGAGTGATAGAGTCGGTCTGTGCTTCTGTCATTGAAGCGCCGGAATCCTCAGTTCTGTTGCAACCACTATGGTCGAGCCGCGCATATTAACTCGGGCCGACGGGGCCACAATCGCCTATCACGCCCACACCGGCAAGTCACCGGGCATCGTCTTTTGTGGCGGATTCAATTCCGACATGACCGGCACAAAAGTGATCGCCCTCGATGCGCACTGTCAGGAATCGGGTCGCGCATTCGTGCGATTCGACTACTTCGGCCATGGTGCATCCTCCGGAGATTTCTCGGATGGGACGATCGGCCGTTGGAAGGAGGATGCCGTTTCGATCCTCGACGAAGTCACGTCGGGTCCTCAAATTGTCGTGGGATCGAGCATGGGCGGATGGATCATGCTGCTCGCAGCCCTCGAGAGACCCGCCCGTGTTTGCGGTCTCGTGGGAATTGCGCCCGCACCCGACTTCACAGAGGACCTCATGTGGGCAGAGTTCGATGACTTGATGCGGGAGACGCTGACGCGCGAAGGGGTCTACCTCCAGCCTTCGGAGTACGGTGATGAGCCCTACGCCATCACAATGAAGCTGATCGAGGACGGGCGCCGTCACCTGCTGCTGCGGGAACCGCTGCACCTGACCTGTCCGCTCCGCATACTCCAGGGCATGAACGATCCCGACGTCCCCTGGAAACACGCACTCAAACTCGTTGAGGCCTATGAAGGCGATGATGTGAAGGTCACCTTTATCAAGAACGGCGATCACAGGCTTTCGGAACCGGCGGATATCGCCCTGCTTCTTCAAACAGTCGATGCGATGGCGGCGGATCGATGAATCAGATGCATGGGAGCTGCGGGCTCAGCCCACATGCGCGGGCGTGGCAGAATTGTCAGTGCAGGCTTACCGACTCTGAGCAGACGCAAGCGCCCGAAGCCCGGAACGGTAGCCCGGATAGCGAAGCCGAACACCGAGTTCGTCTTTGATCCGGTCGTTGCGCACCCTTTTACATTCCCCATAGAACGATCGCCCCATGGGCGAAAGATCTGCCTGTTCGTACGGCACGGCCGGAGGCGGTTCGCAACCCGCAAGGTCACACGCGAACTCCACGACATCCTGCGGGGGGGCGGGCTCGTCATCGCACACGTTATAAATTGCGCCCGGGACAGGATGCGCCATCGACGCACGCAGGACTTGAACGATGTCGTCGACGTGGATGCGAGAAAACACCTGGCCGGGCTTGATTATTCGCCGTGACCGGCCCTTGCGGGCCGTCTCAATCGGGTTACGCCCGGGACCATAGATACCCGCCAGCCGGAAGATTTGCACCGGCACCTGCATGCGCTCTCCCAGGTTTAGCCATGCGCGCTCGGCCGCAACACGGCGCGCGCTGCGCTCATTGGAAGGCTGGCAGTCGGTGGACTCGTCAACCCAGTCCCCGCCCCGATCACCATAGACGCCGACCGTGGAAAGATAGCCAATCCACGACAAGGTCGAGATGTTCTCGATGTCACCTCTATGGCAGTCGATGACAGGGTCTCCGTCAGCATCGGGCGGCACCGATGACAGCACATGTGTCGCGCCGTCCAAGATATCCGCTGGGTCGGACATTGGCCGTTCACGCGCGAATTCATGAAGATGAAATCTCTCAGCGGACAATCCATCACCAGCGTCAGCACTGCGCGACGTCCCAATGATTTTCCACGAATCCGTATGCAGTGCTTCGGCCAACGCCCTGGCGGAGTAGCCAAGCCCAAAGCAGACAATTACGTTATGCATCATCACGGGAATTTGTCTCCACCACCGATCCGAGGGTTGCACGCAGCCACGATCTACCCGACTCTTGCGTCCATGCCAATCTCGCCACACTCCGCAATTCGATTTCTCTGGCACCCCTTGGCGGCTGTGCGCACAGGCACGGCAGCCATGATCCTGTCCGCTCTGATGATCTTTCCGGCGCAGGCGGAAATCGATCAGAAACGTTATGCCGAGTGCATTGCCAAGATCGATACGGATCCGCGAGATGCCTTCGACTCGGCAGCATTCTGGCGCTTCTCAGGCGGCGGCATCGCAGCCGCTCACTGCGCCGGGCTCGCGCTGATCCGCATGGGTCAGCACAAGTACGGCGCCGAGCGACTCGAGACCGTCGTTCGCAAAATGCGGAACTCCGACGAATTCAACGAGGCTCCCAAGATCGCAGAAGTTCTGGCACAAGCCGGCCACGGCTGGATCCTGGCGGGCGACCCGGCCCGAGCACGGCAGTTGTTCACCAAGGCGCTGGAGTTCCAGCCTGGCACTTCAACTTATTTCGTTGATCGCTCCATCGCGGCCGTCGACCTCAAAGATTTTCGAAGCGCCGCCAGCGATCTGGATGCAGCGGTGAAATTTGACCCGAAAAACACCGAAGCCTTCGCGTTCAGGGCCCGGGCCCGGCGGAAACTGGGCGATTTCGAGGGTGCCGTGAACGATGCGAATCGCGCAATTGCGCTCGATCCAGACTACGTGCCGGCTCTGCTTGAACGCGGATCACTACGCCAAATGTCTAACGACAGTGACGGTGCACGCTCGGACTGGCGACGCGTTCTGGAAATCTCGCCGGAAAGCGCGGAGGCGATCGCGGCAAAGGCCCTGCTCAAAGCCCTTGACACCAATTAGAGCCCTACACCGGCATCCCATTCCAAGAGGACTTCCGGCGCGCGCTCTGACGGCCTACGAGCCGAACGCTCTTCCCGGAACCTCTCTTCACTCACCAGTTCGCGGAGGGCCCACACCGCCGCGCCCCGCACCAGCTCAGAGGCATCATCCAGGCGTTCTTCAATAGCGGGCACGGAACTCTCGTTGCCGACGTTGCCAAGAGCAATCAGTACGTTGCGGACGAACCGGTTCCGACCTGTTCGCTTGATAGGCGACCCCGCAAAAACACGCCGGAACGCGGCATCATCCAGTTGAACCAGATCCACGAGGCGAGGCGCCGTCAACTCGGCACGAGGAAGAAACGCTGCCTCTCCGGTGCTTTGTGCAAACTTGTTCCATGGACAAACCGCGAGACAGTCATCGCAGCCATAGATCCTGTTGCCCATTGATCGGCGAAACTCGGTCGGAATGACGCCTTTGTGCTCGATGGTCAGATAGGAAATGCACCGTCGGGCGTCGAGCTGGTAAGGACCCACGAAGGCTGCAGTTGGACAGACATCGAGACATCGCTGACATGAGCCACAATTGTCCGGTTCTCCCTCATCCGGCACCAAGTCCACAGTCGTGAACACCGCCCCGAGAAACAGCCAGGACCCCAACTCACGCGATACCAGATTCGTGTGCTTGCCCTGCCACCCCAGCCCTGCGGCGGCCGCAAGTGGCTTCTCCATCACGGGCGCTGTGTCCACGAAGACCTTGACCTCAGCGTCGTACTCTTCGGCGATCCAGCGTGCCAGCCGCTTGAGCCTCGACTTCAAGACGTCATGATAGTCACGCCCTCGGGCGTAGACGGAGACGACGCCCACATCCGGTTCTCCCAGAAGGGCCAGAGGGTCGCCAGGAATGTGGTAGTTGGCGCCGACAACGATCACCGATCTGGTCTCTGGCCACAGATTTCGGGGATGCTCCCGGAGGCTCGCCTTGGCAGCCAGCCATTCCATGTCTCCCTGCCATCCGCGGTCAAGAAAGTCTCGCAGACGAAGACCGGCGTCGCCGATACCGGCCGGTGTGGTTATGCCGAACGCATCGAATCCCACGCTCAGCGCGCGGGCACGAATTTCCGCTTCCGGCGATGGCTCGGCGGCTGTCCGGGTCTTACTCATGGTGCGGTGGCTATCCCTTAGCGGTTCCGTCGCCACGCGGTACTCTTAGAAATCGAGGTTGCCGTAATGCTTTGGTGGCGGCAACCCTGGAATGTGGTCGGCCAGCAAACCGCGAAAACATGGCCGGGATTTGATGCGCGCGTACCAGTCCTTGGCTTCGGGATGGTCGTCCCAGGGTACGTCCCCCAGATAGTCCAGGCAGGACAAGTGTGCGGCGGCGGTGAGGTCGGCCAAACTCATCTGGCCGCCAGCCAGCCAACGCCGACGCTCGGTGAGATAGGTGATGTACTGCAGATGGTGGACAATATTGTGGTAAGCGGCCCGCAAAGCCCCCGAGTCCGGTTCGCCCATCCCCATGAACCGCTTCATCACTTTCTCGTTCAGGAGGTGGCGCGTGACTTCATTGTGGAATTTGAGATCGAACCAGCCTACCAACCTGCGGATCTCCGACTTCTCGAACGGTGATCCGAGTATCAACGGTGGTTCCGGACAGGTCTCCTCCAGGTACTCACAAATCGCACCACTTTCCGACATGACGGACCCGTCTCCGTCAACAAACACGGGCACAAGCCCCGCGGGGTTTAGCTGAAGAAATTCTTCGCGCCGTTCCCAAACCGGTTCAACGACCATTTCGTATTCAAGCCGCTTCTCCTCGAGGACCAGTCGGACCGTGCGGCAGAACGGAGACAGCCAGATGTGGAAAAGCCTGCGCATGCGGCGCCAATATAACTCGAACGCGAATACGAAACCGAACTTGATCTACGCGGTGGCGGCGGCAATCTGGTCACTGAGAGGATGCTCGAGCCGGTCGACCATTTCGATCGGACACACCTGCCAGAAATGGCCGATTTCTGCTTCCCATTCCGCAAGCAACTTGTGGGCAAATGCAGACTGTGTCGCGCTGGCGTGTCGTGCAATCAGCTCCCGGCAATGCGCCTCCCAGTGCGCCGATTCGAGGCGCTGGAACACCACGCTGTCACTGTTTATGTGCGCTGGAAGCGACTCCTCCGGATCATAAACAAAGGCGATTCCGCCCGTCATTCCGGCAGCGAAGTTGTCGCCAACCGAACCGAGGATGACTGCCGTGCCGCCCGTCATGTACTCGCACCCGTTGTCACCACAACCTTCGACAACTGCCACCGCGCCCGAATTCCGCACGGCAAAGCGATCGCCCGCCTGCCCCGCTACGAATAGGGTGCCGCCCGTGGCGCCATACAGAACGACGTTTCCGACGATCACGTTCTCATTCGATACCAGCGGACTGGATGTCATGGGCCGAACAACGAGGTCGCCCCCGGATAAACCCTTGCCCACGTAATCGTTGGCATCACCGAACACCTCGAGCTTGAGGCCTTGCACAGCGAAAGCCCCGAGCGATTGGCCGGCCGACCCACGCAACCGCACTGTCAGGTGACCGGGTTGCAGACCCGTCATGCCGAACCGGCGTACCAGATGCGATGAAAGCCGTGCCCCAATGGCCCGCTGCGTGTTGCGGATATTGTAGGAGAGTTGCATCTTCTCGCCGTCGTCGAAGACGGCTTGGGCATCGTCGATCATCTGGGCGTCAAGGGTGTCCGGAACTTCGTTGCGGCCTTCCAGAGTGCAGAACCGCGGGGCATCACCGGGATCCGCCTGTACCAAGAGCGGATTCAGGTCGAGATCATCGAGGTGAGGGCTGCCGCGACTGACCTGGGTCAACATATCGGTGCGACCGACGACATCCTCGATGGAGCGAACGCCAAGTGAAGCCAGGACTTCGCGCACCTCTTCAGCAATAAAGCTGAAGAGGTTCACCACTTTCTCGGGGGTCCCCGTGAACTTCTCCCGCAAAGCAGGATCCTGCGTGCAGACACCAACCGGACAGGTGTTCGAGTGACACTGACGTACCAGAATACATCCCATCGCCACCAAAGATGTGGTTCCGATGCCGAATTCCTCGGCACCGAGCATCGCGGCAATGACAATATCGCGGCCCGATTTCAGCCCGCCGTCCACCCGCAATCGAACCCGATGGCGCAATCGATTCAAGGTGAGGACTTGATTGACCTCGGCCAGTCCCATTTCCCAGGGCGTTCCCGCGAACTTAATGCTGGACTGAGGACTGGCACCGGTTCCACCCGAGTGTCCCGACACAAGGATAACGTCGGCCTTGGCCTTCGCCACGCCGGCCGCAATGGTCCCAATACCCGATTCGGACACCAGCTTTACGCAGACCTGTGCAGTGGGGTTGATCTGCTTGAGGTCGTAGATGAGCTGGGCCAGGTCCTCAATCGAATAGATGTCATGATGCGGTGGCGGTGAGATCAGCGTGACACCCGGCGTGGATAGCCGCAGGCGTGCAATCTCCTCCGTAACCTTGAAGCCGGGCAGCTGACCGCCTTCTCCCGGCTTGGCGCCCTGGGCAATCTTAATCTCAATCTCGACGCAGTTGTTCAGGTACTCGGCGGTAACCCCGAATCGCCCGGATGCAATCTGTTTGATCGCCGAGTTTGCATTGTCGCCATTGGGGCGCGGACGGGCGCGACTACTGTCCTCACCGCCCTCGCCACTGCACGAGGCCGCGCCGATGCGATTCATGGCGATGGCCAGAGTTTCGTGCGCCTCCCGCGACAAGGCACCGTGCGACATGCTGCCGCTGGAAAATCTCTTGCGGATTCCCGTAACCGATTCGACTTCGTCCAGAGGCAGCGGGTCGTTCTTGGGCTCAAAATCCAGCAGATCCCTGAGGTGGATGGGACCCATTTCGCGAAGACCCTGACTGTAGCGACGATAAAGGCCGTACGAGTCGCTGGCGACGGCCGATTGGAGAATGTGGATCAACTGCCCGTCGAACGCGTGCAATTCTTCACCGCGGCGATATCGATACAGGCCGCCAAGCGTCATGGGTACGACTTCGCCGGATTGGTACGCTTCGCCGTGCAGCGCCAGTAGATTGCGCTTGATTCCCGACAAGCCGATTCCCGAAATCCGCGAGGGCATGCCGGGAAAGAATTCAGCTACCAGAGAGCGGGACAGCCCGACCGCTTCACAGTAATACCCGCCTCGGTAACTACTCAGCACGGAGATACCAATTTTCGACATGATCTTGAGCAGACCCTGGTCGATGGCGCTCATGTAGCGTTCAAGGCAGGCCTTGAGTGTGGAGCCGGGGAACAGGCCGCGCGTGTAACGATCGCAAATAGCTGCCTCTGCGAGGTAGGGATTGATCGTCGTCGATCCCACCCCGATCAACACAGCGCAGTAGTGAACGTCCATGCATTCCGCCGAACGCACGTTGAGTGAGGTATAGGTGCGCAAGCCGTGGCGGACGAGATGGGTGTGCACACCACCTGCCGCCAGGATCATCGGGATTGCGGCCCGCTCGGGGCCGATGTTCTCGTCGCTCAACACCAAGTGCGTCTTGCCGCCCCGCACTGCATCCTCGGCCTCCTGCCGGATACGATCGAGAGCGGCCGTCAGCGGCTTGTCTGCGTCGACTACGCTAAAGGTGGCATCAATCGTCGCGACCGAATCACCCATCCGGTCGACCATTCCGTTGAATTCGCTGGTCGAAAGCACGGGAGACTCGAGAACCAGAATGTCCGTTTGCGTCTGGTCTTCGTCGAAAACATTTCCGAGATTGCCAAGGCGCGTTTTCAAGGTCATGACCCGCTGTTCCCGAAGCGAGTCGATCGGCGGATTGGTCACCTGACTGAATACCTGACGAAAGTAGTGGTGCAGCTGACGGTTATGATTTGAGAGAACCGCCAACGGCGTGTCGTCGCCCATGGACCCTGTCGGTTCTTTGCCTTCTCCCGCCATCGGATGAAGGATGAGTTCCAGATCTTCTGTCGAATAGCCGCTGGCGGCCAGCCGCCGACGCAGATCGCGTTCTCCGTAGAGTGGCTGGGCCAATGGTTCGACATCAATCACGTTCTCGAGGGCGACGATGTCTTTGACCCATTCCTCGTAGGGATTGCCACCGACAAGGTGATCAACAAGCTCATCGTTGTGGAAGAACTGGCCGCGCTCGAGATCAACGCCGATCATCTGCCCCGGCCCAACCCGCCCCTTCTTCACCAGGTTGGTTTCGGGAAGCGGAATCATTCCCGCCTCGGATCCGACGATCAGAACGCCGTCGTCGGTAATCGTGTAGCGGAGCGGCCGAAGGCCGTTACGGTCCATACCGGCCACAACCCAACGGCCGTCTGTCGCTGCAATAGCTGCAGGACCGTCCCAGGGCTCTATGACACCGTTCGCGTATGAATAGAGCGCCTGGTGTGCCACGGGCATTGCCGGACGTGGCCACGAATCAGGAATCATCAACACCTTTGCCATAGGAGCGGAGCGACCCGCCATAACGAGGGCTTCATAGACCGCATCGAGGGCAGCGGAGTCGGAGCTGCCCGGTTGGATGATGGGCTTGATTTCTTCGGCCTGCTCAGCGAAGAAATCCGACGCGAGGCGCATCTCGTGACTCTTCATCCAATTGACATTGCCCCGCAACGTATTGATTTCACCATTGTGGGCGAGCAGGCGAAATGGTTGTGCCATCCGCCAGGTTGGAAACGTGTTGGTCGAATAGCGCTGATGGTAGATGGCGAAGTTCGAGGTGAAGCGGTGATCGAGCAGGTCGGGATAGAAATCCGTGAGCTGCTCGGCCAGAAACATTCCCTTGTAGATAAGTGACCGGCACGAGAGCGAACAGAAATAGAAATCGGCGATCTGCTCCTGCAGCAGACGGCGTTCGATGCGCCGCCGAACGAGGAACAAATCCCGCTCAAACTGTACATCGTCCATTTCGCGCCGATTATCGATCATGATCTGTTCGATCTCGGGTCGCGTTGCATTGGCCTTTTCGCCGATCACGGACGTATCGATCGGCACCTGGCGCCAACCGTAGATCTGATAGCCGAAGTTCAGTATTTCGGTTTCAACGATCTCGCGGCATCGTTCCTGCGCAGAGAAATCCGTTTTCGGCAAAAACACGGTTCCTACGGCGAGCCGCCCTTCGCTCGGCTCGTGACCCGTACGGGCGATGTGTTCCTTGAAGAAATCCTGAGGTATCTGGACGTGGATGCCGGCGCCGTCGCCGGTCTTGCCATCTGCATCGACGGCCCCCCGATGCCAAACCGCTTTCAGGGCGTTGATGCCCGCCTCCACCACCGATCGGCGTGGCTTTCCATCTATCGCGGCGATCAGGCCGAC
>DEBC01000096.1 GCA_002348365.1 Alphaproteobacteria bacterium UBA2966 | reverse complement strand
CGATACCTCCTTTGGCCCGAAACGAATGCGGGAGCGGAACCACCTGGTACATTGGCCAACGACACATTGGTGACGCTCAATCTTGGTCGCGGCAAGATCGACAACTGAATTTGACCTTGGATATCCAGGGCCCGTCCCGTGGCGCGCTGAACCTCTCTCGCAATAGCCCCACGATAGTCGTTCGGGTCAAAGAGATTGACGGCAAGGACCAACGCCGTCGCTGACAGCACGAGAATTGCTGCAACGGCCACGGCAGCCGTTCGTAATGCGCTCATTCGAGAGCCATGAACCGTGCAAGTGCCCCGTTCAGTTCCCCGAAATCATTGATGACGGCGTGCGCACCGGCGGTATGCAGTTCATCAACCGGATGGTATCCCCACGATACGCCGACAGCGTACGCTCCTGCTGCACGGCCCATCTCGATATCGTATGTCGTGTCACCAACGACCATGGTGTTATCGGGTTCGACGCCCGCCTCCTCCATCGCGCGCTGCACCATCGCCGGATGCGGTTTCCCTGGATTTTGATCAGCAGTCTGTAACGTGATGAAACGATCATGAATTGCATGTCGTGCCAAAGTGGCTTTCAAGCCACGCATGGACTTGCCAGTCGCAACCCCTGCCAGAATCCCTTCCTGCTCGATGTGATCCAGCACTGCCACAACGCCAGGGTAAAGCGGCTCCTCGTGATCGGGGGCGCTCCGCATTTCGAAGAATGCCGATCGATAACCCGCGATCAGCTCTTCATGTTCGACATCTGACCCGCCCGGATGAAGACGCACCATCGATTCGTGAAGCGACAAGCCCACGACTCGTCGAATCGCATCATCGGTCGGACTTGGGAGTCCCAGTTGGGTGAACGAACTGTTCATGGCGCCGATGATCGTGCGCTGGCTATCGACCAGCGTGCCGTCACAGTCGAATATCACGAGACGGAGAGTTGTCACCGAGCTAAATCCCCTTAGTTGTCGCCTCGATACCGTCGGCAAATCCCAAGAATTCCCAAGTTGCCGTCATATGGGCCGGCAATGGCGCCGAAACGGATATCCAGTTGCCCTCAGGCATAGGAACGTCGATTGACCTTGCGTGTAGATGGAGTTGATTGGAAAGACCCGGAATATGAGCTTCCTTACCGCCATACTTGCCATCGCCCAGGATCGGATTGCCAATTGCCGCCAGATGCACCCGGAGCTGGTGCGTGCGACCGGTTTCCGGAGAGAGTTCCACCCATGCCGCCCGACGTCCTGCGGCATCCACAACCTTGTAGCCGGTTCGAGCCTGCTTGCCCGTCTTTGACTCCATTGACAGTTCCCTGCCCTGACGGCGCTGCTTGGCCAAAGGGATATCGATCGTTCCTTCGCGCGGCTTGGGGACCCCGACGACCACAGCCCAATACGTCTTGCGGGTTTCGCGGTGCCGCAGCGCCTCAGCGATCATGGCAGTCGCCTTCGCGGTCCTGCCGATTAACAGGACTCCGCTGGTGTCCTTGTCCAGTCGATGCGCGAGACGCGGTCGCTCAACGGCATCAAATTGCAGTGCATCCAGCATCGCGTCGACATGCCGACAAACTCCACTCCCGCCCTGAACTGCCAAACCGGCCGGCTTGTTCAGAGCGATGACGGCAGCGTCCCGGTAAAGAATCCGGGAACGAAGCTGCTGTGCATCCTGTTCGGTTGTCCGCGTACTTTGAGGTTTCCCGGTACCTGAAGGTCCAGGGGCTTTTGAAACGCTTTCAACGTTCGGCGGCACCCGAATTTCCTGGCCTTCAGCAATTCGTGTTGAAGCCTTGGCTCGTCGACCATCCAGGCGGACCTGTCCCGTACGAAGGAACTTTTCCAGACGGCCATGTGACAAGTTCGGGTAATGGCGCCGAAACCAGCGATCCAGTCGGCTGTCGGCATCATCTGATCCGACAGTTCGAAATTCGACACCGCTCACGTTGCCAGCGCGCGCATTACATGCATGCCCGCGAAGATTCCGAAGATCGCCAAAACAACGGACGCAAGAACGTAACCAACTGCGATCATAGCCTCACCTCTTTCGATCAAAGTCGCGAAATCGAGTGAGAAGGCGGAGAAGGTCGTAAATCCGCCCAGCAGTCCAACAGTGAGGAAAGCCCGCATTTCATTACCTACGTTCCACTTGAGCGCCATCAGCGTAATCAGTACGCCCATGGCAAAGGAACCAACGACGTTGACGAACAGCGTCCCGAATAGGAATCCCGCGCCAAGCCACTTCAACGCAAAAATCCCAACGTAATGTCTGCCGACAGCACCGATCGCCCCGCCCGCTGCAATTGCCAGTATTAGCTTCATCGCTGGGACCCTTCAGTCAGTACGTCTTGTCGTCGACGGCTCATTGAATTCCGAATATCCAACCCTCCTGCCAGAGTTGAGCTTCGGCCAATTCCTCAGGGGGTCCAAACCGTGCCATCGCTGCTAAGGTGCCGCAAGGCTGCCGCGGCAATCAGGGCGTCAGCTTTGTCGCCGACGGCACCACCTTCCAATACCTTTTCGTGCACCGGCGCGGATCCGAAGTACGCCAGAACGCGGTTCAGAGTGTTTGTGCACCGAACCTTACCCTTCGCAACACCCGACATTTTTACGAACGCCCCCGGATAAATGTCGACCACTGCCTCGACGGACCGAGAGAGCGGCATCTCATCAAATGGCCAGATAGAAAGATTGTTCAACTTACCGCGCAAGTGATGCAGGACAAGCATTCCGGCAAGCGATCCTTTCGCCACCTGAGCCGGACCGACAAGCCTGAAAATGCTCTCGGGACGTCCCAATCCGGATTGATGACAGCGTTGGTCAGTAATGCGCAAGCGCCGTTCGAACAGCTCCTCGCCTTGAAAATAGCGCGCATAGGTCACGTCTTCCACGAACGATGCGGCGTAAAATCTCTCGCTCTTGCTGCAGTACCATTCGACACAATTCCACAGGTCTGGCGCAGTTTCGGGGCTATCAGTTGCTCCGGGAAAGAACTGCTGTCTGTCCTTCCGGGGGAATGAGAACGCGAAATCGAACCCAACCAGCATTCGTTGCGGAAGACGTGACGTTTCAAGGAACCACGCCACGAAAGCGTCGCGAGAATAATATTTACCGTCTGGACAAGGAATCAGGTTCGGCTTCGTCTCCACCGCCAGAACCTCAGCGACCTGCAGCCGGGGCAACCTTGGACCACGTGCCCCCGACCAGTCCACACCGATAAACCGATCAAACGAATGCGGTGGGGCATGCTTCATTCCTCAGCAGAAGCCTTTCGCGCCTCGCGAAGTTTCTGCCAATACTCCAGACGCTTGCGAATATCGCGTTCAAACCCACGCTCCTCCGGCCGATAGAATGCCCGCCGAGACATTTCTTCCGGGAAGTAGTCCTGTCCGGAAAAGCCATCCTCCGCATCGTGGTCGTACTGGTATCCATCGCCGTAACCCAAATCCCTCATGAGGCCAGTCGGGGCATTCAAGATATGCTTTGGAGGCATCAATGAGCCGGTTTCCCGTGCTTCCTTGTTGGCTTCTCTCAGCGCCCGATAGGCGGCATTGGATTTGGGTGCTGTCGCCAGATAGATGACAGCGTGGGCAAGTGCCAGCTCTCCTTCCGGACTTCCAATGAATTCGTAGGCTTCTTTGGCAGCCAAGGCCTGAACAAGAGCATTGGGATCCGCAAGACCGATATCCTCGACCGCGAATCGAACCAGTCGGCGGGTTATGTAGAGTGGCTCTTCACCGCCAACCAGCATTCGCGCGAGCCAGTACAGCGCGGCATCGGCGTCTGAACCCCGAAGAGATTTGTGCAGGGCACTGATGAGGTTGTAGTGGCCCTCTTGAGACTTGTCATAGAGGGGCGCCCGCTTCTGGATGGTGGCGACGAGCCCTTGGGTATCCAGATTTCCGGACTGCGGTAGTTGAAACAGTTCCTCCGCGAGATTGAGCACATAACGACCATCTCCGTCCGCCATGGCCCGCAATGTACGGCGGGCATCGTCATCAAGCGGCAGTTGTCTGTTCTCCACCTCCTCTGCCCGCTTCAAGAGCGTGTCCAGCGCCGTATCATCCAGCCGGTTCAGCACAAGTACCTGGCATCGCGAAAGTAACGCGGCATTCAGTTCGAACGAGGGGTTTTCCGTGGTCGCCCCGATCAACACGATGGTCCCATCTTCGACCACGGGCAGAAACGCGTCTTGCTGAGATCGATTGAAGCGATGGATCTCATCCACGAACAACAGCGTGCCAAATCCCTCAGCGCGACGGCTCTTTGCCGTATCGAAGACCTTGCGCAAATCCGCGACGCCTGAGAAAACGGCCGAAAGTTGAACGAACTCCAGACCCGTATGCTCGGCCAACAGGCGCGCAATGGTCGTCTTCCCCGTACCGGGCGGGCCCCAGAGAACGAGAGAAACAATCCGTCCGCCGGATGTCATGCGACCAACAGGTCCGTCGCCTGCCAGGAGATGGTCCTGACCCACGACTTCGGCCAGCTTGGTCGGCCGCAGCCTGTCGGCCAGTGGCCGGGACGTGTCGTCGGAAAGACCCGCCGCTTCGAACAAGGTACTCATTGCCGAATAACCACATTCGACAGGCGATCACCGCGCTTTACTCCGATGCGCCACTCGTCCTCATCCTCCCTGGTCGCCGACAAAACATCGTCCGTTCTCTCGATATCGACTCCATTGACAGAGACGATGATGTCACCGGGTCTCAATCTCAGTCTTCGCGCCGGACTTCGCGCAGCCACCTCCACAATCACGACTCCCCGAAGCATTGGATCGAGTCCGAGTTCTTCAGCAAATGCCGGTGACAGATTTCCGACCTGTGCACCCGCCAGAGGGCTTCCACCCTCAACCCATGCCAGCTGCCGCCGGGGAATTTCGGGTGGTGGACCAAGCGTGACCTCCGTCGCGAACTTTTCTTCACCGCGCAGAACCGTCAAACTCACCCTTGAGTCCGGCGGGCGCATGGCAATCCTGAACTCCAGCCCTTCGGGATCAAGAATCTCATGTCGGCCAATGGCCTTGATGATATCTCCAATCCTGATTCCAGCTTGGTCGGCCGGTCCCTTCGGGTAAACCGCATTGATGAGCACGCCTCCAGGGCGATCCAGGCCCTGAGCGGCCGCGATGTCACCGGTTACCGCCTGTCCCGTCGCACCAAGCCAGGGCCGAACGACTCGCCCACCCTGCAACGCGCTTTCGATAACCACCCGAACCATATTTGCTGGTACTGCGAAACCAATCCCGATCGAACCGCCCGACTTGGAAAAAATAGCCGTGTTCACGCCAGCCAATCGGCCATCGAGTGCAACCATCGCGCCACCGGAATTTCCGGGATTGATGGCGGCGTCCGTTTGAATGAAATATCGGAAATCGGCGGCACCCACCTGGGTACGCGCCAATCCTGATACGATCCCGCTGGTCACCGTCTGGCCGACACCAAACGGGTTACCGATGGCAAGAATGATGTCACCGACCTCAATCTCATCCGAATCGAGTAACTCCAGGAAGGGTAAAGATGCCCCACCGGTATTTATTCTTAAAACAGCAAGATCAGTCCGTTCGTCCGTCAGAACCACGCTGGCATCGAATTCACGTCGGTCGGACAATGCGACCGTCACTTCGTCGGCGTTTGCAATGACGTGATGATTGGTGACGATGTAACCATCAGGCCGCACGATAACGCCTGAACCCAGCGAATTTTCGATACGCTTCCGATTCGTACCGGGCGGCATCATGTCGCCAAAAAACCGTCGAAAGAACGGATCATTGAAGAATGGGGAGCGAAATGTACGTCGAACGACCTTGCGGGCGTAAATGTTTACAACTGCCGGCGCTGTTCGGCGAACAATGGGCGCATAACTGAGCTGAAGCTCTGCCTGACTCCCGGGGGCGATACGGTCGGCAGCCTCCACACCCGCTGCTCCAAGTGCCGACAGCACGGCGATCACTATGAATGTTCTACTTGGTCTCATAACGGCGATTTGGATTGGATATTCTGAAAGACAAGGTCCTTAGGCTATCCGGCCCATACACAAAAAGGGGCAGCGAATTGCCACCCCTTACCACGATATGCCTCCGCCAACACTTCGACTGAATCAGGCGGCGGCCTCCGCAACATCCTCATCATCGTCGCTGGGCACCGGACCCGAATCCAGGCCCTTCGCATCGACATCGCGATCTACCAGTTCAATAAACGCCATCGCGGCGGAGTCACCATACCGATGTCCCTTGCGCAATACCCGGGTATATCCACCCGCACGGTCAGCGTACCGCTCGGCCAGGGTCGTGAACAATTTCTCGACGAGGGCACTATCCGGGATAGAAGCAAGAACCTGCCGACGTGCGTGAAGGTCACCTCGCTTACCCAAGGTGATGAAACGGTCAACGATCCGCCGGAGTTCTTTTGCCTTTGGCAGCGTCGTTTCTATCTGCTCATGCTTGATCAGCGCGGCCGCCATGTTCCGGAACATGGCAGTGCGATGGGCGCTCGTACGATTGAGACGGCGGCCTTGCTTGCGGTGACGCATCCGGTTCGTTCCTTTTCCCGTCCCTGGCGCTGCTAGAAGGGCTCTTCCATCTTCTTGGCCAGCTCTTCGATGTTCTCCGGTGGCCAGTTGGGTACTTCCATACCCAGATGAAGGCCCATCTGGGCCAACACTTCTTTGATCTCGTTCAGTGACTTACGTCCAAAATTAGGAGTCCGCAACATCTCACTTTCGGTCTTTTGAATGAGGTCGCCGATATAAACGATGTTGTCGTTCTTGAGACAGTTCGCCGAACGGACCGAAAGCTCCAGCTCATCGACCTTGCGAAGGAGGTTGCGATTGAATTCAGGCTCGATCTGCTCTTCGACCTTCTCTTGAGTCTTGGGTTCTTCAAAGTTGATGAACAGCTGGAGCTGGTCCTGAAGAATCCGGGCTGCGTAAGCCACGGCGTCATCCGGTGTCACAGTACCGTTTGTTTCGACGTCAAGGGTGAGCTTGTCGTAGTCAAGAATCTGCCCTTCACGTGAATTCTCGACTTTGTAGGCCACCTGCCGTACCGGACTGTACAGAGCATCGACCGGAATTAAACCGATAGGTGCATCTTCGGCACGATGCTGGGATGCGGGCACGTAGCCTTTTCCGGATTCAACGGTCAGTTCCATCGAAAGGCTGGCTTTCTCGTCAAGGGTACAAATCACCAGGTCAGGATTCATCACTTCGATATCGTGACCCGTCTCGATGGCACTGGCTCGGACCTCACCGGGACCGTCTGCCTTTAGAGTCATACGCTTTGGGCCTTCCCCATGCATGAGCAGGGCGAGACCTTTGACATTGAGAACGATATCCGTGACGTCCTCCCGGACACCTTGGATCGATGAAAACTCGTGTAGAACACTGTCGACCTGAATGGACGTAACCGCAGCGCCATGCAGCGACGAGAGAAGAATTCGACGCAGGGCGTTACCCAGCGTTAGCCCGAAACCACGCTCCAGGGGTTCGGCGACGACGGTCGCAAATTTCTGGTTATCATCGTCTGCTTCGATAACCAGCTTGTTTGGTTTGATCAGTTGGAGCCAATTCTGCTGATTGACGCGTTCACTCTGCATAGTCAATGGAGAGCTCTTTCTTCATTTCCGGGAGCGCCAGGACCCGCTCCACCTAGGTCTTTGTGAATCAACCGACCGGTATTCCGCCCGGTTGGACTTTGCTAAACCCGGCGCCTCTTGGGCGGCCGGCATCCGTTGTGCGGTATGGGTGACACGTCCTTGATCGTCGTGATCGTGAAGCCGACGGCCTGAAGTGAACGAAGTGCCGATTCACGTCCTGAACCTGGCCCTCGCACCCGTACCTCTAATTGCTTTACTCCATGCTCGATTGCCTTGCGACCAGCATCTTCAGCAGCCAATTGCGCTGCATAGGGTGTCGACTTTCGAGACCCCTTGAAGCCCTGCTGACCCGCTGACGCCCAGGCGATGGTATTGCCCTGGGCATCGGCAATTGTAATCTTCGTGTTGTTGAACGTGGCGTTCACGTGCGCGACCGCAGATGTGATGTTTTTGCGTTCGCGACGCCTGACGCGAGTCGTGCCCTTCACCATGATTTAGTCCTTAGTCGCTCACTTTTCGGCAAGTGAGAGAAGCCCAATCTATTTCTTTTTGCCTGCGATCGCCCGTGCCGGACCCTTACGAGTACGTGCATTGGTATGCGTACGCTGGCCACGCACCGGAAGGCCGCGGCGATGCCGCAAACCCCGATAACAACCTAAATCCATCAATCGTTTGATATCCATAGCCCGATCGCGCCTCAAATCCCCCTCGACGAGATAGTCGCGATCGATGATTTCTCGAATTTGAATGACTTCGGCGTCGGTCAAGTCGTTGACCCGCCGTTCTCGCGGAATCGACGCCTTTACGCAGATTTCCTTGGCCTTGGTGCGCCCAATGCCGAAGATATACGTCAGTCCGATCTCAACACGCTTGTTCGTCGGGATATTTACGCCGGCAATTCGTGCCACGTCCGACCCCCAAATTTCAATGCAAACAGGCGCAACCCCCCGGGCCACCCAGGGGAGGCCAAATCAACGCCTGTGGAAGGTGCGCGATTATTAGGAATTTCATCCCGCAAGTCAACCGGTTAGGTGGCTTTCATCAATGATTCAATTGCGAATTTCAAATCATCGATCTCGGCCATGGCGTCAACTGATTTCAAGATATCTTTCTCTCGGAGAAATGGCAAAAGTGGCTCTGTCAGCGCGTGATAGTCGCCAAGCCGGTGCCGAATGGTCTCGGGATTATCGTCGGCGCGCCGACGGAACCGTTTTTCACCACAAACATCACAGATTCCCTCGCGAGTGAGTGGCTTATTGATGTCGTGATAGCCCTCGCCGCAACTCGCGCAAGAGAAGCGTCCTGAAATCCTCTCGACCATTGCTTCGTCATCGGCCTCGAACAATATCACCAGACTGAGCGCCAGATTTCTCTTCGACAGGACTTCGTCGAACATTTCCGCCTGCGCCAGTGTCCTCGGAAAGCCGTCGAGAATGGCGCCGTTTGCACAGTCTGATGCCTTGATCCTCTCTGCCACCATGGCGACGATCAGATCGTCGGGCACCAAATCTCCGGATGCCATTCGCTCTTCGGCTTGTTGACCGATTTCAGTCTGCTGCTCTACAGCCGCCCGCAGCATCTCACCCGTAGACAATGCCTTGAGGCCAAATTTCTCCTCCATGATCCTCGCCTGAGTTCCCTTACCGGACGCAGGGGGACCAACCAACACAACAATCAGCGGTTGCGACCTCTGAGCCTCGATTTTTTGATCAGCCCCTCATATTGGTGCGCAAGAAGGTGAGAATGGATCTGCGCAACCGTATCCATTGTCACCGTCACGACGATGAGCAATGACGTACCACCAAAATAGAACGGCACCGCATACTGGGAAATGAGGAGCTCGGGAAGCAAACACACGAGCGCAAGGTATGCAGCACCGACACAAGTCAATCGAGTCAGTACATAGTCGAGATATTCAGCCGTGTTCTTTCCCGGCCGAATTCCCGGAATAAATCCACCATATTTCTTCAGGTTGTCGGCGGTATCCGTCGGATTGAACACGACAGCAGTGTAGAAGAACGCGAAGAAAACGATTCCACCGATGTACAAGCCAAGATACAGCGGTTGGCCACGACCCAGCAGCGACGTCACAGTCGTCAGCCATTCGGGCCCACCGGAAGCGCTGAAACTCGCCAAGGTGATTGGCAACAGCAGCAAGGACGAAGCGAAGATCGGCGGAATGACACCTGCCGTGTTGAGCTTCAGCGGCAGGTGAGAGTTATCTCCACCGAACATCTTGTTGCCGACCTGACGCTTCGGATACTGGATGACGATGCGTCGCTGTGCGCGTTCCATGAACACGATGAAAGCGATGGTGGCAACGGCCATCACCATGAGGAAAAGGATAAACAGCGTTGACAATGCCCCGGTTCGGCCCAGTTCGAGCGTGCTTACCAGCGCTCGCGGAAGTTCGGCCACGATGCCCGCAAATATGATGAGCGAAATACCGTTGCCGACACCTCGTGCCGTCACCTGCTCACCCAGCCACATCAAGAAGACGGTACCGCCCGTGAGCGTCACAACGGTTGTGATTCTGAAGAATGGGCCCGGATCGATCACAGCACTGCCGGAGGACCCCGTCATGCTCTCGAGTCCAACAGCGATGCCATATGCCTGAATAGTGGCCAGGAACACCGTGCCATAACGAGTGTACTGATTGATCTTCTTCCGACCCTGTTCGCCTTCTTTCTTAAGTTGCTCGAGTTGAGGCGAGACCGTCGTCATCAACTGCATGATGATCGACGCCGAGATATATGGCATGACGTTGAGAGCGAAGATCGTCATGCGCCCCAGGGCACCGCCGGCAAACATGTCGAACATGCCGAGAATGCCGCTCTGCTGCTGGCGGAAAATATCGGCCAGAATGGCGGCATCGATACCAGGTAAGGGGATGTAGGTCCCCAGCCTGTAGATGATCAATACGCCGAGCGTGAACCACAGCCTGCGTTTCAGTTCCGTAGCCTTCGAAAAGGCTCCGAAGTTGATATTGGCGGCTAGTTGTTCCGCGGCTGAAGGCATTATTCAAATTCTACTCGGAATTTGCTTCCGAATCCGAAGTATCGTCATTCTCTTCAACAGTGTCGGCGGCGGCGGCCGATTCGGACTGATCACCTCCGCTCGAGTCTTCGGCCTCGAGTGCTTTGGCCTTCTTCGTTTTCCGGCCCTTCTTGGACGTAGCATCCGACTTTGGTTTGCGAAGCACGGTTACGCTACCACCCGCCTTTTCCACCGCAGTGGTGGCAGCGGCCGTCGCCCAGTCCACTTCGACCGATAGTTTCGCCGATAGATTCCCTTTGCCCAGGAGCCGCACACCATCACGGAGTTGGTTGATAATTCCGGCCTCGACCATCGCCGCGGCGTTAATCGATTTGGCGGGGTCAAGCTTGCCGGCATCTACGGCCGCTTGGAGGCGCCCAATGTTCACTTCAGCAAACCGCTTGCGGAATATGTTGTTGAAGCCCCGTTTTGGCAGACGACGATGAATGGGCATCTGCCCACCCTCGAAGCCCTTCAGTGCGACACCGCTCCGCGACCTCTGGCCCTTGTCGCCACGGCCGGAGCGCTTGCCCTTACCCGATCCTATTCCCCGTCCCACGCGCGTTCGGTCGCGTGCGGAATTGGCGTGATCAGAAATCTCGTTGAGTTTCATCGTCGACTCTCCGAACCTCGCTATCCAGCGTCTTCCACGCGGACGAGGTGATGAACCTTGTTTATCATGCCTCGCACAGACGGCGTATCCTCAAGCTCGCGCGTGCGATTCATCTTGTTCAGGCCGAGCCCAATCAGCACCTGGCGCTGCCACTTCGGTCGCCCGATGGCGCTTCGGACTTGAGTGACCTTGACTGTTTCACCCTTTGCCGCCATTGCCTACTCCCTGGCCTCTTCGGCGCTCTGACTTCGACGGCCCACGATGTCACCGACCTTCTTGCCACGCTTGGCAGCCGCAAACCTCGGAGACATGACGCGACCCAGCGCATCGAACGTCGCCTTTACCATATTGTATGGATTTGCCGTGCCGATGGACTTTGTCACGACATCTTGAACACCAAGTGTCTCGAATACAGCCCGCATCGGTCCGCCAGCGATGATTCCTGTTCCGGGAGGTGCCGCTCGCAGAACGACGCGTCCCGCACCGAATCGCCCCTGAACGTCGTGATGCAGGGTCCGCCCTTCGCGCAAGGGCACGCGGATCATATTTCGCTTGGCCTGTTCGGTGGCCTTCCTGATCGCTTCCGGCACCTCACGTGCTTTGCCGTGCCCAAATCCAACGCGGCCCTTTTGATCGCCCGCCACCACGAGAGCGGCGAATCCGAATCTGCGACCACCCTTCACAACCTTCGCGACGCGATTGATGCTGACGAGCTTGTCAACAACCTCACTTTCACCGCGATCGCCAAATGTTGCTGCCATTATCTGCTCTCCCCGCTAGAACGACAGGCCGCCGGTGCGCGCCGCTTCCGCGAGCGCCTTCACCCGGCCGTGAAAGAGATAGCCACCGCGGTCAAAGACGACTTCGCCTACGCCCGCCGACTTCGCTCGGCTGGCAATGACTTCGCCAACCTTGGTCGCAGCCGCAATGGAACTGCTCGATTGTCCCGCCTCGCGGATGTCACCGTCGAGAGTTGATGCTGCCGCGAGTGTGACACCCTGGATATCATCGATCACTTGCGCATAGATGTGTTTGTTCGAACGGTAGACGGACAACCGTGGGCGCCCACGTCCTGCCGACCGCAAATGATTTCTGACCCGCCTCGCTCGACGGTCGCTTAATGTTTCGCGTTTGGCCATCTTGCTTACTTCTTCTTCCCTTCCTTACGGAAGACATACTCGCCGACATACCGAATGCCCTTACCCTTGTACGGCTCAGGCTTACGGAATGAACGAATCTCGGCAGCTACCTGACCGACCTGTTGACGGTCCGCGCCTGAAACCGCGACAGCTGTCGGCCGTTCACACTTGATCTCGATACCATCAGGAATGGGATAATTGATCTCGTGACTGTAACCCATCTGAAGGTTGAGATTTCGACCTTCCACTGCGGCGCGGTAGCCGACCCCTATGATTTCGAGCTCGACCAAAAATCCTTCGGAAACGCCACGAACCAGGTTGTCCATCAACGTCCGCTGCATGCCCCACATGGTCCTGGAGCGTTTAGAGTTATCCCTCGGTTTGACGACGATGTGATCGTCTTCCATCGACGCCAGAACTTCCTCCACCAGCGTCATCGATAACTCACCTTTCGGGCCCTTGGCCGTAACCTCTTGCCCTGCGAATTCGACGGTCACGCCCTGTGGGACCGGAACCGGTTGTTGTCCTATTCGAGACACGATCTCACCTAAATGACGTTACAGAGGACTTCGCCGCCAACGTGTTCGGCGCGCGCCTCAGAATCCGAGAGGACACCTTTCGGCGTCGATAGAATAGCGATGCCAAGGCCATTGGAGACACGCGCCAAATCGCGAATTGACGAATAGACCCGTCGCCCCGGCTTGGAAACCCTCGTGATCGTCCGGATCACGGGCTCCCCTTCGTGATACTTCAATTCGATGCGAATTTCCGGTTTTCCGCTGTCGCCCTGCATCCGTTCATAATCACGGATATAGCCCTCACGCTTCAGCACATCCAGTACGTTCGCCCTCAAATTCGATGCCGGGCTCGTGATTGAATTGAGATTGGCCTGCTGACCATTACGAATTCGAGTCAGCATATCGCCCAATGGATCGGTCATCGTCATAGCGGCGCCTCCCTACCAGCTCGACTTAACCATGCCAGGAATCCGGCCTTCTGAAGCCAACGCTCGCAACGCAATGCGCGACATGCGGAGTTTGCGGTAGTAGCCCCGCGGACGACCGCTGATCTCGCATCGATTTCGCACACGCGTCGCAGATGAGTTCCTAGGCAACTCAGCCAACTTCAGCCGCGCCGCAAAACGCTCCTCCTGGGGGAGCGATTGATCTTTCGATATCTGCTTCAGCCGCTCTCTCTTGGCGGCGTACTTGGAGGCCATTTTCCGCCTCCGTCGGTTCTTTTCAATTGCGCTCTTCTTGGCCATGGTGCTGCCTATCCTTTTGCAGTCTGGTCCGGAACCTTGCCCGCCCCACTCAATTCATGAAGGGCATGCCGAACCCGGCAAGCAATTCTCTAGCTTCTTCATCGGTATTCGCCGTCGTGACCATTGCGATATCGAGGCCACGGACCTCATCGACCTTGTCGTAGTCAATCTCCGGGAACACGATCTGCTCCCGCAGTCCCAGCGAGAAATTGCCGCGCCCATCGAAACTCTTTGGCGAAACACCTCGGAAATCTCGTACACGGGGCAACGCGATATTGATCAAACGGTCCATGAACTCGAACATGCGTTGGCGTCGCAGCGTGACCTTCACGCCAATGTCCATGCCTTCGCGCAGTTTGAAGTTCGAAATGGATTTTCTCGCCTTTGTGATCACCGGCTGTTGTCCTGCGATCGCTGTCAACTCCACGAGCGCACTCTGAACGACCTTTGAATCCCGGACGCCATCGCCCATTCCCATGTTGAGAACGATCTTGTCCAGCTTAGGTATGCGCATCGGATTCTCGTATCCGAACCGCTCCTGCATGGCTGGCCTTACGACGTCGTTATAGTGTTGCTGCATACGGGTCATGGCTGAGCTCTATAAATCGACAACTTCGCCGGACTTCTTCGCAAAACGCACCTTGCGGCCATCGTCAAGAAATCTGAATCCGACGCGAGTGGCTTCCCCGGTCTTGGGATCAACCAGCGCCACGTTCGACAGGGCCAGTGATGCTTCCTTCTCCACAATACCGCCAGGGTTTCCCGTCTGCGGGCGGGTATGACGCTTGACGACGTTCACGCCTTGAACCAGCACGCGAGAATCTTTGGTAAGCACGCGCAAAACCTCGCCCTTCTTACCCTTCTCGCGACCATTCAAAACGATCACCTGATCACCCTTGCGAATTTTTGATGCACTGCCCATCACAACACCTCGGGGGCAAGCGAAATGATTTTCATATGTTGTTTCGATCGAAGTTCGCGTGTCACGGGACCGAATATCCGGGTGCCAATGGGCTCTCCCTGAGGATTAATGAGGACAGCCGCATTTCGATCGAACCGGATGGCGCTACCATCAGGCCGGCGAATTTCCTTGGCCGTCCGCACGACAACGGCGCGATGCATATCGCCTTTCTTGACACGGCCTCGCGGAATTGCCTCCTTGACGCTGACCACGATAACGTCACCGATTGACGCGGTACGACGCTTGGAACCGCCGAGGACCTTAATGCACTGGACCCGGCGGGCGCCCGAGTTGTCGGCCACCTCGAGATTTGTTTCTGGCTGAATCATGTCGTCAACCTATTCATTGCCGTCGGTCCCAATCCCACAAATCCCCAAACAAACGCCTATTGAGCTGCCTCAGCGAGAACTTCCCAGCTCTTCAGCTTGGAAACAGGCCGGCACTCCTGAATGCGCACGATGTCACCCACTGTGTAGGCGTTCTCCGGGTCATGCGCGTGATACTTTTTACTGCGACGAATGATCTTCTTGTAAAGCGGATGACGTACCCGGCGCTCGACACGAACGACGATGGTCTTGTCGCCGGAATTGCTCACCACGACACCCTGCAAGATTCGCTTCGACATTCCGTCTCTCCTAGGACGCTTGGCTTGATGCGGCGTTGAGCATCGTCTTCACGCGGGCAATATCGCGACGCACTTCACGAATACGCGCAGTATTCTCAAGCTGACCAGACGCCCGCTGAAAGCGCAGATTGAACAGCTCCTTCTTCGAATCGAGCAGGAGGTCATTGAGTTCGTCGGACGTCTTGCCGCGCAGTTCTTCGGGTTTCATATCAGTTCCCTTCCGTGCGGCTCACGATTCGAGTCTGCACGGCCAGCTTGGCTGCCCCGCGGGCCAGGGCTTCATGAGCAAGACCTGTGGGCACGCCGCCCAGTTCGAACATGATCCGGCCGGGTTTGATGCGGCACATCCAGAACTCCGGCGACCCCTTGCCTTTACCCATACGCACTTCCGTAGGCTTGGAGCTGACGGGCACGTCGGGGAAGACACGAATCCAGACGCGGCCGGTTCGCTTGATATGGCGCGTGATGGCACGCCGGCAGGCCTCGATCTGTCGCGCCGTAATACGGCCTGCGGTCGTGGCCTTGAGTCCGAACGTCCCAAAATTGAGCGTGTTCCCGGTCGATGCCGTTCCGTGAATCCGGCCCTTCTGAGCCTTCCGGTACTTGGTGCGTTTGGGCTGTAACATGGGTTTGCCTTCGTCCCGGTCTTGCGCCTAGCGCTGGGTCTGTTGATCAGCGAGCAATTTGTCTTGAGCCATGGGGTCGTGAGCAAGAATCTCACCCTTAAAGACCCAAACCTTCACGCCACAGGTGCCGTAAGTCGTGAATGCGGTTTGCGAACCGTAGTCAATGTCGGCGCGCAGCGTGTGCAACGGAACGCGACCCTCGCGATACCACTCGGTGCGGGCAATCTCCGCTCCGCCGAGCCGACCACCGCAATTAATGCGAATGCCTTGGGCTCCCAATCGTATCGCGGACTGAACAGCACGCTTCATGGCCCGACGAAACGCCACCCGGCGTTCAAGCTGCTGAGCGATGTTCTCCGCGATCAATTTGGCGTCGATTTCAGGCTTGCGGATCTCGAGAATATTGAGATGGACTTCGCTGCCGGTCATCTCTGATAGCTTGGAGCGCAACCGCTCAATGTCCGAGCCCTTCTTGCCGATTACGACACCGGGACGAGCCGTATGAATCGTGACCCGGGCTTTCTTGGCGGGCCGCTCAATGACGATTTTGCTCACGCCGGCCTGGGAGACCTGCCCTTCGAGAAATTTGCGAATGCTCAGATCTTCGTGGAGCAGCCGACCGTACTCATTCTTGTCCGCATACCACCGGGAATCCCAGGTACGGTTGATTCCTAGCCGCAGACCGACAGGGTTGACCTTTTGACCCATCAGGTAGTCTCCTCGCGTTCGCGGACCACAAGCGTGAGTTCGCTGAACGGCTTATGAATTCTTCCGACGCGACCCCGCGCCCTGGGTTGCCAGCGTTTCATGACAAGCCCCTTGCCCACGCTGGCCTCAGCGACGAAGAGCTGATCGACGTCGAGCTGATGATTGTTCTCGGCATTCGCGATCGCCGACTGCAGTACCTTCTTCACTTCGCGCGCAATCCGCCGCTTCGAGAACGTCAATTCGGCCAAAGCGGAATTGACGCTCTTTCCACGAATGCTGCCCGCGACCAGATCGAGCTTTCGTGGACTGATTCGAATTTGCCGGGCTTTTGCCATTGCCTCGTTGTCAGCAAGCCGGCGCGGCTGTGATTGCTTACCCATGACGTTAGGCCCTTCGCGCCTTTTTGTCCGCCGCGTGACCGTAATAGGTCCGGCTCGGAGCGAACTCCCCGAGCTTGTGGCCAACCATGCCCTCGTTGACCAGAACGGGAATGAACTTATGACCGTTATAAACACCAAATGTCAGGCCCACGAACTGCGGGAGAATGGTTGATCGGCGCGACCAGGTCCGAATGACGTCCTTACGTCTGGACTGGCGCGCTTCCTCTGCCTTCTTCAGCAGATAACCATCCACGAATGGGCCTTTCCATACTGAACGGGCCACGTGACCTCTCCTATCTCTTGTGTCGGCTGCGCATGATCAGCCGATCGGTCTTCTTGTTTGAGCGGGTGCGCTTGCCCTTCGTCGGCTTGCCCCATGGAGTCACAGGATGCCGACCGCCCGACGTTCGCCCTTCGCCACCGCCATGGGGATGATCGATCGGGTTCATCGCGACACCACGTACCGAAGGTCGCTTGCCCAGCCAGCGCTTACGGCCCGCCTTACCGAGCTTGATGTTCTTGTTATCTGGATTGGAGACGGCGCCCACGGTCGCCATGCACTCCGCGCGCACCATGCGTTGTTCTCCGGATCCCAGGCGCAGCAGTGCATAACCCGCGTCCTTGCCCACGAGCTGAGCATAGGCACCGGCGGCCCGCGCCATTTGCCCACCACGACCCGGCTTCATTTCAATGTTGTGTATGATCGTGCCGACCGGGATGTTGCGCATCGGCATCGAATTGCCAGGCTTCACATCCACGCGTTCGCCGGAAATGACCGTGTCGCCGATCGACAAGCGCTGAGGCGCGAGAATGTACGCCATCTCATTATCCGAATACCGAAGGAGCGCCAGGAATGCCGACCGATTGGGGTCATATTCCAAACGTTCAACTTTCGCCGGGACATCGAACTTGCGTCGCTTAAAATCGATGGTGCGATAGCGCTGCTTGTGACCACCGCCAATGCGCCGCGCAGTGATCCGGCCACCGTTGTTGCGGCCACCAGTCTTCGACTTGCCCTCGGTCAACGATTTGACCGGTTTTCCCTTCCACAGGTCGGAACGGTCCACCAGCACCAGTTGACGCTGAGACGGCGTGATCGGCCTAAATGATTTCAATGCCATCCGCTATATCCCCGTGGTCACGTCGATGGATTGGCCTTCTTCCAGCGACACGATCGCCTTCTTGTAAGCAGCACGGCGCCCAAGACGCCCGCGGAATCGCTTGACCTTTCCCTGCTGACGCAAGGTATTCACTGCCTTCACCTTGACCTCGAACAGGCCTTCCACAGCGGCCTTGATCTCAGGTTTCGTGGCATCCATGGCGACCCGAAACGTCACCTGGGCGTGTTCCGAGCCAAGCGTCGCCTTTTCCGTTATCACCGGACTGCGAATGACGTCATACATGCGCTCACGTGAAATCTTGGCAGACCTCATGACAGCCGGGCCTCCAAATGCTCGACAGCAGATTTCGTCAACACCAGGGTATCGCGTCGCAGGATGTCGTAGACGTTCGCACCCTGTTGGGGCAGCACATCGCACTGCGGGATATTGGATGCGGCGCGCTTGAAGTTGGCGTCCACTTCCGGACCGTCGATGACGAGCACCGAACCCCACCCGAGCTTACCGAGCTTTGCCGCCAGTGAGTTGGTCTTTGGCGCATCGAGTTTTGCTTCATCGATGACAACCAGCTTTCCGTCGGCCGCCTTTGAGGACAGCGCCGTCCGTAGACCGAGCTTGCGCACTTTTTTGGGCAGTGCCGTCGCGTGGTCGCGCAATACCGGACCAAATGTCACCGCTCCACCCCGAAACTGCGGCGACCGCCGACTTCCGTGACGAGCCCGACCAGTACCCTTCTGACGCCACGGCTTCGCCGTCGTACCGCTGATCTCGCTGATACCGCGGGCCTTGTGGGTCCCCGCCCGGCGCTTGGCAAGCTGCCATTTCACGACCCGGTTGAGAATATCGGTCCGCACGGGCAAACCGAAAATCGAATCGCTGAGATCAACCGTTCCCGCAGCCTTCGAATCTAGTGTGGTCACCTTGGCCTTCATTGACCCTAATCCTTACTCTCGGTCTCGTCGGCGTCGCCTTCGACGGTCTCGGCTTCCACTTCGGCCGCGTCTTCCGTCGCCGCGTCCTCCGCGCTCGCCTGCTGTTCTTCTGCCGCGGCTTCCTCAGGTGCTTGTTCCTCGTCGACCTGATCTTCCGACGCTTCTTCTCCTGCTTCGGCCGAAGCAGCGCCCTTCAGGCCCGCCGGCAGGGGCAATTCGTCGGGCAATTCGCGTTTCTTGGCATCCGTAACCCGAACCCAGCTGCCCTTCGAGCCGGGAACGCCGCCCTTGACCATGATCAAGCCTTCGTCGGCATCGGTCAAAACAACTTCGAGGCTCTGAACCGTGACGCGTTCGGCACCAAGGTGCCCTGCCATCTTCTTGCCTTTGAAGACCTTGCCGGGATCCTGGCACTGACCCGTGGAGCCGTGTGAACGGTGAGACACGGACACACCATGGCTGGCCGCGAGGCCGCCAAAATTGTGCCGCTTGATGACACCGGCAAAGCCCTTACCGATGCTGACACCGCACACGTCGACGTATTGTCCGGCAATGAAATGGTTCGCCGCCAGTTCCGCACCAACGTCCACCAGGTTGTCGGCTGAAACGCGAAACTCGCTGACCTTCCGCTTGGGCTCGACCTGGGCCTTCGCAAAATGACCACGCATGGCCTTGGATACGTTCTTGACCTTGGCTGTACCGGCGCCCAACTGGACCGCATCGTAGCCATGCGACTCGGTCGTACGCTGGGCTACCACCTGACAGCCATCAACCTGGAGAACGGTCACGGGCACGTGTCCGCCGTCGTCCTGAAAGACGCGCGACATGCCCAGTTTCCGTGCAATGACGCCTGTGCGCATTTCGAGCCTCAGACCTTGATCTCGACGTCGACGCCGGCTGCGAGATCGAGCTTCATCAAGGCATCGACCGTTTCCGGCGTCGGATCAACGATGTCCAGAAGTCGACGGTGCGTACGAATTTCGAACTGCTCCCGCGACTTCTTGTCGATGTGAGGTGACCGCAAAACCGTATATCGCTCAATCTTGGTGGGGAGCGGTATTGGCCCGCGCACCTGGGCTCCGGTCCGCTTCGCCGTGCTGAGTATCTCACTCGCCGAAACGTCGAGCACCCGGTGATCGTACGCCTTCAGGCGTATACGGATGTTCTGGTTCATCATGGCCTTTGCTCCCCGCGAAGATCCCGCTTCGATATTCGCGGACCCTTGGTTTCCTACTCGGCGATTTTGGCGACGACGCCGGCGCCGACGGTACGACCCCCCTCACGGATGGCGAAGCGCAACCCCTCGTCCATCGCGATCGGTTGGATCAACTCAACCTCCATCGTCACGTTGTCTCCCGGCATGATCATCTCCGTCCCCTCTGGCAACGCGATCTGACCCGTCACATCCGTCGTCCGGAAGTAAAACTGCGGACGGTAGTTCGAGAAAAACGGCGTATGACGGCCGCCCTCCTCCTTCGTCAGGATGTAAGCCTCCGCCGTGAACTTCGTGTGCGGCGTGATCGAACCCGGCTTCGCCAGTACCTGACCCCGCTCAATCTCGTCACGGCCCACACCCCGCAGCAGACAACCAACGTTGTCTCCCGCCTCGCCTTCATCCAACAGCTTCCGGAACATCTCAACGCCCGTCACCGTCGTCTTCGACGTGTCCGTCAGGCCAACGATCTCAATCTCCTCGCCAACCTTCACGATCCCACGCTCAATACGTCCCGTCACAACCGTCCCACGACCCGATATCGAGAACACGTCCTCGATCGGCATCAGAAACGCCATGTCAATCGGACGGTCCGGCTGCGGGATATACTCATCAACCGCCGCCATCAGTTCCTTGACCGTGTTCGAACCAATCTCGTCGTCGCGGCCCTCGAGACCTGCCAACGCCGAGCCCTTGATCACCGGGATGTCGTCCCCCGGGAACTCGTAGCTCGACAAAAGCTCCCGAACCTCAAGCTCAACAAGCTCCAAAAGCTCAGGGTCGTCCACCTGGTCAACCTTGTTCATGTACACAACGATCGCCGGAACACCAACCTGACGTGCCAGTAGGATGTGCTCACGCGTCTGCGGCATCGGACCGTCCGCCGCCGACACAACCAGGATCGCTCCATCCATCTGTGCCGCGCCCGTGATCATGTTCTTCACGTAATCCGCGTGACCCGGGCAGTCCACGTGCGCGTAGTGACGGTTATCCGTCTCGTACTCAACGTGCGCCGTCGCGATCGTGATACCCCGCGCCTTCTCCTCCGGTGCCTTGTCAATCGAATCAAACGGTGTGAAGTCGCCTCCACCCGCTTCAGACATCACCTTCGTGATCGCCGCCGTCAGCGT
>DEBC01000123.1:5245-18667 GCA_002348365.1 Alphaproteobacteria bacterium UBA2966 | reverse complement strand
GGGCCATGTCCTGGCGAATTCGGCAGCTGGTTCGTCTCGATCTTCAGTTGCGCTCATTGCAGTACTCCGTCCCCGCTAGCCCGCCAGGGCCACCTCGGCCAGTTCTGGTTCGCGTTTTGCCCGCAGGTACGAGTCCATGCTGGCTGCTGCGTCGCGTGCGTCACGAATGGCCCAAACAACGAGGGATGCACCGCGCACGATATCTCCGGCCGCAAAGACTCCATCCATACTGGTCATCATGGTTCTGAAATCGATCTGAATGGTTCCCCACTGGCTTACCGCAAGGTCCGGTGCCCCGAACATTCCGGGAATGTCTTCGGGATCAAAACCCAAAGCGTTGATCGCCAAATCGGCATCGACGACATGGCTGGAACCGGCCATGGGCCGAGGCGTTTGCCGGCCCGATGAATCCGGTGACCCCAACCGCATACGAATTGCACGAACACCCTCGAGTCTGCCGTCACCCAGAAACGCCTCGGGTGACGTCAGCCAGACAAATTCCACGCCTTCCTCTTCGGCATGGGATACTTCACGCATGCTGCCTGGCATGTTCTCCCGGTCACGGCGGTACAGGCATTTCACTGACTCCGCACCTTGACGCACGGCAGTCCTGACACAGTCCATCGCCGTGTCGCCCCCGCCGATAACGACGACGCGCTTACCGGCCGCATTCAATAATCCGGAATCGAAGTCCGGCACCTGATCCCCAAGGCCCTTCCGGTTCGATGCAGTGAGATAATCGAGTGCCTGTTTGATTTCCGGGAATCCCACTCCGGGCACGGAGATGTCCCGGAACTTATAGACACCCGTACAGATCAAGATGGCGTCATGCTTGGTTCGCAATTCCTCGAGCGGAGCGTCCCGACCGACTTCGAACTCGAGATGGAATCGAATGCCGCCCTCCCGAAGCAATTGGGCCCGGCGCTCCACAACAGGTTTCTCCAGTTTGAAGCCCGGGATACCGTAGACCAGAAGACCGCCGACCCGATCGTAACGATCGTATACGTCGACTTGGTAACCCGCTCGCCGCAGTTGCTCCGCTGCGGCCATACCGGCGGGGCCCGCGCCGATGATACCCACGGACTGCTCGAGTTCCTGCTTGGGCATCGGCGGCTTGACCCAGCCATTGGCGAAGGCGGTTTCCGTGATGTACGTCTCCACCGACCCGATCGTTACGGTCCCGTGACCCGCCTGCTCGATGACGCAATTGCCCTCGCAAAGGCGGTCCTGAGGACAGATCCGGCCGCACACTTCGGGCAGATTGTTCGTTCGGGAGGAAAGCTCATACGCCTCCTCCATTCGACCCTCGACCGTCAGCTTCAGCCAGTCAGGGATGTGGTTGTGTACCGGGCAATGAATCTGACAATACGGGATGCCGCATTGTGAACACCGCGACGCCTGCTCTGCAGCGGGCTCTAGTTTAAAGGTCGCGAAAATCTCATCAAAATCACGAACGCGCTTCTCCGCAAGCCGCTTTTCCGGCATGCGTCTGCCCGTGTTTACAAATTTCAGCATCTGCTCCGACATGGAGCTACCCCGATTTCATTGTATTTTTGCCGATGTCCCCCCAATGGGCATCCGGGTGTTGCTGAGACTGATACCTGATAACTTCTTAAAGCGCCAGAAAAAGTCGAATTTAAGTCACCATTACTGACTTATGAACCATGGCCCTATTTCTATCTATATTTCAATAATTTGCGCCGGGACTTCGGATGTGAATTTAGTACCAATTCTGTCCTATATGTAATCTTGGGGTGTCTGGGATGTGGTGTTATAAGCGTATTGCCCATTCAAGGCCCATCAGGCACAGCATGCGTGAACATCTAATTCCTCGGCTGCCCAGAGTCCCGCAACGCTGATGTCGCCGCTTCACATTGCCATCCTGGCCTCCGTGCAGGGGATCACAGAGTTCCTGCCAATTTCTTCTTCTGGCCATCTTGCGTTGGTGCCGATTTTGACCAGCTGGCACGATCAAGGTCTCGAGATCGATATTGCTGTCCACGTCGGCACCCTGGGTGCTGTGGTGTGCTATTTCTGGCGAGACTCCTGGTCCGCCCTCAGGGGGCTGATTCGCTTGTTTGGCGGCCGCTCTTCTGCGGATACCCGATTGGCAGCGAACTTGATCATTGCCACGATACCGATCATCGGTGCGGGCGCCGGCGTGATCTACTTCGACATGACAGGCTTGTGGCGCAGCGCCGAGGTCATCGGATGGAGCATGCTGGGTTTTGGGATCCTGTTGTTCATTGCCGATCGCATCGGCATGACAGCGCGCCGCGTCGAGCAAATGCAGATGGGAGCGGCCCTGGCGATCGGGATCGCCCAGATCGCGGCACTTATCCCTGGGACGAGCCGGTCCGGTATCACAATAACGGCTGCCCGGCTGCTGGGATTCGAGCGAGGCGAGTCGGCTCGCTTCTCGATGCTCCTCTCGATCCCCACGATCCTTGCTGCGGGAAGCATTAGCGTCTACGGCATCATGACCTCGCCGAGCGGTACCCTGAGTTCTGATGCAGTAGTGGCCGCGGCTTGTGCCCTAGCTGCCGCACTCCTTGCCATCTCACTTTTCATGGCATGGCTTCGACACCAGAACTTTACGCCGTTCGTCGTCTACCGAATTTTGCTGGGAGCTGGACTGCTTTACTGGGTGTACTCTTAGGACACCTTCCGGCCTCAGCGAACTGTTCTGTTAATTTCGTTCTGCATCATCAGCGACGCATTGCGCCGGCGCACGGGGAACGCCGCATGGAACTGATCGCGACCCGGCAGAACGCGTGACTTCGCTTGATCAGTTTGGGGGCTGCGTAAATTGCCCCAGCCGGTTCTCCGGCCGTCAGGCTTTTCCAGCAGTGTCCGATTCAGGTTTATTCAGGACGATGTCACCGGGCTACGAGTTGCACGACGCCGGTATCGTTCAAGGTACCGAGGCACGATGGCTTCTACCGAGCTGGGCATTAGTCCCAAATCAGACAAGCCCTTCGCATGGTCGCTGAGCACGTTGTCAGTCGCCAGCAATTCGAGCTGGTCACGCGTTAACGGTGGCGTTGGCAGCAGCTCCAAAACTGCCGCTTTGATCTTTCCTGCCCAGAACGGGACCGGAACCAGCAGGCGTTGTCGGCCGGTTTCCTGCAGTACCAGTTCCATAATCTCCTTATAGGTATAGGTTCGAGGACCGCCGAGTTCGAAGGTTTCGCCCATTGTCGAGCCGTCATCCAATATGCGGACAATAGCCTCGGCAACATCACCGACGTAAACCGGTTGCAATCGAGCGCTACCTGCATCGAACAGACCGTGGCCAAAAATGGGCAGCGCCGGCGCCAACCGGGCCAGGGCGGCAAATCGGTTAAAGAATTGGTCTTCGGCTCCGAATACCACACCCGGTCGCACCACGGTGGCCCCGGGGAAAGCCTCCCGGACTCGTGCCTCGCCCTCCGCCTTGGAACGTGCATACGCCGATGACGACTCCGGATCCGCGCCCAAAGCAGAAACGTGCACCAGCCTTTTGGCTCCCGCAGAGGCGGCAGCTTTCGCGACTCGCTCAGCGCCGTCCACATGGATCGATCCGAACGTTTGATGCCCACGATTGAAGAGGACGCCAACCGACGTGACGACAGCGTCAGCTCCCTGAACGGCGGCATTCACACTGTCGTCGTCGCGAATATTGGCGGGTACCGGGACCACCTGGCCCACATCGCCCATAGGTTTGAGGAAGCGTGCACTCTCGACGTCCCTGACCGCCACACAGACCCGATCCCCCGACGCGGCGAGACGCTTCACAAGATGTCGTCCGATGAATCCCGATCCACCGAAAACCGTTACCAACCGATTGGCCACATTCCTACTCCCGGCACATGCAACAAGCAGTTACAGCGCAATGGAATTAATGCCCCCAGTACCCCACTTCCATATGGGATTGAGGACCTCCAGTTCTGCGATCACACGCGGTCAGGCAGTTGATCCAGCATTCTCATCGGATCAGAAACGCGCGCCACGCTGAACTTCAACGCCGCAATTCTCCTATCCAAGACACTAGTATTGTCGTTTGCGAAACCATCAGGCAAGCGTTGAAGGAGGGCCTCAATCCATCAAAGCGGGCAAACACCTGATTCTGTGCCGTTGACATCGCTCGTACACAACGGTAACGACTGGTGACGCTGAGCCCAGGTGGCGGAATTGGTAGACGCGCTAGCTTCAGGTGCTAGTGGCCGTATGGTCGTGGAAGTTCGAGTCTTCTCCTGGGCACCACCCGCCTGTCGTGAATCCGGGCGGGAACTTGCAAGGCAACATCATGGCGATCGAACTCCATAAGGGCGATATTCCCGCTGATCTTGATTTTGGATCGAGTGTCGCCGTTGACACGGAAACGCTGGGGCTCAATCCCAAACGCGACAGGCTGTGCGTGGTGCAACTGTCGGCCGGAGATGGCGACAGCCATCTCGTCCAGTTTGATCGCTATGGGTTCAATGCGCCCAACCTCGCCGCCCTTTTTACCAATCCTGACGTAACCAAGATTTTTCACTTTGCCCGATTCGACCTGGCCGCAATCCGCCAGCATCTGAACATTCTCTGTTCTCCGGTCTACTGCACAAAGATCGCGTCGAAACTCACACGAACCTATACGGATCGGCACGGTCTCAAGGATATCTGTAGGGAACTCCTGAGGGTCGATCTCAGCAAGCAACAGCAGTCATCGGACTGGGGCGCCGATTCCCTAAGTCAGGAGCAGTTGGAGTATGCGGCCTCGGACGTCCTGCATCTGCACAAATTAAAAATGCGGCTCGACGAAATGCTGGAGCGAGAAGGTCGAACGCATTTCGCTAATTCCTGTTTTGCATTTCTTCCGGTACGAGCCGAACTCGACCTCGCCGGCTGGTCCGAAGACGATATATTTGCGCATTGAAATCTCAGCGACGGTGCGCATTTGAATTTTACAATGCCCTCAACCAGGCATAATGAATTTCTAGTTCCGCTTTTTAGGACATGGCACCGTCCCGCGAAGTCGGGGCCTTGATAAGGAAGCCGTTTGCGGTCATGAACACCGAACAGGTCCCAACCGCCTCAGATTCGAAGCGTGAAGCCGATCTGAATGCCGCCAGGCGGGTACTCTCCATCGAAATTCAGGGGCTCGAGGCCCTGAATCACCACTTGGACAGTGCGTTTACGGCCGCCATCGAGGCGCTGGCGGGCACCTCAGGCCGGATCGTTGTTACCGGTATGGGAAAGAGTGGACACATTGCCCGCAAGATCGCGTCCACGCTGTCTTCGACCGGGTCACCTGCCCTGTACGTCCATCCGGGAGAGGCCGGACACGGGGATCTGGGCATGATCGCCAAGGACGATGTCGTTGTAGCGCTCTCGAATTCAGGTGAAACACCCGAGCTCTCAGCAATTATCTCTTTTTCGCGTCGATTCCAGTTACCGCTCATCGGGATCGTCAGCGAGGCTGACAGCGCACTCGGTGCGGCAGCTGACATCGTTCTGACCCTGCCCTCTGTTCCTGAAGCCTGTCCTATGGGATTGGCACCAACAACCTCCAGCACCATGATGCTGGCTCTGGGGGATGCCCTCGCCGTCGCGCTGTTAGAGCGCAGAGGGTTCTCGCCCGACGATTTTCACGTGCTGCATCCCGACGGAAAACTCGGTCAGCGCCTTATCCGGGTGTCCGAGATCATGCACACGGGGGACTCAATCCCCCTGGTGTCGCCGGACATGGCCATGACCGAAGTGATCGTTGCCATGACAGCGAAGAGTTTTGGCTGTGTAGGTATCGTCAATCCGGCCGACGGCCGTTTGATGGGCATCATCACCGACGGCGACCTGCGACGTCACATGGATGACAGGCTTCTCGACCTCTCGGCCAAGGATGTGATGACACCTGACCCCCGGTCTATTCGCCCGCAAGCCCTTGCTGCTGAGGCCGTCCGTGCCATGAATGCGCATGCCAAGCCGGTCACAAGCCTGTTTGTTGTTGATGAACAAGAGGTCGTGGGCATCGTCCACATTCACGATTGTCTTCGTGCCGGTGTGGTATGAGCAATCGCGCACCTGTTCAAAGGATGGTTCGCTCGGAGCGTCATGCCCGCACCGCGGCGGCCCTCACGCCTTCGACCACCGGGACACGAAGGCTTGGGGCATTTTACAGCCGCTTTGTGGGCACCATGAAAATCGTTCTGCCATTGTCGGCGGCTGCCATTGCAGGACTTATCCTCGCCTGGCCCGCCGCACATGATGATCCGCAGGAGATCGCATTGACGTTCGCGGAAACAAACTCAACCGAAGCTGAGACGCCCGGCATGGCAAACGCGCGCTACGTCGGCACGGACGCCAACAATCGGCCTTTTCTCGTAACGGCGAACCAGGCGACCCAAGAACCGGGAAGCCCGGACCTGATTGAGATGGTGGCGCTGCAGGCTGACATGACGCTCGACAATGGCGTGTGGATGTCTGTGATGGCTTCAAGCGGGCGCTATGATCGCGCCCGACAGACTCTGCAGCTTGCCGGACCCGTGAATATATTCTCCGACATCGGATATGAGTTTCATGCGGAGACTGCACACATCGACCTGCAAAACAGCATCGCAGAGAGTGACGCACCCGTGCAGGGACACGGACCTTTCGGCACGTTGCACGCAGACAGCTTCCGCGTCGTCGATCAGGGCAAACGACTGCTGTTTCGCGATAACGTGCGCATGACCATCCGGCCACACGGTGACGGATGATGTCCGTTAGTCAATCACGATTCGGCAGTGTTGCGTCGGTCCGCACATTGCTTACTGCCTTGCTGGCAATGAGTATCTGGGTATTGGCAACGGGGCCCGGTGCCGGACAAACCACACCGCTATCCAAACTGGATACGGATCAGCCCATCGAAATCACCGCTGACTCCCTGGAGGTCAAGCAGGATCAAAATATCGCGATTTTCCGCGGGAACGTGGACGCCCTCCAGGGCGAGATGCGTCTCCGGGCGGACCAGCTCACCGTGCACTATCGGAGCTCGGAGAATAGTGAGGCAGGTGTCAATGCGATCAGCCGAATAGATGCAGAGGGCTCTGTGTTCCTTGCTTCAAGTCAAGAGACGGCACAGGGAGATGTCGGTGTCTATGACGTGGAAAACGGCTTGATCACGCTCACGCAAAATGTCGTCCTGACCAGGGGTGAGAACGTAATTCGCGGCAATCGACTGCTTCTCAATCTGGTTACCGGACAGAGCGTGGTGGACGGCGGGGTGGGTGCAACCCGGTCGGGTGGCCGAGTTCGCAGTCTGTTCGTTCCAAAGAGATAAGCGAACTGATATATGAAATGTGATGGTTTCGTTAACAATTCGTAGACTGTTTCGGGCGGACAGTAACGCCTATCGAGTGCTAAATGTCTGATCAAATGCCCATGCCCCACAACAACGATGGGGCAGGAACTCCGGGTTCGGCGCCAAAACTGGTTTCCGACAACCAGGGGCTCCTTGCCAGCAACATCGGAAAACGCTTCAAAAAGCGTCCGGTGCTGCGTGACGTCACGTTAACCGTGCAACGTGGAGAAGCGGTTGGGCTGCTGGGTCCCAATGGTGCTGGAAAGACCACCTGTTTCTACATAATCACAGGGCTCGTTTCACCTGACTACGGGTCGATCATCCTGGACGGCCACGATCTTACCGATTTACCCATGTACAGACGCGCGCGCCTCGGTATCGGGTATCTGCCCCAGGAGGCTTCCATATTTCGAGGTCTTACGGTCGAGAACAACATTCGTGCCGTCCTCGAGGTCGTCGAGCCCGTACGTGATACGCGCGAAGCCATGCTGGACGACCTGCTCGCGGAATTTTCGATTTCGCATCTACGGCGGACACCGGCAGTCGCCTTGTCGGGCGGCGAACGGCGAAGGGTGGAAATCGCCCGCGCCCTGGCTTCCCGTCCAAGCTTTATGATGCTCGACGAGCCGTTGGCCGGAATCGATCCGATCGCCGTCGGCGATATCCGAGACCTGGTGTCGCATCTCAAACACCGCGGAATCGGGGTGCTGATCACCGACCACAATGTTCGCGAGACCCTCGACATCATTGATCGCGCTTATATTCTTCATGAGGGTCAACTTCTGCTCGAAGGCGTACCGTCCGACATCGTCGCCCATGAAGACGTCCGTCGCGTCTATCTCGGGGATCGTTTTAGTTTGTAGGGTAAGTCATGGCTCTTTCTCCAAAACTGGAAATGCGGCAAAGCCATGCGTTGGTGATGACGCCGCAGTTGCAGCAAGCGATCAAACTGCTCCAGCTTACAAACCTCGAACTTGTCGCTTACGTGGAGCAAGAAGTAGAGCAGAACCCACTTCTGGAACATGCGGACCCTGAGCCCCCCCAGCGGGGCGACAATGACGGCATGGATCAGGATCGAGGTTCCGAGAGCTCTGAAGACACCGCGCCCGAGACTTTCGATGACCAGGACACCGTTGTCCCTGACGCAGCCCAGCTTTCGGAAGCGGAGATATTTGCCGAAACGTCCGATGCACCGCTCGACATGAACTATGAGGAGGTGTTCGAAGCCGACGCGGCTCCGAGGCAGCTTGGCCCACAAAACGAGTTTGCCACGCTCCGCAGCACCTCCCGCCGCAACGACTTTGACGAAGATGCCATCGGGCTCGAGCAGACGCTCAGCCGGGATATTTCGCTGAAAGAACACTTGCTCAACCAACTGGGCGTGGATGTCGACGATCCCGTCGATCGAATCATCGGCATGCATGTCATCGATACTGTCGATGAGGCCGGGTATATCGCCGGTGACCTCGACGGCATTGGCGAAATGGTCGGGTGTTCCCGTGAACGCGTCGAGGCAACGCTGAGCGTTCTCCAGACGTTCGACCCGCCGGGTGTACTGGCCCGGGATCTCAGTGAGTGTCTCGCGGCGCAATTGCGTGAACTGGATCGCCTCGACCCGGCGATGCAGTGTTTCCTGGACAATCTGGATCTGCTCGCCCGACATGATTATTCGGGTCTCGCCAAACTCTGCAGTGTCGACACTGAAGACATAACGGAGATGGCTTCAGAGATCCGGGCGCTCAATCCGAAGCCTGGGCTGTTGTTTGGCAGTGAAGTTGTTCAGCCTGTCGTGCCAGATGTGTTTGTTCGTCCAAACCCGGGTGGCGGGTGGCAGATCGAACTCAACAACGACACTCTGCCAAACGTCCTCGTCAACACGCGCTATTACGCTGAGATAAATGATCAAGCCAAGAGCCAGAAAGAGAAGGAGTATCTTTCAGAGCGTCTGAATTCAGCAAACTGGCTGGTCAAATCTCTCGATCAACGTGCCAATACGATTCTGCGAGTGGCGACAGAGCTCGTCCGTCAGCAGGATACATTCCTTGTATTCGGCATCGAATATCTCCGCCCTCTCAACCTCCGCGATATCGCCTCTGCCATCGAGATGCACGAAAGCACCGTGAGCCGGGTTACCGCCAACAAGTACATCAGTACGCCGCGTGGCATCTTCCCGATGAAGTATTTCTTTACGTCGGCGCTTTCTTCGTCATCGGGTGGCGAAGCCCATTCGGCAGAGTCCGTACGGCACCGGATCCGGGAACTTATCGACAACGAGAAAATCGATAGCGTCCTGTCAGATGACAAAATTGTGGACATCCTGAATTCGTCCGACATCGACATTGCCCGACGCACGGTGGCAAAGTATCGGGAGGCCATGCGAATACCGTCTTCGGTGGAGCGTCGGCGCCAAAAACGGGCGGCTGGGTAACGAGCCATTGCGCGAGCGACTGGCCCAAGGTTGACAGGGAGTAATCCCTGACCCTAATGTCCCGCCGCCCTGTTCGCGGGGCTGAATTTTTCCGTGAGTTCGGAGATGGAAATTCCGAAACGCGGACCAGATGAGTTACTCATGCACATCACCGTTACCGGGAAACAAGTCGACGTCGGCGACTCCCTCAGAGACCATGTCAAAGATCGAATCACCGCGGGCACCGAAAAGTACTTCGGTGATCCAATAGACGCCCAGGTCGTCTTTTCGCGTGAAGGCCCGCTTCACCGCGTGGATTGCTCAGTTCACGTCGGTGCAGGAATCTATGTGAAGTCTCACGCGCCCGCTGATGACGCCTATGCGGGTTTCGATGCTGCCGCGGAGCGGGTAGAGAAGAGACTACGTCGGTACAAGCGGCGCCTGAGGAATCATCACAGGTCGGCCCCCATCGAGAATATTGAAGTGCCAAGCTACGTGTTGTCGCCGGAGGATGAGGTTCAGGAACCGACGGAAGATTCGCAACCGATTATCGTCGCGGAATCGACGACCAATGTTCCAACTGTCACTGTCAGCGAAGCTGTGATGCGGCTGGACCTTGCGAATGCCCCGGTTCTGATGTTCCGGAACCGCGCCCACGGTGGTTTGAGCGTTGTCTATCGCCGTGAAGACCGCAACATCGGCTGGATCGATCCCAAGAATCCCGTCTAACAGATTGAGACTCCCATTGGAGTGTTACTGAATGGAATTTGCTGAGTTACTAACGCCGGAAGCCGTCATTCCTCAGATGAAGGCGGAGAGCAAGAAGCAGGCGCTGCAGGAACTATCTGGATTCGCCGCTGAGCTGACCGGCGTCGAAGAGAGAACGATCTTCGAAGTGCTCCTGGAGCGCGAACGTCTTGGCACGACAGGGGTGGGTAACGGCATCGCAATCCCTCACGGCAAACTCGAAGACGTGAAGCAGCTATGCGGTATGTTCGCCAGGCTGGACACGCCCGTCGACTTTGATGCCATCGACGACCAGCCGGTGGACCTCATCTTCGTTTTGCTTGCGCCCGAGTCTGCGGGCGCAGATCATTTGAAGGCACTGGCCTGGGTGTCCCGGCTGCTCAGAGACAACTCGATTTGCGAGAAAATTCGGGGCTCAGAAGATCGAGAAGCCATTCTCGAACTCATCTGCGGATCAACGACGCCCCACGCAGCATAACGGCAGGCCTTCAGGCCTTGAACTTGGTCGCCGGTCCTTCATGAGCGACCTTCAGAATAAATGGATGATTGCGAAACCACGCAAGGTGTCGTGGCGACATGCAGCGATCAGTGGACGCTCACCGGCAGATACTCGTGCTGAAGCGCTGCAGCAAAAGCGACGTCACGGTCATCAACCACAGCCAGCTCGGTCCCATCCGATGCAAAAATTGCATAGGCGTCCTGTCCCTTGACATGGACCTGTTTGATGTACGCGACATATGGAGTCTCGAATGCCGCGGCAATCGCATGGGGTGTGAGGTTCGAATTATGCGTGTTCATGATGATCTTACCTTTCTACCAAACAGCCTCTAGTCCAAGGACTCGTCAGTCATGGAAGCCGACGCCTCTGTTTCGCCCGTCACGTCTACCGCGATACCTGAGCCCGACGAACCGTCCGGAATATCCGTCGCCGACTTGATCTCGATACTGCGCGCCACAGTGGCTGGTTGCGGCCGTACCAAATCGACATGCAACAGTCCGTTCTCCAGTTCTGCGCCTTCGACTTCAATCCCATCCGCCAGCACAAATGCGCGTTGAAACTGACGCGCTGCGATGCCGCGGTGGACGTAGACCCGGTCATCGTCCTTCGCCTGCCGGCCACGAATTACGAGCTGATTTTCCTCCAGGACGATACTGAGATCGTCGCGAGCAAACCCTGCCACTGCCAGAGTGATTCGGAGCGCGTCCTCCGCCACCTTTTCGATGTTGTACGGAGGATAGCCATCACTTGCGGCCCGGTTGGCACGGTCCAGGGTACGTTCGAAGTGTTCGAATCCGAGCAGGAGGGGACTGTTGAATAGAGACATGCGGCCCATGTGACGGTCTCCTCAGTATGAGCGAGCGTTGCGTCAATCTGCCGCGGGTCGGTCCAATTGTGGCACCTTCCCACGCCGTAGCGGCCCTTCCGGCACCGCCAAGGTATATGTAGGACCTAATCGCCTTGGTTCAAGATGTATTTAAGTCATTCCAAAATATAGGAAATTTCTCCATCCGTGCCCTGCGCATCGATCAAGCCAACAGATCCTGCACACAAGTTGGCAGCGCGAAAGAGGCGACGTGCACGCCACTATTGTAATAGCGCGTTTCCAGCGAACGCGACTGAAGCCGCGACCGAATCGTTGCCTCGTCAATACCAGACAAATTCGTATGATCGCTTGCCCACCCGAATGCCATATGCCCACCGACGTACATTGGAACTGGAGACGCAAAAAACCCGGAATGCGTAAATATGCTTCTGAGATGGCGGTGCGTCTGAGTGACTTCCTCTGCCTGAAAAAACGGAACTCCGTTCTGAGTGGCAATCACTCCGCCCACATTCAAGATGTCATGACACGCTTGGTAGAATGGCCGCCTGAATAACGCTTCACCTGGCCCGATCGGATCGGTCGAATCTACTATGATGAGGTCGAACCGCAGTTCGGTCGACGCGACGAATTCCTTGCCATCCCCGATGACAAGCTCAGAACGCGGATCGCTGAATGCATTCCCACAAACAGACGGCAAATGCTGGCGACAAATGTCGACAACCTCGCCATCGATATCAACAAGGACGACCTTGTCCACCGGATGTTTCAGAACTTCTTCGAGCATACCTCCGTCGCCACCACCAACGATAAGAACAGAGCGAACGGCGCCGTGACCGACGATCGGCACGTGACTTAACATCTCATGGTAGTAAAACTCGTCTGCTTCGGTGGTCTGAACGACATCGTCGAGCACCAGTACGCGTCCGAGAAACTCATTCTCGAATATAAGAACATCCTGAAACTCAGTCTTGGACTGATGAATGATCCTGTCGATACGCAAGGATTGCCTGACTGACGGATATAGGGTTTCGTGAAACCACTCCGTCAAGTCACCAGGCCTCGCTTGTGCTCGGTTACCTGGACGCGATCGGGCTGAAACACCTCCTTGAGAATGGGAATCGCATGGTAGGCATCACAACGGCCGCAAAGAAACAGGTCGACGGCCGCGAATTGCGTCTCGGGCCAGGTATGAATGCTCATGTGCGACTCGGCGAGGATCGCGACACCGGATATGCCGCCTTGCGGGGTAAAGTGATGCAAATCGATGTCGAGCAGTGTGGCGCCTGTTGCCGAGACGGCGCGTCGAAGGGCGTCTTCAACCGTCTCGAGTTCGCTCAAACGGCTGGCACCATTCAAATCGATCAGCAGATGCGTTCCAGCGTACCGCAAACCATCTTTCTCGACATAAAAATCGTATCCGTCTTCCGGATCCTGAGTCGCCGACACGTCGGCCAACAATGCTTGGGAATTCATTCGAGCCCTCCCCGCCTGAGTGGCGGTTTAAACCTCCGCGATATCTGCCCGCAAGGGTGGCGTTGTGTGACTCATGGCACTATGAATTGCAAGCGGAATCTACGTATTCGTTAACCATTTTTTGGCTCATTCCTTGGGTTAGCGCGCAAATACTGGTCAAGGCCGCC
>DEBC01000123.1:0-4904 GCA_002348365.1 Alphaproteobacteria bacterium UBA2966 | reverse complement strand
ATTCGCGACATCCTCCTGGATCTGAGAGAGCTCGCCTCGCGTGCTCAGGATGGAAATCTGACCACCGCAGAGCGTAGGCGCATTTCTTCCCGTTTCGGAGAACTGATCGGCCAGGTTGATAAGATTGTCGAGTCGGCGGGCGTTCAGGGACGCAATCTCATCGCGCCGGGATCGTCCAACGTCACGGTGCAGTCCGCGGAAGAGGGTCGGACGCTCCAAATCGAGGCGCAGGACCTGAGCATTTCGGGCCTTGGATTCGACGAGTCTCGCTTTGTCGCCCAGGCGCGCGTCGCCGCCGTCGTGCTTCGCGATGAACTCGGTTCCTTCCGCCCGCCCATCGCGAATGTGGACGGACAAAGTATTGTCGGGCTGTTCTCGGACCGAGGTCCCGTTCAGGCAACGGGGAACACACCACCGCCACTGGACAGTGGCGAAGACTAGCGAGTAATCGTGTGGACGCTGCCGGAATCGCAAGGAAGGGTGGGCACAGCGAAAGGGCGGTCAGCCTTCTTTACGATCGGATGAATCCGTTGACTTGATGATTTCGTCGAGACGTATTTTCAGTCGGTCTGTTTTGGAACGAGGCAGCCGGAAAGCCCAGCCCTCAAGTTCCGTTTTGATCCGTTCAGCCTCTTTCACGGCGTCTTCCGTGGCCTCAAATTCCTTGGCCACATCCGCGTCGAACTGCGCCCAGATGGATTCGTCCTCCTCGGGTTGCGCGGTACGCAACATGACAACCAGTCCATCGGTCGACATGACAGTCGCCGTATATCCGCCTTCCTTTTCGAAACTCACTTGGTCTGCCGGTTTGGCGTCGAGAAATGAGACCTCGTCCAGGAGATTGGACATGAAGTCGATCTGATACTGGTGCTCGACCTCTGCGTTCTGGGGAAGATTTTTGACCGTCAAATCCGCGTCGTCGACACCCTTGCGGTAAATTTCGACAACCTCACCGTCGGGATGCGACACGCTCAGGACACCGACCTTGCTTGCCCTGACATGAACAACGCGGCGCTCAGACCAGTCGACGGCATCGTACCGTATGTCGAGCGAGCCCTCCGCCAGCCACGCCCGTTCTTCACCGGGCAGCCGGACATACACGCCATCACGATCCAGGCCGGCCACACCCGACTTCGCGTTCCCGACAATGATATCCGCCACAACAGCTCCGACCTCGTCCTTGACGGTCAGGCGCGTTGATTTGGCACCATCCGAGACATCCTCGACGCCGATCTTTGGATAAAGGCCGGAACGCTCGGTTTTCGGCTCGAAGTAGGAGAGGCCCACGAGGCCGCCGATCATCTTCTCGATCCTTGCCTGCCGTGCGGGGTATCCCCCCGCACCCAAGTTGGCCCAGCCATCCGCCTGACGCCGAAGGACGAAGTTGCCGGCGGCGCGCGAGATCTCGACAGTTGATATATCGCCGACCTTCTCCTGCAGGCCGGCGAATACCACTCCGCCCTCCTGCTGTTCCAGCGCAACTGTGCTGTAGCGTTCGCTGACAGACCACGCGGCGGCAATGACGGTGACAGCTGTCACGCCGGCGAGGATGACGAGTCCGTTGCTTCTTGGCATATCGATCCCTTTCCTAACCGCCCCTGTAGCTGCGCCGCCGGCGCGCAACCTGAACGGTGCCAAGGATGATCGCGATCGCAGCAACGATCAGCGGGACCAGACCGATGTTCACGAACTGAAGCCAGGTTTCGAGATTCTCCACGTCCTCCCGCAAGCCGCGCTGAACGTCACGCAGTTGCTTCCGAATGGAAAGCATCTCGCGGCGCAGGGTTTCCAGAGCATCCGTTTGCTCTGCGGTCAATGACAGCTCCACCTTGATCTCACCGGTGGCCGCATCAGTCTGGGTCTCAACGCCCTCGAGCTGGGCGATCTTGTCCTCCAGCTCCTTCAACTTATCCTGAAGTTCACGCTCGGTATCGCGCAAGCGCAGTTCGGCCTGTTTCTGCAGGTCGTTGACCAACGTGAAGGGGCGTTGTGAAACACCTCGCGATCGCAGGCCGATCAGTTCATCGCTCCCGCCAAGATTGCTGAGGGCATTGATAACGAAGTTGGCGTTGCTCGCGATCGGCTGCGCCACGTCGCGACCGAAGAAGCTTTGCTTGCGAATCCAAAATCGGTCTTCGAGAAGATCGGAATCTGTGACGACCATGAGATTGATCGGACCCTCTGACTTCATCAGTTGCGGCTGATCCGGTTCCTCCTTCAGCTCCTCTTCGGTCTTCTTGATCACCCTGTCCGGCGGTCCATCCGGAAATGCGGTCTCCACATCACCCGTGACTCGCGCGGCGATAACGTATGAATTCTCGTCCGGCTTGAATTTCTTGAGAACACCGAGGATATCCGGGTTGAGGCCCTTGACATCTTCGACACTGACCGGAGCTGAATTCTGGGACGACGTGATCAGAGGATCGATTGTCAGCGGCGAGTCCTCTGCGCTTTTGAGATAACCGGCGCTCGCGATATTTAGCAGAGGAAGCTGACTGCTTATCGGGTCGTCCTGATCCATATTCTCGCCAGTCACCGCCAGCCAGACTAAATAGTCGGCGGGCACAACGCGTTGGGCGGTGCCGGCATTGACGCGCCAGGCCATCGTCCGGTCACCCGTCAACTGGCCGTCGGGGATTTCTATTCCCCACTTATCGAACAACGTCTTCAGGCTGTTGGCCGATGTGGAGATATCGTTCGGACCAATTGAGCTGTCGGACTCGGACCTGGGGTCGAGAAACAGCATCGCCCGGCCGCCCCGGAACAGGAATTGCTCGAGTTCGTACTGAACGCGGGCGCTCAGGGTGTGGGGATGGATCACCATCATGACGTCGATGCGCTCGGGCAAATCGTCGATTGATTCTGGCAGATTGATGACGTCGAAAAACGTCCGCAGCTGCCCCGCTATTCCCCACGGGATCGAAACACTACCCTGCATATGTGCCCGCATGTCACCCATGATTGGCAGCGAGCTCATCACTCCGACAACGGTTGGCTCCGGGTTGGACAAGGCATGGAACATTTGTGCCAGGTCGTATTCCAGGAGGTTTTCGCGTTCCGGTTGGAAGAACGGGACGAGTTCCACATCATCCACCGAATTCACGCCGGCCAGCCCGAAATAGACGAGTTCCCCACCCTGATCCACTGGAATACCTTGGACGCCCAGAGCTACGGCGCGGTCCTCTTCATCTGAAAATGGCTGAGGATTGGACTCGTTGAGAATAACCTTGCCGCCAGAGGCTGCCACGACTTCCGCCAAGAGATCTCGAACGCGACGGCTGTAACTCGCATAGAAAGGCAATTCGCGTCCGAGACGTTCCGAATAAAAGAAGTAGAGTTCGATCGGCTCATCGATCTCGGCGAGAACCTGATGCGTACCTTCCGACAGCGTGAACAACCGGTCTTCTGTCAGGTCGATCCGGGCTCCGGGCACGGAGCCGTCAAACAGGGCGTTGGTGGCGATGAATAGAATTGCCGCGAGCACGAAACCCGTGAGTGATATGACGCCGGCACGCGCAATCTGTCTTCCTCCAAACATGGCGCTCACCCGCCCTTCTTGTATTCAACGGCGACGACATTGGCGAACAGGAAGAACACGATCATGGAAAGGAAAAACACGACATCGCGTATGTCGATCACGCCCCGCGCAATATCTTTGAAATGCTCAAGGAAACTGAACCCGGCCACCATGTCCAATAGGGCTCGCGGCGCCCAGCCGCTGAAGAACTCGAGGACCACGCCCAACCCACTTGCCGTGAACACAAAGCAGATGGCCGCGGCAATGATGAACGCAATCACCTGATTCCGGGTGAGTGCGGAAACGAACGCGCCGATCGCGAGATACCCTCCCGCCATGAAGAAACTGCCCAGATACCCGGCCAGGATGGCGCCATTGTCGGGAGACCCCAAGTAGTTGACGGTTATCCAGATAGGCGCCGTCAATATCAGACTGACCCCCGCCACCGACCACGCCGCGAGAAACTTGCCGACCACCGCGCTCAGCGTCGTGATCGGCAGCGTCAGCAGCAATTCTATGGAACCCGATTTCCGCTCTTCAGCCCACAGACGCATGGCGATTGCGGGGATCAGGAACAGGTAGAGCCACGGATGAAACAGGAAGAACGCATCCAGATTGGCCTGGCCTTGTACGAAGAAATTACCGAAGAAGAATGTGAAAGCACCGACGGAAGCCAGGAATATGACGATGAAGACGTAGGCGAGCGGTGTCGCAAAATAGCCGCTGAACTCGCGCCGGCAGATGATCCAAGTGTCATGCATGATCGCCTGCCGTCTGTTCAGATGATTCACCGGTCGTGATGGTTCGGAACACTTCATCAAGATGACCGCGTTCGAGCCTGATCTGGTCAACTGCCCAGCCGCTCTCGCGTACCAAACGAGACACGTCCCCCAGAATGTCACTGCCGCCATCTGCCAGCGCGACAAGTTCCACGTCTCCGCCCTTGGCATCGCGTTGCTCGACATCTACGACGCCGGCCAATCCGTTCAATGCGCCTCGGATGGTTTCGACGTCATCAGACGCCAACATCAGCGATACTGCATTGTAATAGCGCGATCTGTTTTCGAGATTCTCCGGCGTTCCATCCGCAACGACTCGCCCCTCGGAAATGATCACCGCCCGGCTGCACACCGCCTCTACTTCCTCAAGAATATGAGTCGAGATGACAATCGCCTTTTCTCCCGACATCTCCTGGATGAGGGTCCGCACTTCAAACTTCTGGTTGGGATCCAGTCCGTCGGTTGGCTCGTCCAATATCAGCACGTCCGGATCGTGCAAAAGCGCCTGAGCCAAACCGACCCGCCGTTTGTAGCCCTTCGACAAGGTGTCAATTGGCTGATAGAGCACTCGGTCCAAGTGCGTCAGTTCCACGGCCCGAGATATGGCC
>DEBC01000031.1:83455-87248 GCA_002348365.1 Alphaproteobacteria bacterium UBA2966 | reverse complement strand
GATTGCCGTGGGACCAGACAGCGTGTTTCTGACCGTTTCGGCATCCCGGAACAGGGCTTGCCAGTAGGCGCTCGGCCGCGACCCCAGCTCGGACATGGGTAGGGCCGTGATCTTGTCGTAAAGCGCCTGTCCGACCTTGACGTCGATCTCCAGCGCGGCCCGTTGCATCATGCGGCTCCGCGCGTTCCGCAAAATATAGTCCAAAACGAAGACGATCATGATGCCGATGAGCAACCCGTTCAGTGTGCTCAAGGCGGAATTAAAGATGACGCGGTCTTACACCTGCATGGTGAACACGGGAACGGCGAGGGCCAGCAGGTTGACGAAGAACGAAATTATCCCGATGTCGCGATACAAGGACCGCAACGGCGCGAGGATTTCCCTCACCCAGCCTGTGGATGAATGTTCTTCCATTACCGCATCATGCTTCGGTAGCCCCACTCCGAATTAACCTTATCTATCAGATAGTTACGGTATCATCCGAGCGTTAAGAATCCAGGCTGGAATCCAACGCCAAAGTGATTAACGAAGCGTTAACTCCGGGAGTGGGGATTCCGACAGGCTGTGCTCCTTCGTGATTGAACATCGTCGATAACGCCTACCTGACCAAACTTGCTCGTCCGTAACGGCACCGCAGACAGTGGATGACTGCCGGAGTCCTGATCAGACTACAAGATATCCCGCACGCTTTCGGGAGGTCTGCCAAGAGCGGCCCGGTCGCCGTGAACCACAATGGGGCGTTCGATCAGGATGGGATTTTCCACCATGGCCTTGATCAATGCTTCACGCGACAAATCTGGATCGTTAAGGCCATTCTCGCCGTACGCGGCCTCCTTACGGCGCATCAAGTCCCTTGGCTCCATGCCCAACATGCCGAGAAGCTCCTCGAGTTTCTTGGCCGGTGGGGGAGTCTTGAGATACTCAACGACCGTCGGTTGATGACCATCATCAACCAATATTTGCAGCGTCTCACGCGACTTGCTGCAGCGCGGATTATGATAAATCGTAACAGTCAACAGGGGGCTCCCTGCACATCCAGTCATTTCAATCAATTCATTCGAGCCCGTCCCTACGCGCCGAATGTGGCGAGATTATAGCAGCCAATTCATTACCGTATCAGCCGAATCGGCGATTATCAGATTGTGAAACAGTTGCTCAGTGCTTAATCGGCGTCACGCTGACCACATCGTGGTATGACCCGTAGGCGCGAAGGGAGCGCAAGGAACCGAATCGTTCAGTCGCGGAAACTTGGTGTGAGGTTAAGCATGTCATCGCCGACAGTGGCAATTGGCCGGGTGAACTGGCTTGGTGTCTGGACTCTCTACGTCAAGGAAATACAGAGGTTCCGGAAGATTATCCTGCAAACGGTCATTGCGCCGTCGGTGTCGGCCCTTTTGTTCCTGACTGTATTCTCTCTCGCGTTGGGGGGTGCGCTCAGGACGGTGGGTGACATACCGTACTTACAGTTTCTCGCGCCCGGCCTTATCATGATGGCCCTGTTCCAGAATTCGTTTCAGAATTCGATGGCATCCCTCATCGTCGCCAAGGTTCAGGGAAACATCGTCGATTATCTCATGCCTCCGCTCTCGGCGGCGGAACTGACCATCGCCATCGCGATGGGAGGTGTGACGCGCGGGATTGTCGTGGGTTGCGCCGTCGCCGTGGCGATGTTCCCGTTTGCACCTTTAGGCGTTCATCACGTGGGCGCCATCATATTCTACGGCATCACCGGTTCATTGATGCTTTCATCCATAGGCGTCATCGCCGGCATATGGGCGGAACGTTTCGATCAGACAGCCGTGATTACCAACTTTGTCGTCACGCCAATGACTTTCTTGTCCGGCACGTTTTACTCGATCGATCGACTGCCCGGGATCTGGCATACGTTGAGCGAACTCAATCCCTTCTTCTATGCAATTGACGGATTCCGCTATGGCTTTATCGGTGTCTCTGATGGATCGCTTGTGATGGGGGTCATCATACTGATCGGGGTGGACCTCGTCCTGCTCTTGACGTGCTATTTGCTGTTTGCGACAGGATTTCGCCTCAAGACATAGCGCACCGTGACGCGTTGACACTCTCAAGCGCCATCACCATACTCGCGCGCTTTCTCCGCACGCGTTTCTATATCAACAAAGCGCAGAGTGCGCGGACTAAGAATCATGACGACACCGCTTTATCAGACCTATGCACGGTACGACATCGCATTTGAACGGGGCGAGGGGGCCTATTTGTTTGACACCGACGGTCGGCAGTATCTGGACTTCGCGACGGGAATTGCGGTTAACGCACTGGGACATGCTCACCCCAAGATGGTTGAGGCGCTGAAACGCCAGGCCGAGAGGTTGTGGCATGTGTCCAACCTCTATCACATCCCGGAGCAGGAACGCGTGGCGGCCAAGCTGACTGCAAACTCGTTTGCTGACGCCGTGTTCTTCTGCAACTCAGGTGCAGAGGCGGTCGAGACCGGCCTGAAGACCGTCCGCAGGTTCCATCACGAGGCGGGCAGTCCTCAACGCTGGCGAATTGTAACCGTTGAGGGCGCCTTTCATGGCCGCACCCTCGCGGAACTGGCCGCGGGCCGTCAGGAAAAGCATATGGCCGGGTTCGGCCCCATCGTCGATGGGTTCGATCAGGTGCCCTATGGCGATTTAGAAGCCATGAAAAAGGCCGTTACGGACGAGACGGCTGCAATTCTCGTGGAGCCGGTTCAGGGCGAGGGTGGGGTGCACCCCATGCCCCCCGGCTATCTCAAGGCGCTCCGCGGAATCGCAGACGCCGAGGGAATTCTGCTGTTCTATGACGAAGTTCAGACGGGGATGGGGCGGACGGGCAAGTTGTTCGCGCATGAGTGGGACGACGTGCCTCCCGATGTTATGGCCGTTGCCAAGGCTCTGGCCGGCGGATTTCCCGTAGGGGCTTGCCTCGCTTCGGCGAAGGTCGCGGGCGCGATGAGCGCCGGTAGTCATGGTTCGACCTTCGGTGGCAACCCGCTTGCCATGGCTGTGGCGGAGTCGGTGCTGGATACCATGTTGGAAGAAGGTTTTCTCGACAACGTTCAACGAATCGCCGGGCTGATGAATCAGAGACTGGGCGCAATAGCGGATGCACATCCGGGCGTCATTGAAGAGGTTCGGGGCCTGGGCCTTCTGATTGGACTGAAATGTGTGGTGCCGGCTGGTGACGTCATCGATGCGCTTCGGGAGGATGGCCTGCTGACGGTTGGAGCGGCAGAAAACGTGGTTCGATTCCTGCCGCCCATCATCATCGACGAAAGCCAAGTGGACTCGGCGGTTCAAATACTCGATGGAGTTTGCGGACGCCTTGGCGGCTCGTCTGCGTGAAGGGAATTCATGCACGGACCCCAGCATTTTCTGGACATCGACGCCGTTGAGACGTCGAAGTTAAGGAGCATACTAGACAGCTCAATGCGCATGAAATCGGACAGGCAAGGCCGCGGCCAGGTCGAATCTGATGATTCCACTCCCTGCGCAGGCCGCTTGCTGGCCATGATCTTTGAAAAGCCGTCAACGCGAACACGGGTGTCCTTCGATGTCGCCATGCGGCAACTCGGCGGCGAGAGCCTTCTGCTGCGCGGGGACGATATGCAACTCGGTCGAGGTGAGTCGATAGGCGATACGGCTCGCGTGCTCTCACGATACGTCGATGCGATCATGATCCGCACTTCGGCGCATGAAAACCTCCTTGAGATGGCGGAACATGCGACGATTCCCGTCATTAACGGCCTGACCGACCGGACCCATCCCTGTCAGGTCATGGCAGACGTGATGAC
>DEBC01000031.1:46404-83071 GCA_002348365.1 Alphaproteobacteria bacterium UBA2966 | reverse complement strand
GGAAACAACATGGCGACGACATGGATGCATGCTTCGGCGCAATTCGAGTTTGAGCTGAGGCTGGCGTGTCCGCCGGAACTCGCGCCCTCGCCGACAGAACTCGCAAAGGCGAAAGAAGACGGAGCGCGCGTCATGGTGACTCATGACCCCGAAGAGGCTGTGTCGAATGCCGATTGCGTTATCACGGACACTTGGGTGTCCATGGGCGATGACGAGGCCGCCCGTCGACACAACCTTCTCGTTCCGTATCGAGTGGACGAATGCCTCATGGGCTATGCGCAGGAGGACGCGGTATTCATGCACTGCCTGCCTGCGCACCGTGGTGAGGAGGTAAGTGAAGCTGTAATCGACGGTCCTCAGTCAATTGTCTGGGACGAAGCGGAGAATCGTCTGCACGTCCAGAAGGGTATTCTCGCCTGGTGCCTGTCGTGATCATTTCGGCGAGAGCCGGTCCTTCTTAGACGCGTTGTAGTAGGCAGGTGCTTTCGCCGTCTTTAAGATTGGCCATCCAGGCAACAGCGATACGCACCACATTCATGATCAGCATTGACCGCACGTTGAAGCTGTCCGTTCTTGTCCTGCTGCTGATTGGTCTGACGTCCTGTGCAGTCCCTGCACCGACACCCACCTATCCCGAGATCACATTCAGCCACCTTCCAACGATTCGGTTGAACGTTGCTGAAGTAGACATCATCGAAAACTACGTTCCGCCGCATCGCGCACCGAATGTAGACCATCTGTTCCCCATCACGCCTATGGCCGCACTGCGGCAATGGGTTGTCGATCGGATCGAAGCGGCGGGCCAAACGCGCCGCGGACGCGTCATCATTGAAGATGCTCGGGTCGTGGCCGTTGCCTTGCCGGTCCGCAAAGGACTGCAGGGACTGTTCTATAAGGAGCAGGAAGTGCGTTACGACGCGGCAATGGAGGCTCGCGTGGAAGTGCGAAGCGATCGCGGATATCGCGATTCTTTTGCCACCGCTCGAGTCGTGCGTTCCAAAACGGTTCCCGAGGAAATGACTCTCGCGGAGAAGGATGAGTTGTTTTTTAAGTTGACCGAAGATCTGATCAAAGATCTGAACTCTGTTCTGGAGGCCAACATACGCGAGCACATGGGAAAGGATTTGATTTAGGGAGTTTCCGTTCCCTCGATCTCAAAGCCTTGGCCGACGACCTCCGTGCACTGAGAACATCAAGTTCTTGTAGAAGACGTCAACATCCCGAAAACCTACGTTGAACATCCACTGCAAGTGTTCGAGGGCCGGAGTCCGGTTGTCGTCCTTTTGCCGGCTCTCCGCATTGGCAATGTCTTCGTCACTGGCACCGAGCATCTTCGCGTCGCGCTGCCAGGCAGCACGCTGCCGCTCGGCAAGCAATTGGGAAGGAGCCGCCAAGTGGTCCGCAACAATCAGCATGCCACCGGCGTGCAATGACGAATAGATGCTGCGATACAGACCGCGCACTTCGATATTGTTGAGATGGTGGAGAGACAAACAGGAGACGACCGCGTGGTACCTCGTGGGAAGATCTTCCCGGGCAAAGTCCCGAAGCAACGTCTTGAACCGGTCGCCAAATCGTTCATTTGCCTGGCGGGCATTTTCCAGAGCCTCTGCGGACGAGTCCAGTACCGTGGTGTGGGCGTTGGGAAACTGTTCAAGAATGAACTCACTGAGCACGACGCTACCGCCGCCCAGATCAAGGAAGTCGATCGCTTCGTCCGGTTGAAAGGGCAATACCGCGGCTATGGTGTTGAACATGCTCTCTAGGCACGGGACCATCCTCCGGCGGGATTCTTTCAAGACTTGTTGGCTAGCGATGGTAAGAACCTCGGCACTAATTTCTCAGGTTGTCACGTTCAATCCTGGGCTACGTGATCGAGGACACGGCGCAGGAAGCCTATACAAGCCTCGATTTCCGATATGGCGATGAATTCATTGGGCCTGTGTGCCTGCATGATGTCGCCTGGACCACATACCACGGCGGGGATTCCTGCTTCTCGGAACACACCGGCTTCCGTGCCGTACGAAACCGTGAATGACTGGTTGGTTCCTGCCAGCGCCATGATCAGTGTCTCGACGGACGTGTCGCTGTCTGGAACAAGCGGAGGGACGCGGGCCAGGCTCGTGGTTTCGATGTCGGCCGCCTCCGAAACGCTTTTGGCTTTGGGCAGGACGATCTCGTTCACGTAACGCGTAAACCCGTCAAGAATCTCCTCTTCATTCCGGCCCGGAAGCGCCCGGTACTCCCACAGGAAACTGCACTGTTTGGGAATGATATTGAGTGCCGTGCCACCAGAGATCGGACCAACACTGACACTGGTATAAGGCGGATCGAAGCGGGATTCGGGGTGGGCAGCTTCAATCTCCTCTCCCGACACGCGAGACAAGTATGCGATCAGATCGGCGGCGATCATGACCGCATTGACACCTTTATGGGTCGCGCTCGAATGCGCCTCCAATCCGGTGACAACCGTGCGGAATCCACGAATTCCCTTGTGAGCATTGACAACCCGCATGCTTGTCGGCTCACCGACAATGACGGCTTTTGGTGTCATGCCTGGAACGGTGACATGAGGCACCAGTCCGTGAACCCCAACACATCCCACCTCCTCGTCGTAGGAAAATGCGAGGTGAATGGGTACATCGAGTTCACGATTCAGGAACTCGGGAACCATGGCCAGAGCAGCTGCGCAGAAACCTTTCATGTCGGCAGTCCCGCGGCCGTATAACTTGCCTCCTGATTCGTGCAGGACAAAAGGATCCGTGTCCCAATCCTGCCCGTCGACGGGGACCACATCGGTGTGGCCGGAGAGAACGATTCCGCCGTCCCGTCTCGGGCCGACCGTGGCATAGAGGTTCGCCTTGCTTCCAGTTTCGTCGTGGACCAATTCAGAGTCGATGCCGTGGCGCTTCAAGTATTCGGAGGCGAAATCGATTAGCTCCAAGTTCGAATTGCGACTGGTCGTATCGAACGCGACCAGTGTCTCAAGTAGCTCTAGTGCAGTGAGATCAGGGCTCGACATTTGGATTTTCAGTACAAGGATAGTGCCACTCGTCGATCACGACAGCGACGAGATGACCCGTGCGTCACGATAGCGTTGCCGGAGCCGCACCGTCTACATCGCATGGATTGTTCTGGTGCAGCGACTCTTCTCAGCTCAGGCGCGCCAGAAACCGGGTGTGAACAAGACCAGGACCGTGAGCAGCTCCAGCCGTCCCAGAAGCATGCCAACACTTAAGACCCACTTGGCGGAATCAGGCAGCGCAGTGAAGGTACCCGCGGGGCCAATAATATCACCGAGAGCGGGACCCACATTGGCGATGGCGGTTGCAGCTCCGGAAACACTCGTCACGAAATCCAGGCCAATGGCGGCCAGGACCAGTGTGAGAAGTCCAAAGGCCAGAATGAACAGGAAAAAGAACACCATCACGGCTTGGGTGACCGACTCTTCCAGAGGTTTTCGATTGTAGTAGGGGACGAAAACGCCGTGAGGTTGCCACAATCGAAGCAGCTGGGTGCGTAAAACCGCAAACAGGATCTGGAAGCGAAACGCCTTGATGCTGCAGGAGGTGGAGCCCGCACATCCACCCACGAACATGAACAAGAAGAATGCGGAAACGGCGAAAGTTCCCCAGGTCGTGTAGTCCGCGGTGGAATAACCGGTGCCGGTGATGATGGAGGTTACGTTAAAGGCGCAGTCGCGCAAGGTATCCCAGAATGCGTCGTCGGCGGTTCTCCAACGCCAGTAGACCATGGTAGCGAGGCCGAACACCGTGATGCCGCAAAACCAGCGGACCTGCGTATCTTGCCAGAGAGCGTGCACGTGTCCTCGCACAGCCTGGAAGTACAGGAGAAAGGGCAGGCTGCCCAGAATCATGAAGCACACGGCGATCCAGTGGACGGCAGAGGAGTCGAAATGGCCAATGGAAGCGTCTGACGTGGAGAAACCTCCTGTTGCGATTGTTGTCATGGAATGGGCGATGGCATCAAAGGGCGACATTCCAGCTGCCCAGTATGCTGCAAAACAGACAACCGTCAGAAACAGGTAAATCGCTGCAATAGTCGTCGAGATTTGTGCTGCGCGGGGCATCATCTTGTCGGACCGATCCGACGACTCCATGTGAAACAACTGCATCCCGCCGACGCCGAGCATCGGGAGCACCGCGATTGCCATGACGACGATGCCAATGCCACCCAGCCATTGAAGAAGCGCCCGCCACAACAGAATCCCCGGTGACGCGAAATCCAATCCGGTGACGACGGTAGAGCCTGTTGTGGTGATACCGGACATGGCTTCGAAGAAAGAATCGGTGTACGTCAGCTCGAGATTTGAGAACATGAACGGCAGGGCGCCGAATGCGGCAATTACGATCCAGCTCATGGTCGTGAGGATGAAGGCTTGGCGCACGCCCAGAAAGCCGAAGCGAGATCGGTTCATCAGAATGAATATGCCGCCGATGAATGAGGTCAGGAATGCAGAGGCTAGAAACACGCGCCAGTCAGGGTTTGCCGCAATTCCATCTGCAATGGCAGGAATCAGCATGGCGATGCCAAGCATTACCAACAGAATGCCGACGATGAAGAAGATGGGCCGATAGTCCATCGCAACCTGACCGATGCCTATTTCACGACTCTCCGCGATTCGTAATGAATCATGCCGTAGAGAGTGTTGAACGCCCTAGAGGTTTATGGAACCCGCGTGCTGGTTGATCAACGACATGAACTCGCGCCGGGTTCTGGAATCGCTCCGAAAGCGCCCAAGCATCTGGCTGGTCACCATCGTGACGCCGGGTTTATGCACTCCCCTCATCGTCATGCATTGATGCGCGGCTTCGACAACAACGCCGACGCCTTGCGGGGTAAGCACGTCATTCACCGTGTTCGCGATCTGGGCTGTCATCTTCTCCTGAATTTGCAGACGCTTCGCATATGCTTCCACGACGCGGGCAAGCTTGCTGATTCCGACCACCCTGTTGGTTGGCAGATAAGCGACGTGAACGCTGCCAATTATGGGCAGCATGTGATGCTCGCAGTGGGACTCGAATCGGATGTCGCGCAGCACAACCATCTCGTCATACCCGTCTACCTCTTCAAACGTACGTTTGAGGTAGGCAACGGGGTCATCATCGTAGCCTGCAAAAAACTCCTCATAGGCACGAGTGACGCGGCCAGGAGTTCCTTGAAGACCTTCGCGCTCCGGGTCATCTCCGACCCACGCGATCAGGGTGCGAACCGCTTGCTCCGCCTGCTCACGCGTAGGGCGGCCCAATTCAGCATCATCATCCCCACCGTCTTGTGGGAATTCGGCACTCAAGCGTGCGGTCAATGATTGTCTCCTCTGTCTCGCTTGATCCGGTCGTCAAACGCCCTGATCAAGCCAAAAATTCCGGGTCCGTAAATACGGGCACCCTGATGTGCATAGGGGTGAACACGCCTCATACCAACTAGTTGATCGACTTCTCCTGATAAGGGCTATCCAGTGAGAATGCCGGAATGTCGATCTCAAACCTTTCACCTTGCTGAGATTCCATCTCATAACTACCGAGCATGATGCCGGAAGGCGTCGGAAGGGGTGTACCGCTCGTATATTCGTAAGACTGACCGGGTTGCAGCACGGGTTGCTCCCCAACCACGCCAGCACCGCGAACTTCCTGGATTCGGCCGGACGCATCGGTGATATGCCAGTAGCGTGATCTCAACTGCACAGTCTCCGAACCTTGGTTGTCGATTCGCACCCAATAGGCCCAAACATAATGGTCTTCTGATGGTGAGGACTGGTCATCGAGATACATCGGTTTGACGGTGACTTCGATCGACCGTGTCTTCTGGCTGTACATGTTGGACTCCGAATAAATCTGCCTGCCCGGCAAGTCACACCCAGACAAGAATATCGGTCCCTGAATCGGTGTTGTCCAGAGCCCTGGTTGACACATCCACCGTCAGGCCGACATCGAGGCATGCCATGCAGGGTGGGTTTCGTGAGTCGAAATTTCCAGTGCCCGAAGGATGTCCGCTTCGATATCGCGTGGATCCTCCAGACCCACCGACATGCATGCCGGAGGTTCTGATGACATCAGTCGTGGCCTCGGGTTCCGCACAGTAGGCAACGGTGTCGCCCGTACAAATCATGCGTTCGGGTGGAATATCGAGTGCGACGGCACGGTCGAGCAACGCCTGCGTCGCGCCGAGATTTCTGTATGGTCCTCCAAACACCAGGACTGGTTTTTCGATTGTGCCGATATGCATGAGAGGTTTACTGCCCGGTTGGGTGGATGAGTGAACGCCGTGCAAGTGTCGGGAGAACTGTGATATCTACACAAGACATTGACGGTCGTCTCGGGCTATCAGCGGGCGGGCGTAGCTCAATGGCAGAGCAGAAGCTTCCCAAGCTTACGACGGGGGTTCGATTCCCCTCGCCCGCTCCATCCCTGCCCCGCTAGCGTTCAAGCTCCGGCAAGAGCCACCGTCTCGTCGTCCGACGGAAAACGCCCGAGTTCCTGCTTCGAGAATTTCAAGGTGCCGTCCACGGTGACCTCGAAGTCGCCGGTCTTGCCCTTGATCAACTGTATGTCTGCGTCTGACACTCTTGCCAATATCTGATCCCTCACACGGAGGGCTCTCGGCTCGTAGTTTCAAACTGCGCAGTAGGCGATCTCAATTTTCATGGCTGCAACTGTCTCCAGGACTTTCAGGTTGAACGGTAGCGGATAGAACTCTGATGGCCAACGTTTCATTCAAGAGTACAGCCATTAGATTTCTGTTGGCGCCTCGACTCTGATTCCGCACCTATTAAGGTAGGGGCAATAACGCAGAATCAAGGCCACAGAAGCCATGGCTGATTACTCACTGGACCGCTTCCTACAGCAATGTCGGGAAGTCGTTGCTTGCAATGATGTTCCTGCCGGCATCGTGACGGCTTTGGCTCCAGCCATGTTGTGTCTTCTGGGCGTCGCCGACGATTTCCTGGAGTCTTCTCATTACCGTGCGAGCCCCGAGCACTACGCGCGTAATCTGATATTTGCGGCGGAAGACGATAGTCTGTCCTTGTTTGCCCTGGTGTGGGAGCCGGGACAGTGGACGCCGGTTCACGATCACGGTTCCTGAGGTGTTGTGGGCGTCCATCAGGGAGTCCTCCAAGAACAGGCGTACATGAGGACAGACGCCGATCCTCATCAGGATCGGGACTTCGGCATTGAGCTTCAAAGGGGTGGCTTGGTGCTGCTTCCCTCCGGTGCCGTGACGACATTCGTCCCGCACCCAGACCATATCCATGTCACAGGCGTCCCGGAGAATCGGCCACGCGCCGTCAGCTTGCATCTTTACGGACGCATGATGAGCCGATTCCACGCCTACGACATCGAGTCGGGTACCCGGGAACTCATCGCCGCACCGCACTTTGAAAGTCGAAAGTAAGATCGGCGCGTGCCGGTTCGTTTTCCTTCACACAACGAGCTATGAGAATTTCGCTGCACAATCCGCCGGGACAGACAACCCGACGGAATTTGGCTTCCCAGTGATCGGCGAAGAGGTATCGCCACAGCCTAATGGGACGACAACCGCCCATCACAGCCGGACTGATCCAGTAGGCGAGTCGCCACATGCCGGTAGCGAGCTTTGCCCCGAAACCATGACCTGCTGTCAGCGAAACCAGGCATATGAGGCCACCAGGCTGCAAAACGCGATGTGCTTCATCGAGAAGCTTGACGATATCTCCTATGCTCAGAAGATCGAAGACATATGTGCTGACGAACCGATCGTAACTGGAGTCATCCGCATCAAGAGTCATCTGGCCCGCCGTCTGGCGGACTTCAACCCGTGAATTCCACTGTGCCAGCCGACCACGCGTCAGACCGATCATGGTGTCGCTGATATCCAGCGCCGTGTAAGCCGTTTCCGACGTTAGGTGTTCGGCCAACAGGCGCTCCGCCAATCTTCCGGTTCCGCAGCCGAATTCCAAAACGGAGTTTGCATCTTCGAATTCAGAGTTCTCGATCAGCAGTCTGATGGGAAGATCTTCATACAGCGTGCTGCGATCCTGTCTTGCTCCGAACCGGTCATAGAACTTCTTGGCTTTAGAGTGTGAGAGCGTTCGCACAGTGTATCAGCAATTCGCACTGTTTGAAGGTTGCACGACCTGAACCGGCTGTGGGTCCAATTCAACCGTGACGGGGAGGCCCCCTATGATATCGCCGTCAGCATGTACAGGATCACCGACCGGACCTTCGATCTCTGCCTTGTCGAACCTGATCGTCTGGACATCTTTCAACGCCGCGAGCCGGTTCCGAGTCAATGCCATGCCATAGCGCACGAGGTTCCAACGGCCTCTTCCGGCCAGCAGACAAGCATGTAGAGCAGGATCTTCCAGGCGGGCCTCCGGTGCGGTGACGAAACGGCCTCCGTAGAAGTGGCCATTGGCAAAAACGGCAGAGCCAACGTCGTGCCGAACGTTCTCAATCGTGACGGTGTATGCCGGCGATGGGAAGCGGCAAAGCTCGATCAGCGTTTGCCACACATAGGCGCCTTTTCCCATCATTCGCTTCAGAGACGGTGAGACACCTTGCACGACGTGCGAATCGATTCCGATCCCCGCCATCATGGTGAAGCGGCGCCGATTGGCGAGGCCCAGATGAATGGGATTGGATTCGCCCGTGGCAATCGTGCGCGCAATGACATCGGGGTCGGCTTCAAGCCCCAGTTCAGCCGCCAGCACGTTAGCTGTTCCCAAAGGTATGATCGCGAGCGGAGGCGAGACTGCATGAAGTCCGTTTATGGCTTCATTGATCGTCCCGTCGCCGCCTGCGATGACGACGGCATCGAACTGATGAGCAGCGATCTCTGACGCAAGACGTTCGGCGTCGCCGCGCTTGGTTGTAGGTTTTTCAACAACGGTCACGCCCATCTTTCCCAGAGCATTCATGACGGCGCCGTAGCGGTGTTGCTTGTGCTGGCCGGCGGTTGGATTGTAGATCACAAGAACCTGGCGCCTGGTGTTCTCTGACGTCTCTCCAATACGCGAGGAAACCGGTTCCATCTCTAGGTCAGTTCGCGCGGGCGGACGAAGTCCTCAAGGTGTCCACCACCCAGATCAATTTCAGTCCAGGAGCCGATCTCCATGGTCAAAATAACAAGGGCTGCCGTCGGAAACTTGGTACGCACGGCCTCTCCCAATCTCCGCGCGTTGTCGTCTTTGGGGACACTCGATAGACGATGGGCAAGTTCTTGAATGCCGGGATTGTGCGCCAAGACCAAAAGGTATCGAACACTATCGGGCACCGTGCGAACTGCGCCCAGAATTTGAGTCGGCGACGCGAGATAAAGCCGCTTCATGATCTTGACTTCGACTGATCCGTCGAATGATTCCTGAACAAGATTCCAGGTTTCCTTGGCCCGACGTGCGGATGAGCACAAGGTGAATTCGGGGACGACTCCCATATCGCGCATATGCGTCCCCATGCGCGCTGCCGCCTTGATGCCCCTCTTGTTCAACTTGCGATCGAAATCGGATACGGCGGGGTCGTTCCAGCTCGATTTCGCATGGCGCATCAGTAGCAATGTTTTGGACATTCCACGGAAACCGTTTGTTGGCCGAGATGTCGGGGTTCTAACCTTTGGGGGCAAGCAGTGGCAAGCGATGCGTATTCGGTGAGATATCTCGGTACGACGGGGACCCCTATAATGGGAATTCCAAGCGTGCCCGGTGATCCGCGCAGATGGCCGATTGCGCTGGCTTCTTACGGGGGGAAGGCATGGCGAATACAGAATTCTCCATCAACACGTTTTCATGGATATGGACTCAGACGATATCGGATTGCCTGTCACATCTTGCGGACCAGGGACATCGCCAGTTCGAAGCCATCATGACCCCGGGTCATGTATGGGCGGCCGAACTCGACACGGCTGACCGCGACGCAATTGGAAAATTGCTCAGCGACCGGGACTTGGCGTTCACGTCGTTCAATCCAGGCGGCTGGGACAACAACATGGTGAGTCCATCGCGTGAAATACGCGATCACACGTACCGTTACCTGAGCAGTATTGTTGAACTTGCGGGTCAATGGGGCGTGCCTGGCGTCGTGATTTCACCCGGTTTGGCCCGACCGTTGTTGGCGGCTCCTCGCGAACGCATGATGGATTGGTTGAAGGAAAGTCTCGATCGGCTGGTCCCCGAGGCTCAACGCGCTGGCACGGAACTGTTGTTTGAGAATATCCCGTACACGTGGCTCCCCAAGGCCAAGGATCTGATGGCTGTCCTCGACGACCTGGACTACGGCGACGGCCTGGCACTCATCTACGATGTGGCGAATGGCGTGTTTGCCAAAGACGACCCTGTTGCCGATATCGAACTCGTCAAGTCACGCATGAACCTGGTCCATATCTCGGATACGACGACAGTAGAGTTTCGCCACGACCCCATTGGCCGGGGAGACGTTCCCTTCGAGGCGGTCGGTAACGCTCTGAGGCAGGTTGGCTACGACGGGCCTGTGGTCCTGGAGATCATCTCTCCGGAACCGGATGTGGACTTTCCTGACGGGATCGAAAAACTGGGCGAGATGGGTTGGTAAGAGCTGGCAGCGAACCGAGAAAGAAACATGTCCTACGTACATACTGCACATCTCGTTTTGAAGCCGGAATGCATTGAGCGTTTCAAGGCTCGAATTCGAAAACACGCGGAAATGTGTCTCCATGTCGAAGACGGGTGTCTGGATTTTCGTGCTTTCCAGGATCGCGAAGACCCAACCCGGTTCATGATGTTCGAGGTTTATGCGGACAAAGATGCGGACACCGTTCACCGAAATACTCCGCACTTCAAACAGTTGAGGGGGGAGATTGATGAATGGGTGACAGAACGAGAGTGGTGGTTCTGGGAAGAGTTCTCTGAGACTTGATTCCAAGTGGCGATGACGTGGAATCTTCAGTATGGGACGACTAGGAAAGGCGGGCTGACATGCCAAACATGAAAGGCGGCGAGTACATCGTCGATTTCCTGATTCGGGAAGGCGTTCCCTATGTATTCGGGGTTTGCGGTCATGGAAACGTTGGAATTCTGGATGCCATGTATGAGCGTCAGAGCGAAATCAAACTGATTTCACCCCGCCACGAGCAGACAGCCGGCCATATGGCTGATGCATACTGGCGCGTAAAGCATGAAGCCGTGGCTACGTTAAGCTCATGTGGACCGGGTTCGGTAAACATGATGCTGCCACTAGCCAATGCCTTTCTCGACTCGTCTGCTTACATTGCCATTACGGCCAATGTGCCGACCCAGCATTTCGGGCTTGGGGCATTTCAAGAGATTTATCGCAACCAGCCGGCGGATTTCCCATCGAGCGTGAAGCCCTATGTGAAGCGGTGCCTGCAGCCGACACGCGTCGACATGCTGCCGGTCGCCATGCGCCAGGCGATGGCGGTTGCGACGACCGGCCGACCTGGGCCGGTTTGTGTCGACGTTCCCTACAATGTTTTTCAGGAAGAAGACGACGTCGACTATCAACCGTCCAACCGACACGCCATCGGCGGGCGGCCCGGAGCGTCACCCGATGAAATCAGTCGAGTCGCCGATCTTCTATATGCAGCGGAGAAGCCCCTGATCTACGTCGGACATGGCGTGGCGCTATCAGAGGCGGGGGAAGAACTGACTGAGCTCGTCCAAACGTTGCAGTTTCCCGTTGGATCCATGCCCAATGGAATGGGTGCGATCGATGCCCGGGATCCATTGTATATCGGGCACAATGGCCGAAACGGTGTTTACCAAGCCAATCAGGCGGGCCGGCACTGCGACGTGTTGCTCGCTATCGGCGTGCATTTCGACGATAGATCTTCATCGAGCTGGTTGCCCGGCTACTCCTGGAATATACCGCCGACGAAACTCGTTCACGTGGATATCGATGCGGGTGAATTGGGGCGCGCGTATCCTCCCGAGGTGGGCATTGCCGCGGACGCCAGGACCTTCCTGCGCCAGTTGCTGGAGGAAGTGAACCGACGCGGCGCGCCCGATCCCGCACGAACTGCCGCGTGGCGCGCTGAAATCGAGTCCTGGCGCAATGAATGGGAGTCATTCCTTGCGCCAAAATTTGATCAGAGCTCGTCGCCTGCAACACCAGAAGGAATTGTTCGGGACGTTCGAAAGGTCCTGCCTGACGATGGCATTCTCGTTCTGGATGTTGGCGCCCACCACAACTGGTTCGTGCAGTTGTGGGAAGCACGTCGTCCCCAGGCGATGTTGAACGCGTTCGGGTTTGGTGCGATGGGGTTCGGTACCAGCGGCGTCCTCGGTGCCAAGCTCGCGGCTCCAGAGCGCACGTGCGTCGCGGTGGTGGGCGACGGAAGTTTCATGATGACACCTCACGTGCTGGCGACAGCCGTGGAGTACAACATTCCTGCGGTCTGGGTGGTCTGGAACAACTTCGGCTGGACTTCCATTCGCGATATCCAGCTCGGCATGTTCCAGGGCCGAGAGCTTGGCACACTCTTTTACAAGGATGGCGAGCGATACAATCCGGACTTCGCGATGATGGCGCGCGCCGCTGGTTGCGAGGCCATCACGGTGACACACAACAAGGATTTTGCGGCGGCACTCGAGCATGCTGTGCAGCTCGGGAAGCCGTGCCTGATTGACGCGCACGTGGACAGTGACATCAGGCCGGTGCCCACAGGTGCATCCCAGTATCCACCACTCCCGGAGAAGACGCCTGCCTATGGTGAGCGCTTCCTCCCTGAATCCATTGCAGGTGAGTAGCGACGACCCAGTTCCCGCCGGGGGCATGATTACGCCCTGCGTCCCTCTGGTCTGACAGGTTGGGTTCCGCAATGTATCCCGTCTGGCTGGCCGTTCGCTGGAGAATTCCACGCCCCTCAGGTCCCGGCGTGCGGCTGTCGGCATTCTATTGGTGCCTTTTCCTCATCATCGGGGTGTACCTGCCGTTCTGGCCGGTCTGGCTGGAAAACCGGGGGATGACGGCCGCGGAAATCGGCATTCTTCTTGCGGTGGGAACGTGGGTGAAGGTGTTTGCCAATCCGCTTGTGGGGCATGTCGTCGATCAGCGCGGCGATCGTCGGCGTCCCATGATTGTTCTGGCGGGATTGGCGCTGGCCTTTGTCATCCTCTTCTCCGCAGCGGACGGATTTTGGCCCCTGCTGATCATTTCGGGCCTGTTTGGATTCGCGCTCTCATCCCTGTTTCCATTGTCGGACAACTTGACCGTTCGTGTTGCCAATGAGTGGAGTCTGCAATACGGGCGAATTCGCCTTTGGGGGTCCATCAGTTTCGTGGTTGCTGCGATGGTTGGCGGGCGAATTCTGGAGGGGCGCCCTGAGGGTTGGGTCCTGGCGTTGGTTGTTGCGGCAGTCGCGCTGACCTGGGTCTCGACCTTCTTCCTTCCCGATGCCCGCTGGCCCACTGAGAGAAGCGGCAAAGCCCCATCGCTCAAACTGCTGACCAATCCCGTTTTCCTGCTGTTTCTCGCCAGCGCCAGCCTCATTCAATCGAGCCACGCGGTTTACTACGGATTTGCGACGCTCTACTGGCGGGCGGTTGGTCATTCCGAAACCGTCATCGGCTGGCTCTGGGCCGAGGGCGTAATCGCGGAAATCGTCTTGTTCATATTTGGGGCGGCGCTACTCGCCCGTTTGGGCCCGATATGGTTGCTCACGTTGGCAGGGGTTTTGGGGACCTTGCGCTGGGGCGTAACAGGGATGACAGCGGATCTCATGCCGCTGCTACTCGTCCAGGCAATTCACGCGTTTACGTTTGGCGCAACTCATCTGGCGGCCGTGCACTTTATCGCGCAGGCGGCACCCCCAAATCTGTCCGCGTCCGCACAGTCGATTTATTCGGCGCTGGGAACGGGGGTGGGATTTGGCATTACATTGCCGTTAGCGGGATACCTGTACGCTCATTTCGGTGGCGCCGCGTTCCATTTTATGGCTGCCATGACAGCCGTCGGCGCCCTTTGCGCTGTATTTTTGGCGCGCCGCTGGGACGGTAGACAAATATCCTTGTGACCGTCACGGGTTCAGCTATTCGCCAGACGGAACGTCGGGCACCCAGATATAGCCGTCTGGGTCGATGATAAACGCCTCTCTCAAACCGTGCGGCTTGTCACTGGCACCCTCAAGAATTGTATAGCCGTCTTCGCGTGCCGCAGCTTCGGCAGCGTCGGGATCGCAGCCATGAAGCCGAAGTTCGGCGCCTATGCCTCTCACGATTTCGCCGCCCAGGCTGCCATGGAGTGGGTGGTCTTGATACGTGTGGCCCGCATGCAGCATCCATTCCGCCTCGCCGAAACGGAGCCCCGCGAAATCGGCATCGCTATACACAACGTTTGCGCCCAGCACCTGCCGTTCAAAAGCCACTGCGACCTCGATGTCGCGCACCAGAAGATTCACGGTTAATCCTGTGAGGCTCCGCCCATATGCGGGTGCGGATATCCACGGCTCTCCGGTTCTCAGCTTCATCGTCACTCACTTTTTGGTAGATTCAAGAATGGCAGGTCGATTCTTCCCGGCTAACTGTTTCTGAGGTTAAACCAGGGTCTCATCTTGATCCCAATCCAGGTGCCCGCCAACGCGCTGACAATCCACAACCAGCCGTGCAGGCTTGTCGAAGCGACGCCCGAAAAGAATGCCCCCATGTTGCAGCCGAAAGCGATTCGCGCTCCGTATCCCATCAAGAGTCCGCCCAATACCGCGGCCATCAATGACAAGATCGGGATTTCGAACCTCGGCGAGAATCTGCCGGCAGCTCCGGCGGCGACAAAGGCGCCGATCATTATACCGATATCCATCAGGAGGTTTTGTCAGCCCATATGCTGGAGTTCAGTGCGTTCTCGGTAAAACTACCCAACCAGAACCACACGCCTTCAGAGCTCCAGCCAAGCAATTGAGCGCCCTTTGCGCCCCACAACGTGAACGCCCAGGTAATGGTCCACGGATGACCCGAAATCACAAGAGTCAGCCAGTTCAGGAATTACATGACAGACTTCACCTTTGATGGGCCGGTCGACGCTGCTCGATGCCTGGTTCTGGCACACGGTGCGGGTGCACCTTCGGATAGTCCTTTCATGGCCCACTTTGCAGAAGGTGTCGCTTCTGCCGGCATTCGCGTGGCGCGGTTCGAGTTCCCGTACATGGTCCGCCGTCGAGAGGATGGTAAGCGCAGGCCACCGGATCGCGCTCCCGTGCTCATTGACTCGTGGCAAAAAGCGGTCGAGGAAATTACTCAGACCGGGGTTGTGCGGGACCGCCTGTTCATTGGAGGTAAGTCACTTGGGGGCAGGGTGGCCAGCATGATTGCCGATGATGCCGGTATCGCCGGTCTGGTCTGTCTGGGCTACCCGTTCCATCCGCCGGGTAAACCCGATCGAACGCGTGTGGATCATCTCGTGCATCTCGATACGCCGGCACTCTTCGTTCAGGGTGAGCGAGATGCCCTCGGATCTCGCAGCGATGTTGCGGGGTATAAATTGGCGCCGGGAATCAACCTGCAGTGGCTTGCCGATGGCGACCACAGCTTTAAACCTCGGAAAGCGTCTGGAAGGACGGAGCAACAAAACTGGGATGACGGTGTTGCGGCCGTCGTCGAGTTCGTGAACGGCACCTGATTCGATGCCCTTTGCTGATCAGGATTCCTGGATGTCCTTGATCAGCTTATAGAGCGCTGAATGGTCCAGTTCTCCCCAGCCTCGCTCCAATAGTTTGTCATACAGCTCCAGGTTGAGATTGAGTGCAGGCAGTTCGATACCGAGAGCCGACGCGAATTCGATCGCCTCGAACATATCCTTATGCTGGGTCTTGGCTCGTCCTCCCGGTTCGAAGTTGTTCTCGATCATGCGCTTGCCGTGCAATTCGAGGATCCGAGAGGTTGCGAACCCACCCATTAGGGCCTCTCGGACCTTTGCGGGATCCACGCCCGCCGTTTCAGCCAGCACCAGGGCCTCCGAAACAGCACCGATGGTCAGGCCGACAATTACTTGATTGACCGTTTTGGTCACTTGACCAGCGCCGACGTCTCCGACGTGGTTGATGTTTTGACCGAGGACTTCGAAGATTGGCCTGGCGCAGGAAAATGCTTGTTCACTGCCGCCGGCCATAATCGAGAGTGTTGCCCCTTCGGCACCAACTGCGCCACCGGATACAGGGGCATCCACGTAATCGCAGCCTGCTTCTTGGACCGCAGCGGCAAATTCGCGTGTCGCCATGACCGCCGTCGTACCCATGTCGATGACCAGGCCACCTTCCCGCAATCCCTCGATGACGCCGTTCCCACCCCGGAGAATGTGCTCCACCGTGTCTGTGTCAGGCAGCATGAGGATCAGGGTGTCAACGACCTGGGCAACTCCTTTTGGAGATGCCGCAGCGGTCAATCCATTCGCCGAAAGCTCTTCGACAACGGCCTGACTTCGGTTGTGGCCAACGACGTTCGCGCCCGCCGCAAGAAGGTTCTCCGCCATCGGACGACCCATCAACCCCAGGCCGATGAATCCGATCGTCCGGCCGTTAAGAGCACCCATTTCAGAGTTTCCTCACAAAAGCGTTCTTGTCAGGAACCCGATCCTTCAGTCAAAGGATTCCTACGGACGTTGATACCGCGCCCGAACGCATCGTTCGATCGCGGCTGCGGGCAGTCTTCCGATCTTCAAACTGTGACGGAGAATTTCGAGGAGGTGGAGTTCCTCCGGTTCGAGGCGACCATCTGACGCGGCGATCTCGCACGCGAGGACGTAGGCTGTTTCACGGAGATTGTCGGGAAGGTTCTGGTCGATAAACCCGATCACCGTATCGAGTCCGTTCTCCTTACTGAGAAGGGAGGCACAGTCCTCTGCCGTTCGCGGAAGAAGTTCGGAGTCGAAATCCTCGAATACCGGCAAAGTCCGGATAATGTCACCGATGGTGAACAGTTCTTTGTCTGTCATGTCGCTGTCGGCGGCCGACATGATTACCATCGTGTAAATCAGTGCGGCGTGTTCCATCAGTGGTGGACCCTTTATATGCAAATTGCGTTCGCAACATATGGGACCTGACGCGTAGACGACAAGTCCAGCACCTAGCCCGCGGGCGCGAGGAAATCTCGCGTGATGTCGACTGCCTCCGCGAGACCGACTCGTTCCACGTTCACATCGTCAGGGAAAGCATCGAGTAGGCGCGTGGGCGTCATCCTATCGAGCAGGACGAATACCCCTCGATCTGTGGCACGTCTTACGAGGCGGCCATAAGCCTGCTTCAGTCGAAGACGCGTGATCATGTCATCGTAACGATTGCCACCGAAAATCGACCGTCTCGCCTTGTGAACAATGTCCGGCCGAGGCCATGGGACACGATCGAAGACAATGAGGCGTAAGCTCTCTCCCGGCACATCCACACCGTCACGAACCGCATCCGTACCCAGCAAACAGGAATCAATTTCCGCTCGAAAAATGTCGACGAGCGTCGAAGTATCGATGGCATCAACGTGCTGGGCATAGAGTGGCAATCCAGCGGATTCGAGTGCTTCGGCGATATTGGCGCGTACCTGGCGCATGCGCGCAATTGCAGTGAACAACCCCAGCGCCCCTCCGTCCGCGGCCAGGAACAACTCCCGGTAAGCTGCCGAAACCTGGTCTGGATCTTCCCGGCGCACATCGGACACGATTAGCACGCGCGTCTGTTGGCCGTAATCGAATGGGGAAGAAACGGCACTGCGCCGCGCCGGCAGCGCGAGGTGATTGGCGCCTGTACGGATCTCCGCGGCAATCCAATCTTCATCCTCGTGGTCGTTTTGGTCCCGCAGGCTTGCCGATGTAATCACCGCGCCGTGCGCGCGGCTCAGAACCGATTCGGCAAAGGGAATCGTTGGATCAAGCCAGTGCCGTCTCATGCCGATATCGATAACTCTACCGTTTGATCGGTTGACATCGAACCAGTCGATGAAGGTTTCGGGCGGCTCCCCTCCGATATCTTCGAGCATGGCACACCACATCCGCAGCGTGTCAGTACGACGTCTCAAACTACGGCCAGCCGCTTCAATGCGCACTCGGGTCGCGGTGTCCAGCTCGCTTGATTGGGCATCAAGCCGCTCCGCAAGGTGACGGGTAAGCGTCACCAGAGGGCCAACTAGTGAAAGCAAAGCTGCGCGCGCCGTTCCTGCGGCTTCAGACAATTCCTCTGTGGGGTGGGTGGTGTCAGACTCCAGACTGTAACCGCTTGCGGTTTTGGTCTGCCGTGATCGAACATGATCACGGACGCAAACCAGGAAGGCTTCTGTCGGGCCGTGAGGTTCACTCTTATCGACGCGCCCGAGCCAACCCGATTCCGGGAGTGCCGCCGCGGCACGAACCGCCGCCGCCAAAGCCTTTGCGCCATCCTCGTCTTCGGAAATCAGATCAGCGATACGCCGCTCGAGCCCGCGTGCCCGCCTTCGACGGCGACCTTCCGCACCCCGAATCCAATGCCTCAGTTCTGCTGTTTCCAAACCGCCCAGATGAGCGGAGAAGGCACTGTCGGCGGCATCGAAGAGATGGTGTCCTTCGTCAAATACATAGCGCGAAGGTAGTTCCCGCTCATCGCCGGCCATGGCCGCCTGAATCATGACCAGTGCGTGATTTGCGATCACCAGATCGGCGTACTGCGCCTTACGCTGGACAATCTCGATGAAGCATCGGCGATAGTGCGGGCAGGCGGAGTATACGCATTCGCCCCTGCGATCGGTCAGTCCTATCGTGTGTTCGGATCCGAAGAGATGACTGAGCCAGGCTGGAAAATCTCCGCCGACCATGTCGCCGTCGCGCGACGCCATGGCCCAGCGCGCCATCAGACCGAGGGCGATGCCGCCGGCTCCCAAACCCGCCCGGCTCGCTTCCTCTTCGAAGTTGAGCAGGCACAGATAGTTCTCTCGACCTTTTCGGACGACTGCCCTTTCCAATTTATCCGATGGATCCGGGAAGAGCTTGTCGAGTTCCTGATCGATCTGACGTTGAAGGTTCTTGGTATACGTAGAGAGCCAGACGGTGCCACCATTCCGGCTCGCCCAAATACCAGCTGGTGAGATGTATCCCAACGTCTTGCCGACGCCGGTCCCCGCTTCTGCCAGCACTATGTTGGGCTCTCCGACTGACTCCGGAGGCGCAAATGCGGGTGCCACGGATTGAGTATAAGCGCGTTGTTGTGGGCGAATTTCTGCTCCGGGTCCCAGTAATCGATCCAGCTCCGATTCGGCTTCCTGGGGAGAAACCGGGGCATGATATGGCGGCGGTGGAGGTGCGCGGTCCTCCCACTCGGGTAATCGCTCCCAAATTGACAGCCCGTCTCGAACTGTTTCCGGCGATACAGGTGGCTCATTGAGATCAAGGGCGGCAAGGACGGACGGCCCCCAGTTCCAGCCCGAGGCTGCAAGGCTGAGGGCGATTGACACCAGTTCGGTATCATTCCGATGCCCTGTCAGTTCCAGCAGCAGTTTTTCTGCTGCGCGATACAGAGTGGTGGCCGAATCCTCCAGCGACTGTGGTGCCGTCAATGCCAGTGCATCGGCAATTCCCGCGGGCGTTGGCAAGCAGAATTCAGCTGGCCTGACAAAGGCTATCAATTCGAGAACATCCAGAGCCTCGAAATGCCGGACTCCAAGCCTGCGGGCAATGCCGGGTCGATAGCAGACAATGGAAGCCTCCTGCACAATTCTGCGAGCGGCCTCATCGATCGGGATCTCGATAACCTCACCATCCGGCAAGAGCCAGACCGTACGGCTTAACCCAGCCGCAACGACCGGGGACGAAGGAACCGAGATGTGAATATTGGGAGCCGCTTTTTCCGACTTATTGGCCTGAACCGGCATGCCGACATTATATCCGGCACCTCCGCTATCCACTATGCGCATCCGAACCTCGTGAGCATCTATTGATTCCAACGTGCTCGTTTTTGCTCTAGGTTCGGCGCACCGCACGGCATCAGGAAATTGGCAAGCGATCGATGGATTCTGATCGTCATTTGGCGTTGGACAGCAAAGCGTGGCCGTTCGTCGAGGCCGGAAAGCTCCTCGACCGAATTAAGACGCGTCCGAACGCGAAGGGGTACGTCCTCTTCGAAACGGGTTACGGGCCTTCGGGACTCCCGCATATCGGGACGTTTGGAGAGGTCGCGCGTACAACCATGGTTCGCAATGCGTTTGCGCAGCTCAGCAATGTTCCGTCCCGCCTGTTCGCCTTTTCGGACGATATGGATGGTCTTCGAAAGGTGCCGGACAACATTCCCAATCAGGAGATGCTCGCACAGCACTTGGGCAAACCGCTGACCAGCGTGCCGGATCCATTCGGTACGCATGAAAGCTTTGGACAACACAACAACGCCCGTTTGCAGTCATTCCTGGACGAATTCCGCTTCAATTACGAATTTGTCTCGGCGACCGAATGCTATCGTTCCGGCCAGTTTGACGAAACTTTGATGTGCGTCCTGGAGCATTACGACGAGGTCACACAAGTGATCTTGCCGACCCTGGGACCGGAACGCCGAGCCACCTACAGCCCATTCCTGCCCATTTGCCCCAAGACCGGTGTCGTCCTCCAGGTTCCAATCGAATCGCGCGACATAGACGCGGGGACCGTAACCTATCGAGATGAAAGCGGAGGAGCTGTTGAAGTTCCCGTTACGGGCGGGCACTGCAAGCTTCAATGGAAGGCAGACTGGGCGATGCGTTGGGTTGCGCTTGACGTCGACTACGAAATGTCGGGCAAGGATCTGATCGACTCAGTCAAACTATCGAGTCGGATCTGTCGCATTCTGCAGGGCGGTCCTCCTGAAGGCTTCACGTACGAGCTCTTCTTGGACGAGAACGCCGAGAAGATCTCTAAATCAGTCGGCAATGGCATCGCCATTGAAGAATGGCTGCGCTACGCGTTTCCGGAGAGCCTGTCGCAGTACATGTACCAGTCTCCGCGCAAGGCGAAGCGGCTCTATTTCGATGTGATTCCACGGGCCGTGGACGATTATCTCGATCAATTGAAGAAATTCCCTGACCAGTCGCCCGAGGATCGTTACGCGAATCCGGTTTGGCACATTCACAACGGTCAACCGCCGGGGGAGGTAATCCCCGTGAGCTTCGCCATGCTTCTCAATTTGGCAAGCGCCTGTAACCCGGAAGACAAGTCGGTTCTGTGGGGATTCATCAGTCGATACGCCGACAACGTTTCTCCAGAGTCTCATCCCATTTTGGATTCGCTGGTTGGGTACGCCATCGCCTACTACGAAGGTGTCGTGAAGCCCATGAAGCATTATCGTGCGCCCACTGATCAGGAGCGTGGCGCTTTGGAGGATCTTGCGGAGGCTTTGTCGGCCTTTTCGGATGAGGCAGAAGCCGAAACGATTCAGCACGAGGTGTATGAAATCGGGAAACGACACGGGTTCGAGAACCTGCGCGACTGGTTTCGAGCGATGTATGAGATTCTTTTTGGGCAATCCAAAGGGCCCAGAATGGGATCGTTTATCGCACTCTACGGTGTAGATGAAACGATCTCACTCATCCAACGGGCTCTGGCGGGTGAGGACCTGTCCGATGTCGGTCGTGGGGCTGCGGCTGAATAGCGTTGGCCGATCGCTCTGATCGGGATCTAGAAAACGCTGGTCGATTTGGCGAACTCGAAATAGAGGTCGTATGCCTTGGTCGCGACGGGGCCAGGTTGCATGTCGCGATCTTCCAATTGCGTCACGGGCATGACCTTGCCGTAATTCCCGGTGCTGAAAACTTCGTCAGCGCTGAACACGTCATCCCAGGTCAAAGTCTGCTGCTCGACTTCCACGCCCGAATCCGTGAGAAGTTCCATGACGCGCTTGCGGGTGACACCCGCGAGAAAGGTGCCGTTGTCGACCGGTGTGATCGCTACCCCGTCTTTTGCGATCCAGATATTGGCAGTGGCGAACTCGGCAATATTGCCGACCGGGTCGCGAATGATGGCGTTGTCAAATCCGCGTTCCGCCGCTTCCCGGAGCGCTCGCTGTGAATTCGGATACAAGCACGACGCTTTGGCGTCCGTCGGCGCCATATCAGGTGCCGGACGACGGAAGCTCGATAAACATGCCTTAAAGCCACCAAAGCCTGGTAGGGGGCTGTCGTAAACCGCGAGTACACACTCGGTGCTGTCGGGTTCAGGTAGCACGAAACCCTCCGTCGCATAAAACAACGGGCGGATATACAGCTCGGCATCTTGAGGAAATCTGCGGACGGCCTCTCGACACAAGTCAGCAATTTCAACGGCTTCCAGAGGCGGATTCAGCCCCATGGCGATCGCCGACCTGACCAATCGGTCACAATGAGGCTGGAGGTCCGGTACCATCCCTTGGAATGCCCGGGCGCCATCGAACGCCACAGACGACATCCAGAATGCATGATCCATCGGTCCCGTTATCTTGGGATTCTCGTCGTACCATTGTCCGTCGTAGTAGTAGATTCCGGCCATGGCTCGGTTCCAGTCTGAATGAGTAATATGGCGCAACATTCGGTGTCTATGCCGCAGCATATCTGCGAATGCGCGATTGTCCAGAAGGTGCCCGAACCCGTGGGACAGAGGTGTTCACAAGCAATCGCCAAGTGGCGGAGGATTTCCTTCGTGAACAGTGATATGTCTGGCTCGCGTTGCCGCCACGAACAGCAATTTTCTCTCAGAAGTGATTGATCTCTATCCCATTGCCGCACCCGTACTTCGTTGCCTCGATGCGGAGACGGCGCATCGCGCGACAATACTGGGACTTCGCTGGGGTGCTGCGGGGCGCGACCGGGAGATGGATTCATCGATCTTGCGGACGCGGGTCATGGGTCTGGATTTTCCCAACCCGGTTGGTTTGGCCGCGGGTTTCGACAAGCATGCAGAAGTGCCAGATGCCCTGCTGGCATTGGGATTCGGATTCGTTGAGATCGGTAGTGTCACACCCCGTCCGCAGTCGGGGAATCCACGGCCACGCGTCTTTCGTCTCAATGCGGACCGAGCGGTGATAAACCGATACGGGTTCAACAGCGAGGGACTCGCTGTTGTTGCCTCAAGATTGCGGCAACGTCAGGGGCGACCCGGTATTGTCGGCGTGAACGTTGGCGCCAATAAGGAGAGTGGCGACCCCATCGCGGACTATGTTGAGGGACTGGGACGTCTCCAAGAGTTCGCAAACTACTTCGTAATAAACGTGTCCTCGCCCAATACGCCCGGGTTGCGATCTCTACAGGCACGCGACTCTCTGGATGCGCTTCTCGATCGACTTCGTGCCAACCGCTCTCATGGGGACGACCAAGTCTTGCCTCCTCTCGTGGTCAAGATTGCACCCGACCTATCGTCAGAGGAGTGCCGGGCGATTTCCGATGTCATCGTCAATCGCGGTGTCGATGGGATCATTGTCAGTAACACCACAGTTCACCGGCCGGTGCTGCAAAGTAAACACCGGGATGAGGTTGGTGGATTGAGCGGTATGCCCCTTTTCGAAACCTCGACACGCGTTCTGTCGGACATGTATCGGCTTACAGAAGGGCGAATCGCATTGATCGGAACCGGTGGAGTCTCATCGGGTGCTGACGCCTATCGCAAGATCAGGGCCGGGGCGAGCCTGGTTCAGCTCTATACGGCACTCGTTTTCGAGGGTCCGGCGCTCATCGGGCGGATCAAGCGGGACCTGGCGTCTCTCCTGGAAGCAGACGGCTTTGCTGACGTCGCGCAAGCGGTTGGCGTCGATGCAGGAAATGGGTAGAAGAGGGCGGACCAACACTGATCATCGCTAGGACAAATCGTCGACGCGATCGTTTTGTGGCTGGGTCAATTCGCTGACGATGAGTGGTACCTTGAGTGATCAAAGTGGACTTTCCGGGCTCTTGACATGACGCCGACGATACATGCGATCGGGTTCATACTGTATGCCGTTGGTGCGGTCGCAGCCGGATTATGGCTGGTGCAGGGCGCTCTGGCTCTGCCCCCCATTCTTGCGGCGACGTCGGCAGGCTGCCTGTTCGTCTTTGTGGCGCTGGCCCATGAGTCCTTCGTCAGGCGAGGCGACAGGGATGACATTCTCGACGAGTTGGACGGACTTCAACGCACTAATGCCGAACTGACTGCGCGACTTGAAGAGGCCACATCGGAGATCGAACGCATCAAGAAAGCGGTCGCTGACGGTGATTGGAAAGCGCACAAGGAAGTCGTTGGGGAGATTCGGGTCCTTCAGGGTCTTTTGCATCGCTTCGCAGGAAAAGAAGGCCCGATGGCAGTTCAGGCGGACGACGAACTGGAACCCCTCAGCGATCGCATTGATCGCAGGATACCCGAGGTTCTGTCGGACACACTGAGTAACAAGGAAATTCTCGGTATCGTGCAGAAGGAGTTGCACAAAAATCGTGTCGACCTGTACCTGCAGCCGGTCGTCGTCCTGCCCCAACGCAAGACCCGATTCATGAAGGTCGATGCGGGCATTCTGCTGTCGGATCCCCACCAGATCGATTCACCGATCCATATCGAGGATCTGAAAGAGGCTCTGAAGAAATCGGACATCGATCTTATTGCCGAAGAGGTCGAGTTGGAGCAGCAGGTTATCGGTTTGCTCTATCTCGGGTTGGAACTCGTGCAAGGCTATCTCTTCGGTGAACCCAGACCCAGCCGCGACGCGGCGTAGAATTCATCTCAACGAGAACGGAGTGATAATGACGGTTCCTATCATTGATGGCGTGTCCACGCTCGCACCGCGCTATGACGCCATGATTCTCGACATGTGGGGACTGATCCATGACGGTGTTGCTCCATACCCGGGCGTTCCCGAGTGTCTCGATCGGCTCCGGGAGCACGGCGTCAGAGCGTTGTTCTTGTCCAACGCTCCGCGGCCCAGTGACAAGGTTGTTGATCGTCTGCGCGATATGGGCATTCGGGATGATCAGTATGAACGGGTGATCACGTCCGGCGATGTCACGCGTGACGCACTCAGCCGGCGATTCGATGACTGGCATGCAGCGCTGGGAACCCGCTGCCTGTTGATAGGTCCCCAGCGTGACTGGGGTTTGGTGGACGGCCTGGAATTCGAAATGGTCGAAAGTGTAGAAGCCGCAGATTTCTTGCTTAACACCGGACTCTATGACGACGAGAGCGAGGGGCCGGCGGACTACGCCGATCGGTTGGCGCGCGCGCGGGACCTTGAACTACCCATGGTCTGCGCCAACCCAGATCTCTCGGTCATGCGGGGTGAAAAGCTGGTGCTGTGCGCGGGATCACTCGCCAAGGCATACGAGGACCTCGGAGGCGACGTACGTTATCACGGTAAGCCCCATGCCCGGCCCTACGAGTTCTGTTTCGAGGCGTTGGCCGGAGTACCCCGCGAACGAATTCTCGCGGCCGGTGATTCATTGCGTACTGATATCGCCGGTGCCAATGCCGCCGGCATCGACGGGGTTTTCGTCATGGGCGGCCTTCATGCCGAGGAACTGATCGGCGACGGTCAATCCGATCCGTCTCCCGCTCTTCAGGACTTCGTGATGAGCTCGGGTCATCGACCTGTCGCGGCCATTCACAGGTTTAACTGGTAGAACCCGTTTCCGTTCGGGGAACGTCCAGGGCGTAGCGCAGCAGTGGAATGTCCCCGACGGGATGTCGCTGGCGGTCAGGCCTGGTGTTCAGCGGCTAGATATTCTTCGGATTGCATCTCCATCAGGCGTGATGCGGCACGGGCGAATTCGAACGTGCCCTGGCCCTCTGTGTATAAACGGTCAGGTGGTCCCCCGGCGCTGCATATCAAGTTCACGCCGTGCTCATAGAGCACGTCGATCAAATTGACGAAGCGTTTCGCCTCGTTTCGGTGTTTCGCCTCCATGACGGGAATATCCGAAAGAAACAGCGTGTGAAATTGTCGCGCGATTTCGATGTAGTCGGCCGCGCCCAGGGGCTGGCGGCACAAGTCATCAAAAGTGAAGCGTGCGATCCCTGCAGCGGAAACGGGCACGGTGATGGAACGACCCTGAACCTCAAGTATCTGGGCAGTGGGCATTGCTCCATCTGTGAGCTTGGCGAAGGCTTCGTCAAGCTTGGTTTCCGTCGAAGATTCAAGAGGTGTGAAGTACACGGGCATGGTCTTTAGCCGCGCCAGCCGGTAGTCCCTCGCACTCTCCAATCCAAGGACATCCACTTGCGATTTGAGCAGTTCGATGAAAGGCAGGAACAGCTCCCGATTGAGACCTCCCTTATAGAGATCATCAGGGGCTCGGTTGGAGGTCGCAACGACCACCACACCATTTTCGAACATTTCCGAGAACAGCCGGCTTAGGATCATGGCATCGGCCGGATCGTGGACCTGGAATTCGTCGAAGCAAAGTAGAATCGCCTCCTCAGCGATTCCCGCTGCGACGGGAGGGATAGGATCTGATCTGGCCTGACCTTCCTTGATACGTTGGCGTTGGGCGTGAATTCGCGCGTGCACGTCCAACATGAATGCATGAAAATGAACGCGACGTTTCTTTTCGATTGGAGCGCCGTCGTAGAACAGGTCCATAAGCGCCGACTTGCCCCGACCGACCGCACCGTAGATGTATATTCCCTGACGTACGTCAGCTTGTTGCTTGAAGCCCAGACGTTCGGCCCAGCTCCTGCGCTTGGACGGGGCGTAGTGGGTCAGCCGGTTGTTGAGGATCTGCAACATCTCGGCTGCCAGTTCCTGGGTCGGGTCGCGTTGCCAGGTTCCCTCACGCACCAGGGACCGGTAGGCTGCCATCATGCCCACGGGAGCTTCGTCAGTCATGGCGTGTCTGAAGTACCTGAAATAGGGCTGACTGCAGTACGGAGTCTCGTCCCGAGCCAATAAAGGCATATCTCTCGCCCATCAAATCCATTGCATCCGATGACAAGCCATCTGGATGGAGACGCTGCTTCCAGGCTAACGCCTTTCGAGCATTTTCTTCTTAATTTCGGCGATCGCCTTGGCCGGATTGAGGCTTTTGGGGCAGGTTTTCGTACAGTTCATGATCGTGTGACAGCGGTAAAGCCTGAACGGGTCTTCCAAAGCATCGAGCCGTTCTCCCGTTGCCTCGTCGCGTGAATCCGCAATCCAGCGATAAGCTTGCAGCAGGGCAGCCGGGCCGAGATACCGCTCGCCATTCCACCAGTAGCTCGGACAGCTCGTAGAACAGCATGCGCACAGGATGCATTCCCAAAGACCGTCAATCTGGGCTCGATCCTCTCGGGATTGGAGGCGTTCCTGCCCTTCGGGAGGTGGACTGTCCGCCTGAAGCCACGGAGTAACCGAAGCGTACTGTGCGTAGAACATCGACATGTCGCCGACCAGGTCCTTGATCACCGGAAGATGGGGGAGGGGATAAATACTGACATCCCCGCTCACGTCCTCCGTTGCCTTGGTGCATGCCAGGGTGTTAGTACCATCGATATTCATGGCACAGCTGCCGCAAACGCCTTCTCGGCACGAACGCCGGAACGTCAGCGTCGGATCGATTTCATTCTTGATCATGATGATGGCGTCGAGGACCATCGGGCCGCAGCGATCGAGGTCGATGACGAACGTGTCAACGACGGGATTGTTGCCGTCATCCGGATTCCAGCGATAGACCTTGAAAGTCTTGGTCCGGGCAGCGCCGTTAGCCGAGTTGACCGTTTTGCCTTTGCCCACCTTTGAATTGGCGGGCAGATTGAACTCAACCATGACGTCCTCTAATTGCCATTACACATCTCAAGCGTATGCCCTCACGCAACTCAGTACACCCGTGCTTGCGGCGGGAAGTGCTGGACATCATCGCTCATCGTGTAGGTGTGCACGGGGCGATAGTCGAGCGTGACGTCATACTTTTCATCCAGCCAGCTGAGCGTGTGCTTCATCCACTCTTCGTCATCTCGCTCTGAATAGTCTTCTCGAGCATGCGCGCCGCGGCTTTCCTGTCGATTGACGGCAGAATGCAAAGTCACCACGGCCTGCTGCAGCAGATTCTCCAGTTCCAGCGTCTCGACGAGGTCTGAATTCCAGACCAGGGAGCGATCGGTAACGCCGATGTCGTCCATGGAGGCGACGACGTCCGCAATCAGCTTCTTGCCTTCGTCGAGGATCTCGCCGGTGCGGAACACGGCACAGTTGGTCTGCATGACGCGCTGCATGTTGAGGCGGATTTGCGCGGTCGGGGTGCCGCCGCTGACATGGCGGTACTTGTCGAGCCGCTCGAGCGCTTGCTCGCCGGCGCCGTTGGTCAGGGTTTTATGGGGTGAGCCCGACCGCACATTTTCTGCGGCTTTAAGCGCCGCGGCGCGGCCGAATACCACGATGTCGAGAAGTGAATTCGAACCCAGGCGATTGGCCCCGTGCACGGACACGCACGCAGCCTCGCCGATAGCCATCAGACCCGGGACAATGGAGTCGGGGTCGCCATCCTTAAGGGTGACCACTTCCCCGTGATAATTGGTGGGAATGCCGCCCATGTTGTAGTGGACGGTCGGTAAGACCGGTATCGGCTCCTTCGTGACATCAACACCAGAGAAAATTCGTGCGCTCTCCGAGATGCCCGGCAGACGCTCCTCCAGAACGTCGGGATCAAGGTGGTCGAGATGCAGGAAAATGTGGTCACTCTCGGGGCCAACGCCTCGGCCTTCTCGAATTTCGATCGTCATGGCCCGGCTCACGACATCGCGGGAGGCCAGGTCTTTGGCCGACGGGGCGTAGCGCTCCATGAAACGTTCGTTCTCGGAATTCACGAGATAGCCACCCTCACCACGCGCACCTTCTGTGATCAGGCAGCCCGCCCCATAGATACCCGTCGGATGGAACTGAACGAATTCCATATCCTGTAGCGGCAGGCCCGACCGCAGAACCATGGCATTACCATCGCCGGTGCAAGTATGGGCTGACGTACAGGAGAAGTAGGTCCGGCCGTAACCGCCAGTCGCCAACACGACGACATGTGCGCGGAACCTGTGAATCGTTCCATCGTCCAGGTTCCAACAGACCACACCGCGACACACGCCTTCGTCATCCATGATCAGGTCGATCACGAAATACTCGACGAAGAACTCGGCGTTGTGTCTCAGGGACTGCTGGTAAAGGGTGTGGAGGATGGCGTGGCCAGTCCGATCCGCAGCAGCGCATGTGCGCTGGGCGATTCCTTCGCCATACTGGGTCGTCATGCCACCGAACGCCCGCTGATAAATCTTGCCTTCGGGCGTACGCGAAAACGGCACACCGAAATGCTCTAGTTCTATGACTGCGGCGGGTCCTTCGCGGCACATGTATTCGATCGCGTCCTGGTCGCCCAGCCAGTCTGAACCTTTGACCGTGTCGAACATGTGCCAGCGCCAGTCGTCATCGCCCATGTTCCCCAGCGCGGCCGACATGCCGCCCTGTGCCGCCACGGTGTGGCTGCGGGTTGGGAAAACCTTGGTGATACAGGCAGTTTTTAGGCCGGCATGAGCCATCCCCAAAGTCGAGCGCAGGCCAGCACCGCCGGCGCCGACGATTACTGCGTCGTAGTAGTGGTCCTGGACGTCGTACGCCTCGGTCATACCATCAACCTCCAAGCGCCACTTTGATCACGGCGAAGGCGGACGCCGTACCGAGCAACACACATGCAAAGCTGTTCAAGACGAGCAGCGTGATATTCCATCCGCGGGAGTGGACGTAGTCCTCGATCACCACCTGCAATCCCAATTTCATATGGTAGAAGGTCGCCAGAATGAGCAGGAGCATGGTCACTGCCCGGCCCGGAGTTGAAAGCCATTTTGTGAATGTGGCGTGATCGGCGCCGACCAGGCCGACCAGGGAGATACAAAACCAAATGACCAGCGGAACGAGCGCCAGTGCCGTCAGGCGCTGCCCCCACCAGTGGTCAACGCCGTGCTGAGCGCTGCCAAGGCCATGAACCCGGCCAGCGGGTGTGCGGTGGCTCATAGCGCACCCCCACTCGCATAACCGGCGATCCAGCTGGCGACGGTGAGTCCTATGGAGGCGATGACGACGAGCCAGCCTGACGAATAGGCGGCTTTGAGTTCGAAGCCCCAGCCGGCATCCCAGAACAGATGCCGAATGCCGTTGCACAGGTGGTAGAACAGAGAATAGGTGAATCCAAACAGCAGCAGGCGGCCGAACCACGACGCGATAAAGGCCTGAGAGACTTCAAAATGATCGGGTCCGTATGCGGCTGAGACAAGCCACCAGGCCAGCAAAAGCGTTCCGACTCCCAGTCCCACGCCGGTGATGCGGTGCAGGATGGACAATACAGAGGTGAGTTGCGGCTTGTAGACTTGTAGGTGCGGGGAAAGTGGCCTTTCGACCTGGGCCATAGTTGTGTGCCTCCGCGTACGCTGGGCGACATACCGTCGCCAAAAATATGCGTCGATTTAAGACCTTGGTCCGGCCCAAGTCAACGCGAGGAAGGAATCCTCATTGCCTGCCGAACGCTTTCCTCACCACAACGACGTACGATGACGGAATTCTCCAAGTGAACATATTCTCCCTGCAATCCCACGTGGTTTATGGGCACGTCGGCAACTCCGCGGCGATCTTTCCGCTGCAACGCCTCGGGCATGAAGTCTGGGGGATTCCAACGGTTCTGTTCTCAAATCATCCAAAGCATGGGGGTTTTCGCGGGCGCGTTGTCGATCCTGCACAAATTCGCGATCTGGCACAGGGCCTTGACGAGCAGGGCTACCTGCGACGTTGCGACGCCGTGCTCTCAGGGTATCTGGGGAACATGGAATCGGGGCAGGCTGTCCAGGAAGCCATTCGGATGGCGAGAACGGGTAACCCCGGGCTCATCGTGTGCTGCGATCCGGTCATGGGCCACGAGCAGGACGGCTTCTTCGTTTCAGAGGATCTTCGGCATTTTATTCGCGATCAGCTGATACCGTCTGCCGACATCATCACGCCAAATCAGTTTGAAACCGAGTACTTGGTGGGACACCCCCTCGGCTCGTTGTCAGACGCCCTTGCTGCCTGCGACCAGGTTCGCGACCGGGGCCCAAAGCAGGTTGTTGTCACATCCTTGTCGGTGTCGGAAGTGGCTGTTGACAGGATCGGCACTCTGGCGGCCGGCGAGGCGGGCGCTTGGCTGGTGACGACCCCGCGCCTTTCCGGCGGCTTGTTTGGAGCGGGGGATCTGTTTGCGGCCTTGCTCCTCGGCAATTTCATGCTCGATCGAGACATCACGGCTGCACTGCGACTTGCAACCGCATCGACATACGGAATCCTGGCAGCAACAGTGGCAGCAAGGTCCGACGTGCTGGAGCTCATCCCAGCGCAGAATGAGATCGTTGCGCCGTCACAGATTTTCGAGGTCGTACAGGTCGCCTGAGCGCGTCCCGCCCACCGAAGGTTGCTATGCCGTACTGGCCGCCTCAGGAACCACGTTTGAAAGGTGACGGTTGACCAATACTTCGGCGATCTGCACCGAGTTGAGCGCCGCACCCTTCCGTAAATTGTCCGCAACCACCCAGATATTGAGACCGTTTTCCACCGTGGGATCTTCCCGGACACGGCTTACATAGGTGGCGTACTCGCCGGTCGCTTCCACCGGGGTGATGTATCCTCCGTCTTCGCGCGTGTCGACGAGCATGATGCCAGGCGACTCACGAAGGATCTCGCGAGCGCGCTGTGCCGTGATCGGATTCTCGAATTCGATGTTCACGGCCTCCGAATGTCCGACGAACACGGGGACCCGAGCACACGTGGCCGTAATCATGATCTTGGGATCCAGGATTTTCTTGGTTTCCGCGACCATCTTCCATTCTTCCTTCGTGGAACCATCATCCATGAAGTCCTGAATGTGCGGAATAACGTTGAAGGCAATCTGCTTCGTGAATTCCTTCGGCTCGAGCGGATCATTGACGTAAATCGCCTTGGTCTGCTCGAACAACTCATCCATCGCCGCGTTGCCTGCTCCCGAGACCGATTGATAGGTCGCCACGACGACTCGCTTAATCTTTGCTTCTTCGTGTAACGGCTTCAGGGCGACGACCATCTGGATCGTGCTGCAGTTCGGATTGGCGATGATATTGCGTTTCGTATATCCGGCGACGGCGTCGGCGTTCACCTCGGGGACGACCAGCGGGACGTCGGGGTCCATGCGGAAATGGGACGTATTGTCGATGACAACGCATCCCGCTTTCGCTGCACGTGGTGCATGGACCGCTGAGACTTCACCCCCGGGCGAAAACAACGCGATGTCGAACCCAGAAAAGTCGAAGTTCTCCAGGTCCTGGACCTTGAGCACCTCGTCATCACCAAACGAAACCTCTCTGCCGGCCGAGCGCTCTGAGGCAACCGCGGCGATCTCATCGATCGGGAAACCGCGTTCCGAGAGAACTTGCAGCATTTCGCGACCGACGTTTCCGGTCGCGCCTACGACAGCGACTTTGTAACCCATGACTCATTTCCCTTAGTGGTCACGATATATCGTGACGATCGAGCCGAATTGCTAGGCCCCGATTTTGTCGAGCTCCCGGATCAGCGCATCGCCCATGACGCTCGTCGAAACTTTGGCCTTGCCCGGCTGCATGATATCCGCGGTCCGAAGGCCTCCCGACAGGACGTTGGACACGGCGGATTCGATGAGGTCGGCCTCGCCTGCCAGATCGAATGAGTACCGCAGCATCATTGCCAGGCTCAGGACGCAGGCCAATGGATTGGCCAGACCCTGGCCCGTAATGTCGGGTGCGCTGCCGTGGACCGGCTCGTAGAGGGCACGCCGTTGCCCCATTTCGTCCGCGGCGCCCAGGGAAGCGCTCGGCAACATGCCCAACGAACCAGTCAGCATGGCCGCTTCATCCGACAAGATGTCGCCGAACAGATTGTCCGTGACGATGACATCGAACTGTTTGGGATCGCGAACTAGCTGCATCGCCGCATTGTCGGCATACATATGGGTCAGTTCGATCTCCGGATACTCCTCGTCATGAATACGCTGTACGTCTTCACGCCAGAGGATGCCCGACTCCATGACGTTGGCTTTTTCCGCCGAACAAACGCGTTTGTTGCGCTTGGCGGCCAGTTCGAAGCCGACACGGGCCACCCGCTCTATTTCGGGGGTCGTGTAAACCTGGGTGTTAACGCCTCTCCGGGTTCCGTCCGCGAGCCTTTCAATGCCGCGCGGTTCACCGAAATAAATGCCGCCGGTCAGTTCGCGCACGATCATGATGTCGAGTCCGGCGACAATCTCCTTCTTCAACGTGGACGCTTCCGCCAGGGCTTCGAAAACGATCGCCGGCCGCAGGTTGGCGAATAAATCCATCTCTTTGCGCAGCTTCAGCAGCCCCCGTTCCGGCTTCAACGAGAAATCGAGATCATCCCATTTGGGGCCGCCCACGGCTCCGAACATCACCGCGTCAGCGTTCATTGCTGCATCTAGAGTGTCGTCGGTCAGTGGCGTACCGTGGGCGTCATATGAGGCGCCCCCGACGAGTCCTTCATTGATATCGAACCCGACAGCCCGCTTCGATTCCAGCCAATCCAGTATTCGCCGGACCTCCGCCATGACTTCCGGCCCGATTCCGTCACCCGGGAGAAAGAGGATGTTCTTATTCGACGCCATACTGGTTCCGCATTTCTGGCAATCAATGCCGGGTTGTGTCTGTTCTAGGAGCCCGCTGCGCCGTAGAGCCAGGGCTGGTTTGCCCGTTGCGAACCCTCAAACTCGTCGATGGAGTTGGCCTTCTCCATGGTCAGGCCAATATCGTCAAGGCCGTTCAAGAGGCAGTACTTCCGGAACGGATCGATATCAAACGAGACAATATTACCGTCTGGATCGGAGATTTCCTGCGCTTCCAGGTCGATGGAAAGCGTCGCGTTTGATCCTCTCTCCGCGACCTCCATCAAGCGACTGACAGTCTCCTTGGGAAGCGCGATCGGCAAAATCCCGTTCTTGAAGCAGTTGTTGTAGAAGATATCGGCGAAATTCGGCGCGATAATGCAACGAATACCGAAGTCGGAGAGCGCCCATGGCGCGTGTTCGCGGCTTGAGCCGCAGCCGAAATTGTCGAAAGCGACCAGCACTTTCGATTCGCGGTACGGTGGCTTGTTGAGAACGAAGTCAGGCCGTTCGTTGCCCTCCTCGTCGAAGCGCAGGTCATTGAAAAGATGGGCACCCAGGCCGGTACGCTTGATGGTCGTGAGGAACTGTTTGGGAATGATGGCGTCCGTGTCGATGTTAACCATCGGCAGCGGCGCCGCGACACCGGTCAAAGTCGTGAATTCTTCCATCACTCTCTCCCTTAGGTCAGGTCGCGTACGTCAGCCAGGCGACCGGTGACCGCCGCCGCTGCCGCCATGGCTGGACTCATCAGATGCGTCCGGCCGCCGCGTCCTTGCCGCCCCTCGAAATTGCGATTCGAGGTCGAGGCGCAACGCTCGCCTGGGTCGAGCCGGTCCGCGTTCATAGCGAGGCACATGGAACATCCCGGTTCGCGCCACTCGAAGCCGGCTTCAGCGAAAATCTTGTCGAGGCCTTCCTCCTCAGCCTGGTATTTGACCAGCCCGGAACCCGGAACCACCATGGCACCAACATGAGAGGCCACTTTTCGACCCTTGGCGACCGTCGCCGCAGCTCGCAAATCCTCGATTCGCCCGTTCGTGCACGAGCCGATGAAAACGCGATCAATCTTGACGTCTGTCAATGGCGTGCCGGGTTTGAGATCCATGTACTCGAGCGAGCGAGCCCACTTTTTCTGGCGGTCCTCGTCACTTGCCTCGGACGGGCTGGGGACCGAACTGGTGACAGGCAGCACTTCTTCCGGGTTGGTTCCCCAGGTGACTTGCGGCGCAATCTCGGCCGCGTCTATGGCAACCTCGGTGTCGTATTCAGCACCTGCGTCTGAAGGCAGCGTGCTCCAATTGGTGACGGCCTGCTCCCAGGCACCTCCCTTGGGCGCCATGGGTTTGCCCTTGAGATACTCGAATGTCGTTTCGTCGGGCGCGACCAGGCCAGCGCGCGCGCCCGCCTCGATGGACATGTTGCAGACCGTCATCCGCCCTTCCATCGAGAGATTTCTGATCGTGTCACCCGCATATTCGATGATGTGACCATTCCCGCCCGCAATGCCCAACTGGCCGATCACGGCCAGGATGATGTCCTTGGCCTCAACGCCAAAGCCGGGTTGGCCATTGACCGTGATCCGCATGTTCTTGGGGCGTTGCTGGATCAGGGTTTGCGTCGCTAGGACGTGTTCGACCTCGGAGGTGCCGATGCCGAAGGCCAAAGCGCCAAATGCTCCGTGCGTCGCGGTGTGGGAGTCGCCACAGACAATGGTCATACCCGGCTGGGTCATGCCCTGCTCGGGGCCGATGATGTGGACAATGCCCTGCCGGATATCGCCCATGCCGTAATATTCGATCCCGAACTCGCTGCAATTCGCCTCGAGCGTCTCTACTTGAATCCGCGAGTCTTCTTCGACGATTCCGCCTGAACGATCTGTGGTCGGGACGTTGTGGTCGGCCACGGCCAGAGTCGCATCCGGTCGGCGCACTGCCCGACCCGCAACGCGGAGACCTGCGAAGGCTTGCGGACTCGTCACCTCGTGGACGAGGTGACGGTCGATGTACAGTAGATAAGCGCCATCCTCGTCGACATTGACGACGTGGCTTTCCCAGATTTTGTCAAGGAGGGTCCGAGGACTCGCCATCATTCGCTCCAGCGTGCGGTAAGGCCCATCAGGGCCCGGCCGTGTTATTCCTGATCTGAGGCGGCGTCGCTCTCCGCTGCCGAATCCGCTGTTGCCTGCGCCGGGCCGGGTTCAGCGGATCGCCGATCATCCCGCTTTTCCGCAATGCGTGCTTTCTTTCCACGCAGTCCGCGCAGGTAGTAGAGCTTGGCCCGTCGTACATCACCGCGGCGCACAACCTGAATATCCGCGATCTGCGGCGAATAAAGCTGGAAGATTCGCTCGACCCCTTCGCCGTACGAGATCTTCCGCACCGTGAATGCCGAGTTGAGACCCCGGTTCCGCCGACCGATGCAAACACCTTCAAATGCCTGCAAGCGTTCACGGGTGCCTTCCACGACCTTGACCATGACACGCACCGTATCACCGGGCCCGAACTCAGGTACGGGACGTTCGGCCTGAATATTCTCGGCCTGGGTTTCCTCGAATTTCTGCAATATGTCCATTGTCCTCACCTCAATTCGTCCCGCGCCCGCATATACCGCTTCCACAGATCCGGCCGGCGCGTTCTCGTTGTCCGTTCGGCCTGCTCGCGACGCCATTGGGAAATTCGCTCGTGATGCCCCGAAAGCAAAACTTCCGGCACGCTGCGCCCTTCCCACTCCTGCGGCCGCGTATACTGCGGGTACTCCAACAATCCTCTCTCAAAGCTATCGTCGCATGCCGACTGCGGATCCCCGATCACGTCAGGCAAGAGGCGAACCACTGAGTCGATAACCGCAATTGCGGCCGGCTCGCCGCCCGATAGCACAAAATCCCCGAGACTAACCTCCTCGATTGGCCGGGCCTCGAGGAGCCTCTCGTCAATCCCCTCAAACCTGCCGCAAATCAAGACCACACCCGCGCCCTGCGCCAAAGCCCTTGCCGTCGATTGCTCGAAGGGTCGACCACGCGGGCTCAGGTAGATAATTGGCACCTCAGGTCCCGCAATTGCCACAGCTTTGTCGACCGATTTAGCAAGTATATCGGCGCGTAGCACCATTCCTGGGCCTCCGCCGAACGGGGTGTCGTCAACTGAGCGGTGTTTATCGCCTGCAAACCCTCGAATGTCTACTGTT